>NZ_JBSHNV010000123.1:0-1148 GCF_053601575.1 Lacinutrix sp. MEBiC02404 | reverse complement strand
CTATAGAGAAATCTCTAATGAAATTGGTGTTCAATTTATGGTCATGCATGAGTCTCCACAGTTATTAGTGATAAGAAATGGAAATGTAGTACGTCACGCTTCTCATGGAAGTATTAATGATGTGAATTTGCAAGATTATATATAATTATTAATTATTTTTAATACGTATAACCTTAAAAACTAGATTCCCTTGGTCATTTTGACCATTAATTAGAAGTTGAATTTCGTCTAGGTTATCATTGTAAACCCTTATAGTATTGTCTGTGTTTGGTTTTAAATTTACATTTGGTAACCAATCTAAAGTACTATAGAATATTCTAGAGTTTTTAGTTGGGAACTGCATATCGAAATTGGCGTAGTTTGCTGTAGAAATGGTAAACCCAAAATCTACATTTCCAATTTTTAAAGTAGATTCGGTATTATTGGTTACATTTTTAAAAGGATTTATTTCTCCTTTTGTTTTTAAAATTATTACTCCAGCAAAACCATCTAAACCATAACCGGCTCCAGAAGCATTAACTTTTGCTTCTATAATCTCTGTAGCACTTAAATTTCTTAAAATATTAAAATCTGTAACTCTAACACCGTTAAGTATAATAGTCATGTCTTCTGAGCTACTTATACTTCTTGCACCAGTATTAATATTTATCATTTCACTAGCTACATTTGTTTGACTTTTAACTATTGATTTTTGTCCTCTTGTAGATCTAATAGCGGTACTATTAACATCGACTAAAGTTCCTGGTAAGTCTTTTATTACATCCATTGCTGTTTGGTTGGGAGAATACCTATTTTTATCAATTATGTATGTTTTTGTAACGCTGTTTCCTCTAACTTTCGGGTCTGGATAATCATCAGGAAGAACAATTTTGTTCGTTTTAGCTTCAACAACAACTTCATCTAAGTATACTTGTTTTTTTATTTGTCTGGAAGCGATATCGTCCGTATGTTTGTTGTCAAAGCCTTTAATATAATAGTCGTTCCAGTCTTTACTAGTTACTAATTCAGGTTTGTAATCTATCAATTGTTCATTTACATGCATGCTTGCTTTTAAAAGTTTTCCTTTAAAATCGACTAAAGATAATTTGTAGTTTGAATTCTGTTTTAATAAAAGACTATCAAAAACAAAGGTGTTGTTTGGTTTTAGT
>NZ_JBSHNV010000122.1:0-479 GCF_053601575.1 Lacinutrix sp. MEBiC02404 | reverse complement strand
ACGAAACTATAGAATGTAACGGAACAGATAACGAAACGATTGCGAATGATTGGAATGCTGCTAACATATTAGCACTTCAATCTTGTGGTACAGATGCTTGTGATACAGATGCAGTATTTGATGTAACTTCTGATTATGCTTTTGCTAACCTAGCTTCAACTTGTGGTGCTGGTGGAACTATTTAAGTAATATATACGGCTGCTGATGATTGTGGTAATGAAACCATACTTACTGCAACGCTTACGCTTGAAGATTCTATCGGTCCTGACTTAACGGCTTGTACTGTAATAGACGAAACTATAGAATGTAACGGAACAGATAACGAAACGATCGCGAATGATTGGAATGCTGCTAACATATTAGCACTTCAATCTTGTGGTACAGATGCTTGTGATACAGATGCAGTATTTGATGTAACTTCTGATTATGCTTTTGCTAACCTTACTTCTACTTGTGGAGCTGGTGGTACTATCTTAGTT
>NZ_JBSHNV010000121.1:0-432 GCF_053601575.1 Lacinutrix sp. MEBiC02404 | reverse complement strand
TTAGCAGCATTCCAATCGTTAGCAATTGTTTCGTTATCTGTACCATTACATTCTATAGTTTCGTCTATTACAGTACAAGCCGTTAAGTCAGGACCGATAGAATCTTCAAGCGTAAGCGTTGCAGTAAGTATGGTTTCATTACCACAATCATCAGCAACTGTATAAGTAACTAAGATAGTACCACCAGCTCCACAAGTAGAAGTAAGGTTAGCAAAAGCATAATCAGAAGTTACATCAAATACTGCATCTGTATCACAAGCATCTGTACCACAAGATTGAAGTGCTAATATATTAGCAGCATTCCAATCGTTAGCAATTGTTTCGTTATCTGTACCATTACATTCTATAGTTTCGTCTATTACAGTACAAGCCGTTAAGTCAGGACCGATAGAATCTTCAAGCGTAAGCGTTGCAGTAAGTATGGTTTCATTA
>NZ_JBSHNV010000120.1:0-306 GCF_053601575.1 Lacinutrix sp. MEBiC02404 | reverse complement strand
CGGTTAGCGAAACTGGTGATGTAACCAATGAAGCTGATAATTGTGATACTACTTTAGATGCGACTTTTACAGATGTTGTAACAGCTGGTGCTTGTGAAGGTTCTTTTGTTATTACTAGAACTTGGACTTTATCAGACGATTGTGGGAATACTGCAACGCCGCAAATACAAACGATTACCGTTTCAGATAATATTGCGCCAACATTTACTGCGCCTGCAGCTATTGAAATTTTTACGGATGCTTCTTGTAATTATGATGCAACGGTTAGCGAAACTGGTGATGTAACCAATGAAGCTGATAATTGTG
>NZ_JBSHNV010000119.1:0-386 GCF_053601575.1 Lacinutrix sp. MEBiC02404 | reverse complement strand
ACTGGAGAAGTAAATCCTGTTTCTGTTCCGTTTTGTATTCCATCACCATCTTCATCGTTATATACTGTTCCGGTTACGGTTCCAGCTGTAGTATAACCATCGGTTCCTGCTGCAACTGTTCCACTTACTGGTACCGTTACCTCTGTTGGTTCTGTTCCTTCTGTTAAAGTTACACCTGTTGGTAAAGTAGTTGTATCTACTACGATATCTACTGTTCCTGCTGGTACGCCTTCTATAGTATATGTTCCATCCGCCGCTGTAGTTGCTGTTGGCTCTCCTGCGTCTAACACGCCATCGCCATCTAAATCAGCAAATACAGTTACTGGAGAAGTGAATCCGGTTTCTGTTCCATTTTGTGTTCCATCACCATCTTCATCGTTATATAC
>NZ_JBSHNV010000118.1:0-948 GCF_053601575.1 Lacinutrix sp. MEBiC02404 | reverse complement strand
GATTTTCTTTAGAACTTTTCCTGCTACTTAACATATTATTGTTTCCGTAGCGGGGTGCAAATATAGATACCTTTTTCTTCTTGACAATACCTTTTTTAATCTTTTTTTTGATTATTTTTTTTGAAGCGTTCTAAGGCTTTATTTTCAACCTTTTATAGCCTGAAGTTTTTTCCAAATTCGATGCCTGTAGTTTGGTTTTTGCGTTAAGGATAGTAGCGATATCCTTTTTATGGGACTTTAGTCACTCGTTTTATAAATAATCGAAACCTATATATAAGGAGTTTTTACTTATTGAAATCTGAAAAATCAACAAAAAGATATAGCGGATAGCCTGACGTTACTTCATTCTTTTATTAAGTAACGGAACGCACAGCGAATTATAGAAAGAAATGGAACACAAGATTGGAATACCAATGAGCATATCTTATGTATTATTTAGTAATCATTCTATAAAAGTCGAATAATTATTAAAAACAATTTACCCCATCATTGGAGGTTGCTTTAGGGAGTCAACTAATTCTAAAAAACAACGACTACTTTTCTGTTCCTGGTTAAACAGGAACAAAAACTTAAATATTGCAATAGCCTAATAAATAGGTTCCTCTATTTTTAGGGCCAATTGTATTAAAAAGCAAGGTATTCTCTGTCTGTTTTTTTATAGATGTTTCGTTCTAAGAAGCATTTACCATATATATATTGGTGAAGATTACGATCTTTAATTAAAGAATATAATAGAAAAGGATGTGGTTTCTATCGCTTATGCAGTAGCAAAAAAGTTTCTTCAACGTCATCCAGTTTTAACTATAATTTTCTATTGATTTTATTGCATAAAAAAATCCTCAACAAATAAATGCTGAGGATTCTCTAAAAAAGGCGACGACCTACTCTTCCACAATGTAGTACCATCGGCGCAAATGGGCTTAACTTCTCTGTTCGGAATGGTAAGAG
>NZ_JBSHNV010000117.1:0-4374 GCF_053601575.1 Lacinutrix sp. MEBiC02404 | reverse complement strand
AAATTTGCTTAGATAAATCGGAACTAAAAGTAAAACTGAAGTCACAAAGATTTTAATTAACTAAATAATAAACAGATTATCTGGTGCGAAAATCTATCTGCTCTTATTTAACGTTGGAAATTTCTTTTTATTAAGTTTACTACTAATTAGAGCTGCATTTGCTAACAACGTATATAATTTATTGCTGGTTCTAGCCTGCTTACGAAAACCCTCGCGGATTTTCTATTCGGTTTTTATTTGCTAAATTACGTTCTTAACCACGCAACAAACCATATACAAACACGTTAGTTTTAATGCTTAAGCAAGTTTGCGGAGATTGAAAACTTAGCGATAATATGCTTTAATTCCATTAGTTAAAAAAAATCTTACTCAAACTCTAAATGAAATATTTTGCGGAATATTTAGCTTGTTTGCGGAATAAAAAAACAAAAACAGATTACGCTAAAACTCACTCAATCGGAATTTAGAAAGTTCCGAATTATTTACTCAAACTCTAAAAGAAAAAGAAAATCACTCGATCGGAATTTTTAGCTAGTTTACGGAATTGAAAAGTGAAAGTGAATAAAAGTAGAAAAATGTTGGAACCTAAAAAGCACTAAAAACTAACACCGTATATAAAAAATTGCTAGATTAGTGCTTAAATAAAGTTGGTTGCTCTTTTGCTACTTCTGATTTTCCTTCGGAAAATCCTCGCTTACAAAAACGCAACTTTCCATATACAAAACCGTTGGCAATAATTAAAAGAATATCTATGAATAAAATTAAAGTATTAGATTTAATATTAATTGAGTTAGACAGATTAAATGAAACAATTGATTTATTGACAGTTGAAGACTTGAATAAAAATAATACTTTCGATAAACAAACAGTTTTTTTAGCTTTAGAATACTTGTGTAAACTTGAGTATTGTAAAAAAACTAATAATGCTTACAGAATCACATTTGAAGGTCAACATTACATTGATAAAAATAAGTTCATTATTAGAAGTAGACCTTTTTTAATTGATTATTTATATAAAAAACTTAAGATAATAGCTCTACTGTTGAACACTCTTTTTGTTTTAACTTTAGGGTATCTTACTTATAAAAATAGCTTAAAGAAAAACGAATCAAGTGAAATAGATTTGATTGAAAACACTCTTAAAATTAAAAAATCTGATACAACAAGAATAAAAGAAATTGATACTCTTCCAATCAAATGAGTGGACAATCACACAAACATATTGATTTAAATAAAGAAAATCTAGACCCTAGAACAATTCTTGGCTGGAGGGAATCTGAATATATAGAAGATTTGTTTTTTGACCATAACATTTATTCAGAAATAAAAAAATCAATTTCTGTCAATCCTATTACTATCATTATTGGGAATCCATTGTCAGGAAAAACAAGAATCGTATATGACTATTTGAAAAAAGATAGAAATAGCAATTTAATTATTCCTGTAAAAAACAAAAATATTGCAGAATATAATATTCCAAAAACTCTAAAAAATGTAATTGTATTTTTAGATGATGTTGATGAATATTGTTATGACAATAATGATTCTTTAAACTTGTTATTATCAAATATAGTTTTACAGAATTCTTTTAGTAAAAATATAAAATGTGTAATTACTTGTCGCAGAGGTCCAGAATATGATAAATTCCAAAATAAATTAGATAGAAACTTATTTTATAAAATTGTTGAAAACAGATTTCATATACCTCGATTTAACAGTCAAGATAAAGATGTAAGTGATTTTTTGGAATTAAACAAAGATAAATTCAAAACTAATCCGAAAAATTTTGATGGCAATTTTGGTTCAGTTGTTCTGCCATTGGATGCAATGAGAGAAAGATTTGAAGGCTTAAAAAAAAGAGATAAATATAAAGAGTTAGCTGTTTTATTAGGACTAAAATTGCATTTTCATTTTTTAAATTTTGAAGCAACAAAAAGAGAGTTTTTAGATTTGAATATTAAAAAATTTACTGAAAAGTATATTAATGAAGAATTAAGTCCTTATGAATGGGAAGCAACTTTAAATACATTGGTTTCAGATGATACATCTCTAAATTTTATTGAGATAAAATCAAATATAGTAATTGAAGAAGCTTATTTAGATTTTTTAAAAGATAAAAATTTCAACAGCATAGATGTTATACACCCAAAATTTAATTTAACTAGGCTAGATTCATTATTTAACAAATTATACACATTAGATGAAAAAAGAACTTGGGGTTTTCCGACTTCAGTGTATGATTATAATATGGCAATAAAAAAAATTGATTCAATTCAAGATGCTTTAGAAATATACAATAAAATGACTGAGTTTTTAAGTCCTGATAACTACACCTATTCATATCTATTTAAGAAAACCACTGATTTAGATATTCTTAAAAGACTTTATTTAGAAATGAAAAGAAGTGTTAAGTCTGTAGGAAATACACCTCGAAATATATTTGCTGGTCAAATAGATGATTTCAGCACCTTTTTATCTACTTTTATTGAAGTTGACCCAAAAGTTCTTGGGTCTATCAACGGACAATCTAATAGACTTTTAAAATTAGCTTTAAAGGATAAAGCAAAATCCCTAGAATTTCTTTTTAAGTCTAAAAAAACTAACGAAATTTTTATAAATCCTGTTTTTAATAAAATTTGTAGAGTTTGTTGTGAATCTGAATTGGAATTTTCAAAGTATATAAAACCTGTACTAAATACTATAGAAAACTTAGATACAAACCTTCAATTAAATATTATAAAAATATGCTCTAAGTTTGACAAAGACATTACAATAAAATTACTAGATAAATATATTAGTAATATTAGTTTTGACTTTTTTAATGAAAAGGGCAACGCGCTTTCATCTTCAGAACCCTTAGAATCTCTTAACTTGTTCATAAAGGCTATTGAAGTTTCAAATAACAAAATTAATAAAACCATTGCCTCTATTAACTATTCTAAATTAGTTTATAACGAAGAGTTAAGTGAGTATTTAGAAGATGCTATAAAGTTGTCGTCTGTAGTCATTAAACCTGAAGAACAAATTCATCCTTCAAAATACTTGAGGCATATATTTGTACTATTGACAATATGGAAATCCTCAGTAAATGAATTAATAACCAATCTAGAAAATATATTTAGTAGAGAGGATATTAATAAAAAAATAATATTTGATATTTACACTGAGATAAAAGATGAAATAAAAAAAGAAATAATTAAAAAAGAATATTTTTCACAGGAATAACTATTGCCAACACCGTATATAATTTATTGCTAGTTCTAGCCTGCTTACGAAAACCCTCGCGGATTTTCTATTCGGTTTTTATTTGCTAAATTAGGTGCTGAAACACGCAACAAACCATATACAAACACGTTGTGGTTAATTATGAAGAAACTGACTTACATACTATTAACATTATTATTTCTCAACTGTAAATCTGAAAAAAAAGACATTTTTCAAGAATACAACGGAGAAATGGTTAAGGTGGAATTTATAGATTTTAAAGCCGATTCTATATTTACTGGTTTTGGCGGAGAGACTTATGAAAACGGAAAACTAAAATCGTTGTCTTACTTTAAAAATGGAATTCCAGCCGACACGTTGTTTAACTATTTCGAAAATGGAAAAATAAATGAAAAAGGTTTGGTCGAAAACGGATTTCAAAAAGGCTGGTGGTTTTTATACAGAGAAGATGGCTCTCTTAAAGAAAAATCTGAATGGTTAACTATAAGAGATAGTTTGTATAAAAATCAATCAATATATTTCGACCTAAATGGAGAAGTCAAATATAAAAACAGTTCATTCTTCAACTTAAAAATTCCAGACACGATTAAAGTCGGAAAAAATATAGCGAGTTTTGATTACAATTCAAATTTTGAGGTTTACAAAAAGTTAATATATGTAGTAATTGAAAATCAGTACTCGGAAAATGAAATAAAATTGGACACTTTTGGAATTAAAAATAATGACTATAGATTTGGAATTTTTGGATACAAATTAGGAAAACAAAATATTAAAGGACAAATTATTGAGGAATTATACGAAATAAAAAATATCGGAAATGATTCAGCGATCGGAACTGTAAGCGATCATAAAAAATATTTTGAGAAAGAAGTTTATGTATCGGACAAAAATAACTAACCACAACACCGTATATAATTAATGGCTAGTTTTAGCTTGCTTACGAAAATCTTTGCAGATTTTCTATTCGGTTTTTATTTGCTAAATTAGGTGCTGAAACACGCCACTAATCATATACAAACACGTTATCTATAAGTTACTCACCAACAAAAATTATTGGAAAATCTATAAGTCTGAACTTCCAACAAGGGAATAATTACTCAGATGAATAATGTAATCTGAAAAACGTTACGGATTGGATTCTGTTTGATT
>NZ_JBSHNV010000116.1:0-2866 GCF_053601575.1 Lacinutrix sp. MEBiC02404 | reverse complement strand
CCTCAAGGGGACATTGCTGCGAGGTTGCTTCGTGTTGAGGTTTTCCTAATTGGCTTTGTTGGGTGTCTTTGATGAAAATATGTTTTCATTTTGATAACCCTCAAGGGGACATGGTTATGGGGTTTCTCTTTGGTTCTCGATACTAAATTGCAGAAAAAAGCAATTTCACTCGAACTGACATGTATTAGAGGAAAAGACAAAAGGCAAAGTGAAACACCCATAAAGAGTGATGCTCGGTATCTTTGATGGTGCTATGTTTTTTTTGAAAAACACCCCTAAAGTCCCCTCAAGGGGACATTGCTGCGAGGTTGCTTCGTGTTGAGGTTTTCCTAATTGGCTTTGTTGGGTGTCTTTGATGAAAATATGTTTTCATTTTGATAACTCTCAAGGGGACATGGTTATGGGGTTTCTCTTTGGTTCTCGATACTAAATTGCAGAACAAATTGCAATTTCACTCGAACTGACATGTATTAGGGGAAAAGACAAAAGCAGGTAAGGCAAAAGCAGATAAGGCAAAAGTTGAAAGTTAAAAGGTAAAAAGATTTCTCGACAGGCTGGAAATGACAATTTCACTAAAAACTAAAAACTAAAAACTAAAAACTAAACTACCTATTTCTAGTATCACTTTCTACAACACCATCCCGTAAACGAATCACGCGATGTGCATGCGCTGCAATTTCTTCTTCGTGTGTAACCATAATAACCGTGTTTCCTGCTTTGTGGATTTCGTCAAATAAACCCATTATTTCTAATCCGGTTTTAGAGTCTAAGTTTCCTGTTGGCTCATCGGCAAGAATAATAGATGGATTGTTTACTAAAGCTCTACCAACGGCAACACGCTGGCGTTGCCCACCAGAAAGTTGATTAGGTCTGTGGTCCATTCTATCTGCTAAGCCTACGTTTGTTAAAACTTCGGCAGCACGTGCATGACGTTCTGATTTGGATTTCCCTGCATAAACCATTGGTAGCGCCACATTGTCTAAAGCTGTGGTTCTTGGTAATAGGTTAAAGGTTTGAAAAACGAAGCCAATTTCTTTATTACGAATATCTGCAAGTTGGTCGTCGGACATCTGACTAACATCTTGTCCGTTTAACAAGTAGCTTCCAGAAGTTGGTGTGTCTAAGCAGCCTAAAAGATTCATTAATGTAGATTTTCCGGAACCAGAAGGTCCCATAATTGCTACATAATCGCCACGTTCTATATTTAAATCTATTCCTTTTAAAACATGAACTGTTTCTGTGCCTAGTTTAAAATCGCGAATAATATTTTTAATTTCAATAACGTTACTCATCTTTTATTTTTTGTTGCTACAAGTTAAAATATATATATAAATGTAAGACGCATTTTAACAAAAGTTGTTACACTCTAATTGTAAAATGTTCTTTTACTTGTTCTTTACGGAAAAATACGATTCCCCAGAAAAAGGTATCTACGGTTACTGTAACTTGTGGATGGTTTTTAATTTCTTGCCAAGCTGCTGCCATTGGTGCGGACCAATGGATATCATCAAAAATGAGTACCGAATCATTATGAACGTTGTTGCACAAAATTTCAAAATAGTTTAAAGTCGCTTCTTTTTGATGGTTTCCGTCGATGTAAATAAGATCGAAGTTTGTGTTTTTTAGTGTCTTTAATTCCGTTTTAAAATCGTTAATTCTAAGGTCTATGTTTTTAAAATGGAAAGCTTCCAATTGCTGTTTTGCTGTTTTAGCGGTTTCTGGGCAGCCTTCCATAGTTGTTGTGTTTCCGTTTTTATTTCCTAAATGCAATGCGGCAGTCGCTAAACCTAGAGAAGTACCAAGTTCGAGGCTGTTTTTTATTTGGAAATAATTTGTGACTCGGTAGAGTAGTTGTGCTCTTTTTTTTGGTATTCCTGCTGTTTTTGCAATTTTAGAAACTTGTCTTTCGTTGGATTTAAAAATGCGACTTCCAGCGCCAAAATCGGTTACCGATATTGTTGTGTGGTTTTGGTATAGTTTTTCTCGGTACTGTTTTAATATAGTATAATCTTTATGTTTTGTCTTGTCATAAAAACATTTGGTTATTAAATCATATACAAACGGAGAATGCACACCATGTTGGTTGGTGGATTTTTTTAAGAATTTAAAGTATTGTTTGACTTGGTATAGCATGGTTTAAGGCAAAAAGTGAAAAGTGAAAAGTGAAAAGATAAAAAAAAGTTGAAAGTTAAAAAGTTAAAAGGTGAATAAAGATTTCTCGACAAGCTCGAAATGACCTCTGTTTTTAAATTATAGTTGGTTCTCGATACTAAATTGCATAGAAAAAATGCAATTTCACTCGAACTGACATTGGTTTCCGTTATTAATCATCATTGTTCAGTCTTCAATCTTTAGTGTTCCGTTATCCGTAATTTGTTAAAAAAAAGATTTCTTGGCAAGCTCGAAATGACAATTTTTGCTAAAAGCTAAAAGCTAAAAGCTAAAAGCTAAAAGCTAAAAGCTATTCCGAGAATGAACCCCAAATCACAAAACTCCTTCCCTTTTTTCAAGGGAAGGTGGATTTGATTTCCGTAAAAGAAATCAAAGATGGAAGGGTTTTAGTATTGGTTCTCGATACAAAATTGCATAAAAAAAATGCAATTTCACTCGAACTGACAAAATCACTCGAAATGACAATTTTTGCTAAAAGCTAAAAGCTAAAAGCTAAAAGCTAAAAGCTAAAAGCTAAAAACTAAAAGCTAAAAGCTATTCCGTGAATGAACCCCAAATCACAAAACTCCTTCCCTTTTTTCAAGGGAAGGTGGATTTGATTTCCGTAAAAGAAATCAAAGACGGAAGGGTTTTAGCATTGGTTCTCGATACAAAATTGCATAAAAAAAATGCAATTTCACTCGAACTGACAAAA
>NZ_JBSHNV010000115.1:0-228 GCF_053601575.1 Lacinutrix sp. MEBiC02404 | reverse complement strand
GTATCACTTGTTTCTCCATCGCCATCACAATCTGTGATTGCTGTTACAGGTAATGTAATATCTGCTACAGTAAATTCACATGCATCGTTTGGATCTGTGTCGTTTGGTCCTTGAACGCCGTCTCCATCAGGATCTACTTCGTCTAAGTTACTTACTCCATCACCATCACAATCTGCAGTTGCCCAGTCACTTGTTGTGTCTGTTAAATCTACATTGGATAATGTTCCT
>NZ_JBSHNV010000114.1:0-1328 GCF_053601575.1 Lacinutrix sp. MEBiC02404 | reverse complement strand
ACAGGTAAAGTAATATCTGCTGCAGTAAATTCACATGCATCATTTGGATCTGTGTCGTTTGGTCCTTGAACGCCGTCTCCATCAGGATCTACTTCGTCTAAGTTACTTACTCCATCTCCATCACAATCTGCAGTTGCCCAGCCACTTGTTGTGTCTGTTAAATCTACATTTGATAATGTTCCTCCGATACATGGATCGGTATCATTTGGATCCGTATCACTTGTTTCTCCATCGCCATCACAATCTGTAATTGCTGTTACAGGTAATGTAATATCTGCTGCAGTAAATTCACATGCATCGTTTGGATCGGTGTCGTTTGGTCCTTGAACGCCGTCTCCATCAGGATCTACTTCGTCTAAGTTACTTACTCCGTCACCATCACAATCTGCAGTTGCCCAGTCACTTGTTGTGTCTGTTAAATCTACATTGGATAATGTTCCTCCGATACATGGATCCGTATCATTTGGATCCGTATCACTTGTTTCTCCATCACCATCACAATCCGTAATTGCTGTTACAGGTAAAGTAATATCTGTTGCTGTAAATTCACATGCATCATTTGGATCTGTGTCGTTTGGTCCTTGAACGCCGTCTCCATCAGGATCCACCTCGTCTAAGTTACTTACTCCGTCACCATCACAATCTGCAGTTGCCCAGTCACTTGTTGTGTCTGTTAAATCTACATTTGTTAAATCTCCTCCGATACAAGGATCTAAAGGATTAGGATCAGAACTATTTGGTGTTCCATCTCCATCACAATCTTCCGCAGGTATATTTAAACAAGGCACTGTATAACCATCTATTCCTGCATCTACACTACCATTTGTTGTTATCGTTACTGATGTTGGCTCTGATCCTTCTGTTAATGTAGCTCCAACTGGTAAAGTAGTCGTATCTACCACGATATCCACTGTTCCTGCTGGTACTCCTTCTATAGTATAGGTTCCATCCGCTGCCGTTGTTGCTGTTGGCTCTCCTGCGTCTAATACGCCATCGCCATCTAAATCCGCAAATACAGTTACTGGAGAAGTAAATCCGGTTTCTGTTCCGTTTTGTGTTCCATCACCATCTTCATCGTTATATACGGTTCCGGTTACTGAACCGGCTGTAGTATAACCATCCGTTCCTGCATCTACACTACCATTTGTTGGTACCGTTACTTCGGTTGGCTCTGTTCCATCTGTTAATGTAGCTCCAACTGGTAAAGTAGTCGTATCTACTACGATATCTACTGTTCCTGCTGGCACGCCTTCTATAGTATACGTCCCATCCGCTGCTGTTGTTCCTGTTGGCTCTCCTGCGTCTAATACACCATTGCCATCTAAATC
>NZ_JBSHNV010000113.1:0-140814 GCF_053601575.1 Lacinutrix sp. MEBiC02404 | reverse complement strand
GTCTATTGTTAAGTTTTTCTTGAATACTCATTAGTGATTTTTCATCAATTTGATTGAAGTCAGTTCCTTTAGGAAGGTATCTTCTAATAAGTCCATTTGTATTTTCATTAGTTCCTCTTTCCCAGGAAGAATATGGATGGGCAAAGTAAATTTTCATGCCAGTATTTTGTGTTATTTTTTCGTGTTTTGCCATTTCAATTCCGTTATCGTATGTCATTGTTTTCTTAAATAATTGATTTAATAGGTTTAGTTTTTTCGAAAACATTTTTGCTACTTCATCTGATTTTCTGCTATTAAGTTTTATTATAATAGTGTATCTAGACTTTCTTTCAACAATGGTTCCAATAGCACTCTTTTGATTCTTACCAATCATTAAATCTCCTTCCCAATGACCAATTTCTTCTCTTAGTTCAATGTGTTTGGGCCTTAGATCTATACTGACTTGGTTGATTATTTTACTTCCTGTTCGGCGTCTTTTTTTAGGGGTTCTTCGTCTAGTTTTTTTGCGTACAAGAAGCTTAATTAGTTTTTTGTTTAAACTAGCTTGAGGACGTGTATAAATGTGTCTGTAAATAGCTTCATGTGAAATTGTCATTATGGGATCATTAGGATAATCTTGTTTGATTTTACCAGCTATTTGCTCAGGAGTCCAATTTGATAAAAGACCTTTATATACAAAGAATCTTAAAAGAGAGTAGGTGCTTATTTTGTCAAGATTTCTTTTGTTTAAGTAGTCTTCTTTAGCACACCAATGTGCCAAATGAGCTTCGTATTTATCGTACTTATTTTGTACCCACTTATTGACTTCTCGAGAGATTGTAGATCGCGATCGATTTAGTCTTTTAGCTATGTAAGCTTTAGTGTTGTTTTCGTTTAAAAGAGTCTCTATTTGAATTCTCTCCTTTAAGGTAAGTCGTTTATGTTTTTTTACTTCCATTGTAACAAATCTATAAATTTAGATTTGTTGCGTTAAGTTATTGAATTCGGAATCTTACAGGCTTATGCAACATAACTGGTTCATGTATAGCCGTTCTATTTTATAAAATAATAAACAGCTACTTTAGGAAATATATATAGCTAAATTTGAAAAATAAAGCAATGCTGTATATGGAAAAATAAGTCCTAAATTTCATTCTTTTTATAGTCCCATAATAGGATTTTTTCTGTAGGCTAAATCGCTCAATTATTAGCCGTTTAGCATGCAAAAAACGTCTTTTATCGTTATAATTGGATTTTTTTTTACTTTTTTTAAGTTTTTTTTTTACTAAAAATAGTTGCTGTTTTTTTTTTCTTCCAGATGCTCTAAAAGTCAGTGATAGCTTTAACTTAGATGCTTTTTTACAATGTGCTTTGTTTCGTTTTTAGATACAAATTACAGATGGAAATCTCCTATTATATGAGGTTAAATAAAAATTTAGGGTTGTGCATTTTGATTATTTGCCTAGATTTGTTGCATAATTTTAATTATTAAAGATTTACAAATATGAAGCTTAAACTTGTTTTTTTTAGTGTTATTTTTTTATTAATTACTGGAGTAGGAACAGCTCAAAATAGAACTGGAGCTCCAAAGAGTATTATTAATAAAGATGTTGCGATCTCTAAATATCATGATCTTAAAGAGTTAGAGGATATGCAAAAAGGGAAATTATTAGAGTTATATACCGAACGAATGGAAATCATTATTAAACTATTGCCATCCATCGCTTTCGGAATTAAACCAGGTATTACAATGTCTAGTTTTGGTATTCCAGATTCTAAAGAAAATAGAAGTGCATTGGAGGATCATCATGAGGCTACTGCAAGTTTTTTCGCAAATACTATTGCCTTTCAGAGTAGAATTTTGCCATATTCCGATAAAGCTAATTTAATAGCAGCTATTTTGTTTTATGAACAAGTTTTGAAGTCCCTGCATATTTACGGACAGGAAAATAAGTTCTAAATGGATTACAAAAAAGGAGGAATTACTTGAAAATAATTAGAGACGTAAGAAAAAGAGTGCAATGTGATTTTATTTTTTTACCATTACTTTCTCGATTTAGTTTATAAATATTCTTTGAAAGCCTGATTAACAGTCGTTTTTTTTAGTAAAAACCTATTAATCGGGCTTTTTTATTTTTTCGCTTATGATTTTATATTTTGCATTTCGTCGATAAAATTTGCATTACATGGAATTTATCTCTAGATTTACCATCTTAAATAACACACTTAGAATTATTAAATATTTTTCGTTATGAAACATTTACTTAAAACCGCATCTATATTCCTTTTAATTATTGGAAGTACCTACGCACAGCAGGAAAAAGGTATAATAGGTAATAGCAATTGGTTAAATTCTTGGACAGAATTTAAACCAGACTTAGTGGAGTATAATGAGGCTACCGAAATTCTTACAGGAATTATTTCAACAGACACAAAATTACTAAAGAGAAACACTTATATGTTACTCGGTGACGTTTTTGTAACGGCTGGCGCTGTACTTACTATAGAACCAGGTACGGTTATTATTGGTGATTTTAAAACAAAAGGATCGCTAACTATAACTAAAGGTGCTACAATAATTGCAAACGGTCTAGAAACAGATCCTATTGTGTTTACGTCCAATAGAAGTGTGAAAAAAGCTGGGGATTGGGGAGGTATAATTATTCTTGGTGATGCTCCCATAAATAACTTCGGTAATGGCGTTTTAAAAGGCTATAATTTTAATACAGATCCTTCTTTAGATATTAGCTACGGTGGTGAAAACCTAGAAAGTAATTCTGGTGTTTTACGATATGTAAGAATAGAGTATGCAGGTAAAAGAACTAAAGATGGTGATAATTTTAATGCACTATTATTAGCTGCTTTGGGTACGGAAACAACTATTGATAATGTGATGGTAAGCTATTCTGCTGGTAATTCATTTGATATATATGGTGGAGAGCTATACTTAGAAAAGTTGGTTTCCTATAAATCTAATCGTATCGACTATAACTTTAATTTTGGAGCGCAATGTAATTTATTTAACTCGTTGGCAGTTCGATCTTCTTATGTGTCGAGCTCTAAGGGGTCCAGAAGTATGAATGTTGCATCTTACGAAAAAGGGGACGACGTTAGTTCTGTCAAACTAGAAACGACAGTTACGGCTTTAAACTTAACATTAATTAATGTAAGTGATGATTTAGATTACGAAATTAAATTAGACTTAGTTAAGGAAGGTATTTTTATTGGAAATGATGCAACTCTTAGTATGAAAGAAAGCGTGGTATCCGGATTTAGTCCAGCGGTTATAATTGATAGTGACGTGCGTGTTAATAACGAAAGTTTAAAGAAAATAATATTTCAAAAAATGTATTTCAATAATTGTAATGGAAATATCTTTAAAGAATACAATAGTAATAATGAAGATTTAGAAAACTGGTATGGTAACAGTAGCTTTTTTAATGTGTACTCTAAAGGATTAGATTCGGAAACATTTATTGATCTGAAAAATGATAATCGACTAGATTTTAGATTGCGTATTAATAAAATTCTTGCATCTAGTATTGATTAGAATTCAACCATATAATATAACTGTCTTAAATGCGGAAGCATGACGTTTAAATAAGCTTATACTTTTGGTATTTGTCTTTAATAAGTAAGTGTATGATGAAAATTACTTTTCTACGTAAATTATTTTTAGGATTATGCATTAGTGTTTTTTTAGTTTCTCAAAAAATAAATGCACAAATAGTAATTGGTACTCCAAATTTAGGATTCAGTCAAGCATGTGCAAATGCGTCTTTTAATTCTTATAATGTCAATTTTGTCTTTTCACATAGTGCTCCATTAGATGCATCCAATCAATTCAACATATTATTGTCCGATGCTAACGGTGATTTTACTAACGAAACCGTTATTATTCCAACGAATGCAGGGACAATAACTTCTTCTCCTGCAGTTTTAAATTTTTTATTACCAACCAATCTCGCTGGTGAAGGATATAAAATAAAAATAAGAAGTACTGCTCCTGTTGCAACGAGTTCTAGATCTGTAGCATTTGCCGCATATTATAAAATTCAAGACGAACCATTTACCATTAATAATTTGATAGATACTGCGGTTTTTTGTGCCGGCGGAAGCTATTTGTTAACCATTGATAATCCTGGAACAGGAACCAATGATTCGCCACTAAATTATCCTTCTTTATCCTTTAAATGGTATAAAGAAACTAGTATGACAACATCTGTTTTTGTTTCCGATGGCCCTAGTTTATCTGTAAATAGTCCTGGAACTTATTTTGTAGAGACCTATTATGGTTCTTGTACTTCCAGTTCCTATTCTAATAGGGTACAGGTTTCTGAAGCTATGTCAAGTATAGAAGCTGTAATTATCTCTAGTTTAGGTAATCCGTATTGCCCAAGTAATGCACCAACTATCTTAAGTACAACAAATGGAGAAACGTACCAATGGTCCCAAGATGGTATTCCTATTTCAGGAGCTACCAACCAAATGTATGCAACTGCAGAATCCGGATTATTTGAAGTCCGGGTCGATTTAGGTGGATGTGTAGCAACAGGTTCTATCGATTTAATAAGCGAGCAGTTTACTAGTAGTATCAATGTTTTGGAAGAAAACAACATCGAATCCGATCAAACTTTAGAAGTCATTGTTACGTCATCTGCAACAAATCCAGAATACCAATGGTTTTTTAACGATGTCCTTATTACGGATGCTTTAGAGGGAACTTATATAGCAAGCCAAGAAGGAAGCTACAAAGTTATCATAACAGAAACTACAGGTTGCCAAGCTTCTAAAGAATACACTTTTACTGTAATTAAAGCAGAAGACCCATTTCCAGATGTTGCAGAAATTCCAAATTTAATTAGTCCTAATGGTGATGGCGCAAATGATACGTGGGTAATTCCTAATCAATATGTAAGTGGTACCAATACCGAAATAGTTATAATGGATTCCTACGGGAAAATAGTTTTTGAAACGGAAGACTACCAAAATAATTGGCCAGAAAATGAAATGCCTTTTAATGCTGTAAATGCGGTGTATTATTATATGATCATCACAGAAGACAAAAACACAAAAAACGGATCGATAACAATAGTTAAATAGTATGAAAAAAACATTACTTGTAATAGCTTTAATTTTTGGTTTCACGCAGTGCTTCTTTGGACAAGAAGAGGACGGAGTGATTTCGCTAGCTATACCTGTAAGAAATTCATTGAAGTTTAATAGATTCAATATCAATCCAACCTTTAGTTTTGTAAGAGAACAAAACAAATATATAAGTGTAAATAATAAAAGGGAATGGGTGCAATTTGAAGACGCTCCACAAACCTATTTATTAAGCTATTCTGGTCGATTTAGAGAGAATATAGGAGTAGGTATTGGTTTCTTTCAACAAAATTATGGTGTTTTAACTTCTTATGGTGGTATTTTAAACCTAGCCTACAATGCCATGCTGCAACCAGATAGTAATTTAACTTTCGGATTAAATATTGGCTTTTATCAAAGTGGTATCAATGAAGGTAAAGTGGTTACCAATGTGGCAGATCCTTCCTTAGAAAATATACCATCTAATTCTATTTTAAGTGTTAGTCCAGGAATTAATTACGGAACGGTGTTTTTTGACTTCGGAGTTTCCGTTAATAATCTAGTACAGTACAATTTTAAAACATCACAACTTCTTAAAGAAGATCCGCAACAAGTTATTCAGGCACATATAATGTATACCGGATATATGAGTAGTTATGGTTTTCTGGATGAAAGTAAATTTTCGGGTATCATAAAATCGGAATTTAAAAAAGATAAAACAGTGCTTTCCGGATTAGCAATGCTTACGGTACCTAAAGGAATTTGGGGACAAGTTGGTTATAATACGCAGTATGGTATTTCAGGTGGTATCGGACTTAATATTACTTCACAAATAGCTATTGAGTATAACTACGAGAAAGCTATTGGAGATCTTTCCGCTTTTGGTTCTTCACATGATATCACGTTGGCATATAAATTTAAAAACACAAATAATTTTTATTATAGTGGAGATGATGAGGAAGAAACGATGCTTTTCAAAAAGAAGAAAAGAAGAGTGGTTTCTTCAAAACCAAAAGTAGATACAGCAGCTAGAGCGATAATTGCTAAAGAAAAAGCAGATGCAAGAGCCTTAGCCCAAGCCAAAATTAAAGCAAAAGCGGATGCAAGGGCAGCAGCAAAAGCAGAAGCAGCTGCAAATAGAAAACAAGTAGAAGAAGTAACAATACCGGTCGAAGAAGTAGAAGAGGAAAGCGTAATAACAGATACAGAACTACAAGCACAAGCACAAGCACAAGCCGATGAAGCAGCAAGATTAGCAGCAGAAGCAGCAGCAAAAGCGCAAGCAGAGGAAGATGCAAGATTAGCAGCTCAAGCAGCAGCACAAGCACAAGAAGAGGAAGACGCAAGATTAGCAGCAGAAGCAGCGGCACAAGTTCAAGCAGAGGAAGACGCAAGATTAGCAGCAGAAGCAGCAGCACAAACACAAGCCGATGAAGCAGCAAGATTAGCAGCAGAAGCAGCAGCACAAACACAAGCCGATGAAGCAGCCAGATTAGCAGCAGAAGCAGCAGCACAAGCACAAGCCGATGAAGCAGCAAGATTAGCAGCAGAAGCAGCGGCACAAGTTCAAGCAGAGGAAGACGCAAGATTAGCAGCAGAAGCAGCAGCGCAAACACAAGCCGATGAAGCAGCCAGATTAGCAGCAGAAGCACAAGCACAAGCCGATGAAGCAGCAAGATTAGCAGCAGAAGCAGCAGCGCAAACACAAGCCGATGAAGCAGCAAGATTAGCAGCAGAAGCAGCGGCACAAGTTCAAGCAGAGGAAGCAGCCAGATTAGCAGCAGAAGCAGAAGCACAAGCACAAGCCGATGAAGCAGCAAGATTAGCAGCTCAAGCAGCAGCGCAAGTTCAAGCCGATGAAGCAGCCAGATTAGCAGCAGAAGCAGCAGCAAAAGCGCAAGCCGATGAAGCAGCAAGATTAGCAGCCGAAGCAGCAGCGCAAGCACAAGCAGATGAAGACGCAAGATTAGCAGCCGAAGCAGCAGCACAAACACAAGCAGAGGAAGACGCAAGATTAGCAGCGGAAGTAGCAGCGCAAACACAAGCAGAGGAAGCTGCAAGATTAGCAGCGGAAGCTTCTGATAAAGAAGAAGCTCTATCTGAAATCACACAGAAAGATGTGATAGCAAAAGAGATGTTTGCAATTACAGAATCGGCAAAAATATCTAAAGAAAAGCAGGATGCATTGTTAGCGAAATTAAATGAAGCAGTTGCAAGTAAAGATAAAGACCTTAAAGACTTAAAAGAAGAAAATGATTTGAGTGAAAAAGGAATTTATTCAGAACCTAAACCATTTAAAAGTATTGCTGCAGAAAATCGAATGCTAGAATCCTTAAAAACAGAAGTAGATCAAGTTATTCAAGAGCGTGGTGAAGAAATAGTAGCATTAGAAAACCTATATAATAATAGACTTAAAGATGTTTCTAACAAAAAGGACGAAACGAATCAATATTATTTAAATGCAATTCAAACTTTAAAAGAAGAACAATTACAATCTAAAAGAGCGAAAGAACAATTAGTATCTACTTTAGAAAGTATTAAGATTGCTACCGATTTTGAACGTAAACGAAGAATTAAACGTGCCGTTTATGATAATGAGAAAGATCGTTATTTAAAGGATAAAGCAACCCTAGAAAGTATTATAGAAAATACACCTTTAAGCACCGAACCTATTACAGCAGAAGATTTTGATTTTGGCGAAGCGCAAAGTGCAACGGTACAAATATTAAAGGATGTGCAAAATGTAGACGAAGGATATTATATCATTATTGCAGTACATAGTGACAAGGTGAAGAGAGATGCATTTTTAGAAAAAGTAGTCGCTACTGGACAATCTAATATTAATTTCTTCTTTGATGTAAATACCAATAAGTACTTTATTTACTATGAGAAATTTGATTATGTAGATGGAGCTATGCGAGCTTTAGAAGCTAAAGGAAGCAAGCCTTACAATGGAAAAATGTCTGTTATTAAAATAGAAAATTGATAAAAAATTAAAGTAAAAATATCATTTAATCCATATTCCCAAATGGTTTAAATGTATGAAACATATAACATGAAAAAACCTACTTTTTTTAAGATCGGAATAGTAATTATATTACTAACAACTAGTCTGCAGTCTATCGCTCAGAATTACGTTCCATTTACACCTAGATTTAACCAAGACCTAAAAGGAGATATTCGCTTGATTGGGAATAATATATTAGGTCCAGATAACAATGCCTTCAACAATAACAATGTATATAATCACAATGTGGATATGCAGTATATTGATATTGATGGAGATCCTTCAACATTCAATTCTACCAGTGCAGATTTAGAAATTCCGAATCCTGGTTGTTATAAAATTATACATGCAGGTTTGTATTGGGGTGCAGTTACAAATGGAACGGATCCAATTACAGAAGTAAAGTTTAAAGGTCCAGAAGGAGGTTATAATGATGTTGTAGGAACGCCAATTTATAGTGCAGGAGGAGTAGCAACGGGTGATAGTTATCCGTATTCTTGTTATGCAGATGTAACCGCTATAGTTAATGGTTTTACCAATAATTTAGGTACATATACTATAGGAAATGTTTCTACAGCACAGGGAGAAACATCTGATTTTAGTCCTTATAACGGAACAGGATATTCTGCAGGTTGGTCCTTGTTTATTGTTTTTGAAGATCCAACGTTACCAGGAAAATCGATTACCAGTTTTGATGGTTTTAGTGCAATTAGTTTCGCCGATAATCCTAATTTAGATATACCTGTTTCTGGTTTTAGAACAGTACCAGCACCTATACCAGTAAGAGCAAATTTTGCGTTTGCAGCTTTAGAAGGGGATAAACCAATTCAAGGGGATAGATTAAGAATTAATGGCGTAAACATGTCTACGGTAGATCGTCTTGCTAACAACTTTTTTGATAGTTCTGTTACACAACTAGACGCAACGCCTGTAATGAATAGAAATCCTAACAGTACAAATACTTTAGGTTTTGATACAGGGATTATGGCGGTTCCTAATCCAGGGAATTCCGTTATCACAAATGATTCTAATAATGCAACAATAAGTTTGTCAACACAAGGAGATACTTATTTTGTGTACCTGTCTGCTATAGCTGTAGAGATTATAGAACCTAATATTGTTCTTACTAAAATTGTACTCGATGAATTTGGAGCCGATATTGGTGGGCAAATGGTTGCTTTAGGACAGCCTCTAACCTATGTTATTGGTTTTCATAACACAGGAAATGATGATGCCGGAAATTTAATTATCAAAGATATACTTCCTATTAATACCATTTTTGATTATCCTGCTGGTTTAGAATTACCTCCTGGTGTTACGGTTGTCAGTTATGATCCTATTACGCGAGAAATTATCTTTAGTGTAGCTAATTCTTATGTAGAGCAAGGATATCCTGTTTCCGAAATTCGAATTAATGTAAATGTTGTTGAAAACTGTAATGAAATTGATGATGCTTGTTCTAATACGATTAATAATCAGGCTTTTGCAACCTATACAGGTATTACGAATGCTAATTATGAAATTACAGATGATCCTAGTTTAAATAGTAATACTGGATGTTTATTAACACCACAAGCTACTAATTTTCTTGCCGATTTAAACGATTGTGTTTTTACACAAAATGAAGTGCTTTGTGGGGAAAGTGTACAGTTAACTGCCGCTGATGGTTATGATACTTATTCGTGGTCTACAAGTGCTACAGGTACACCTGTAATAGGAACAACGCAGACAATTACAGTGACCAATGTTGGCACGTATTACGTGCATAATGCTGCTGTAGCTCCTTGTCAATCTATAGATCAAATATTTACCGTTACGCCGTATGGTGCTTCTATTACAAATCCTGTAATTCCGTATGCGGATGAAGTTGTTACTTGTCCGAATGATGGAAAATTACTACCAAATATATTCTTATGTGGTGCCAATGATTCCGTTTTTATTGAAACAAATATTGCAGATGCATCTACGATTATTTGGGAGCAATTAGACGAAGCAAGTTGTGCGCCAGTTTCCGATACAGATTGTGCCAATGAAAATACTTCTTGTACTTGGACGCAAGTTGGAACAGGACCCGACTTTTTAGCGAATACTTCCGGACAGTTTAGGTTAACTTTAAACTATGATGGTGGATGTTTTAATCAGTTTTATTTTAATGTGTATCAGAATATTTTAATTCCGACGGTTAATACTCGCGATATTATTTGTACAACTCCTGGTCAAATTACAGTTGGTGGTGTTCCTTCCGGATATGAATATAGCATCGATGGAACAAATTTCCAGGCTAGTAATATTTTCTCCGTTACCGTTGCAGGTATTTATACCATCTATATCAGACAAACAGGAGTAACTACAAATCCTTGTATTTTTACGGTTCCAGATATTCAAATTAGAGAAAGAGATTTTAGCGTTTCTACAAACGTGACACAGCCACTTTGTAATGGCGATAAAGGAAGTATTCAATTGGTTGCAAATGATGTGAGACCACAATATTTTTTCACCATCCATAATGGTGCAACACTAGTAAATAATGTTGGTCCGATTACCGAAAATAATTACGCCTTTAATAATTTAAATCCAGGTACTTATACCGTTTTAGTCGAAACCGAAGATGGATGTAGCTATACCGAAGATATTACCATTTCAGAACCACCACTATTAACAGTTACAGCGGCTATTACTAGTCCGTTAACCTGTGCAGATGGCGAAATTACAGTATATCCACAAGGCGGAACACCTCCGTATTTTTATTATATAAATAGTACAACAGATTTTCAAACCGTACCAGAAATAGTGGTAACAGCTGGAGGTACTTATGATATTACGGTATTAGATGCTAACAATTGTAGTGCTAGTACAACTATTGAAATAGTAGATATACCAGCTCCAGAATATACTATTAGTCAAACCGATGTTTTATGTTATAATGATACTACTGGTGAGATTCAAATTAATGTTACCAATGCAAATGGATATACTTTAGAATATAGTATGGACAACGGAACAACTTTTACTTCCAATTCTACTTTTACTAATCTAAATGGTGGGAATTATGAAGTCGTAATTAAATACACGCTTGGTGGTTCTGAATGTTTTACAACGGCAGAAACAATTACCATAAATCAACCAGATGAAGCTTTAACCGCTACCGCAGGAATATCTGCACTTGCAGGTTGTGGTCCATCAGGAGAAGGTACTATTCGTATTACTAATCCGCAGGGAGGAACACCTTTTCCTGCACCAAATTTTTATGAGTATAGTTTTGATAACCAAACAACATGGACAACATCCAACGAAGCATACGTAAATCCAGGAACATATACCGTTTATATTCGTGATGCTAATGGTTGTGTTTTTGTGATGCAGGATACTATTTTAGATCAGGAACCTCCTGCGCCAACGATTGAAGTTGGTGATACTACGTTTAATTGTGATGGTTCTGGAAATGCAACGGTAACAGTAACCAATAATGGTGGCGTTTCTTATGCTTATGATTATTATTTAGATGGTACACTTAACCCAAATACAACAGATCCAGAAACGTTTATAAATGTGCCTTCCGGATCGCATACGATTAGTGTAGAGTACACTTTATTAACGGTGCCTACATTTAGTAATTTACTTTATGAGACATTTGGTTATGGTGAAGACACTACTTCTCCTGGAATTAACCCAACCTATTATTGTTTTGAAAGACAAGTGGTTGCAACACAATGTAGATATAATCCAGCAATTAATGATGGGGATTATTCTGTTACTGCTAGTATTGTACATCCATTTGGAACATGGATAAACCCAATAGATCATACGCCAGTAACGACTCCTGCAACACCAAACGGACGATTTATGGTGGTGAATATTGGAGCAGCAATTCCTGCAACCGAAATATTATATGAAAAACAAATAGTCGATATTATTCCAAATCAGCCAATACAAGTAGAGTTTGCTGCTATGAATTTGCTGGAAACAGGAAACTCGCAATATGACCCTAATTTAAGAGTAGCATTAGTAGATGGTTCTGGTACAGAAATATCTTTTTACAATACAGGAGATATTCCTAAAACAGAAGATTGGGTAGAGTATCCTACAACACCAATAACTTTAGATCCCGGAGCGAATACTAGTTTAAAATTCATTTTAAGATCCAACGTACAACAAGTTAGTGGAAACGATGTGGCAATAGATGATTTGAAAGTGTTTCAACTTCCTGTCGCTTGTGCTAATCTTGTAGATTTCCCTTTTGTTATTCCTTCCGGAAATGCATTTACTGCAGATATTACAGGAACTTCTATGATAAGCTGTTCTGGTAATGCAGATGGTGAAATTACCATTGCGGCACAAAATTTTGATCCTATTCTAGGTTTTCAATATTCCATAGATAATGGTGTAACTTGGATAACCGAAACAACATCACCGCAAACGATTACCGGATTAACAGATACAACGTATACTATTCAAATACGTTATGAGGATGCAGCCGATACCTGTGTTTTTGACTTTACAGAGACAATAACCTCAGCAAACCCATTAACTATTAGTATTACTAATACCGAAGTAAATTGTGTAGATGGCGCAACCATTACAGCTACTGCAACAGAAGGAACGCCTGGATATTCTTTTCAATTGATCGATACGGTTTCTCCTTTTACAGTAACCGATTTTCAAAATGGTACTTTAACAGATGTTGCTCCGGGAACCTATACTGTGGAAGTGACAGATGCTTCCGGTTGTACAGCATCGACAACACTTACGCTAAGTGCAACAACTGCACCAACGGCAATTATAAGTACTACATCTAATTTTTGTTATGATCCAACAAATGGAGCAACTCTAGAAGTTACTGCTTCAGGAGGTGTAGCACCATATCAATATAGTAGCAATGGAGGCGCATTTCAAAATGACTATATTTTCAATGGCTTAACACCTGGAACATATACCATAACCGTACGAGATACTTTTGGATGTGAAGTTACTTTACCAGCTCAAACGATAGAGCCTCAGTTAGTATTAGGCACTATAATATCTAAAGACTTAGACTGTACAACGTCTCCGGATGCAGTAATCACAGGAACTATATCTGGTGGTACTGCGCCATTTACGTATGCGGTTTCTGAAAACGGTGGGACATACACAGACTTAGGAACTACTGGTACACCTTTCACTTATACGGTGGCAACAGCAGGAACGTATCAATTTCAAGTAACAGATGCACAAGGTTGTATTGCAATATCGGAAGTCAATACTATTGCTTCTATTTCTGCGCCAACAGGAACTGCTACTGGTGTGGACCCACTTTGTTTTAATGATGCAAATGGAGAAATTCAATTGTTTGCAGCAGACGGATCTGGAGGATATACTTTCAGTTTTAATGGAGGTGCTTTTGCAACAACTTCTTTCTATGATGCCTTAGATGCAAATACTACCACAGCTACGACTACAGAATATACCTATCAAATACAAGATAGTAATAACTGTCTATCTCCTATATATACGATTACTTTAAATAATCCGACAGAGATTATTGCGACAGCTACTTTATCGAATAACACCAACTGTAGTACTACAACAGATATTACGGTAACTGCTTCTGGTGGTGCGGGTAATTATACCTATAGTTTTAATGGTAATACTGCTTATACTGCTACAAACGTATTAACAGTAACCAATACAGCTACAACACAAACCGTAACGTATGCAGTAAAAGACGCTAATGGTTGTATCGATACGGAAACGATAGAGATTCCACCATTCAATCCTTTAACAGGAATGACTTTTGTCGATTCTAATACCATTACTTGTAATGCTGCTACTACAGATGTAACCGTGACACCTACAGATGGTGTTGCTCCATTTACCTTTGAAATAACAGCTCCAGCAGCAGCAACTTCTAATACTTCTGGTGCAACAAGTGGAGTTTTCACCAATGTTGGTCCAGGAAATTATACCTTTCAAATAACAGATGGTAATGGTTGTACAAGTACTGCTTCTCATACCATTGCACCAGCAATTAATATTGCAGTAGCGCAAACAAACACAGATCAAATATGTTTTGGTTCGGATGATGGAACTGCTGTTTTTACAATGACAGATGTTAGTAGTTTAGGAAACTATAGCTATACATTAACTCCTTCCGCAGGAACAATAATACAAACTAGTAATGAAGTTACAGTAACTAATTTACCAACAGGAACCTATACGTTTGATGTTGTAGATACTACAACAGGTTGTACTAGTGCTGCTACTGTTACTATAGATGCAGTAACTCCAATTACTTTTACAGTAAACGCAACTAATATAAGTTGTAATACGACGACTTCTACCATTAGTTTTTCTGCATTATCTGGAGGAACTGGTGGTTATAGCTATGCGTATGTAACCTCTGGAAGTGCAGCTCCTACTAGCAGTGATTACAGTACTTCAACAACAGTAGATACTAGCGTTTTAGGATTAGTAATTGATGTTTATGTCATGGATAGTAATAATTGTGTGGTTATGGATACTATAACTATTACAAGTGATGTATTACCTACCGTAACAGCAAGTATAGATAACCAATGTTCAGGAACAGGGAATGATTTCACGATTACAGCAACGGCAACAGGTATTGCCACGTTAATGTATAGTATCGATGGAACGAATTTTCAAACAGGAAATACATTTACAGTAACTGCAGGAACATACACTATAACCGTTAGAGATGGTAACGGTTGTGAAGTAACAGATACGGTTACTGTTAATCCGCAATTAACACTTGCTGCTGTATTAGATAAAGATATTACTTGTGTTTTACCAGCGGAAGCGGAAGTAACATTAACAGCTTCAGGAGGAGATGCGTCGGTTTATACGTATGCATATTCTACAGATGGTGGTGCTACATATACCAATATGGCTACTAGTGTACTAAATACAACAACACCTGGAAGCTATGTTTTTATGGTTACAGATGCAAATTCTTGTACGGCAGTAACAACAATTCCTATAGAAATTACGGCAGCTGTTAATCCAGATATTACAGTAGCACAAACCGGATTCATTAATTGTAATGGAGAAGAAACAGGAGCTATTTCAATAACACCAGATGTAACACTTGGTCAAGCGCCATTTGTTTTTGAAGTATATAATACAACTACAAGTACTTCTTATGGGACACAAATTTCAGGGTTACCAGCAGGAAATTATACGGTGACGGTAACAGACGCAAGAGGTTGTACTGAGGTGGAGCCTATTAATATATTACAACCAAACGCCATTATTGTTAACCATTCGACTGTGCCAATTACATGTACTGCTAGTGGGGTTTCACAAGGGTCGGTAATTGTGGATAATGTTACTGGAGGTACAGGGCCATACAACTATTTTGTAACCGGTACCAATGGTTACGATGAGGTAGAGCTTAATAATATAGGAGATACATCGACTACTTTTGATGTTGTAGATTTCGGTTTATATCAAATTAATGTTGTGGATACCAATGGATGTTCTGTATTAATACAAAATGTATTAGTAGCTTCTCCTCCAGATGATTTAGATATTACTATTGATGCGACTGCAGACTGTGCAACAGGTGGAGAAGCTGTAGTTACAGTAAGTACAGCATTAGCTGGCTCGGGTCCTTTCTATTTTGATATTTATAATGGTACTATTCCAACAGCACCACCAGGAGGAACATGGCAACTAGAGACATCTCCGGGTTCTATTACCTTTTCAGGATTAACAACGGGTGTTTTATATACTTTTATCGTTTATGATTCGCTGACTGGATGTACGTATTTTGAAACTGCAGCTGCTCCAATACCAACAAATGCTACCTTAACAGTAGATACTGTAAGTTCTAATAATATTACATGTACTGGAAGTGCAGATGGTAATGTTTCTTTCACGATACATAATCCGGAAACGAGTGCTATTGATGTTAATTTTGAAATATTTGATTCCTTATCACAAATAACAACAGGTGTAAATGGAAATGGAACGGTACCTGCAGGAGGATCACTTCCTATAACTAATTTAGGACCTCTACCTTTTGGAAACTATTATGTTTTAATTACAGAAACATCTGGAACAAATGCAGGTTGTAGTATTGTAACTGCTTCCCCATTTAATATTACAGAATCTGCTATAGCTTTTAATTTAACAGCTTCGGTTTCTTCCACTGAAAATTGTAATGCTTTAGGAGTTATTACTGCAATTGCAAGTGACGGTACAGCACCTTATCAGTATCAAATTTTATTAGATTCAGATACTGCTCCAATAGCATCAAGTACCAGTTGGGCATCTGCTAACACATTTACTGTAGCAGCAAATGGTTATACCGTTTATGCTATCGATGCTTACGGATGTATTAGAGATTTTGATGTTACTCTAACTAAAGATGCAGAGCCAACAATCGATCCGCAAACGGCACCTTGTTTTGAAGGTAATCCTATAAATATTACCATTACTGGTAGTGTAGCTATAGGAAGTCCGTTGTATAGTATGAATGGAACTACTTTTGTTTCCAATCCTAATTTTACGGTTTCCGCTTCCGGAACGTACACTTTATATATACAAGATGGAAATGGTTGTGTGGCATCTACACCTTATATTGTTAATGATCAGTTATTATTAAGTGCAGCTTTAACTAGCGCATTAGATTGTAGAGCAACACCAAATGCAGAAATTACATTATCCGCAACCGGAGGAGATGCTACATTATATACCTATGAAGTATCTACCGATGGTGGTGCTACATATAGCCCAATGGGTACCAATGTATATACCACTACAACAGCTGGAACGTATACGTTTATGGTTACCGATGCTGCTGGTTGTACGTCTACAGTAACCTATGTTGTGGATGCGATACAGCCAACAACGTTTACAACTGCAGAAATAAATGTGAGTTGTAATGGTGGTAGCGATGGTTCTATTACGGTAACCACAACGTCATCTACAGGTCCTTTTATGTATCAATTAGATAGCGGAACACCACAAAGTGCTAATGTGTTTAGCGGATTATCTCAAGGAACGTTTACAATTACCGTTATAGATGCAAATGCTTGTACTACTACAAGTACACCAATTACTATAAACGAACCATTGCCATTAACAGCTACCGATTCTGTTTTAGCAACCACGACTTGTGATGTTGCAACCGTTATTACAGTATTAGGTCAAGATGGAACGCCTACAGTTTCTGGAGAATATTATTATGATTTTAATGGAACTGGTTTTTCAACAACCAATACATACACCGTTAATAGTAATGGTGCGATACAAACAATTAATTATACGGTAAGAGATGCAAATGGTTGTGAGGTTATGGGTTCTGTAATTGTTAATCCGTTAGATTCTCCAACAGATTTAGATTTTTCTGCAACGCCAATTACCTGTTTAGTTAGTATTAGCGATATAACCTTAACAGCAACAGGAGGTACTGGAGCGTTAAGCTATGAGATTTTGTCTCCTGCAAGTGCAACAACAAATACTACAGGTGCAACAAATGGAATTTTTACAGGATTAACAACAGATAGTTATACGTTTCAAATTACAGACGCTAATGGTTGTTCTTACCAAGAATTATATGTGTTAGAAGATGTAGATAATATAGAAGTTACCGGTCAATTAATTAGTGATGTTACTTGTAACCCAGGAACAGATGGGGAAGTGTTATTTACTATTTCTAATTTTACAGGAACATACAGCTATTCTATTAATGGAAATCCAGATGTCACCGGACAAACAAATCCTACAGTTACCATAAATGGATTAACAGCTGCAGGTACACAAACGATTGTGGTTACCGATGAAGCAACAGGATGTACGGCAACAACATCTATAACCGTATCTCAATCTACACCATTAAGTTTAGTAGCAGATCCTTTTATTAATGCGAATTGTAATGCAGGTGCTCAAGTAAGTGTAACCGCTTCTGGAGGAAATGGTTCTTACAGCTATTCTTTTGTTGTAAGTGGTGCGCTAGTAGGAACGTATTCTAGTTCCAATACCGCAGTTTTAGATCCAGCAATTTCAACCACTTGGGATGTTTATGTTCAGGATACTAATAGTTGTACTATTTCTACACCTTTAACCATTACGATTGCTACAGATCCTATTCCAACAGGAATAACGGTTTCAGGTTCTCCTTGTCTAAGTGCAGCAAACGATTATACGTTTACCGTAAATGTGGCTTCCGGAATAGCGCCTTACGAATATAGCATAGGAAACGGATTTCAATCTAGTCCTATATTTACAGTAAACGCTACTGGTACATATACTATAACCGTGCGAGATGCTAATGGTTGTGAGGCTACAATTCCATATACTATTGATGAACCAATAGCTTTAACTTTAGCAGCGGTATCTCCAAGTTGTAGTGATGATGATGGAGAAATTACAGTAACAGGTTTTGGAGGAACTGGTAGTTATACCTATTCTATAAATCCGAATCCTGCTTCTATAACTATAACAGGAAATGTGTTTTCAGGAGTGCCTTCTGGAAATTATGTAATGACTATTACCGATGCAGCAACATCTTGTTCTAATGATGCGAGCGTAACATTAGATACAGCAACACCAGTATTATTTTCTACTAGTGTTAACGATGTAACTTGTAATGGAGATGCGAATGGTGTAATTACGGTAGACTTACCTGCAAGTAATGATAACCCAATTTATACGTATGAGATTACTGCACCAATTATTGTAGCGCCACAAAGCTCCAATATATTTACAGGATTAGCTGCAGGTACCTATACGGTTCAAGTAACTTCGGGAAGAGGTTGTACAATGACAGCTAACGTTCTTGTTGAAGAACCAACAATTATCGATGTTCCTGCACCAGCAATTGTACAATACACATGTACAATTGGAACAAACACCATTAATTATGCTTCTATAACGGTAACTGGTGTTACTGGAGGTTCTGGAACCTATACTATTTATGAATTTCTAGAAAGTGGTACCGTTGTGCAATCTGGTACTAGCAATGTGTATACAGAGTCCGATGCTTCTGGAGGGAATTACATAGTGAATGTATATGACGATCAAGGTTGTTTAGGAAGTACACTAACCGCAGTTATTATTAATCCGTATCTAGATTTAGATACGATAGCTGTTGCTGTGGATAATGCTATTACATGTACTAATTTAGAAGATATTACCGTTACCGCTTCAGGAACTACTGGTACACCAACAAATTTAGAATATACAGTAGAAGATGTTACTGGTACTGTAACAGGTGGAATATATAGCGAGACAAATACAACAGGAATCTTTACAGGATTAGATGTTGGAAACTACAGTATTACCGTAGTAAATTTAGATACCGGATGTACGTTAGAAAGTGTACATTATGTAAACAATCCAAATACTTTCGATCTTATTGTCGATGCGGTTATAGATGTTACTTGTTTTAACGACAACAGTGGTAGTGTTACCATTACTTTTGTAGACGACGTTGTTACCGGTACAAACCCAGATCAATCCGGGCCATTTAACTACACTATTTTAGATAGTTCTGGTACCACAGTAAATTCTGGAGCTACTGCAAATGCAGGGCCAGTTAGTATTACAGGATTAGCAGGAGGAACCTATACTATAAATGCTACTTTAATAGGAAGTCCTTTTTGTACCGTAAGTGAAAACTTTACCATTACAAGACCTACAGAAGCATTGGCACTTAGTACAACGCAAACTTCCGTAACCTGTTTGGATGGTGTAGGTACAATTTCAGCTGTTGGTACAGGTGGTTGGGGGAATCTAGAATACGAATTAACTGGAGATGCTACTGTAGCATATTCTTCTAACGGAACCTTTACAGGACTGTTTGCAGGAAATTATGTAGTGAATGTGAGAGATGCTCAAGGTTGTATTGTTTCCGAAAATGTGATTTTAGCGCCAACACCGCCAATAGATAATACTTTCATCGTAACGCCAAGTATATTATCGTGTTTTGGGGATCAAGACGCAACGATAACGGTAACGAATGTTACTGGCGGACAAGGAAGCAATTACACATATACTTTAAATAGTGCATCGCCTAGTGTTACTAATTCCGGACCACAAACTTCTAATGTCTTTACCGATTTGGCAGCTGGTGTATACTCTGTTACTATAGCAGATGGTTTTAACTGTACAGTTACTTCCGCAGATATCAACATACAAGCACCATTAGAAATAGACGCAAGTCTAGTAAAACAGACACCTATAACTTGTTTCAATGATGCAACTTTAACTTTAAGTGCGTCAGGCGGAACTGGTGCATATACGTATAGTGCGAATAGTTCCATGATACCGGTACTAGGTACATTTACAAATGCTATTACATTTCCTGTCGCGGAAGGAAATTACATGTATTATGTAAGCGATGCTAATGGTTGTATTTCTGAAGTTTCTAATGATATTCAAATTGATGCACTTCCAGATTTAATAATAGATTTAACATTAACCAATGTAGTTATTAACTGTGCTGGTGATAATAATGGTGCAGTTGTAGCGGTTGCTGCAGGTGGTTTAGGAAATTACGTGTACACATTGCAAGATGCTACTGGTGCTCCAATTACTGCAACACAAACAAGTCCAGGAGTTTTTACTGAATTAATTGCAGGTACCTATCAAGTAGAAGTAGTTAGTGGAGATTGTCTTACAACATCTGCATGGATTAATATTACAGAACCAACAGCGCCATTAACCGCAACGTTTATAGTAAACGATATTACGTGTAATGGTGCAGATGATGGTTCCTTAATCATTAATGCTTCGGGTGGAACAGGTATTATTAAATATGCTATTTCTCCGCAAATGAATCAGTTTTTTGAAACGAATACGTTTGAGAATTTAGAACCTGGTAATTACGATGTTGTTGTTCAAGATGAACTAGGTTGTTATTTAACTTCTAGTTTCACCATAAATGAACCAGCTGCTGTATTACTTAGTATGGTTGCTGGATCTATATTACCAGAAATATGTTCTGGAGATAATAATGGTGAATTTAGTGTGGATATTTCCGGAGGAACACCGGTATATTCGGTGAGTTTAGATGATTATAATGGACCATATATAACCGGAGCCGTAGGACAAACACAATTTGATTTTATGAACTTAAGTGGTGGAGATCATACGGTGTTTATAAGAGATAGTTTTGGATGTGAATCGGAATGGAATATTAATTTTCCAGAATCTGTAACTATTAATCCGATAGTTGAAATCGAGTACGGTTGTGTGAATAATGTTTCCAGTAATGTGGTTACCGTAACGGTAGATGCTAGTATTACAGATCCAACAGATTTAGATTATTCTTTAAATGGAGGCCCATATCAGGCTAGTAATGTCTTTATAGATGTGGTTCCTGGAATAGGACATTATATTGATGTAAGACACACCAATACCTGTGAGAAAAGAACAGCGCTTTTCGATATCTCCGCTTTTGATCCGTTAACTCTTTCTATAACAGATGGGGAGTTTAATGAGATTGTTGCTGTCGTTACAGGAGGGTCTGGTAATTATGTGTTTACGTTTAATGGCGAAGATTTTGGAAGCACAAGCATATTCACGATCACCGAATCTGGAAACTATACCGTAACGGTTACCGATAGTAATGGATGTATGGCAATAGCTACAGATTATTTTGAGTTTGTTGATATTTGTATTCCAGACTATTTTACGCCAAATGGAGATGGCGTTTTAGATGGTTGGGCTCCAGAGTGTGTGAATCAATACCAAAATATTGAATATTCTATTTTTGATCGTTATGGTCGTAAAATAGCAACATTACGAAGAGGTGAAAAGTGGGACGGAAGATATAACCAAACAGAACTTCCTACGGGAGATTATTGGTATGTTATTAAATTAAATGATCCGGAGGAAAACAGAGATTTCGTAGGGCATTTTACTCTATATAGATAATCATAATGTGTTTTTATTATCCAACTAAATACTATTTAAAATGAAAAAATTAACCATATATATCCTTTTATTATCTTTAACAGTAAGTTATAGTCAAGAGCTAAACTTACCTGTATTTACACAGTATTTAGCAGATAATAGTTTTGTGATTTCTCCAACTTATGCAGGTATTGGTGACAATATCAAAATTAGAGCGAATGGATTAACACAATGGGTTGGTATTAAAGGAGCTCCAGATAATCAATCTTTATACGTAGACGCTAGACTAGGTAATCGTTCGGGTGTTGGACTATCTTTATATAATGATAGAAACGGAAATACAGTACAAAAAGGATTTAAAGCTTCTTTTGCACATCATCTTACTTTAGATTATTACTCCAAACAATATTTGTCTTTTGGTATTTCATATAACTATAATACGTTTAAAATTGATATCCATAATTTCAGACCTACAGCGAGTATGCCTGTAATAGATCCTAGAGTAACAGACGATAGATATATTGCGAATAATAACTTTGATGTTGGTGCTTTATATAGAAATAAAGGTTTTTATTTTAGTTTTAACGCGAGTAATATTCTACCTAAAAAGATTGATAATTTTGTGGGTGTAGAGCCAGATTTACTTTTAAATTATCAAGCATATACCGGACTTGTGCTTGTAAACCCAAGAAATAAAAAAATAGAAATTGAACCTTCCTTATTTTTTCAATATTTTGCTAGTGATGATCGATCTAGTACCGATGTAAATATTAAAGTAAGAAAATTTAGTAGAAATGAAGATTATGTTTGGGGAGGAATTTCCTATCGTTTTTTGAATGATCAATTTTTTAATCCTTTAAATCTAGGGCCTATGGTTGGTTTTAATAAATCTAATTTTTATTTTGGATATGCCTATCAAATTACCATAAATGAGCTCGCTGGTTATAATGCTGGAACACATATGGTAACTATAGGATTCGACTTTTTACAAGGTATTAGTGAATGTGAGTGCACGCAGACTAGATCACATGTAAAATAAATCATTTTATTTTTAAAGTAAAAGCGCCGTATAAAAAACATCTTTTATACGGCGCTTTTACAGTTTGAAATTGCTATGCTTTATTCCAATAAGACCTTTCTAGAAATCACATTGTTTTCGTTTGTGATTTTTATAATATAAACTCCTTTTGCTAAACGATTTGTTTGTATTAGCAATCTTTCTGGATTAAGAGATCCTGACTAATCTTTCCTAAAGCCCAGATCCATGAACAAATCCTGTTCTGCACATATTAAAATCTTAACATAAAAAAGAAATGTATTGATTTTTGTCAAAAACACAGGAAATGACCTAGATCATTTCCTGTGTTTTAAGAAAGTGCAACCTTTGAAAAGGATAATTGTAAATATGTAACACGATGGAAAAAGAAATTTTATATAACACGAACATGCATTTTGAGCATGAACAATGGAAAGGAGAACTTGCTTTTTGGAAGGACGAATTAAAATCCTTTAATAATAGATTGAGCGAATTAGTAACGCGTTGGACAGATAAAGATGTACTAGCGAAATTAGAACACTTTCAAAATGAATTTGTCCTTCATGGTGGCGTGATTGAAGATTTGCAAGAAACTATTGAAGAGCATGAAACTCGAATAGCTGGGCAAAGTAAAACAGGAACAGATGCAATGGATATGGAATTAGCAAAAAGACATATGGAGTTTAGAAACCGCATGGAAACGCAAAGACATATTTATGCAGAACTTAAAAAAGACTTTTTTAGGTTTTTGACGAAGTATATGTAGTAATAAATTAAAACCATAAAAACAAATTACAAAAACAGACCTATTATTAGAGGCTGTATTTTAGAATATTGATTTGCATTTCAAACCTCGTTTTATGGTCTTTAATTAATCGTTTATGACATTAATGCTAATACAATGGAAAAAATAACTGCACTTATAAATGAAATTCAGGATTGTACTTTAGAGATAGAAGTGCATTATCCAGAACTATATAACAGTTTAGATGAAACAACTTATAAAGAGCTGTTTTCAGGAGTTTCTACAGAAACACTCCATGATTATTTAAACAAACTCAAAGTAGCATTAAAAAATTTCAAAAAGCCTAAATGTCATGAGTCAAGAGAAAGAATTTAGCAAGGAAAGATATATCTAATAATAAATCAAAACCATAAAAATGAATTACAAAAATATTACCATTGCAGGAAGTGGTGTTTTAGGATATCAAATTGCATTTCAATCCGCATTTCATGGATTTAACGTAACTGTTTATGATATTAGTGATGAGGTTTTGGAAAAAGCAAAAGCCAAATTTAACGGCATGTGTGAAGCTTTTAAAAAAGATCTACATGCAACACAGCAACAACTAGATAAAACAGGTGAAAACTTAAGTTATACTTCCAGTTTAGCAGATGCGGTTAAAGATGCCGATTTGCTAATTGAAGCAGTACCTGAAAATGTGAAAATAAAAATAGATTTTTATAGAAAACTGGCAAAATTGGCACCCGAAAAAACCGTTTTTGCAACCAATTCTTCCACACTATTGCCAAGTCAATTTGCAGAAGAAACAGGAAGACCTGCCAAATTTTTAGCCTTACATTTTGCGAATACCATTTGGATTCACAATACCGCAGAAATAATGGGACATGCCACAACGGATCCAAAGGTTTTTAAAGATGTAGTTGCATTTGCCAAAGCTATTGGCATGTTGGCATTGCCTTTACATAAAGAGCAACCAGGTTATATTCTTAATTCTTTATTAGTACCTCTGTTAAGCGCGGCAACCAACTTATTAGTAAATGAAGTTGCAGACCCAGAAACTATAGATAAAACTTGGATGAAAGCAACAGGAGCGCCATTAGGCCCTTTTGCTATTCTAGATATTGTAGGTGTTACAACAGCTTATAATATTAATAAAATAGCAGCAGAGAATAGCAAAAATCCATTAACAAGAAAAACCGTAGAATACTTAAAAGAAAATTTTATAGATAAAAATAAATTAGGAGTTTCTACAGGAGAAGGATTTTATAAATATCCAAATCCGACGTATAAAAATCCAGATTTCTTAAAGTAGGTTTTAAATCTTTTTATAGTTTGATTTATGTGACCTTATAATTTGTCATCTTTTAATTACCATAGTTACAACTTCTGATCTTTGTTCTAGTGATAATCTTTTTTTCAAAAGATGGCTTGCTAAATATTTCCTTTGTAGACTATAATAAAAGCCCATGAAGTGCTGAGTAGTATCCGTCGTATTATATTCTTTAGCATATAAGTTTAGTTCCATACTATTCGTTTTTAATATGGGCATATAAAGGTGCAAATAGAAGTACACTAATAAAAGGACAAGCGTAAGTAAATAACCGATAATTAGATGTTTAATAATATATGCAGGGAGAATTACTAGGTTGAAATAGTATTGGCATATTTCATAAAAAGAATACTATTTTTTTGTAAAGTGTTCTTTAATAGGAGCTTAATACTGTTTTTATACTCTCTAATACACTACTTTCTCCTCGGATAATTAAACAATAACGGCCGTTTTTCAATGCCGCTAAATAACTATTTATGTCTCCTGTCTTCATTCCCAATCCTCTAAAAATACCTAAAAGTCCTGCGGGTAATGAAGCGAGTTCTGTTTTATCTACTTTATTAAGAAATGTAGGTGTTAAATGACCTGCAATACATAACGAACCAATCTCTGGATTATGGAAATAACCAAATTGAAATGACGCACCAAATAGAACACGTAATTGCTGTTTTAAATGTTCTAAGATTTTTTTAAGTTCTTTTTTAGTACTTGTTTTATTTGTAGAAAGTGTAACTAAGAGGGATAACTGAAGCGATATATTCTTTTTTTGAGCAATAGTATTTAATACGGACTTTATTTGTAATAAACTCTGGAAGGTTTTTATAACAAATAGTTTATGTGTCGCTTTATGTTCTATGGAAGACATGCTACAAATATGAATTTAGATTCATCGTATTGCTAAATTAATGGTAACATTCCTTTTCTTCAATGACTAGGGTCAGTTCCTCAAGTTTTATCCAAAAAGAGCAATTTCCTCTAAGTTGGTTTTGTCTTCGATAATGATTTCTCTATGCGGACCTATAATTATTAATCGTTCCTCCTTAAAACCCGTTAGCATTCTAATAGTAGTTTCATTAGCGGTACCAATAAGACTAGCTAGATCTTCTCTTGAAATATGGATTCCTTTATTCTTAGAGGTACTAAGTATTTCTTTTTTAGATAAGTCTAAAAGTACTTTCGCTAATCTTTGTCTAACTGTCGAAAAAGCCATGTTCACCAGTTGTTCTTGAAGATCAATTAAATCGTTAGAAATCATGGTGATAAATTTATTAGAAATCAACTTGTCACCAAATAGCAACGTTTTAAAATCGGTTTTAGGGATTTCAAAAACTTCTGTTTGCTCTAAAACGGTTGCCGTATCTCTATAGGTACCTTTATTCGTTAGTAAAGATAATTGACCAACAAATTGTCCAGGTCCAAATAAACCGGTTACCAAAGATTTTCCAGACTCGGTAGTTTTATGTGTTTTTATAGCTCCTTTTTGGATGAAATAAAGTGTGTTTGCAGCATTTCCTTCCATGAAAAGAACCTCCTTTTTATTAAATTTTACCACATTTCGATCTGCGGAAAGACTTTCCATACCTTCATGTGTCGATATTTCATCAAAAAACTGATTAATACCTTTTATGTCTCTAGAAAATTCTTTTTTAAGAAAATTGTATTTTTTAAGTCTACAAGCAACAGCATCTAACAATTCGTTTTCTTCAAAAGGCTTAGTAAGATAATCGTCGGCTCCAAGGTTCATTCCTTTTCTAACATCTATTCTTTCCGTTTTTGCGGTTAGAAAAATAAAAGGAATGCTGGCTGTTGTTTTATCTTTATTTAGCTCCTCCAATACATCATACCCGTTAAGTTCTGGCATCATAATATCACAAATAATAATATCGGGTTTTGTAAGCTTCGCCATGGCAACTCCTTTTTTACCATTTTCTGCAGTACAAACGTCATAGTTTGCTAATTCTAAGATCTCTGCTGTATTCTCTCTCACATCTTGATTGTCTTCAATTAAAAGTATTTTTATCATGGTTTTAGAATTAAAGTGGGATGTTAGATTTTGGTAACTTCACTAAAAAAGTAGTACCTATATTTAAGGCACTCTTAAAGCTAATAGTGCCATTCATGAGTTCTACATATTGTTTTACAATATTAAGACCTAGACCGGTTCCTTCAATATTATGCGCGTTTTCTGCTCTAAAAAAACGCTCGAATAGTTTGTCTTGCTCTAGCTCTGGAATCCCAATACCTTGATCTTGAATTTCAAGATAGGCATATTGGTCGTCTTCATCAATTTTAATATGTATATCGGTGTTTTTTGGCGAATATTTAATCGCATTAGATAATAAATTCATGAAAATATGTCGCACTAGTTTTGGATCCAGATGTAGTGAAATAGGTTTTCCTGGAGATGAAAAAAGCATATTTTTACCTATACTTTTAGTCATAGACATTTCTTCAATAAGTGTTTTAGAAAGAGCAACAAAATCAAATAATTCCTTGTTTGCTGTAACCTTTCCTTCTTCTAACTTACTTAGTGATAAGAAATCATTCAAAATCACCACCAAGTGTTTTACATTGTTCTTAATTTGAGTTACATATCGCTCTCGTTTTTGTTCTTTACCAGTTCCATTTTGTTTACCAATTAAGATTGCAGAAGTCTGTATAGCACTTAAAGGTGTTCTAAACTCATGAGAAGCCATAGAGATAAAACGCGATTTTAATTCGTTCAATTCCTGCTCTTTTTTTAATGCATTCTTTGCATCTCTTTCGATAGTTTTTTGTTCCGTAATATTACTATATACAAATAAGGCATTAGAAATAATATTATTCTCATCCAGCAACGGAACGGTGTTTACCGAGAAGTATTTATTTCTATATGTGATTTCAAAACGAAGGTGCTCTCCAGAAATCGTTTTTAAAATATCCTGCTTTAGTTTGGTTTTTTGTTCTTCAGAAAAAATAGCGACGTTATCCACATTGGTGTGATTAAAAATCATTTTGTCTAAACCTAATTGCATAAACGCTTCTCCTTCTACAAGTAGCATTTCAAAATTCAGATTAAAAACAATAATAACTCCATTCGGAAAATTTTTAGCAATTGCCGAGGATAAATATTTACTGGCAGCGGCATTTTTTTCAGCGTCCTTAGTTTCCTGCATTTGATCTTCGAGACTTAAATTCGAGGCAACCAATTTTTGAACAGTAGAAGTTAATTCACTGGTTCGACTAACAACTTTTGCCTCTAACTCTTCCGAATAGTTTTTTAGTTGTTCTTGGTTAATTTGTAATATTTTTTCTGTTTTTTTCTGCTCGGTAATATCCATTACAAAAGCGATTACCACTTGTTTTCCTTTTATGGTCGTAGGGCTTAAACTTATTTCTAAAGGAAACTGCGAATCATCCTTTTTTAGTCCCCATAATTCTAAATCTAAACCCATGCGTCTTGCTTTGGGTTTTGCAATATATCCTTCTCTATGGCTTTGATGATTTTTTTTGAATTTCTTAGGAATAAGACTTTCTACTTTTTGATGAATGAGTTCTCCTTCATTATAACCAAATAGTTGTTCACTCGCTGGATTGGCTTTAATAATGAAGCCATCTGCATCTACTACCAAAATACCTTCCACAGAAGATTGAAAGATGCTTTTAAATAGGTCGGTATCTTGTAATTTTTTATTCAATAGTATTCCTGTTTAGCGCTACTAATTTACGTTATTTAAAAATGACATGCCAACCTTACGCTAATATGATTTTTAATTATTTATTTAAGCTGATCTATGTCATTTTAATTTAGGATTAAGGTCTGTAAATTTGGTCTTTATCCACAGGAGTTAAAACAATAGAAATGGAAACAATACAAGAAAAAGAACTGGTTACTTCAATGCCTAGAATAGGAGATGAGGCGCCTAAATTTAAGGCAGTTACAACGCAAGGAGATATTAATTTTCCAGAAGATTATGCAGGTAAATGGGTGATTTTATTTAGCCATCCAGCAGATTTTACGCCGGTTTGTACTTCTGAGTTTATAACGTTTGCACATTTAGAAAGTAAGTTTAATAAAGCCAATTGTGAATTAGTTGGTTTATCTATTGATGGATTATACAGCCATATCGCTTGGTTGCGAACCATTAAAGATAAAATTGAATTTAACGGAATGAAAAATGTAGAAGTCAAATTCCCGTTGATTGAAGATATTACCATGGAAGTAGCTAAAAAGTACGGAATGATTCAACCTGGTGAAAGTAAAACACAGGCAGTAAGAGCAGTATTCTTTATTGACCCTAAAGGAATAGTTAGAGCACTTATTTATTATCCGTTAAGCCTAGGAAGAAACTTTGATGAAATCTATAGAGCATTAATAGCAATGCAAACATCGGATGCATTTAACGTTGCGACTCCAGCAGATTGGAACCCTGGTGATGATGTTATTGTTTCGCCTGCAGGAACTTGTGGTGTTGCCGAAGAAAGAATGACTTCTACGGAAGAATTGGAATGTAAAGATTGGTTTTTCTGCACTAAAAAATTAGATAAAGAGGTAGTGCTAAAAGCTATTTTGAAAAAATAATGAAGACATTTCAAATGTTCCTTCACTTAAAATAATACAAATATTCACGGACAATTCATTTTAATATAAAGCATATGAAAAATACAAAAAACTTAGGCATTTGGATGGATCATTCCATTGCAAATTTGATTGATTTAAACTCCAATAAACATAGTTATGCCATAGAGTCCGAATTTACTTTCGACACCAAAGAAGAAGCATTAAATAAAAGCGAAAGTGGTATGCATAATAAAAAGCAGCAAATGCAGGAAGCCTACTATAAAGAAATTGGAGATGTTATTTTAAACTATACTAATGTACTTCTATTTGGACCCACAAATGCAAAAACAGAATTGCATAATTACCTCCATAAAGATTTGCATTTTAAGAATATAAAAATGGATGTGGAATCTGCAGATAAGATGACAGATAATCAACAACATGCTTTTGTTAAAAACCATTTTAAAGAATAAAGCATCTTCCGTATTTACATCCTATTGGTGCTATATATGTATCCAACAGGATGTATACTGTTAACTTTTTTGCAATAAGCAAAGTTGTTTCTTTTATAAGTCCTCTATTTTTATGAATTTTGGGCATTTCTACTAATCCTATTTTCTCTCTTTCAACATTTGCCTGCGCACTTATCGAAACGTATTCTTCTGCTGCCATAGATAAAACGCCAGCTACTAATCCTGCGCACTTACCAAAACAACAGCTGCTCTTAACCAATTACTTCGGTGTATGTAAAGGGTATCTAAATAGTACTCAAATATTCTAAATTGCGTTCATTGCATGTTGTAGATTTTATGAACACGAATATTTGATAGCACCTATCAAGATACAAATATTTGCTATTAAACTATTGGTATATAGCACTTTAATCCTGTGGTTTTTTAAACTAAAAGGAACGTTTAGTGATAGTTTCAACAACTGATAAATATCATTTTTTGTGGATAAAAGTTATCCTATTTTTAACTTCAGATAATAAATATGTATTGAGCCAAACAAATTCTATAACAACAAGAACCAAACTCTTTTTAGATGAAGTGGGAGATATGACTTATTTCGCCATTCGTTTTTTTAGAGAAGTATTTACATCTCCATTTGAATGGAAAGAATTATTAAGGCAATGTTACCAAATGGGTAATCGCTCTTTTGTATTAGTTGGTGTTACTGGTTTTATTTTAGGATTGGTTTTTACACTACAATCCAGGCCTACACTTTCCGAGTTTGGAGCAGCTTCTTGGATGCCATCCATGGTAAGTCTGTCTGTAATAAGGGAGATCGGTCCAGTGATTTTTGCATTAATATGTGCAGGAAGAATTGGTTCTGGAATCGGTGCAGAACTTGGTTCTATGAAAGTGACAGAGCAAATAGATGCTATGGAAGTATCTGGAACCAATCCTTTTAAATATTTAGTAGTTACACGCATATTAGCGACTACATTAATGCTTCCGTTGCTAATTCTTATGGGAGATGCTATTGCTTTATTAGGGTCTGCACTCGTCGAGAATTTAAAAGGGGAAGTTTCCTATTTGTTATATTTTAACAAGGTATTTGATGCGTTGCAGTTTAGCGATGTACTTCCGGCTACTATAAAGTCTTTTTTCTTTGGTTTTGTTATTGGTTTGGTAGGTTGTTATAAAGGCTATAATTGCTCAAAAGGGACTGTAGGAGTTGGAAAAGCATCCAATGATGCGGTAGTATATACCTCTATGCTGCTATTTGTTATCGATTTTATAGCAGTATTTATTACCGATATTTTTTTTGAAATATGATAGAAATTAAAGAGAACATAAAACCTGTTTTAGAAATTAAAGACCTTCATAAAAGCTTTGGAGATAATCACGTACTTAATGGTTTTAACTTAAAATTATACAAAGGTGAAAATCTTGTAGTCATGGGCAAATCGGGATCTGGAAAATCGGTGATGATAAAATGCTTGGTTGGCTTATTAGAAGCAGATAGTGGTAGTATTACTATAAAAGATCTTGATATTCTAAAATTAGGACGAAAAGAATTAGATGTGCTTAGAACAGAAATCGGATTTTTATTTCAAGGAAGTGCATTATATGATTCTATGACTGTTCGAGAAAATTTAGAATTTCCTTTACGAAGAAATCGAGATAAAGTGGACGCTTCTAAAACTACGGAAGAATTAGTTGTAGAAGCATTAGAAAATGTAGGATTGGCTAAGGCTATAGATTTAATGCCAGCCGAACTTTCTGGAGGAATGCAACGACGTGTCGCTTTAGCGAGAGCTTTAATATTAAAACCAAAAATTATTTTATATGACGAGCCTACCACCGGGCTAGACCCAATTACAGCAAAAGAAATTATTCAATTAATGCGAACTATTCAAAAAACATATAAAACATCTTCTTTAATTATCACGCATGATGTGGATTGCGCCCGCGTAATTAGCAACCGAATGATTTTGCTGGTCGATGGCGTTAATTATGCAGAAGGGACTTTTGAAGAACTCTCCAATTCCAAAGATATAAAAGTTCAAGCCTTTTTTAAAAATTAGATATTATGCAAAAATCAATTTCCCATAAAACCCGACTAGGCTTCTTTGTAATTCTTGGTACAGGTATTCTATTAGCAGCACTTTATTTTATTGGTAATAGGCAGTACCTTTTTAGTAATAATATGCAACTATATGCCGTGTTTAAAAATGTAAACGGACTTCAATTAGGTAATAATGTTCGCTATTCTGGAATAAATGTAGGTACCGTTAGTGGTATTGAAATGATAAACAATAAAGAGATAATTGTAGAAATGATGGTGGATGATAAAACAGGAGTTTTCATCAAAAAAGATGCAATTGCAAGTATAGGATCCGATGGATTGGTAGGTAGCATGGTTGTCAATATTACTCCTGGTAAAGAGAATTTACAAACGGTTATTTCTACAGATACCATTACTTCGTCTAGCAATATTGGTACAGATGAAATGTTATCTACACTAAATGTTACCAATGAAAATGCAGCATTGCTAACTGCAGATTTATTAAAAATCACCAATAAGATCTTGAATGGAGAAGGTGCTTTAGGTGCTCTAATTTCCGATTCCCTGCTTACTCAAGATATTCGGACTGCATTAATCAATCTAAAACAAACGACCAACGGCGCCAATACACTGATAGGTTCTCTAAACAATAAAGTTTCAAAAATCGATATGGAAGAAAGTGCCGTTGGTGTTTTATTGACGGACACTATTGTTGGAAATCAAGCCAAGAATGTGTTTTTGCAATTGGAGAATTCAAGTATTAAAATTTCGGAAGCTACAAAAATGCTAACGGATATGATTTCTGAAATAAATACTACGGAAAGCACCTTCAATTATCTTACAAAAAATGAAGCTTTACCAAAAACGATAGATTCTACCATGTTGGAAATTAAAGAAGCTTCAGAAAAGTTAAATGAAAATATGGAAGCCCTGAAACATAATTTCTTCTTTAGAGGTTATTTCAGAAAACAAGAGAAGATCGAAAAAAGAAACAATAAAGTACAAGAAGGAAATTAAATATGTAGATCCGTATTTGAAAGTTTTTATATATTCTATAGAAAAAGCTAATCGATTCTTAAAAAGAGGTTGGTCATGTATGCATCTTAATTCTCTAGTACTTTTATACACTTATAGGAACAATACCCGCCGCACCGCCACCAGATAGCACTAATCTAATCTTGTATTTGTTTTTGTACTTATTGTTTTAATAAATTATGAATGCTGTACGTGCTGTCTTCCTCTTTTACCGAAATAAGATGATCACCAATAAATTTAGAGGTTATAGTTGGTATGCTATGTTGTGATTTTAATTTATCAAATAACAAATTATGCGGACCACTTATATGTAATATAAATTTATTTTTAGTGTCCATAACTAACTCATTATAACTATAGTTAACTATGTTTTTGCCTAAAGTGTTTTTGTCACCTGTATCTATTTTATAATATTTTATTGCTCTAGCGAAACCATTTTCAAAAGAGGTTGCCGCTATATATTCTGTAGGAATAACGGTTTCTCCTTTGGTGTTTATATAACCATAAAAGACAATATTTTCACGCTTTTCTTCAATAAGACATAATCCATTACTAAATATTGGAGGCGCTGTAGCGGTAGCAACAATATCTTTTCTATAGTCAATAACAAGGGTTCCGTTGGTATCTATAAATCCCCAAGAATTTCCATTGCTAATAGCCATCAAGCCTTCATTAAAGTGGCCTAATGCATCTATGTTTTTAAGGGATTGGGCATTTGCCGAATACGCTGTACTTAAAAGAAATAATACTACTAATTTTAAATGTTTCATCGTTTTATTTTTTGTTTCTATTTAGGTGAAGTTATGGCTCTGCTTTGTTTTTTCAAATGACGAATGTCAGTTGCATTAAATTTCCTATTTAAATATATTGTTGTTTTTAAATAGCACTTATAATTTAAAATAGACTGTTTATTTTTGTTATTTACGCTATCCTAAGTTTTAATAAATTAAAGGATTTGCATCGTATTTTCTTAATACAGAAAGCAATTGTTCTAATGGGATTTGTATGGAGTAACTACCTGTATAAGAGGGACACATTACGCAATCATCAAAATAATATTCTACATAGGTTTCATTAACAACAAAGTTGTCTTTGTATTTAAAAAAATCATCATTAGATAATTCCCAGCAGTCGTAGTATGTTTCACCTAAGTTTATTTGTTTGGTGATTTCTTCGTTTAAAATAGTTGTAAACTCATCTTCAGAACCAACATTAAAAAAATCTTCATAATTCATAAATACACCTCTGGTTAAATCAAAGTTTATACAGTCAAAAGAATAGGTTGGGTGCAATGTGCCAGAATAAAAGTTCTCTTTATAAAATAAGATGCTTACCAACTCGTCATTTACATTGTAAATCTTGTAATCTATATAGCGTTTTTCTCTAAATTTTTTGGATTCTATAGAGTCACATAATGCTTTGTCTTTAAGAATCTCAGCTTCTGTGCCTACAATATCCACATAGTAATCGTTTATGTATTCATTAAAATTAATAGTAGTAGGATTAAAGTCTTCATTAAGTAAAGGATACGTGAAGTCTAAAGTGTAATTTTTTTCTTCTTTAAAATATTTTTTTTGAATAATGAGTTCCTGTAATTCGCTTCGTTCATCTTTTTTTTTGATTAGTGTTTTTTGCTTCAACTCGATAGATAGTGCTTTACTAATAGGAAGGTCTTTATCTAAAACAAGAATAGAATCGGTTAATTTTTCCGAAGGAATAATAACTTCTTCATCCATTATTGTTGGAGATTTTAACTTAGGGTCATTTTTACAAGAAATAATACTAAGTAATAATAGAATATAAAGATATTTCATAGTGTTTCGTTTATGGCAAAAGTAAAGCGCTTTGTTTATGGAAAGAATGACTTTTGTCATTTTATGTCTACTAATATGGGATTAGCTTTGAAATATATATTAAATAAATACGAGATGAAAAAAGTATTAATTCCTACAGATTTTTCGGAAACATCCATGAATGCTATTAAATATGCCATGCAATTATTAAAATATGATATTAGTGAATTTACAATAATGAATGCTTTTGCAGATGAGGTGTACAAGAATACAAATCAAATGTGTAGAGAAGATTTTGAGGAATTTAAAGATGCATTTCAGAAAAAAGTAGACCGCACATTACAGCAAGAAATTGCGGAGATGCTTGCTATTTCTCCAAATCCTAAACACACCTACACCTATATTTCTCGATTTGGAAGTTTGGTAGATGAGACCAATGAAATTGTAGAAAAAGAGAATATAGATATGGTTATAATGGGAACCAAAGGAAAAACAAATGACAGAAATATCACTTTTGGAAGCAACACGATACAAGTAATAAAATATGTAAGATGTCCTGTTTTGGTAGTGCCTGTAGGTTATCATGAATATGCTCCTAGTAATATATTATTCCCGACAGATTATATGCTTCCTTTTAAACGACGGGAACTTAAATTAGTAAGCACATTGGCAATGAGTTTTGCAGCCTCTATTCATTTCTTATATATATCCGATTTTAAAGAATCATCGCATAGACAAGTAGATAATAAATCATTTTTGGATTACTGTTTTATAGATAATCAGATCACTTTTGTGCAAACTCCTGGAAAGGATGTAACAGAACGTATTAATAAAACTATAGACGACCAAAAAATAGATATGCTTGTTATGGTAAATCAGCGCCATTCTTATTTAGAAAATATTTTTCACAACGCAACAATTGAGGAGATAGGCCTACAAATTAAAATACCATTTCTAGTGCTTCAAAATTTGAATCGCTAATACATAAACGTATTACCGTGTGTCTCCTGATAAATGTCATAGTTATTGGCAGTTTGTTGTAGTACTTTTATACTACAAATAAACTTGTCATGAAAAAAAAGATATTATTACCAACAGACTTTTCAGAAAACGCATTCAACGCTATAAATTATGCCATTGCACTCTATAAAAAGGAGCCTTGCGAATTCTATATTGTTCATTCCTATTACCTTTCAGGATATAATAAAAACAATCGCTTGAGTGCTGAACCTACAGACGAAAAATTAAAGGAGGTAAAAGAGAGAGCAGACAAAAATATGGAAGGGTTAAAGGTGCAAACCCGTTTTAATGATTTTAGTAATAACCATACGCTTCATTTTTTAAATGTATTTGGATCTTTTAATGATGTACTTAAAGATATTGTTGAAAAGGAAGATATTAAGTTAGTTATTATGGGAACGCATGGAGAAACAGATGATAGAAATGCTGTTCTTGGTAGCAACGCCGTAAATGCAATGGAGAAAATAAGAAATTGTCCAGTGCTTACTATTCCTGGAGATTATATTTTTAAAGATCTAAATGAGATTGTGTTTCCTACCGGTTTTAAAATCCCTTACAAAGAAAATGAATTAGCAACTTTAATAGAAATCTCGAAATTAGCAGATGCACCAATCCGTGTTTTGCATATCCAAAAAAATAAAAAATGGACTAAGGAGCAATTGGAAAATAAAGAGTTGCTCCACCAAATTTTAGATACCACCAGTTTTACACATCACGATCTATTCCACTTAGATTTACAAGAAGGCGTTCGTTGTTTTGCACAAAGTAGAGGGAGTGATATGATTGCTTTTATAAACAAGAAACATAGTTTTTTTGGCAGTATTTTTTCAAACCCAATGGTAAAAGACTTAGGCAATAATGCCAATGTTCCAGTACTAGCTTTACACGATTTAAGAAACTAGAGCGCTAAGTATCCATAAAAAGGAAGTTTAAAAAGAAAATTAAAAACAACGTATTCATTATAATTGGTACCTATGACTTATGTCCTTTCAAGCTTTATTCGTAGGTGTTAATTTTATTATAAATATTGAAATTATGAAAACAAGTGTTCGCTATTATCAAAACAAACAATAGTTTCGTTTATTCATAAAAAAAAGAGCTAATATTTAGCTCTTTTTTTTGTTATAGCTTTTTTTAAGCTCTTAAATCTAGTCGTTTTTTCCCTGTTATTTCTTCAATATTTATTAAGAAAACAGCAGGAATATCATCTTTATAAATTTTACTAGAAAAGTCGCTAATAAAATTTGCTTTACTTTGTTCTTTCTCTAAAAGGATATCTTTAATACCTAAGGAGAACTTGTGTAAATACGCTTTTGCATCACTACCAAAACGCTGTTCAAAAGTACCATGTACTAATACCGATCTCCAATCGGTTACATCTTTAATATCCGAAATAAGTAAAGATACTCTAGGGTTTTTGCGCATTGCATTCATTTTATGTCCATCTCCAGAATAGCATATTATAGCATTCGATTCTTTATCAAAAAAATAAGTGATTGGTACAACAAAAGGGCTGTTGTTAAATATATAACCTAACTGGCCGGTATAATTGTTTTCTAAAATATAATCCATTTCTTTTTCTTCTAAGTTTTTAAACATGGCTATTTTTATTTAATTAGTAGATGTGTTATTTTGAATGCTTTTATAGAAAATTACCTGCAGCATCTAGTTTTACTTTTATGCGTTTGTTTCCATTTGTTAATGTGATTTTATACTTTTTTTTGGCAATATCACCTTCATGATATTTTACTAAATATAAATCAGATGTAATATCCCATTTTGGAAATCTTTTTAAAACAGCTTTCACCACAGGTATTGGTAAATCGATATCCTTGAATTTTTCGGCAGTTCTTAAAATGTTGCCATCACTATCATAGGTTGCAAGAATTTTTCCTTCAGGTATTATAAAATACACCTCATAAAACTCATACTCATCCGCATAAACATCTAATGTTTTAATATCAAAATTTGCAGCTTTTAGTTCTAATTGTTCTACAGGAACAGCCAAATCTTCAGCATCTGTACCACTAATGTATTTGTAGTTTGTATTTACTAATACCACTTCATCCAATTCCGTAAGTGTAGGGTCTTGAGCATACAATGAAAAGGTTAGCCCGAAAACCAATACGCACCTAATTATTTTTTTCATAATCATACAATTTAAAGTTTATATTATATGGTATTAAAAGTAGGTATACATTACAATGGGAACTATGATAAATGTCAGTTAATGAGTAGTTTCTGTTTTATGTTTCCTTGTTTTTAATACCAACTTGTATCTCTGGTATTTTTATTAGTTCTATAGTTGTAGATGCTAAAATAACTTTTCCATTTGTTGCTTCTATTTCTTTTCGAATCGCATCGTTTAATACATGTTTTGTGATTCGTCTTTTTTTATAATCGATAATATATCTTAAATTAAATTTCACCCAATTATCGGTTAATGTTATAGCTAATGTTGGGTCTACCATAGCATCTTCAATATAATATTTAGCTACAATTTCTGTCCATTGCTCTTTAGATGCTCGGGTATATTCTGAAAGTAAATCTGTAGCAACTTTAATAATGATAGTTTTTGCTAGTTCTATATCTGAGCCATATCGTATGGGTAAATTAAATTCATCCCAAATAAACGGGAAATCTTTAGAGTAGTTATGAACAGGTCCTTTAAATACAAATGCGTTGCTAAGCTTTACAATTCTACCGGTGTAATTATCACTCTCCACCCATTGTCCAATTTCCATCATTGTGGTATAAACGCTGTCGACATCCATAACGTCTCCTTTTATACCGTTAATTTCTATTCGATCTCCAGGCTCATACACTTTTACCAAAAATATATATAAGGAGCCAGCAATACTTAAAATTAACTCTTGTAAAGTGAAAGCTAGTCCAGCGGAAAGTAATCCTAACGTAACTGTAAAGTCTTTAATACTTCCGGTGAAATATAAAATAGTAATAAAAGCAAGTATAAAATAGCCTAGTAATTCTACACCTTTTTGCGACTTATATCGTACCGAAGCATTGTCTATATTTCGTTTTAAAAATTTTCTAATAAACCGAATGCATAACAATACAAATGCAACAATTACAACGTATTTAAGAATACTTTGTAGAAGCGGGTAGTCTTGAAGCCATTGTTGTATTGTGTCCATTTTCTTTCTCTAAATTATTTATATATCTTCATATAATCTTAATTTATTATGCAATGTTGTTATTTCATTTTGTAAGCCTTCTACGTGTTGTAATAAGTTATAAACGGCATCTAAACCTTCTAAATTTATGTTTAAGTCAAAATGTAAACGCATCATTTTTTCAACCTCAATAATTTGTGTTGTTTTTATATAATTTACATTATTGGAAACTACAATTTCAATCAATTCATAATCTTGTAACTCCTTTAGAAAAGTTGCAGGCACATTATAATGTGTACAAAAGGTGGTGATAGAAATTAAATCTGTTACTTCCATAATTATCTTAGTTTTTGAAGTTCTGTAAATAATTCTTTCTCTTTATCTGTAAGTTTTGTTGGCGTTTTTAGTTGATAGGTTATATATAAATCACCATGTCCTTCTTTTTTATACTTCGGAAATCCTTTTCCTTTCAATTTTACTTTCGTTCCATTTTGGGTTTCTGGTTTAATGGTAAGTTTTACTTTTCCGTTAAAAGTATCTACCATCAAATCACCTCCAAGCATTGCGGTATATAAATCTAAATCTACCGTTGCGTACAGGTTCTCTTTATCTCTTTTAAATTTAGAATGGTTTTGAATGGAAAATTGAATTAATAAATCGCCATTCGGCCCATTATTGACACCTTTTCCACCATGCCCTTTAATCTTAATCGTTTGTCCGTTTTCTACACCTGCAGGAATAGTAATTCGTATGTTTTTATTATTTACTGTAAGTGTGCGTTTATGGTCTTCGTAAACATCTTTAAGCTCTAACTGAAGCTCTGCGTTAAAATCTTGTCCTCTAAATCTGGAGTTTCTTTCGCCTCTGCCTGAAGATTGACCTCCAAACATGTTACCAAAAATATCTTCAAAATCTCTTTCGCTATAACCACCAGATGGACCAGATTGTCCTTGATACGCTCGTTGTTGTCTACTTTGCTGCTGTTTTGCTTGTTCGTAAGCTTCCGAGTTTTGCCAATGCTCTCCATATTGATCGTACTTTTTACGATTTTCCGGATTACTCAATACTTCATTAGCTTCATTAATTTCTTTAAACTTTTTTTCCGCTTCTTTATCATTCGGGTTTAAATCTGGATGATGTTTACGCGCTAGTTTTCTGTAGGCTTTTTTTATGTCTTTTTCGGAAGCTGTTTTAGAAATCCCTAAAGCTTTATAATAATCTATAAATGCCATTTATTTCGATTTATGCGTTTCTATATGGTGTTTTAATTCTTGTTTTAAGGTTTCCAAATAATCTTGCAATTCTGCAACATCCACTTGAGGATGTTCTTTGGAAGGAATTGTAACGGGTTCTTCTAATAAAAAGGTGTACAATTCTGGGTAATTAGTTTCTATATTGGTAGTTATCTGGGTGATCTGCGTGAGCAACTCTTGTTTTGTTTTCATACCTAACTTTTATATTAACTATAAATTTACTGATAAAAATACTTCAATACTATGATTATAATCAGTTTTAATAAGTTAATTATTGACTAATTATTTTACCGTCTTCCATCGTGATAATTCGATCTGTTCGATTAGCGAATTCTTCGTCGTGCGTAACAATTAATAAAGATAGATTTTGATCTACACTTAGCTTTTTAAATATGTTAAAGACATTATCGGCATTATGACTATCTAGGTTTCCTGTTGGCTCATCTCCCATAATTATTAAAGGGTTATTTATAAGGGCTCTTGCTATTGCCACACGTTGCTTTTCTCCACCAGAAACTTGTGACGCGCGTTTATGTGCCAGATGTTCTATGTTTAATATTTTAAGCTTTTCATATGCATCTTTTTCAATTTCTTTTACACTTTTTTCACCTAATTTTTTAGCAGGAAGCATCACGTTTTCTAATACGGTAAATTCGGAAAGTAAATAATGAAACTGAAACACAAAGCCAATATGTTTATTTCTAATTACCGTCAATTTTTGTCTATTATCTCCTGTTATTAAATCGTTATTCAAATACAATTCGCCTTCATATTCTGTATCCATTGTAGATAAGATGTACAATAAGGTAGATTTTCCACAACCAGATTTTCCCATTATGGAAACGAACTCTCCTTTGTTAATCTTAAAATTAATATCCTTAAGCACATGAAAAAGCACAGGTTTTTTAAAGTATTTATTGATGTTTTTTGCTTCTAAAACGGTTTCCATTATTGTCCTCTTATTATTTTTACTGGATCTATTTTTTTAGCTTTCAGGGATGGCAAATAGCCAGCAAAAAAAGTCGATATGATTGCAAAAGCGAAACCTATTACATAATACCAAACATTAAAGTCAATAGGATAGGTATCTACTTTAGCTAATGCATCTGTTTTAAAAGGAATAGTGCTAATTATGTTAGTGAAAATTAACCCTATTAATAATCCTAAGGTTCCGCCAATTACACCAATTATCATGGCTTGACTCATAAAAATGTATTGTACATCTTTACCCGAAAAACCAATGGCTTTTAAAATGGCAATGTCATTCATTTTTTCATAAATAAGCATACTTAAAATATTATAAACACCAAAACCAGCAACTATTAATAAGGCTATAGAAACCGCGTAGGTAATAAGGTTTCTAACATCTGTACCTGTTTCAAATTGTGCATTTGCAGTTTTAATATCTATTGCTGTTACATTAAATTGTTGTTCTGTTTTTTTAGATAATGGTAATGCTTTTTCGATATCATAAAGCTTCACATTAATATCTGTGATATAATTTTCGGCTTCCCCTAAAATGCGTTGCACCGTTTTTAAGTTTACAAAACTTTGAATCGCATCAATATCGGAAACACCACTTTGATAAAGACCCACGATTTTTAAAGGGAATAGATCTCCTTTTATAGTACTTATTTGTACTCTGTCTCCAACAGATAAGGCCATTTTTTTTGCAACACCCGAACCTAATAAAATCCCGTTTTCTGTATTTTTAAGTTTCTCGGGAGAGCCCGCAATAATATAATCTCTAAAATTAAATAATCTAGCTTCTTCAATAGGTTGTACACCTGTTAAATTACCAGCGATTTCAATAGATCCTGCTATGTAAAATATTTGTGTTTTTATTTGTGGTATGGCGCCTTTTACATCTTTATTTTTCTTTAAAAAATCGATGATTGGTGAGGCGTTATGGATTTTTTTCTGACTTAATTTGGGTTTAATAGAATGTACAATGTTAAAACTATTTTTAAAAGGATCATAGATGTCAACTGGTTGTTTTTTTGAGGGTTCAATTTCGTTATAGATATGAATGTGAGGTGTTTGATTTAAAATTAAATCATCTAACATATTATTCAATCCTGTCATGAAACTGACCAAAGTAATGTAGGCGCCAATACCAAAAGTAACACCTAATGCGGCAATGGCAGTAGATTTAAACTTTGTTAGTAATTGCTTTTTTGCAATGTCTAGTATGACGGTCCAGTTTACCATTATTCAAGTTTATAAATATAGGTGTCTTTGGTAATTCCGCTTAGAACTTCAATAAATTCCATGTTTGCTAAACCTGTAGTAATAGATACTAAGCCATCGTCGGTATGCACTTGGTTGTTATCTGTGATGTAACTTTTTGGAATCGTTAAAACTTTTTCTTTTTTAGATATTACAATATTAGCTTCGCCTGAAAGTCCTGGGTATAATATTTCTGGAGGATTTATAAAAATAGCTTCTACTTTAAATGTTTGGTTCCGTTCATCTTTTTTAGGATATATCTTAGATACTTTTCCTTTTAACAGTTTACCACTATAAGCGTCCAATGTTATTAGAACCTCTTGGTTTTTTACAATTTTTACAATATCGACTTCATCTACCAACATTTCAATAATAAAAGTAGTTGCGCTACCAATAGAAGCTACTGGCTCCATGGTGTTTACTAATTCGCCAGATTCTTTATACAGCGCATATACCTTGCCATTTATAGCACTTTTTATAGTGAAATCTTTCGTGCTTATTATAGAGGTTTGATATGCATTATGTGCTTGTTGTACACTGGTGCTTAACTGGTTTTTAGTTTGATTGTATTTATTTTTAAGTACGGTTAGATTATTTTTAGACAATTGATAGTTTAGTTGTTTGGCATCAAACTCTGCTTTAGATCCTATACTTTGTTTCCAAAGGTTTTGTTGTCTGAAAAAATTAATAGAATCGTTTTTATATTTCAAATTTGCAGCTTCAATTTCATCTTTTATTCCAGATAAAATAGCAGCAGTTCCGTTGTAGTTTTCTTTTGCTAAATCTAAAGATAGTTTTGCATTTTGTGTATTTAAAATTGGAGTGTTATTTATTATTTGAGAAATAGTTTGATTTCTTTTAATCCAATCGCCTTCCTCTACGACGTTTTTATCTAAAATACCAGATACAATAGCATATGCTTGGTACATGCTATCTGGTTGAATAGTTACAGAAGAATATACCGATTCTGTTAAATCTTGCTCCGTAGGAAGGATTTTATCGGTTGATTTCTTGCAGGATATAACGATAGCGATAACTATAAATGCATAAAGTTTTTTCATTATTTTTTTAATTCCATTTCTAGTTTTGCAAGCATTATTAATTCTGATTTATTTCTGCCAGAAAAACTGCTAGCAATAGCGTTCGACGTTTGTAGTATTAAACTTTTAATCGAATTGGTAAATAAATGTGTTTCTTCCTTTTTATAGGTTACAAAATCTTGGTAGAGCGCTTCTGTATTTTGGTAATCTTCTTCCTGTAATGTGTTAAATGTACTTTCTATTTGTTGCACGGCAACTGGATCTAAAGAAGCCATAGGAAGCCATTGCGATTGTATGATTTCTTTAAGACTCTCGATTTCTAGGACTTCTACTTTTTTGTCTGAAGCAGCAATTGCATAAAATAATTTCCCTAAGTTTTTAAAAAAAGTAGGAGTGAAAATTTCATTCTTTTCCATAGTTATATACTAGATGATAGAGTAAAAATATAGGTAAGTGGATTAATAAACTATGATAAAAATCAGTTGTTATAATTTATTGTCGAAGGAGTCAAATGAATAGTGGTTTGGGATACACCGAAAGAGAAATATGATAAAAATCATATTCTGTTCGTTTTTAGTAAATTATATTTGTAATGTAGTTTTAGGGAATTACATGTTAATTAAATCGGAAGCGATTTATCCATAGAAAGCCAGATAAAAGTCTGGCTTTCTTGTGTGTTATTAAATAAGAATATTTTTATTTACTGATATTTGTCATAGTTTTTTATCGTTGTCGGCGTTAATTTTAAGGTATTAATCTTAAATACTATAGCGATGATGAAAATACTGATTCCCACTGATTTTTCAGACAATGCCATGAATGCTATTAGGTATGCATTGGCATTTTTTAATTACCAAAAAGCTGAATTTTATTTTATGCATGCTTATGAAGCTGAGGTATATAATCATAAAGACTTATTAAGTAGAACAGATTTCAATACCATTGTAGAACGCGTTAAAAAGCAATCGGAGGTGAATTTAGCAAATTTGTTACATAAAGTTAAAGAGATTTCTCCGAATCCGAATTTCAAATATTTTACAAAATCCGCTTATAATTCTTTGCTAGACGAAGCAGATTTAATAGTAGAAAGTGAAAATATAGACCTTATTGTTATGGGAACAAAAGGAAAGTCTAATAATAGTAGTCTAACCTTTGGGAGCAATACATTACAGGTTTTAAAATATGTGCGATGTCCTATATTGGCTATTCCTCAAGGTTATGTATATGAGAAGCCCAAGCAAGCATTGTTCCCTACCAATTACTTGATTCCCTATAAAAGAAGAGAACTCAAGTTGCTGTGCGATTTGCTTTCGCCTTACCGAACAAAAATAGATATGCTTTATGTTTCTAAAAGCAAAGCCTTATCCTTTAGACAAGAAGATAATAAAGCTTTTATTGAAGAAACGGTATGTAAAAACAAAATTAATTTTTATCAAACAGATAGTAAGAAAATCGATGCTGCCATCAATACGTATGTTATGAATAATAGTATAGATTTTTTAGTAATGGTGAATACGCAACATTCCTATTTAGAAAACATATTATTTCGGTCTACAATAGATAAAATTAGTTTAAAAATTGCTATTCCATTATTGGTTATGCAAAATTTAAGACGCGAATAAATTAAAAATAATATCATGAAAAAAATACTATTACCAACAGACTTTTCAGACAATTCTAAGAACGCTATAGTCTACGCCTTAAATCTATTTAAAGATGATGTATGTACTTTTTATGTTTTAAATACATACACGCCAATTGTATATCAAATGGAATATATGCAAACGAGTAGTGCACAATTTGAACTACTAGATATAGTAAAGAAAAGTTCCTTAAATGGTTTATCTGCTATAAAAGAGGAGATAGAGAAAACGTATTCTAACGCAAAACATACTGTCGAAACTATTTCTACATTTAATACTTTAATATCGGAAATAGAAGAACAGGTAAAACGTGAGAAAATCGACTTGGTGGTTATGGGAACACAAGGAGCTTCCAACGTACAAGGTGTTTTATTTGGATCTAATACAGTACATGTTTTTAAGAATATAAAATCACCAGTTTTAGCAATTCCTAGTGGTTTTGAATTTGAGTCCGTACTTGAAGTTTTGTTTCCAACAGATTATGGATTAGATTTTCAGGATAACCAACTAGAACCATTACTACATTTAGCATCTAGCAATCATTTTCGTGTAAATATTTTACATGTTAATTATGGGGAACCGCTTTCCGAAAAACAAAAACAAAATAAAGAAAATCTGAAAGTTTATTTTAAGCATGTTGCTCACATATTTCATGACGTTAAAAATAATAATGTGCAGGATGCGATAAACGAATTTCAACTAAAAACTAAAATTAATTTACTGGTTATGATTAATAATAAACATTCCTTTTTCGAGAATCTGTTTTTCAAGTCCACCATAAACCAAATCGGTTTTCATTTAAATATTCCATTTCTAGTAATTCCATCTAAATTATAAACATTAAAAAATGAAAATAAATATTTTACTACCTACAGATTTTTCAGATAACGCATGGAGCGCAATAGTATATGCCTTAAAGTTGTATGCAAACGAGTCTTGCGTCTTTTATTTTTTGCATACTATAAATGACGAAAATTTATATAAAAGAAGCCTAGTGACCGATTATTTTTTAGAAGCATTAGAAGAAGGAGCTACTAAAGATTTATCAGAATTAAAGGAACAATCTATAGCTTCTAATGCAAATGAAAAACATGAATTTGAAGTGGTTTTAAGTGCTGAAAAAATAGAGGTTGCTATTAAAAAGAGCATAGAAGAATATGCTATTGATATGGTCATTATGGGAACCAAAGGCGCATCTAAAAATGAAAATATATTTTTTGGTAGCAATACGGTTCGTGTTTTAAATAAAGTAAAAACCTGTCCGCTGTTGGTGGTTCCAAATGAATTTGATTTTGTAGAACCAACGCAAATTGCTTTTCCAACAGATTATAATCGTTTTTATAATGGGGAAGAAATTCAAGTATTACGAAACCTAACCGAATTGTATAATTCTAAAATTAGAATAGTTCATATTGAAGAAGAAAAGAAATTAAATGAAGTACAGCGATATAATATAAATGAATTAGACGAATACTTAAATCAAGTAGAACACAGTTTTCATTGGATGCCAAACTATGCTAAAAAAGCAAGTGTAATTAATGATTTTATCGAAGAATTAGATATCAATATACTTGCGATGGTAAATTATAAACACAGTTTTATTGAAAGTGTTATAAATGAGCCAGTTCTTAAAAAAATTAGTTTTCATCCTGTAATTCCTTTTTTAGTGATTCCAGAATAATTTAAAATTTTAAAACTATGGATGCTTTAGACATTAATATCATTAAATCTTCTGGGGAGAAGGTGAAGTTTTCTATAGATAAATTGCGTAATTCTTTACAGCGTAGCGGAGCAAATAAAGCTACGGTGAATCAGATTTTAGATATTGTTAGAGACGAATTATACCAAGGTATTTCAACTAAAGAAATTTATAATAGAGCTTTTGCATTACTAAAAAAAAAGCACAGGCATTTCGCTTCAAAATACAAGCTTAAAAAAGCCATTTATGAGCTTGGACCAACAGGTTTTCCTTTTGAAAATTTTATAAGTGCAATTTTAAAATATTCTGGTTATCAAACATCGACCGGAGATATTCTTCAAGGCACTTGTGTAAAGCACGAAATAGATGTGCTAGCGCATAAAAAAGAGAATACCACGATGGTAGAATGTAAGTTTCATGGGGAGCAAGGTCTTAATTGTAATGTGAAAATTCCTTTATATATAAACTCTAGATATATAGATGTGAAAACCCATTGGAATGCAAATAATAATAACAGCACCAAACTCACTGCTGCTTGGGTAGTAACAAATACACGTTTTACAGAGGATGCCACACTATTTGGGAAATGTGCAGGACTGTATTTGTTAAGTTGGGATTACCCAAAAAAGGATGGGTTGAAAGATAGAATAGATAGATTAGGATTGTACCCAATAACCGTTTCCACCTTGTTAACCAATAGAGAGAAGCAATTTTTGCTAAGTAGAGATGTTGTTTTATGTAGAGATTTACTGGATGATGCTTTCTTTTTAGACCATTTAGGGGTTTCTGAAGTTAGAAAGGAAAAGATATTGGAAGAAATAAAAAGTTTGTGTACTAATTAAAATAAGAAATGATGTCAGATTATGCTAAAATAACATTCTTAGGTGCCGCAAAAACGGTTACAGGTTCTAAATATTTACTAGAGGCTTTTGGTAAAAAGATACTTGTAGATTGCGGTATGTTTCAAGGACTTAAAGAACTTAGAGAACGCAATTGGGAAGCGCTACCAATTAAGGTTGAAAATATAGATGTGGTTTTATTAACACATGGACATTTAGATCATGTTGGCTATCTACCACGATTATTAAAGCAAGGTTTTAAAGGGAAAATTATAGGCACAGCACCAACCTTGGCTATTGCAGAAATTATTTTAAAAGATAGTGGTAAAATTCATGAAGAAGAAGCTGAAAAGGCTAATAAAGAAAAGTTTACAAAACACCAGCCAGCTCTTCCTTTTTACACGATTAAAGATGCCGAAAGAACAATACAGCACTTTCAAGTAGAAGTAGCAGATAAATGGATTTCATTTACAGATAAAATAGCGTATCGTTTTCAATATAATGGACATATAATTGGTGCAACTTTTATCGAGTTAGATGTTAACGGAAAACGATTCGTCTTTTCTGGAGATATTGGTAGAACAGATGATTATTTGCTAAACGATCCTAAAAAACCAGAATGGGCAGATTTTCTCTTTATAGAAAGTACCTATGGAAATAAATTGCATCCAAAGGAAGATGTCGAGCATATTCTTTCCGATATTATAAAAGAAACCATACATAAAAAAGGCAATCTAATCATACCCAGTTTTGCAGTAGAGCGTCTGCAAACACTTATGTATATTCTTTGGAAACTATATAAAGAAAACAAGATTCCGAACATTCCCATTTTTGTCGATAGCCCAATGGGAAATAACGTTTTAGAAGTTTTTAATCGTTTTCCAAAATGGCATAAATTATCTCCAGAAAATTATAGAGCCATGTGTAATCATGTGAATATTATTCAATCGTACAAAGAAACCTGGGAAACCATCGATGATAAAAGATCCAAAATTATTATTGCCGGAAGTGGTATGGTAACTGGAGGTCGGGTTTTAACCTATTTGCAACAGCTCATTGATGAATCATCTACTACCGTGTTGCTCGTAGGTTATCAGGCCGAAGGAACTCGCGGAAGACAATTACTAGAAGGAGCACATGAAATTAAATTCTTCGGAAAATATTATCCTGTAAATGCCACTATTAAAAACATCGATAGCCTTTCTGCACATGCAGATCAAAACGGTTTAATAAACTGGATGCGTGCTATTAAAAATGTTCCAGAAAAAGTATATCTAGTGCATGGTGAACCAACAGCTTTAGATGCTTTTAGAGTAAAAATTAAAGACACATTTAACTGGAATGTAACTATTCCGAAGCTTTTGGATACCGAAAAAGTCCAGATTTAATCGTAGAAAAAATAACCTTTAAAATATATAATTATGATAACTACAAAAACACAAGCTAAATATTTAGAACTGATGAATGCAACAGAAATGCATGAAGCATCCAAGAAATGGTATTCCGAATTAAGCTTCATCAAAGACGAACAACTATTTTTTGATGACTTAGTAAAAACATATACCCTAGAATTAATAGATAAAAAGGAATTTGCAAATAGTAAAGAAATTGTAGATGTTTTAAATAGATCTCAAAAAAGAACCGATGAACTTTTAAATATTGTTAACACACATACCAATGATCTAGAGATTTTGGTAGACAATATAAAGCAACCCAAAGAAGAAATGAGCTATAAAAAAGAGCACAAAGAACTTCTTAACATCATCAGTGATTTTTTTATAGAATATAAAAATCTAAAAACACAACTATTTCAAATCTTTAAAGGAATTCTAAAAGATGAAAAACAAATCCGTTTAATGAATAGATAGTAAACACAAGAGTTTCCTTTTTATATTTAAGAGAATACAATAAATAAGTCTTTGGTTTTTTATTATTTAAGAACGAATTACAGATGTTTATAAAATGGTAATAACCTTCATAATTTATACCCGTTTTACCAATTGGTTTTGTAAAATAATCAGCATCTTTGCATCGTTAATTATAATAAGAATAAAATAAGTTTATTAAACGTATTAAAATATAAAAAATGAACAAGCAAATTGACCAACAAGCAGCAGATAACATAAGAGCCTTGGCAGTAGCCATGGTAGAAAAAGCCAACTCAGGACATCCAGGTGGACCAATGGGAGGAGCAGATTTTATGCATATTCTGTATTCTGAATTCTTTAATTTTGATCCGTCAGATATGACTTGGGCTTCTAGAGATCGCTTTTTTATGGATGCTGGTCATTTATCTACTTTAATGTATTCGCAATATTATCTTTTAGGAAATTACAAAAAAGACGATATAGCAAACTTTAGACAATGGGGATCTAATACTCCTGGTCATCCAGAAGTAGATGTTGCAAGAGGTGTTGAAAACACTTCTGGACCTTTAGGTCAAGGGCACACCATGGGAGTTGGAGCTGCAATTGCTACCAAGTTTTTACAAGCTCGTTTTGGAGATTGGATGAATCATAAAGTATATGGTTTTATTTCAGATGGTGGAATTCAAGAAGAAATTTCGCAAGGAGCTGGTAGAATTGCTGGTCATTTAGGTTTGAATAACTTTATTATGTTTTTCGATTCTAATGATATTCAATTATCTACTTCTACAGACGAGGTAACTTCAGAAAATACTGCAATGAAGTATGAAGCTTGGGGTTGGAAAGTAGTAACTATTGATGGTCATAACCATGACGAAATTAGAAAAGCTTTAACAGACGCAAATAACGAAACGGAAAAACCGACGCTAATTATTGGTAAAACAATAATGGGTAAAGGTTGTGTTACTGCAGATGGAAGTAAGTTTGAAGGTCACTGTGAATCTCACGGACAACCAATTAGTAATACAGGAGCAGATTACGAAAAAACATTAGTAAACTTAGGGGCGAATCCTGAAAGTCCTTTTGATATTTATGAAGATGTGCAGGCATTTTATAAAAATATTATAGCGGAGAAAACGGCACAAGCAGCAGAAAAGAAAGCAGAAATTGCTACTTGGAGAAAAGCAAACGAAGCATTAGCCACTAAATTAGACTTCTTCTTATCTGGAGAGTTACCAGAATTAGATTTCGCAAGTATAGAACATAAAGCAGGATTGGCAACAAGAGCTGCATCTTCTGGAGTACTAGGATATTTGGCTGAGAATGTAGAAAACATGATTGTTTCTTCTGCAGATTTATCCAATTCGGATAAAACAGATGGTTTCTTAAAGAAAACACATGCCATACAAAAAGGAGACTTTTCAGGTTCTTTCTTACAGGCAGGTGTTGCCGAGTTAACCATGGCTTGTATTGCAAACGGATTAGCATTACACGGAGGAGTTATTCCTGTAGTAGCAACATTCTTTGTGTTCTCCGATTATATGAAACCTGCAATTCGTTTAAGTGCACTACAAGAATTAGGTGTGAAATTTGTTTGGACTCATGACGCATTTAGAGTTGGTGAAGATGGACCAACACACCAGCCAATTGAACAAGAAGCACAAATACGTTTATTAGAAAAATTAAAAAATCATAGTGGAGATCCTAGTTTCTTAGCATTACGTCCTGCAGATTCTGCAGAAACTAGCGTGGCTTGGAAAATGGCTTTAGAAAACAAAAGCAGACCAACTGGTTTAATTTTATCTAGACAAGGTATTAAAGATATCGAAGCACAAGGAGATTCTAGATATAACGAAGCTTTAGCTGCCGAAAAAGGTGGTTACTTAGTAAAAGAAGTAGGAAATCCAGATGTTGTTTTAATCGCAAACGGATCGGAAGTTGCAACATTATTTGCTGCAGCAGAAATATTGGAGAAAGAGAATAATTTAAAAGTGAATATCGCTTCTGTAATTTCAGAAGGTGTTTTTAGATTACAATCTAAAGAATATCAAAATAGCGTGATTCCTAAAAATAAACCGTTATTTGGTTTAACAGCAGGTTTACCAGTAAACTTAGAAGGTTTAGTTGGGGATTCTGGTAAAGTTTTTGGTTTAGATCACTTTGGTTATTCTGCACCAGCAAAAGTATTAGACGAGAAATTCGGATTTACTGGCGAAAAAGTAAGCAAACAAGTATTAGAATATTTACAAACCGTATAACATAATAGATATGAAATTTTTTATTGACACAGCAAACCTAGACCAAATTAAAGAAGCACAAGATTTAGGTGTTTTAGATGGTGTAACAACCAATCCGTCTTTAATGGCTAAAGAAGGAATTACTGGAGCAGAAAATATTTTAAACCATTACAAAAAGATTTGTGAAGTAGTAGAAGGCGATGTTTCGGCTGAAGTTATTGCTACAGATTTTGATGGTATGGTAAAAGAAGGTGAGGCTTTAGCTGCATTGCATCCTCAGATTGTTGTAAAACTTCCTATGATTGCAGATGGTGTAAAAGCATGTAAGTATTTTTCTGATAAAGGAATTAAAACGAACGTAACTTTAGTTTTTTCAGCAGGACAAGCATTATTAGCTGCTAAAGCTGGAGCAACTTATGTTTCTCCTTTCTTAGGAAGACTAGACGATATCTCTACAGATGGTTTAAACCTTGTAGATGAAATTAGAATAATTTATGATAATTACGGATTTCAAACACAAATATTAGCAGCATCTATTCGTAACACCATGCACGTTATTAACTGCGCTAAAATCGGTGCAGATGTAATGACAGGACCTTTATCTTCTATTACAGGATTGTTAAAGCACCCATTAACAGATAGTGGATTAGCTAAATTTTTAGAAGATTATAATAAAGGAAATTAAAGCCTTTATTAGAACTATATTTGAACAGGCTATATTTTAAATATAGCCTGTTTTTTTATTTATAAAAACTCTTTTTTATCCTTTTCATATTAAGCAAGAGTTATTTTTTTCTAGTAGATTAAATGTGGTAATTTGTAGTCTAATATAAAACGTTATTTAAATGATTTGGTGCTTATTTCTATTCCATATGTTATCGTATCCAGATCAAGGTTTGCATACAAACGATACGCATTTAAAATTTGATATTGTTTTAAAAGACAAAGTAGTAGGACAGCTTCAGGCAACTAAAAGTTTTAAGGATGCAAAAGCGCATTATCAAAGTTCTACCAATATCACCACTAGATTTATAAAAGATATTACCGTAAATTATAAATATAATGTGATTTTTAATGCTAATAATTTAGAAAAAGCAGATGTGCATATTACCGTAAATAATAAACCACATGCAGAAACTAAAACACAGTGGTTAGACGATCATTATCTCATTCAGCAAAATGAAGACAAGACAATAGTTTTTAATAAAACCATTAAATACAGCACGATTTTAATGTACTTTGTAGAACCAGAAAATATTAGTTTTTGTTTCTCGGAAGAAGATGGAAGTATAAATACCATTATACCATTAGGGAATCATACTTACAAGAAAGTCAATGCTAAAGGAAAAGAAAATATCTATTACTATAAAAATGGAAAGCTTATGAAGGTAGAAGTGGATGGCGGATTAATTAGTTTTCAAATGATAGCGAAATAGAAGAAGTTATCTAGAAGGGAATAAAATTTCAGAGAAATAAATGAACATAGGATTAGTTTTATCCGGTGGCGGCGTTCGAGGAGTCGCTCATATTGGTGCTATCAAAGCACTAGAAGAAGCAGGAATATATCCTACACATATTTCGGGTACAAGTGCAGGAGCAATTGTCGGTTCTTTATATGCTGCAGGTTTAGGTTGGGAAGAAATACTTCATTTTTTTAAAACGGTACCCGTTTTTAAGACGAGTAAATTCACGTTTAAAAAACCAGGTTTTATAGATACCGAAAAGCTTGCCGATGAGTTTAAGAGCTTTTTTCCAATCGATGATTTTAATAGTTTGCAGAAAAGACTTTTTGTTACGGCTACCAATATAGAAACTGGTAAACTAGAGGTTTTTAGCGCTGGCGAATTAATAAAACCAATATTAGCATCTGCTTCTTTTCCTGGTGTTTTTACTCCTGTTAATATTGGGAAATTCCATTATATAGATGGTGGTGTACTCAATAACTTCCCTATAGAACCTTTAAAAGATATATGTTCATCTATTATTGGTGTGTATGTAAATCCTTTAAAACCAATTAAAGTAAAAAGCTTAAAACACTCTTATTCCGTATTGGAAAGAGCATATAAAATTATGGCAGAATCCCATTCTATATCGAAGTTTTCGGATTTTGATTTAGTGATTTCCCCAGAGGAACTTATAAATTTTGGTACGTTTAGTATGAAAAGTATGGATGCCATATTTGATCTAGGTTATAGCCATACGAAAGAAAAACTAGAGAGTAATGCATCTAAACTAGAAGGAATTATAGCGAATTTATAGATGTAATTTTCTAAAAAAGAAACGTATCTTTGCAGCAAAATGTAAAGAAATGCACAAAGCAGGTTTTGTAAATATTATTGGAAATCCAAACGTTGGTAAGTCTACACTAATGAATGCCTTTGTTGGCGAAAAACTATCTATTATCACATCTAAAGCGCAAACAACGCGTCATAGAATTTTAGGTATTGTTAATGGGGAAGATTTTCAAGTAGTGCTTTCTGATACGCCAGGAATTATAAAACCAGCTTACGAGTTGCAACAATCTATGATGGGGTTTGTGAAATCTGCCTTTGAAGATGCAGATGTGCTAATCTACATGGTAGAGATTGGTGAAAAAGAATTAAAAGATGAAGCGTTTTTTAATAAAATAACCAATTCCAAAATCCCTGTTTTATTATTGCTTAATAAGATTGATAAATCCGACCAAGCACAATTAGAAGAACAAGTACAAACTTGGCAAGAAAAAGTGCCAAATGGAGAGATTTTTCCTATTTCTGCTTTAGAAGGTTTTAATGTAAAAGAAGTCTTTGATAGAATTATTGAATTACTTCCAGAATCTCCTCCGTTTTATCCAAAAGACCAGCTTACCGATAAGCCAGAACGTTTTTTTATAAACGAAACCATTAGAGAGAAAATCCTAATGCATTATAAAAAGGAAATTCCGTATGCAGTAGAGGTAGATACCGAAGAGTTTTTTGAAGAAGAAAAAATCATTCGTATTCGTTCTGTAATTATGGTAGAACGGGAAACGCAAAAAGGAATTATTATAGGTCATAAAGGAGCTGCTTTAAAAAGAGTAGGAGTAGAAGCTAGAAAAGATTTAGAAAAATTCTTTGGTAAGCAAATCCATTTAGAGCTTTATGTAAAAGTGAATAAAAACTGGAGAAGTAACCAAAGACAGTTGAAACGTTTTGGTTACAATAACTAACCATTGCTAATAGTTTCTTTTTATTAAGCTAACCTTAACTTAAAGTGCAAGCATCATATTTGGAGGATAAATAAATCAACCAAATATGAAGAATGTAAACACCCTTTTATTAGTATTATGTGTCACAATATTTTTTAATTGTGATAGCGATGATAACAATTCGCAAAACACGCCAATAAATACAACAGTAAACTTTCAGTATAAATCTACTATTAATGTAGGTGGTGAAGGCGCTTCAGAAATCTCCGCTTTTGATGCATTAACAAACAAGTTATACATTGTAAATGTAGCATCTAATGAAATTTCTGTTTTTAATATTTCCAATATAAATGCTCCTTTGCAAGAAGCGTCTATAAGTTTAAGTGCTTATGGATCTCCTAATAGTGTTGCTGTAAAAGATGGAAAATTAGCCGTTGCAGTAGAAGCTTCCGTAAAACAAGACCCTGGAAAAATTTTAGTTTTTAATACAGAAGATGATTCGTTATTAAACCAATATAATGTTGGAGCATTACCAGATATGGTAACTTTTTCAAAAGACGGAAATTTAATTGTTTCGGCTAATGAAGGAGAGCCAAATGATGACTATACAGTAGATCCTATGGGAACTATTAGTATTATAGATTTAACAAATAATACAACTACTACCTTAGATTTTACCAGCTTTAATGCAAAACAAGCTACTTTAGAAGCACAAGGTTTTAGAGTTTTTGGTCCGGGAGCAACATTAGCACAAGATGTAGAACCAGAATATGTTGCTGTTTCTGAGGACTCCCAAACTGCTTGGGTGTCCTTACAGGAAAACAACGGAATGGCTAAAGTGAATTTAGTTTCTAAAACTATTGAAGCTATTTATCCATTCGGATTTAAAGATTATAACGCCGCAGGAAATGCATTAGATGCAAGTGATAAAGATAATGTTTCCGAATTAAAAAATTGGCCAGTTTTTGGTATGTATCAACCAGATGCTATTGTAAATGTGAATATTAATGGTACAGATTATATCATTTCTGCTAATGAAGGCGATTCTAGAGATTATGATGGTTTTTCCGAAGAGGAAAGAGTAGACGATTTAACTTTAGACGAAACTGCTTTTCCGCTAATAGAAGACTATCAAAACGAAATAAACTTAGGTCGGCTAAAAACAACAAATACTTTGGGAGATACCGATAATGATGGTGATATGGATGTAATCTATTCGTATGGAGCACGATCTTTTAGTGTGTGGTCTGCAAACGGAAACCTAATGTATGATAGTGGAAATAGTATTGCTAGAGAAACATTGGCTTTGTCTCCTAATCAATTTAATGACGAAGATAAGCGAAGTGATGATAAAGGAGCAGAACCAGAATCTGTTGAAGTTTTAAATATTGGCAATCAGCGTTACATTCTTTTTGTTGGTTTAGAACGTACAGATCAAGTGATGGTGTATGATATTACAAATCCAACTTCGCCAGAATTTTTATCTATATTATCGCATTCTGGTGACGAAGCTCCAGAAGGAATTTTAGTTATTCCAGCAACAACTAGCCCTACAGGAAAAGATTTGTTGGTAGTTTCTAATGAAGATAGCGGTACCGTAAGTTTTTATGAAAACGAGTAATAAAAAGATATAGCACCTAAAAAAGCCTTAGTATGTACTAAGGCTTTTTTTTATATAATGTATTAATGTATTATGGTGTGTTTAGGTATGCATTGCATGAATACCTTTACTTCTTAAAGTGTCACGCATAAAATGGTGCAGCTCATACATTTGTGCTGTTCCCGTTTTTTTTCCAATGCTTCCACCAAAATAAAGCGCCATCCAAACCACAATCATAAATAGGGTTATTGCTAGTTGTATGGAATAATTAGTATTTAAAGACCAACTGGTATATGCCCAAACGCCAAAACCAAAAAACAGTCCTATAACTATAAAGTGGAAAAACATAAACATCGTCCAAACGGTTGGGTTCGGACCAAATAAACCATGAATAGTACTATTTGTGTTGGTTTCGTTTCTATTAATTTCTAAATGCAATTGTGGCGACCAAAAGTGTTGCTTTGCTTTAGGTATTTTAATAAAAACATGATCATCGATTCTTGAGACAATAAAATCGTTTTGTGTGTTTTTAGTTTCTTCAAATAGTTTTAAAAGCGTTTCATTATCTAGCTTTGCTTCAAATTTAAAACGTGGCCTTAATATTATTTCGTTGGTTAAAGACATTTTGCTTATTTTTAAAGTATCAATGTACCGTTTTTCTAGGAACTCATTTGTGTTTTTTATTTAGAAATGAAAATTAGCCTTTTGGAATATAGTTAAAATACTGAGGTGTAGAGGCTTATGAGGCGATACCACGGAAAAATGAAAGTAATAAGACCGTATTGAAACGATTTTTGTGCTATTTGAAAAATAAATCAATCAAATCGATAACTAAACACTACCTTTGCAGCCGCTTACAGGATATGTAAGGCAGATTAAAACATGAAATTATGAGTAATATAGTAGCTATTGTAGGAAGACCAAATGTTGGAAAATCAACATTTTTTAACCGTTTAATTCAACGAAGAGAAGCCATTGTAGATGCAGTAAGTGGTGTAACTAGAGATAGACATTACGGTAAAAGTGACTGGAACGGAAAAGAATTTTCGTTAATCGATACTGGAGGATATGTCAAAGGAAGCGATGATGTTTTTGAAGCTGAGATTGACAAACAAGTAGAATTAGCTATCGATGAAGCAGATGCCATTATCTTTATGGTAGATGTAGAATCTGGTGTTACAGGAATGGACGAAGATGTGGCTAAATTACTTCGTAAAATTACAAAACCTGTTTTTTTAGTAGTTAATAAAGTAGATAATGGTAAACGTGCCGAAGATGCTGTAGAATTTTATTCTTTAGGTCTAGGTGAATATTATACCGTTGCAAGTATAAATGGAAGTGGTACAGGAGATTTATTAGATGATCTTGTAAAAGCTTTACCAGAAGTGGAAGAAGTAGAAGAAGAAGCGGAAGCACTTCCTCGTTTTGCAGTAGTTGGTCGTCCAAATGCAGGAAAATCTTCCTTTATAAATGCATTAATTGGAGAAGACAGATACATTGTTACAGATATTGCTGGAACAACTAGAGATTCTATCGATACCAAATACAATCGTTTTGGTTTTGAATTTAATCTTGTAGATACTGCAGGAATTAGAAAAAAATCGAAAGTAAAAGAAGATTTAGAATTTTATTCTGTAATGCGAAGCGTAAGAGCTATTGAGCATTGTGATGTTTGTCTTGTAGTTTTAGATGCTACTCGTGGTTTTGATGGGCAAGTACAAAATATCTTTTGGCTAGCACAACGTAACAGAAAAGGTATTGTCGTTCTAGTAAACAAATGGGATTTAGTTGAGGATAAGGACAACAGAACCATGAAAGAGTTTGAGCGAGCAATTAAACAACAAATGGAGCCTTTTACCGATGTGCCAGTTGTATTTATTTCTGTATTAAACAAACAACGTATTTATAAAGCTATTGAAACTGCGGTTGAGGTTTACAAGAATAGAAGCAAACGTATTAAAACAAGTGTGCTTAATGAGGTAATGTTACCAATAATAGAAAACCGTCCGCCACCAGCACTTAAAGCGAAATTTGTAAAAATTAAATATATCATGCAATTGCCTACACCGCAACCGCAATTTGCATTTTTCTGTAACTTACCACAATACGTAAAAGATCCTTACAAACGATTCTTGGAAAATAAATTACGTGAAAAATTCGATTTTCATGGTGTTCCAATAAGCGTGTATATGCGTAAGAAGTAATAAAGTTTAAATTAATATGTAGGCATAATATAAAACAGTAAATGTTTTATATTATGCTTTTTTTTTGCTTTTATATTAAGAGAAAATGCGAAAAAGATAGAGATTAAGATAATATAACGAAGGGTATTACGCTATTTAAATAAGCCGTAAAATAACGTGTGGAATAGTGTGTGCGTCTTCCGAAAAAAGAAGTGATTATATGTAGGATAAAAAATATGGAAAGTATTATTGGTGCGTTTTACCAAAGAAGTAATTTTTCTTACGGAACATGGAACATGGAACATGGAACACGGAACACGGCTAACAAATAGATTACCAACCTCCAGAAGCTCCTCCACCTCCAAAGCCACCGCCACCGAAGCCGCCGCCAAAACCACCACCGCCAAATCCGCCGCCGGAGCTTCCACCAAAGCCACCACTTCCAAAACCACCACGACCAGCGTTGCTTAAAATGATTGCTTCTAGGATATTTCGAGTGGTATTTCTACCGCCACCAAAATTGTCTGTGCCATTTCCTCCACCACGTTTGTTTTTAGAAATAGAAATTAGGATGATGATAAAAATGATAAAAAGAAGAATTACAAAACCTACAGGGAACTCTCCTGAGTTAGATGCTTGACGCGATCCTTGGTATTCGCCAGTTAGTACTTCAAAAACAGCGTCAGAACCTCTATTTAAGCCTCCGTAATAATCGTTTTGTTTAAAGTATGGTATAATGTCACGCTCAATAATACGTCTAGACATTGCGTCTGTAAGTAAATGCTCCACACCATAACCTGTTGCAATAGCAATTTTTCTGTCGTCTCTAGCAAGCAAAATAAAAACGCCATTGTCTTTTTCTTTGCTACCACCAACGCCCCATTTATGCGCCCATTCTGTGGCTAAATACATTATGTTTTCTCCTTTTGTAGAAGCGATTATGGAAACCACAATTTGAGTAGATGTGGTATCCGAATATTTAATAAGTTTGTTTTCTAAAGAAGATTTTTCGCTAGAAGAAAGCATCCCAATATAGTCATAAACACTAGTTTGAAATGCTGGTGTTTCTGGAATATCAAATTGCGCAGAAACATTTCCGAAAGAAAGCAATGCGAAACAGGTGATTAAAAATAAGTATTTTAGCTTCTGCATTAACTTTTAGATATTTCGTTAGCAAGTTCGTTTTTATCAGAATCACTAATAGGAAAATGTTTTTTTAATTGTTCGCCAGCGTGTAAAATACCATCCACTAGACCTTGTTTAAAGCTTCCCGATTTAAATTGGTTTGCAATGGTTGTTTTGGTATCGTTCCAAAAGTTGGCCGCAACTACTTCATGAATCCCTTTGTCGCCATAAATAGCGAATGCTCTATCTTGAACAGCAACATAGATTAAAACGCCATTTTGTAATTTGGTATTATGCATTTTTAAAGTAGAAAACACTTCTAAAGCACGACTTTCTATGTCGCCTTTAAAAGTGTTTTCTATATGCACACGTATTTCTCCCGAAGTGTTTTTTTCGGCTAAACGAATAGCTTCCACAACTTCTTGTTCTTCTACAGTACTTAAAAATTCTTCAACGCTATCTGACATGATTTTTATTTAAAATCAAAATCTACATCAGGAGCGTTTTCACTTCCTGCATCTGCTTTATAATAATCCATTGGTGCAAAATTTAAAAAGCCTGCTAATAAACTATTTGGAAATGTTTTTATATGTTTATTATAAGGCTCTACAGACTCATTGAATCGATCTCTTGCAACATTGATTCTGTTTTCTGTACCTTCTAATTGACTTTGTAATTCTAAAAAGTTTTGGTTTGCTTTAAGTTCTGGGTAACGCTCTACAGAAACTAATAATTTAGATAATGCACCGCTTAAACCACTTTGCGCTTGTTGAAATTGTGCCATATTATCTGCGGTTAAATTGCTAGCATCAATAGTAGTTGAGGTCGCTTTTGCACGCGCTTCTATCACTTCTCTTAATGTTGTTCTTTCAAAATCTGCAGCACCTTGCACTGTTTTTATTAAATTACCAATAAGGTCATTTCTTCTTTGGTAAGAACTTTCCACATTTCCCCATGTTTTTGTTGCAGATTCTTTTAAGTTTACTGCGGTATTATTAAAATTCTTTCCCCAAGAAAATATTGCAAAAGCAATTAAGCCTAATACTATTAATGGAATAAGTGCCTTTTTCATAATTGTTAGTTTTAAAGTTGTTCTTTTATTTTAGTTAATTGATTTCTAATTCCTTCTAATTTACTAATTATATCGAAATTAGATAATGTTTTTTGTTTTTCTTCTTTTAAATGTGTTTTTGCTCCGTCTAGAGTGAAGCCTCTTTCTTTTACTAAATGATAAATAAGCTTGAGATTATTAATGTCTTCTGGAGTGAATTTCCGATTGCCTTTTGCATTCTTTTTAGGTTTTAAAGCATCAAATTCTTTTTCCCAAAAACGAATAAGAGAAGTGTTCACACCAAATGCTTTGGCTACTTCGCCAATAGCATAATATCGTTTTTCTGGTAAATCTATAAACATTTAATCTAGGGATTGATTTTCTAAGGAAGCATGTTTTAATAACTCATTAAACTCTTCAGCAGACAAACTACCATAGTAAAAGTTTATTGGGTTAATACGTTGTCCGTCTTTAAAAACTTCATAATGTACATGAGGAGCTTCACTTCTTCCAGTACTACCAACAAAACCAATTAAATCGCCACGATTTACCTTTTGATTTTTTCTTACATTATATTTGTACATGTGTGCGTACAATGAAACATAGCCGTAACCATGATTTATTCGTATATGATTTCCATAACCAGCAGCATTACTATCTGCTCGTTCTACAACACCATCTCCAGCGGCATAAATTGGTGTGCCTCGTGGGGCTGTAAAGTCCATTCCCCAGTGCATTTTTCTTGCTTTTGTAAAAGGATCTGTTCGCATACCATAACCAGAAGCCATTCGTGTTAAATCTTCATTTCTTACGGGTTGTATAGCAGGAATTGCTGCTAAAAGTTCTTCTTTTTCTGTAGCAAGAATAGCAATTTCGTCTAAAGATTTAGATTGCACAACAATTCGTTTTTGTAGTCTGTCAATACGTTTGTTACTTTCTATGATAAGTTTGGAATTGTCGTAACCTTCAAAACTTTTATATCTGTTAATTCCTCCAAAACCAGCTTTGCGTTGTTCGTCTGGTATTGGGTTTGCTTCAAAATAATGTCTGTAAATGTTATTGTCTCTATCCTCTACGTTGGCCAAAACAGCTTCCGCTTCATCAAACTTTTTGTTTAGTAAATCAAAGTTTAGCTTTAAATTTTGAAGTTCTCTGTTTAGGGCTTTTTCTTTGGGAGATTCAAAGTAATGCCCTGCAATAAAAAGGAAAAAGAAACCAAACAATGCCGCAGCACTTAAAAAACCAAGAATGTATTTAAAAGTCTTGCGTTTTTTACGCTCTATCTTTCTATAGGAAAGCGTTTCAGAATCATAATAATATTTTACCTTACTCATTATATAATTTATACTATTTTTGCATGAAATATAATGAGGATTTCTCTTTATATTGTATTAGCAAACGAACAAACCTACAAATTATTATTATAATAATATTAATGATTTTTCAATTGTAGGTCTAGGGTCTCCATAATTTTAAATATTTTTGGAGAGTAAATATAGAAATTGTTTCGCATTAAAAGCAATTTAACAGAAACAAGATATTAATAAAAGTACATGAAGTCTCAAGAAATTCGCTCAAAGTTTTTAAGTTTTTTTGAAGAAAAAAAGCATAGCATCGTGCAATCTGCACCAATCGTTTTAAAGGATGATCCAACATTAATGTTTGTCAATTCTGGAATGGCCCCTTTTAAAGAATACTTTTTAGGGAATGCAGAACCAAAAAATACTAGACTTACAGATAGTCAAAAATGTTTGCGTGTTTCTGGTAAACATAATGATTTAGAGGAGGTTGGTTATGATACCTATCATCACACACTTTTCGAAATGTTAGGGAATTGGTCTTTTGGGGATTACTTTAAAAAGGAAGCAATTGCTTGGGCTTGGGAGCTTTTAGTGGATGTTTACGGAATAGATAAAGATATTTTATACGTAACTGTTTTTGAAGGAACTGACGATGCAGATAACCTTCAAATGGATACGGAAGCTTATGATATTTGGAAACAATATATAGCGGAAGACCGTATTTTAAAAGGAAATAAAAAAGATAATTTCTGGGAAATGGGTGAGCAAGGACCTTGCGGACCTTGTAGTGAAATTCATGTAGATATTCGTTCTGCCGAAGAAAAAGCAAAAGTAGACGGTAAGTCTTTAATAAATATGGACCATCCGCAGGTAGTGGAAATATGGAATCTTGTATTTATGCAGTACAACCGAAAAGCAAACGGTTCGCTAGAGAATTTGCCAAACAAACATATTGATACAGGAATGGGGTTTGAGCGCCTTTGTATGGTGTTACAAAACGTGCAGTCTAATTATGATACCGATGTTTTTACACCAATAATTCGCGAAATAGAAACCATTACAGATAAAGATTATGGTAAAGACGAAAAAGTAGATGTTGCTATTCGTGTAATATCCGATCACGTTCGCGCAGTTGCATTTTCTATTGCAGACGGACAGCTACCAAGTAATACAGGTGCTGGTTATGTAATTCGTAGAATTTTACGTCGTGCTATTCGCTATGCCTTTACTTTTTTAGATAAAAAAGAACCGTTTATTTATAGATTGGTAGATGTTTTATCGAAAAAAATGGGAACTGCATTTCCGGAGTTAAAAGCGCAAAAACAACTTATTGAAAATGTAATTAAAGAGGAAGAAGCTTCGTTTTTAAGAACATTAGATCAAGGATTATTGTTGTTAGATAGAATTATTGAAACCACCAACGGAAAAGAAATTTTAGGAGCCAAAGTATTCGAATTAAAAGATACTTATGGTTTTCCTGAAGATTTAACCGATTTAATTTTACGCGAAAAAGGATATACCTATAATGTTTCCGAATTTAATGCGGAATTAAAAAAGCAAAAAGAAAGAGGTAGAGAATCTTCAGCATTAACCTCTGAAGATTGGACCGTTTTATTAGAAGATGCCGAACAAGAATTTGTTGGTTATGATACTTTAGAAACCAAAGTGAAAATTACACGATACAGAAAAGTTACTTCTAAAAAGGATGGCGAGATGTATCAATTAGTATTCAATTTAACACCATTCTATGCGGAAGGTGGTGGACAGGTAGGAGATAAAGGATATCTAGAAGATATAAATGGAGACGTGTCTTATATTGTTGATACCAAGAGAGAGAATAATGTAATCATTCATCTTACTAAAAACTTGCCAAAGCATTTAAAGGAGACTTTTAAGGCTGCTGTAGACGCAAAACAGCGTGGCAGAACAGAATGTAATCACACGGCAACACATTTATTGCACCAAGCTTTACGTGAGGTTTTAGGGGAGCATGTAGAACAAAAAGGTTCTGCGGTACACTCGAAGTATTTACGTTTCGATTTTTCCCATTTTTCTAAAGTTACAACAGAGGAGCTTCGGGATGTAGAAAATTTTGTCAATGCTAGAATTGATGGCAAATTGGCTTTGCAGGAAAATAGAAATGTGCCAATGGAAAAAGCGCTAGAAGAAGGAGCAATGGCTCTTTTTGGCGAAAAATACGGAGATACAGTGCGTACCATTCGTTTTGGACAATCTATGGAACTTTGTGGAGGAACGCACGTAAAGAATACCGCTGATATTTGGCATTTTAAAATAACTTCGGAAGGTGCAGTTGCATCTGGAATTCGTAGAATTGAAGCAATAACCAATGATGCGGTAAAAGATTTCTATTTTGAAAATAATAGATCTTATTTCGAAATGAAAGATTTATTGAATAATGCTAAAGAACCAGTAAAAGCATTACAGAATCTGCAAAGCGAGAATACCGATTTAAAAAAGCAAATCGAAAGCTTATTAAAAGATAAAGCTAAAAATATTATTGGCGATTTAAAAAACGAATTAACCGAAATAAACGGTATTCAGTTCTTGTCTAAAAAGTTAGATTTAGATGCAGGAGGAATTAAAGATGTTTGCTTTAAATTAGGAGAAAATCAGACTAATTTATTTTTATTATTCGCAACCGAACAAAACGGAAAGGCATTACTTTCGTGTTATATTTCTAAGGAACTAGTTGCAGAAAAAGGCTTGAATGCAGGAACGGTAGTTAGAGAACTTGGTAAACATATTCAAGGAGGTGGTGGCGGACAACCTTTCTTCGCAACCGCTGGAGGGAAAAATCCTGCAGGAATTGAAAAGGCGCTGAGTGAAGCAAAGAGTTATATGGAATAAAAGGTGCAGCACAAAAATTATTAGTGCTTCGGTATAGATTTCTCAAGAGATACTTACTGGTTTCAGGATGAGAGTTTTAATTTGAAGTTAAAGCCTCTCTGGGAATCTTTGTGGTCTCAGTGATTCTCTGTGAGCTAATTTTAAAAGAGTGTTTTTCCGAAAACCGGATAAATTTGTATCAAAATGAAACTACAAACACAAATACCACTAAAACAACAACAGCATAATCTTATCGATTATAACGCAAAACTCTTGTTGTTAGGTTCGTGTTTTTCAGAAAATATAGGTGATAAGGTTGGCTATTTTAAGTTTCGATCTAAAGTAAATCCTTTCGGAATTTTATTTCATCCAAAAGCGATTGAATACTTATTAGTAAATGCAAGTCAAGAAAAAGTGTATTCCGAAAAAGATATCTTTTTTCATAACGAACAATGGCATTGTTTTGACGCACATTCTAAATTAAGTAATGCGTCCAAAGAAAATTTACTAAGAGAATTAAATACTGCTATTGTATCCACAAACAAACAGATAACCGAAGCTACACACGTTATAATTACATTAGGAACCGCTTGGGTATACAAACATGTGAAAACTAAAAGTATTGTCGCTAATTGCCATAAAGTACCTCAAAAAGAGTTTACAAAAGAATTATTGGCTGTTCCCGAAATCGTAGCGTCACTTGAAAAGATTGTTGCAACCATTCTGCAGGTAAATACTAATGCTTCCATAATTTTTACAGTTTCTCCTGTTAGACATGTAAAAGATGGTTTTATAGAAAACACACAAAGCAAAGCACATTTAATTACAGCAATTCATCAAGTTCTAAATCAAAAATCATTAAGCAACAAGCAGCAATCTTTTTACTTTCCGTCTTTCGAAATTATGTTAGACGAACTTCGGGATTATCGTTTTTATAACGAAGATATGCTGCACCCAAATAAAACAGCGATACAATATATTTGGAATACGTTTCAGGAAGTCTGGATTTCTTCCGAAGCAAGTAAAACCATGCAAGAAATAGATAGCATCCAAAGAGGATTATTGCATAAGCCATTCCATCCAAAAGCAGAAGCACATCTTCAATTTATTGCAAAATTGGAAGAAAAAATCGAAAAGCTAAAAGTAAAATATGATTTTGTAAGTTTTTAATTACAAAAAGGGTAAGTGTTTACATATCATCTTTTTAATTCTCGTTTAGTCGAAAAAGTAGGAGTAGATAGTTAATTAGTGTTATATTTATAATGCTATTAATCAATTATATACTAAACATCAACCATAAACTTATTCATTTAAGTATTTATAGTTGATGTTTTTTTTATGTGTATTTTTGATATATGCGAAAAATAATTCAAGGTGTAATTATAGCACTTGTTGTGCTGTTTACCTTCAAATACTGTGTCGATAAAAAAGAAGACAAAATAGTACTTCAAGAAAGCTCTATGCTTATTCAGGAGCAAATTAAAAACGTCGGAAAACTAATTGTTACCGAAGGTCATTTTAGCGAAGTTTTCAATTATAAAAACTCTAAAGAGATTTTCGGACAATACTTTACTTCCGATAAAAAAGCACTTGTAGTAGTTAATGCCGATGTAACTATTGCTTACGATTTAAGTAAAATAGAATTTAAAGTAAACGAAGCAACCAAAACATTAACCATTATAAGTATTCCAAAAGAAGAAATTAAAATCAGTCCAGATTTTGAATATTATGATGTGCAATCCGAATTTTTAAACCCTTTCGAAGCACAAGATTATAACGCTATTAAAGAAACCGTAAAACAATCTTTAATGAAAAAAGTAGAAGCATCCGATTTAAAAACGAATGCTAAAAACAGACTAATTAGCGAATTGTCTAAATTTTATATTCTAACCAATTCTTTAGGTTGGACCTTAAAATACAACGAAACTACAATCCTAAAAGCGGAAGAATTTAATACTATAAAACGCTAGCCGCAAACAAGAGTAAGCTATAATCGTTTCCTTTCCACAGGAAAGGATTAAGGATAGAAATTTATAACTTCTTACTCAAACTTAACCAGCCGCCACCATTAATAGCTTCAATACCTTGTGCTTTTAAAATACTTGCTGCACTACCAGAACGCATACCGCTTGCACAACAGGTGATTACTGGTTTGTTAAGCTTTTTTATCTCGCTTATTTTTCCGGTTATCACTTGCAGTGGAATATTTTTAGACCCAGGAATCGCACCTTGGCTATATTCTCCTTTCGATCTAACGTCGATAATTATTGCGCCTCTAGATTGCAATTCTTTAATTTTATCATTTTTATTTCCAAATAATGAATCTAATAATCCCATAACTTATTTTTTTACAAATTACAGGTATCTTTTTATAAAGATTTGTAACAATAGTTACAAGTTATTTTTTTTATCTTCCTCAACAATATGAAAACAGAAACTAGAAAAGACGAAATAATTAAAACAGCAGCTAAACTTTTTAAAGAAAAAGGATATAGTGCGGTTACCATGCGCGATTTAGCAACAGCGATGGGAATGAAAGCCGCCAGTTTATATAATCATATAAGCTCGAAGCAAGAGATTCTTAAGATTATTATCATTTCCATAGCCGAAGATTTTACACATGGAATCGATGTTATTTATAATTCAGAAAGTAATAACTTAGGGAAACTAAGCCAAGTCATAGAACTTCACGTAAAAATAGCAACCAATAATACCTATGGAATGGCTTCCTTAAATAATGATTGGATGCATTTAGAAGGTCAACTCGATTATTATTTGTCCCTAAGAAATAAATATGAAGCTACTTTTTTAAAGATTATTAAAGAAGGTATTGCATCTTCAGAAATTAAAGCTGTCAATCCCGAAATTATAATGTTTACCATGCTTTCCACTTTGCGTTCCCTTTTTCTATGGATTCCTAAAAAGGAAGATCTTAACGCAAACGATTTAGCAAATAGCCTCAGTAGTATCCTAATTCAAGGAATTAACAAATAGTTATGAAATAATTTTGTAGATTTGTAGAGCAGACTAACAAGTGTTAGTTTTGAATAAGTAACAACTATGGGGCAATTTTATAAGCTTAAAATAAAGAATATATACAAAGAAACAGACGATTGTTCTGTTATCGATTTTCATGTTCCAGAGACACTTGAAAACGAATTCAAATTCCGTCAAGGGCAGCATTTAACACTAAAAGCAGATATTAATGGAGAAGATGTTCGTCGTTCGTATTCGCTATGTTCAGGTCCTTTAGATAAAGAATGGAAAGTCGCTGTAAAGGGAATTCCAGGAGGTAAATTTTCTACCTACGTTAATGCGGTTTTACAAACGGGTGACGAACTAGAAGTTATGTCGCCAAGCGGAAATTTTGGAGTTCCTGTAGAACCAGAAGCATCTAAAAATTATCTGTTTTTTGCAGCAGGAAGTGGTGTTACACCAGTTTTGTCTATGCTTAAAGCACATTTGTCTGCAGAATCAAATGCAACATGTAAACTGTTTTATGTAAATAAAACGGCAAAATCCATTATCTTTAAAGAAGAACTAGAGCAACTTCGAAATATGTATTTCGGAAGACTAGAAATCTATTACTTTTTAACCAAAGAACGTAGAGATATAGCGTTGTTTAATGGACGATTCGACGATGATAAAATGAAAGTACTTACAAAGACTTTTATCGATGTTCCAGATACCAATGAAGTTTTCTTATGCGGACCAGAAAAAATGGTAAACTACGTAAGCGACTATCTAATAGAAGCTGGATTACCAAAAGAATTAGTGCATTTTGAGTTGTTTGTCACCGGACTTTCAGACGAAGATATTAAAAGAGCAGAACGTCTAGCAAAACAAAATGTAGAAGGTATTGAAGTAACGATTGTAGATGGCGGAAAAGAATTTTCTTTCACCATGACCAAAGATTACGATAACATTCTCGATGCAGCTTTAGGTGCAGGAGCAGATTTGCCATTTGCATGTAAAGGAGGCGTTTGTAGCACCTGCAAATGCGAAGTAAAAGAAGGCGCAGTCGAAATGAAAGTAAATTACGCATTAAGCGATAAAGAAGTAGCTCAAAATCTGGTGTTAAGCTGTCAAGCAGTACCAACAACAGATCGAGTAATAGTCGATTTTGATGTGTAATAAATTCCTGCAAGGTTTTAAAAACCTTGTAGGTATAAAAATATAAATTTTGGCGTTACACTACTTCGCAAAAGCTACGTAGTGTCAGGCTTTCGGCAGTCGCTCTTTTCAAGGAGCTCCAACAAAGCCTCAATCCTTAACGCGCCAACAGCTAAAGCCCAACAGCCAACAGCTAATAAAAATAAGTTTCACTAGCTAAAAGCCAAGAGCTAATAGCCAAAAGCTAAGAACTATGAGTGAAGAACAAATAAAAAACCTAGAAACGCAATTCGAAGCACGTATTGCAAGAGACGAGAAAATCGAACCAAAAGATTGGATGCCAGAAAAATATCGCAAAACGCATATTAGGCAAATGTCGCAACATGCACATTCCGAAATTGTAGGTATGCTTCCAGAAGGAAACTGGATTACAAGAGCACCTTCCTTACGTCGTAAAGTTGCCTTGTTGGCAAAAGTACAAGACGAAGCAGGACACGGTTTATATTTATATTCTGCTTGCGAAACCTTAGGTGTTTCTCGAGAAGAGTTATACGAGCAATTACACTCCGGAAAAGCAAAGTACTCCTCCATTTTTAACTACCCAACAGTAACTTGGGCAGATATGGGAGCTGTAGGTTGGTTAGTAGATGGTGCAGCAATTATAAATCAAGTGCCTTTATGTAATACTTCTTACGGACCATACGCAAGAGCAATGGTTCGCGTATGTAAAGAAGAAAGTTTTCACCAACGTCAAGGTTATGAAATCATGATAAAATTGGCTAACGGATCACCAGAACAAAAAGAATTAGCGCAAGACGCTTTAAATCGTTGGTGGTGGCCAAGTCTTATGATGTTAGGTCCTACAGATGCAGAATCTATCCACACCGAACAATCCATGAAATGGAAATTAAAACGTAAGTCTAATGATGATTTACGTCAGCAATTTATAGATCAAACCGTACCGCAAGCAGAATTAATCGGACTCACCATTCCAGATCCAGATTTAAAATGGAACGAAGAAAAAGGGAATTACGATTTCGGTGCAATTAATTGGGACGAGTTTTGGCAAGTTGTAAAAGGACATGGGCCATGTAATAAAGAACGTATGAAAGCACGAGTTGGTGCTTGGGAAGAAGGAGAATGGGTTCGTGATGCAGCGATGGCTTACGCAGAAAAAAAACAAGAAAGAAAACAAAAACAAGCAGTTTAAATTTCATTGTCAGTTCGATTGAAATTGCATTTTAGCAATTTTGTATCGAGAACAACAAGAAAGAAAAGGAAAACAAGCAATTTAAATTTCATTGTCAGTTCGAGTGAAATTGCATTTTAGCAATTTTGTATCGAGAACAAGATGAAAAATAATTATTTAAAATTTCTTCCCTTTTTTTAAGGGAAGGTGGATTTAATTCCAATAAAAGGAATTAAAGACGGAAGGGTATGTCTCCTTGAGGGGACTTTAGGGGTGTTAAAAAAGAATCCCTCTAAGCATTAAAATACGCTGGAAGACTTTCATTTTGGAAAGGCCCTTCAAACGAAGAAACAAGCAATTTAATTATCCTGCAAGGTTTTAAAAACCTAGTAGGTATTTATAAAAAAATATAAATTATGTCTGATAAAAAAAACTGGCCACTTTGGGAGGTCTTCGTAAGAAGTAAAAACGGATTAGAACATCGTCACTGTGGAAGTTTACACGCAGCAGATGAAGATATGGCTTTAGAAAATGCACGCGACGTGTACACAAGAAGAAGTGAAGGTGTGAGTATTTGGGTAGTAGAATCTAAAAATATTACAGCTTCTAATCCAGAGAATAATGGCGAAATGTTTGAGCCAGCTCACGATAAAGTGTATCGTCATCCAACATTTTATGTTTTACCAGACGAGGTGAAACACATGTAAAATTCCTGCGAAGGCAGGAATCTCATAAATTGAAACTAATTGTCACTTCGAGTGATTCCGATTTTTTATCGGAATTGTATCGAGAAGTAATTAAATAGATATCCACTTTCGTGGGCACTTAAAATGAAAAACGAAAACTTATACAAATACATTCTAGGTATAGCAGATAATTCTCTAATTCTCGGACAAAGATTAGGGGCATTAACAGGTCATGGACCAAGCCTAGAAACAGATATCGCTTGTACAAATATGTCTTTAGATTTATTCGGACAAGTAAGAAGCTATTACCAATATGCGGCAAAAATTGCAGGCGATAATAGAACCGAAGATGATATTGCAATGCTACGTAAAGAAAGAGAATATGTAAATGTATTGTTGGTAGAACAACCAAATACAGATTTTGCATATACTATGGCACGTCAGTTTTTATTCGATGTTTATCACTTATTGTTTTTAAAAGAATTAGAAAAAAGTAAGGATTTAACTTTGTCCGCAATCGCAACAAAATCGATTAAAGAAGTAAGTTATCATTTGCGTTTTTCTTCCGATTGGATAAAGCGTTTAGGAGATGGAACGGAAGTAAGTCATCAGAAAATGCAAGATGCTATGGATGATTTGTGGACCTATACAGACGAGTTATTTCATCAAACCGAAGCAGATAAAGCAATGGTTCAAGAAGGAATAGGTGTAGATGTTACTGCTTTAAAAGATGCGTATTATGAAAAAGTAAATGCCGTTTTAGAAGAAGCAACTTTGCAAACTCCAGAATCGAAATGGTTTCAAAAAGGAGGGAAAGAAGGAATTCATACAGAGCATTTAGGATATTTATTAGCAGAGCTTCAATACATGCAACGTACATTTCCAAATATGGAGTGGTAGTAAATGTTTGTGTAGGGAGCAATCTCATAAATTAAAACAAAATGTCACTTCGAGTGATTTGTGAAGCATGAACAAATTGTATCGAGAAGCAATAAAATAAAAGTCACCCCGAGCGCAGTCGAGAGGTCTCAAAAATTATGACAACAACAGAACAAATCATAGACGAAATCTTAATTCCAATCCTAGAACAAGTCTCCGATCCTGAAATTCCAGTATTGTCAATTATGGATATGGGTGTTGTTCGTACAGCGGTTATAGAAAACGATATGGTGAAAGTCCAAATAACACCAACCTATAGCGGTTGTCCAGCAATGGATGTTATTGGAGATGATATTAAAGCAGCGCTAAAAGCAGCAGGATACCATTCTGAAATAGAATTAATTCTTGCACCAGCTTGGACAACCGATTGGATTACACCAAGAGGTAGAAAAGCATTAGAAGATTATGGTATTGCAGCACCTTTAAACGCAGAAGCAGATAAAGATGTATTGCTAAATGGGAAACGATTAGTAAAGTGTACCAATTGTGGTTCCACAAATACAAGATTAGTAAGTCAGTTTGGTTCCACAGCATGCAAGGCGCAATTTCAGTGTGATGATTGCCAAGAACCATTTGATTACTTTAAATGTTTAAAATAGTAAAACAGACCTGTCAGGTTTTTAAAACTTGACAGGTCTAAAAGAATATAATATGAGCAAAAGCATACAACTCAAAATAGAAAATAAAGTAGCATACATAACGCTAAACAGACCAGAAGTCTTCAATAGTTTCAACCGTGAAATGGCATTTTTACTTCATGATACTTTAGATGCTTGTGAAGCAAACGAAGACGTAAGAGCAATCGTTCTTACAGGAAACGGGAAAGCATTTTGTGCTGGTCAAGATTTAAAGGAAGTTACAGATCCAGATTTAAACCCAGGATTTAAAAAAATATTAGAAGAACATTACAATCCGATAATCACTAGAATAAGAAACATTAAAAAACCGGTAATCGCTGCGGTTAACGGAGTAGCAGCAGGAGCAGGAGCAAACATCGCTTTGGCTTGCGATATTGTTGTAGCACATGAAAAAGTAAGTTTTATTCAAGCTTTTAGCTTGATTGGCTTAGTTCCAGATAGTGCTGGGACATTCTTTTTACCAAGGCTAATCGGATTTCAAAAAGCACTAGCATTAGCCATGTTAGGTGATAAAATTTCCGCAGAAGAAGCAGAAAAAATGGGAATGATTTATAAAATGATTCCTTTAGAAAGTTTTGAAGAAGACGTAAATAAGCTGGCTTTAAAACTAGCAAACATGCCAACCAAAGCACTTGGTATGATTAAAGAACTATTCAATAAATCAATGACTAACGATTTAGAAGCGCAATTGGCTTTAGAATCTAAATTACAAATAGAAGCTGCACAAAGCAATGATTATGCGGAAGGCGTTGCTGCATTTATTGAAAAACGTAAACCAGAATTCAAAGGCAATTAAAAATTGGCTTTGTTCCGAACTAGTTTCGGGATCTCATCAAAATAAGTAATCAGTTTTGTCATTCCGCACTTGATGCGGAATCCATAATAAAAGAAGAATATGAACATAGGAATCATAGGAGGAGGAACCATGGGAAGCGGCATCGCGCAAGTGGCTGCAACTTCTGGTTGTACAGTAAAGTTATACGATACCAATCAAGCGGCTTTAGATAAAGCAAAAGCAAGTTTGGAGAAAATATTATTGCGTTTAATTGAAAAAGGAAGAATAGATACTTCCGAAAAAGAAAGAATTCAAGCAAACATCTCTTACGTAAGCAATCTAAAAGATTTAGCAGATTCTAATCTTACCATTGAAGCCATTATTGAAAACCTAGAGATCAAGAAAAAAGTATTTTCAGAATTGGAAAGCTATGTTGCAGACGATTGTATTATTGCATCCAATACTTCCAGCTTATCCATAGCATCCATAGCAGCTTCGCTTAAAAAACCGGAACGCTGCGTAGGAATTCACTTTTTCAATCCAGCGCCTTTAATGAAATTGGTGGAGGTAATTCCTGCCATTCAAACTTCAAAAGAAGTACTTGAAAAATCCATACAAACTATTTCCAACTGGAAAAAAGTAGTAGCCGTCGCTAAAGACACACCAGGTTTTATAGTAAATAGAGTCGCAAGACCTTTTTACGGAGAGGCTCTAAGAATATACGAAGAAGGATTGGCCGATTTTGCAACTATTGATAATAGTTTAAAATCTTTAGGTGGTTTCAGAATGGGGCCATTCGAATTGATGGATTTCATTGGTAATGATGTGAATTATACTGTTACCGAAACTGTTTTTACAGCCTTTTATTTCGATCCAAGGTACAAGCCTTCATTTACGCAAAAACGTTTTTCAGAAGCAGGTTATTTAGGTCGTAAATCAGGAAAAGGATATTACGATTATGCCGAAGGAGCTGTAAAACCAGATCCAACAGAAGATGTAACATTATCACAAACTATTTTCGATCGTGTTTTAGTTATGCTAATTAATGAAGCTGCAGACGCACTATTTTTAAGCATAGCATCCGCAGAAGATATCGATATCGCAATGACCAAAGGAGTTAACTACCCGAAAGGATTATTAGCTTGGGCAGACGAAAAAAGTATCCATTGGTGTGTGTCAAAATTAGACGAGTTATACAACGAATACCACGAAGATAGATACCGTTGTAGTCCGTTATTACGAAAAATGTACAGAGAAAATAAAACATTTTTCTAATTTTTTATTGTCCCCTGGAAGGGACTTTAGGGATGTACTAGAGAAATGAAAAATAATTAATAAGATTCCCGTTTTGATGGGTGATACATATGAAACCAGAACAAATTCCACATAAAATGCTATCCCAAGATGCCTATAGTCAATGGCTAGGAATAGAAATTCTAGAATGTGAAATCGGACGATGTAAAGTAGCGATGACCATTAGAAAAGAAATGCTAAACAGTATGAAAAAAGCACATGGCGGAATAAGCTATTCTTTAGCAGATACCGCTTTCGGATTTGCAGCAAATACCCACGGTAAATATGCGGTTTCCATAGAAACAAGTATTAACCATATTGAAGCATTAAATGAAGGAGATTATCTAACAGCAGAATCTGTAATAGAAACGGTAAAGAATAGATTAGGCTTTAATATTATAGAAGTGAAACGTGGAGACGAACTAGTAGCTCTTTTTAAAGGAGTGGTGTATAGAACACAAAAAGATTGGGAATAAAAACAAACAAAATATTAAATTGTTTAAAGTATGAAATGGCAAGGTAGAAGGCAAAGTGGAAATCTTGAAGACCAACGTGGTAAGAGCAATAAAGGTAAATTAGTAGCAGGTGGTGGAGTAATTGCTGTGGTGGTTATTCTTTTACAACTTTTTGGAGGAGAAACAGGACAGCAAATAGCACCATTAATAGAACAAGTAGCAAATAGCCAGACTACACAACAAGTAGAACAACGCGAATTAACCAATGAGGAAAAAGTCATGGGTGATTTTATGGGTACCGTTTTAGCAGATACCGAAGATGTTTGGAATGCTATTTTTAGAGAATATAATTTAGGGGATTATAAAGAACCAAAAATGGTATTGTTTACAAATGCGGTTTCTACAGCTTGTGGAAGCGCAACTTCTGCTTCCGGACCTTTTTATTGTCCTGGCGATCAAAAATTATATATGGATTTAGCTTTTTTCGATGAACTAAAAACGCGATTCGGAGCTAAAGGTGGTGATTTTGCTATCGCTTATGTGACAGCGCATGAAATTGGGCATCACATACAAACATTACTAGGTACATCATCAAAAGTAAGACAATTACAACAACAAGGTGGTCCAGTTCAAGCTAATAAATTATCGGTAGCGCAAGAATTACAGGCCGATTTTTATGCAGGAGTTTGGGCGCATCATAATAAAAAATATTTACAGGCTGGAGATATTGAAGAAGCAATGAGTGCTGCCAATGCAGTTGGTGACGATGCGATTCAAAAACGAATGAGCGGAAGCGTCAATTCAGACAGTTTCACACACGGTACATCCGAGCAACGTATGGAGTGGTTTATGAAAGGCTATAACACAGGAGATATTAGAAATGGAGATACCTTTTCTGCACTTATAAATTAAATTTCTGCGCAGGCAGGAATCTCTTAGTGTAAATAAAATAAACTTTGGCTAAGATAAAAAACATAACAAGTACCGGCGTTAGGGATTGAAACGATATCCTTTTTTATGTCAGTTCGAGTGAAATTGCTTTTTCAGCAATTTTGTATCGAGAACAAGAAAAAAAGATATAGTGGATAGTGCGACCTTTAGATAACGCCAAAAAAGAATAAGAATAAAAAGTAAATAAAATATTAATTTGAAATAGAAGTTTCATTTTTCGACTTCCCTTTCAATTTCAATTTCATAAAATGGAAGCATATATAATAGACGGCATTAGAACACCAATAGGAAACTACAAAGGCACATTATCTGCTGTGAGAACAGACGATTTGGGTGCATTAGTGATTTCAGAAATCGTAAAACGTAATCCAAGTATTCCAAAAGAAGCATACGACGATGTGATTATGGGTTGCGCAAATCAGGCGGGAGAAGATAATCGTAACGTTGCGAGAATGTCTTCTCTTTTAGCAGGATTGCCATTTACCGTTCCTGGTGAAACCGTAAACCGATTATGCAGCTCTGGCTTATCGGCAATCATTCACGCAAATCGTGCAATAAAAGCAGGAGACGGAGATGTCTTTATTTCTGGTGGTGTAGAGAACATGACTCGCGGACCGTACGTAATGGCAAAACCATCAACCGCATTTGGAGGCGATTCTAAAATGTACGATTCTACTTTCGGATGGCGTTTTATCAACCCTAAAATGCAACAAATGTATGGTATAGATAGCATGGGAATGACGGCTGAAAATCTAGTAGAAAAATATAATATCTCTAGAGAAGACCAAGATAAGTTCGCACTTTGGAGTCAGCAAAAAGCAACCAAAGCACAAGAAAACGGTCGACTAGCAAAAGAAATAGTTACTGTCGAAATTCCGCAACGTAAAAAAGATCCCATACAATTTTCAAAAGATGAGTTTGTAAAACCAACATCTTCTTTAGAAATCTTAGGAAAACTAAGAGCCGCATTCAAAAAAGAAGGTGGAAGCGTAACTGCAGGGAATTCTTCAGGATTGAATGATGGAGCAGCAGCAACCATTATCGCTTCGGCAGATGCTGTAAAAAAATATAATTTAAAACCATTAGCAAGAATCGTGAGTTCTGCAGTGGTTGGTGTAGAACCAAGAATTATGGGAATTGGTCCTGTACAAGCTTCCAATAAAGCATTAGAAAAAGCAGGATTGACCATGGAAGACATGGATATTATCGAGCTTAACGAAGCCTTCGCTGCGCAAGCATTAGCGTGTATTCGCGCTTGGGGACTTGCCGATAACGACCCGAGAATAAATCCAAATGGAGGTGCAATTGCTATTGGTCATCCGCTTGGTGTTACAGGAGCAAGAGTTGCTTTTTCTGCAGCTTTAGAATTAAAACAACAGAACAAAAAATATGCGTTGATCACGATGTGTATTGGTGTCGGACAAGGATATGCAGCGATTATTGAAAATGTGAATTTGTAAAATAGTTTGGGCGTTACCACAAGGGTCGCGCTTTCACTACTCGCTCTTTTTGAGAAAATCAAAAAGGAGCTCAAACAAGCCGTTCAATCGCTAACGCAAACCCACTCGAATGAAAATAACCGCATAGGTTTTTTACACTTTTGAGGTTTAGAAAAAAGTTGTCCTGCGAGGTTTTGAAAACCTTGTAGGTATTTTAATAAAATTAGGAATATGAGTGTAAAAAGAACAGGTGTTATTTTATATGTTAAAGCGTATAAGGAATGTGTTCATTTTTATACCAAATTTTTAAACCTTTCGATATTATTTCAGAAGGAAGATTTAATTTGTTTTGATTTCTTCGGAACCTATTTAATGATTGAAAAAGAAGATAGATTAGATTATCTAGAAGACAATTCAGAAAAGAAAAATGATACTTGTCTACGGATAAATGTAGCAGATGTAACAGCGGTTTCCGATAGATTAAAAAAACAAAATATCGAAGTAGATTACCAAGAACATACTTGGGGAAAAGTAGCAAAATTTAAAGATCCAGATGGAAATTTAATTGCTTTTAAAGATGAGGATAGTTTTGCAAAACAAATAGAAGATTACAAATCTATCCAGGATTCAAAAACCTGGTAGGTAAAAAAATATAATTATAAAGTCACTTCGAATGATTCCGGTTTTTTCTATCGGAATGGTATCGAGAAGACATAAAAATAGTTTCCCGTTTGGCGGGAATGATAAATACATTTATCAATGAAAAAGATAGAGCACTACGTTCAAGGACAATGGACAACAGGTAAAGAAGAAGGAATACCAATTCTAGATGCAGTAACAGGTGAAGCGTTCACTAGCATTGCTATTGAAGGATTAGATATTCCAGAAATTCTAAACTACGGAAGAACCAAAGGAGGAGAGAAACTTCGTAAAATGACTTTTCAAGAGCGAGGAAACATGCTTAAGAGTTTAGCCATGTATCTTACCAATAGAAAAAATGCATTTTACGAATTAAGTTATAGAACTGGAGCGACCAAAGTAGATAGTTGGATAGATATCGAAGGTGGTTTCGGAAACTTATTTGCAAACGCTTCATTAAGAAAACTGTTTCCAAATCAGCCGTATCATGTAGAAGGTGATGCTATCGATTTATCGCGTGGCGGACGCTTTATGGCGCATCATATTATGGTGCCTAAAAAAGGAGTTGCTGTGCATATTAATGCATTCAATTTCCCGGTTTGGGGAATGTTAGAAAAGTGTGCAGTAAATTGGATGGCTGGCGTGCCTGCAGTAGTTTTACCAGCACCTTCCACATCTTATTTAGCAGAAGCAGTAGCAAAAGAAATTATAGCATCTGGTATTTTACCAGAAGGCGCATTACAAATCATAAACGGAACCGTAAAAACAATTCTAGATACTGTAGAATCTCAAGATGTTGTAACTTTTACAGGTTCTGCAAAAATAGGACGCTTATTAAAAGCGCATCCACAACTTATTAAAGAATCGGTGCCATTCACTATGGAAGCCGATTCTTTAAATGCATCTATCTTAGGAGAAGATGCAGTTCCGGGAACACCAGAATTCGACTTATTCATTAAAGAAGTAAGAAAAGAAATGACGGTAAAAGCAGGACAGAAATGTACTGCTATTAGAAGAATTATTGTGCCGCAAAATTTAGTAGAAGATGTGCAAAGTGCATTGTCTAAGCAATTAGATAAAGTAACTATTGGAGATCCTAGATTGAAAGAAGTTAGAATGGGATCTTTGGTAAGTCATCAACAAGTACAAGCCGTTAGAGATTCTGTCAATGATTTATCTAAAGAAGCACAAATCGTTTACGGAAGTTTAGATCATATAAACACGATTGGAGCAGATGCTAAAAAAGGTGCTTTTATTAGTCCGATTTTATTACGTTCCGATCATCCTTTTGAAAATACAATCATTCACGAACGTGAAGCTTTCGGACCAGTAAGTACTATAATGCCTTATAAAAACTTAGATGAAGCTATATTATTGGCGCAAATGGGTAAAGGTTCGTTGGTTTCTTCTATTGCCACAAATGATGATGAGATTGCTAAAGAGTATGTTATAAACGCAGCATCTCATCATGGTCGTATTATGGTTGTGAATCGGGATATGGCTAAAGAAAGTACAGGTCATGGTTCACCTTTACCTTACTTGGTACATGGAGGACCTGGTCGTGCTGGTGGTGGAGAAGAAATGGGTGGAATGCGTGGCATAAAACATTATTTGCAACGTACAGCAATACAAGGTTCGCCAACTACAATTACAGAGATCACTGGTATTTACCAGCAAAATGCAAAATATAAGGAAGCACCACAGCATCCATTTAAATACCATTGGGAAGATATTCAACCAGGAATGTCGCTAAAAACGCATAAACGTACCTTCACAGATACCGACATTATCAACTTTGCGAATCTTACTTGGGATCATTTTTACGCGCATACAGATATTACATCGTTAGAAGGTAGTATTTTTGAGAAGCGAACTGCGCATGGATATTTCATTATTTCTGCAGCGGCAGGATTATTTGTATATCCAAATAAAGGACCTGTAGCTGCGAATTACGGATTAGAAGACTGTAGATTCTTGCGTCCGTTATATCATAATGATACGGTCTATGTACGATTAACGTGTAAGCAAAAAGTAGATAGAGATGTCGCTTCGGCAGAACATCCTAGCGGTATCGTAAAATGGTATGTGGAGGTTTTTGATGCGGAAGATGAATTAGTTGCTATTGCTACTATTTTAACCATGGTGCAAAAGAAACAGGAAGCTTTCATTGAAATGACGGAAGATAAAATCACGGAATGTCTTTCCAAATTAAAAGAAGATGCAAAACCAAATTGGGGACTTTTAACGCCTCAGCATTTGATGGAGCATTTAGAACTTACGTATAGAATTTGTTCTGGAGAGATTCAGGATTTTGAAATAGCAACACCAGAAAAAATATTAGAAAAAGTGCATAACTCTTTATATAGTTATGATAAATTCCCAATGGGAACCGCTTTTCCAACATATAGAAAAAAGGAATTAGAAGATTTAGTACATGCTGATTTTGAAACAGCAAAAGCAAAGTTTGTAGAAGCTAGAGAAGCTTATAAAACATTTTTTAAAGAAAATCCAGAAGCTAAATTGAAGAATATGGTTTTTGGGGAGTTGAATAAATATGAATCGTATTTGTTAGAGAGAAAACACTTGAATCATCATTTCGAACAATTCAATTTACTCTAAATTTTAATTAAAAGTCACTGCGCACGTGTTGCACAGTCGCTATAATGGAAATAAAATGTCTAAAAAGTATTACACGTACATCCTAACACATGAAAGAAATCATATCTTTTATGTAGGAGTAACAAATAATATTAAAAGACGAATGAGTGAACATAAAGCAGCAACTTTTGGGACGCATGTTGGACATTACAATATTAAAAAGTTGGCTATTTTGAAGAACATACAGACATAAGAATCGCAATTCGTAGAGAAAAGACAATTAAGAAGTGGAAAAAAGAATGGAAGAAAAATCAAATAATCGAAATGAATCCAGATTGGATAGACTTGAGTTTAGATTGGGATCTTTAAAAGTATATTAAAAGTTAAAAATAATACGAATGCGCAACAAGTGCGCGTTGACATACAAAGAATATGACTGAAGCATACGTTAAAATAAACATAGAAAACGAAGTAGGATATATCGAATTTTTCCATCCTGCACACAACTCTTTACCCGGAGATATATTAGCAAAACTAGCACAAACAATTACAGATGCTGGAACTAACGACGCTATTAAAGTTGTTGTTCTTAAAAGTGGAGGAGAAAGAACTTTTTGCGCAGGAGCAAGCTTCGAAGAATTAATAAACATCAACGATGCGGCAACAGGGAAAGTATTCTTTTCTGGATTCGCAAACGTAATTAACGCGATGCGTAAATGTCCGAAATTCATTATCGGTCGCATACAAGGAAAAACCGTTGGTGGTGGCGTTGGACTAGCAGCTGCAACCGATTATTGTATGGCTTCCAAATTTGCCGCTATTAAGTTATCTGAATTAAATATTGGTATTGGACCATTTGTGGTCGGACCAGCAATAGAACGTAAAATGGGATTAAGCGCGATGTCGCAAATCGCGATAGATGCAAATACATTTTACGCTCCAGAATTCGCAAAACAAAAAGGCTTATTCACGCAAGTGTATGAAAGTACAGAAGAACTAGATGAGGCTGTAAAAACAACAGCAGAGCATCTTTGTACATACAATACAGAAGCCATGCTAGAAATGAAAAAAGTATTCTGGCACGGAACTGACCATTGGGATGCACTATTAGCAGAACGAGCAGCAACTAGTGGTAAACTTGTGTTAAGCGATTTTACAAAAGAAAAATTAAAAGGATTTAAATAGAAAAGTCATTGCGAGGCCAAAGTACGAAGCAATCTCATGATAAGATTCTAATTTTCACTCCAAATGACAGTAATTAGTAAAGTATGATTTACAAATTCAAAGGCTACACACCAGTTGTACACGAATCTAGTTTCGTGCATCCATTAGCAGCAGTAACAGGAAATGTCATCATTGGTAAAAACTGTTACATTGGACCAGGTGCGGCTATTCGTGGGGATTGGGGTCAAATTATTTTAGAAGATGGTGTAAATGTGCAAGAGAATTGCACGGTTCACATGTTTCCTGGGAAATCTATTACACTTAAAGAAAGTGCACATGTTGGTCATGGAGCCATTATTCATGGTGCTAATTTGGGTAGAAATTGTCTTATTGGAATGAACACCGTAATCATGGATGATGCCGAAATTGGCGACGAATCCATAGTTGGTGCCATGGCATTTGTAAAAGCCGAAACTAAAATTCCTAAGCGAAGCTTAGTTGTCGGTAACCCAGCAAAAGTAATTAAGCAAGTGAGTGATGAAATGATCGCTTGGAAAACAAAGGGCACACAATTGTATCAGGAATTACCAGCCGATTGTCACGAGAGTTTGCGGGCTGTAGAACCATTAAGAGAGGTTCCAGAAAATATGAAAATACAGGAGGATGTTTATAAAACGTTACGAGAGTCTTTTAAAAAGTAATTTTAGATAACTACTCTCGTATTGGATATAATTTTCTTCTTATACGCCATAGGAGAGATTCCTTCTATTTTTTTAAACGATTTACAAAAATGCACATAGGTGTTAAAGCCACTTTGAAAGGCAACACTTTGAAGGTTGTCAATCCCTTCAATTATTTTAATAGAATACTTTATGCGTTCCTTCATTATATAATTAACAGGTGTAACGCCCAATGTATCTTTAAAACGATTAAAGAGTTTTGTTTTTCCAAACCCAGAAATACTAACAAGGTCATCGATGGTTATTTTATTCCTTAAATTAGTCATTATATAACTAATTGTCTTTTCTAAATTCTTATCCTTTATATTACTCTTTATATTTTTAATCAGAAGCGATCCTGCTTCCGTTTGAAGAACTCTTAATATCAACTCTCTTAATATTGCATTATTGACATGCGTGTCTAATCCTGAATTTCCAGCTTTTAAATATTTGTAAAAACGTTCAAAGCTTTCAATGGTATTTGTATCGTTAGAAATAAAATGAGAATGTTCTTCGCTTAATAAATATTCAAAATTAGCACTCCAATCTTTGTCTTCCATTAATTCTAAGACAAGCTTTTCAATAAATTCAGGAGAAATATCTAGTACTAAACATTTTGTTGGGTTTGTAAAACTCGCATTACTAATTTCTACTTTTTGAACTACATCTTTCTCTGGAATAAAAACCATTCCAGGAAAGAATTCCACTTTAGCATTTTTAGAAACCACCGTTTTATGGCCAGATAACATGATGGTAATCATGTGTTTGTCAAAAGTAAAAGAGATGTCTTTACAAGGAGAGTTTGTTTCATATATGGTTAAAAGACCATCATCAAACTTATATTCCGTGCTTTTTTCAATAAATGTCTTTCTTTCGGGTTTCATATTGTGAATTATAGTTAATAAAATCGGTTAATAATTCAAATATATTGAAAATAATTCACAAATTCTTAATAATCGTGTTATAGTTTATCTATTGTGTATGATAATTCAATTATTATAGGGCTAACCATAGTAATTTGGTTGATAATTCATAGGAACTCATTTAGCAATCATTAAAACGAATATTAATTTATAAACAAAAACAATGAAAACGTATCATACTATAATTGGAGGAAAACAAATTATTTCAGAAAACACATTCGAAGTTAAAAATCCAGCAACAGAGGAGCTTATAGGTTATGCTCCAATTTCTACAAAAGCGGAAGTTGCGGAAGCGGTAGCCGCTGCGAAAAAAGCACAACCAGCTTGGGCTGCTCTAGACGATGATAAAAGAAAAGAGTACATCATGAAAATTGCAGAAGTGCTTACGGATAATACCGAGGAATTGGCAACATGGATTACAAAAGAACAAGGAAAGCCTCTTGGTGGGCCGGGTTCTATGTTTGAGATGCAAGCTTGTGTAGGTTGGACTCAGGTTCCAGCGTCTTTAGATTTACCTGTAGAAGTTGTTTTTGAGGATGAAACGAGACGCGATGAATTACATAGAAAAGCTATCGGTGTTGTTGGAGCAATTGCGCCATGGAATTGGCCTTTAATGATTGCTATTTGGCAAATAATTCCTGCGCTTAGAGTTGGAAATACAGTGGTTCTAAAGCCATCGGAATACACAACAATAGGAACTTTAGAAATGGTAAGAATGATTAATGAAGTTTTGCCAGCTGGTGTTTTAAACACCATTAGTGGACCGGGAGAAATTGGAGCAGAATTGGTAGGTAATAAAGATATCAATAAAATAATGTTCACGGGTTCTAATAGTACAGGACAAAAAATTATTGAAGCTTCTGCTGGTAATATGACGCGTTTAACATTAGAGTTAGGTGGTAATGATGCGGCTATTGTTATGGAGGATGTAGACCCGAATGCGATTGCGGAAGGTTTGTTTTGGGGAGCATTTTTAAATATGGGACAAACCTGTGCTTGTGCAAAACGCTTATATGTACACGAAAGTAAATATGAAGGTGTAATAAGTGCGCTTAGTGATTTGGCAGAAAAAATGCCAATGGGAAATGGTTTAGAAGAAGGAATTGTTTTAGGGCCAATTCAAAATAAAATGCAATATGATAAAGTAGTAGACTTAATTGAAGATGCTAAGGCGAATAATGCAAGAATAGTTTGCGGGGGAGCTCCTAAAGAAGGAAAAGGTTTTTTCTACCCAATTACTATCGTTGCAGATGTAGAAGACGGATTAAGATTAGTAGATGAAGAGCAGTTTGGTCCAGTTTTGCCAATTATAAAATATTCTAATATCGAGGATGCTATAAAAAGCGCGAATAGATTAGAAGCGGGTTTAGGAGCTTCGGTTTGGTCTTCTAATTTGGAAGAAGCGAAGAAAGTAGCAGCAAGAGTAGAAGCTGGTACAGTTTGGATTAATCAGCATGGTGCAATCCATCCTATGGTGCCGTTTGGAGGTATTAAGGGTTCTGGTTATGGTGTGGAATTTGGTTTAGATGGTCTGAAATCAGTAACACAACCTCAGGTGATTAGTATTAATAAAGCTTAATTTTTTGATATGATTTATAATAAGGCTATAGAAACATTACCTATAAAGGAACTTCGAAAGTTGCAAAATGAACGTTTAGAAACCATGCTAAACCGAATTTATACGAAGGTGCCTTTCTATAAAAATAAACTCGATGCGCTTGGTCTGAAACCCGGAGATATAAAAGGTGTTCAAGATTTGCATCGGTTACCATTTACAAAGAAAACGGATTTAAGGGATAATTACCCATTCGGACTTTTTACTTGCGATGTGAGCGAATTAAATCGAATTCACTGTTCTAGCGGTTCTACAGGAAAGCCAACAGTAGTTGGTTATACTAAAAATGATTTAGATGTTTTTGATGAAGTAGTAGCGAGATCACTTGCATGCGCAGGAGCAAAACCAGGAATGCGTTTACATAATGCATATGGTTATGGTCTGTTTACTGGAGGTTTAGGGATACACGGCGGAGCAACAAAATTAGGTATGGCTGTAATACCTATATCTGGAGGAATGACAGATAGACAACTGCAGCTTTTAGAAGATTTTCAATCGGAAGTACTTTGTTGTACACCTTCTTATGCGCAAACCCTCGCAAATGAATGTGAAAAAAGAGGTATTGATCCTTCTAGATTCAATTTAAAATATGCAATTCTAGGAGCAGAACCTTGGACAGACGGAATTCGAAATGAAATAGAACAAAAACTAAATCTTAAAGCTACAAATATTTATGGCTTAAGCGAGATTATTGGCCCTGGTGTTTCGCAAGAAGATTATGAAGAACAAGGCACGGGAAGTTATATCTGGGAAGATCATTTTTATCCAGAAATTGTAGATAAAGATACCGGTGAACCATTGCCATATGGAGAAGAAGGCGTTTTAGTAATAACCACATTGACTAAAGAGGCGTTTCCTGTTTTAAGATATTGGACAAATGATATTTGTAGTTTATCCTACGATCATAGTATAAAACGTACACATATAAAAATGAGTGCCATAAAAGGACGATCAGATGATATGCTAATTATAAGAGGTGTTAATCTTTTTCATACACAAGTGGAAGATGTTATCTCTAATATAGAAGAGCTCTCTGTAAATTATCAGCTTATTGTAACCAAACAAAATGCGATGGATACCGTAGAAGTGAAAGTAGAAGTGGTAAATAATGAACTGCTAGACAATGAGCAGCTGATTAAAAAATTCTCTAAAAAAATAAAAGATAATATTGGATTGTCTATGAAAATCACCCTTCACCCCGTTGGAGAAATACCTAGAAGTGAAGGTGGTAAATTAAGTAGAATTATGGATAAAAGATAAAACTAACTAACTAACTAACCGAATTAATCATGAAAAAAATTAAAATAATTTTAGTTCTATTGCTGCTAATTAATTTTGCGGGTTATGCGCAAAAACAAGTTGGTGGTAAGGTTACAGACCAAGAAACTAGCCAGCCTTTATTAGGTGTTAATGTTATAGTAAAAGGAACGTCAAAAGGAGTAGCCACCGATTTTGACGGGAATTATAGTCTAGAAGTAAATACTAATGATGTGTTAGAATTTATATACCTAGGTTATACAACAAGTACGCTTATTGTTTCAGATGCTGCAGACTATAATGTTAAAATGGAAGAATCTGCACAATCCTTAGGAGAAGTATTATTAACCTCTCGTAAAAAAGCAGAATATGCCAAAGATATTCCTATTAGTATTACCGCTATCGGAGCGAAAGAATTGAAAAAAAGTGGTTCTTTTGAGTTTAGTGATTATGCTTCAAAAGTGCCAAACTTATCTTTCGGTAAGCAAGGTGGTGGTGGTGATCTTGCAGATGGTAGAACTTCTAATTCTATATCGATTAGAGGTATTACAGGTAATGCAACTACCGCTTTTTATTTAGATGAAGTGCCGTTGCCAGAAACAGTAGATCCTAAATTGGTAGATGTAAAACAAATAGAGGTTTTAAGAGGTCCACAAGGAACTTTATACGGTTCTAGTGCTATGGGAGGTGCGTTAAAAGTAATTACAAATGAACCTACAACTTATGCCTTTTCTGGTAATGCTGGTATGGAAGTGAGTTCTGTAGATGAAGGTGGTGTTAATTACTCCGGAGATCTTACCCTTAATATTCCTGTTGTTAAAGATAAATTGGCAGTGCGTACGGTAGCGTTTTATAATTTTAAAAGCGGAATTTTTGATAAGGTGCCTTTAACTTCCGAAGATACTCCAATTACCTTACTTAACGATAATCATTCCTTATTAACCAAAACAAAGGAAGATGTGGATGATGAAACTACTTTCGGATTTCATCTAGGAGCAAAATGGACACCAACAGAAAGATTAACCATACTTCCTAAATTTATTTATCAAAGTACAGAAGCAGATGGTTATAATTTAGCCGATACAAAACCAGGTAACTTTGATCAGGTGCGATTTGCAGATATAGACGAAAATTTTGAGGATAGATTTAGTAACCTAAGTTTAACCACAAAATATAAATTAGATAAGGGAGAATTTGTGTTAGCAATGTCTTCATTTGATCGATATTATTATGAAAAAGAAGATTTTTCAGAATGGTTAACCTATACGGCTTTCGAGATTCCACAATCCGATGAGGTAGGTTATCCAGTAGAGATATGGAGAGAAGCAGATTTTGAAAAGTTTGTTACAGAGTTTCGTTATGTATCTGATTTAGATGGTAAATTTAATTTTTCATCTGGTATCTTTTATGCAAAAGAAAAGAGTAATGAAAGAGGGGAAAGCTATTCTTCAGGTTTAGGAGAGTTTATAGGAGAAACCAGTCCTGAATTTGACTACGTTTATGAATTTGTAAATGGTGTAGAAATAAAAGAAATTTCTTTATTTACAGAGATGTATTATGAAATATCCGATAAGTTAAAAGCAACATTCGGACTGCGTTGGTTTGATGCGGAAAGTTCAAGATCTAGAACGGTATTCTCTTCTCTTGTTTCGGGATATGAAGATATCACCGGTGATTTGCCAGCAAATAAAGCGAGTGGTTTTAATCCGAAATTTGGTTTAAAATATAAGTTCAACGATAATAATATGATGTATGTTAGTGCGTCAAAAGGATATCGTTTAGGTGGTGTTAACGGAGTTTTGCCAGCGTATAGCGAATCAGAAGCTGTAGATCTTTTAGGTACAATAAATGTTCCGGCAACGTATAAAGATGATTATTTATGGAGTTATGAGCTTGGAGCAAAAGCAGGGCTTACCAATAAAAAGTTGCTAGTAAATGCAGCTCTTTTTTATAACGATTGGCATAATATTCAACAAAGAACCAATTTGCCAGTATCTGGGTATAATTTTATCATGAATATTGATAAAGCATATAGTTATGGTTTAGAAATGGATGTGCATGCATACCCAACCAGTCAGTTAACGTTATCTGGAAGTATTGGTTTAATAAAATCTGAAATTACTGAGGTAGGTGAAGATGCGCATTTAACCGAAGCAGAAAAGGGAGATGAAATATTGCTTATTCCAGATATTACGGCTTCTGCAACTGCAGAATATAGGTTTAAAGCGTTTAACAAAAAAGATATGTTTGTAAGAGCAGATCTTCAGCATTCTGGAACGAGATATAGTAATTATGATAGATCTCCAGCGCGTACTTTAGATGCATATACCTTAGTTAATGCAAGAATAGGTATTAGCTTAAATAAGTTTGATGTTTCTTTATTTGCCAATAATTTAACCAATGAAAATGCAAATTTTGGGGATATTATCTCTCTTGCGGCAGAGTTAGAGGGTAGAACAAGATATGCAACAAGTAGACCTTTTACAGCCGGAGTTTCTTTAAGAGCAAAATTTTAAGTGTTGTTATAATTAAAGTTGCTAATTTGCTTGAAGTATAATTTGGCAACTTTAATTTTTTTTAAAAGATTTTAATATAGAGTAAAAGAATATGAAAAAAATAAGAATAGTAATGCGTGTCGAAAAAATGTCTTTTGTGCTTTTAGTTATTTTGTTAAGCTTTAGTTCTTGTAATAAAACGGAGCAAGAAACAAATACAGAAAAAGTGGAAGTGGTTGTTTCTAATGAAATTGTACATCCTATGGATGCTTTAAGTCAGTTAGAATTAACAGATGTGAAATCAATTCTTTTAGAGGCTAAAAAAGTTACAGAAGCCTCGCGTTTCCCGGAAATCACTTTAAAGGAACCGCAAAAAGAAGCGATGTATGCTTGGGAAGTAGGGAATGTTATCGAGAGACAAGCTAATATTGTAATTAGACAAAATAAAAAGACCTACGAAGCAGTTGTAGATATCACCAATAAAAAGCTGTTAGATTGGAAAGAAATAAGTAATGTGCAACCTGCATTACTTATGGAAGAATGGATGCAAGCTGGTGCGTTATGGAAAAAAGATAAACGTGTTATTGAAGCGTTAAGAAAACGTGGCTATACTAATTTAGATGAAGTTGCAGGTGCGCCATTAACAACAGGTTATTTCGGAACAGAAAGTACAGATCAAAGACTTTTAAAAGTTTGGCTATTGGATATAAAAGGTGTGAAAACTAATCTTTTTGCAAAGCCAATTAATGGAATTACCCCAGTTGTAGACGTAAATAAAGGAGAAGTTGTAGATGTTTTAATTGAAGAAACCATCGCGAGAAATGATAAGGTTTATGATTATGATGAAGCGTCTGTTGGTGCATACAAATTAAAACCAGTAATAATAACGTCGCCAGAAGGAGATAATTTTTCATTTAAGGATGGGAAAATAGAATGGGATAGATGGAAGTTTCATTTTAGAATGGATAAGCGCTTCGGAGCAATCATTTCTTTAGCAGAATTTGACGGACAATCCGTAGCGTATCAATTATCTGCAAATGAAATGTTTGTGCCTTATATGGATTCTGCCGAAGATTGGAAATATCGTTCGTACATGGATATTGGAGAATATGGTTTTGGCTTATTATCCTCACCAATAGAATTAGGAACCGATGTTCCTGGAAATGCAACCTTATTAAATGCCGTGATTCCTATGGATGATGGTACGCCATTATTACAAGAAAATGTAATAGGTGTTTTTGAGCGTAATACAGGAAGACCACTTTGGAGGCATTCTGAGTTTTTAAACGGAACACATGAGAGTAGAGCCGAAGTGGAGTTGGTAGTGAGAACCATTCCGGTAGTAGGAAACTATGATTATGTAATTGATTATGTTTTTAGTACTAAAGGTTTATTGAAAATAGAAGTGGGAGCAACGGGAATGGACGCAGCAAAAGCTGTGGAGTCTAAAACAATGGACGATCCTAAAGCAATGCACGAAACTAAAGTTGGGAATTTAATAGCGCCAAATTTAATCGGTGTTTTTCATGATCATTTTTTATCGTTTAGATTAGATTTAGATGTGGATGGTATTAATAATTCATTTGCAACAGATGAGGTTGTACCTGTGAAATATCCAAATAATTCAAGAAAAAGTGGTTGGGAAGTTGTAGAACATCCAGAATTAAAAGAAGGACCAATTGTAGAAAGTAGCGAGGGGCATGACGGCTACTGGAAAGTGGTTAATAAAAATTCTAAAAATAGTTTAGGGCAGTACAAGAGCTACCAAATATTAGGGCATTCTTATCTATCTGTTTTAGATGATGAAGATTTTCCTCAAAAAAGAGCAGCTTGGTCTAAAGAACAACTTTGGGTAACTCCTTATGATAGATCCGAAATGTATCCTTCCGGGAAATACCCAAATCAAAGCCAAGGAAATGATGGTATCTTAAAATGGGTGGCGCAAGATAGAAATATCAATAATCAAGACATTGTATGTTGGTATACCATGGGTTTTCATCATATGACATTGCCAGAAGATTGGCCAGTTTTACCAACGGTTTGGCATGCTATGACCTTAAGACCTGCTAAGAGTTTTGATCGTAATCCAGCAATAGTTATCGGGAAATAAAATGAGTAATAAAACAATACTATTAGCAATTAGCTTTTTGTTGTGTTTGGTGAGTTGTAAGGATACAGCTCACCAAAAACAGCAAGATGTAAGCAATCCGGAACTACCAATTTTATCACCAAAAAAAGATGGTGAATATCAGGTAATAGCAGATTTTGAATTTAAAAATCAGTACAATCAGACCATTACTCAAAATGCAGTAAAAGGAAAAATCTATATAGCAGAATTCTTTTTTACTAGCTGTCCGTCTATTTGTCCTATCGTTTCAGTACAGTTAAAAGAAGTGTATCATACTTTTAAAGACGAAGAGAACTTTATGATTTTATCGCATTCTATTGATCCGGAAAACGATACGGTAAACGTTTTACAAGATTACTATACTAATACATTAGAAATAGATAAACCTTCCAATTGGCAACTGCTAACCGGAAAAAAAGAAAAGGTGCACGATTTAGCTAACTTTAGTTATGGAACGGTTGTATATGAAGATTTAGATCGATTAAAAGATAATATTATGCATAGTGGCGCATTATTGTTGGTAGATGAAAATGGATTAATTCGTGGGATGTATGACGGTAAAGATAGTACACATACCAAGCGGTTAATTAAAGATGTAAAACAGTTGTTATCGGATTTGAATTAAATTATTTAAAGTCCTAAATTGATCACATTGGTCTCTTTTCCTGTAGAAAGTGTAATTAAACTTTGCACATTTCCTAGGTACGGAAGCAATGTGAGTTTCGATATAATAAAGGTTTCATAAGCCTCAATATCTTCTACCACTAATTTTAGTAAATAATCAAAGTTTCCACTTATTCGATGGCACTCTACTACCTCGGGGAAATTATTTATTTCTTTTACAAATTTCTCTAGGTAACTTCTGGTGTGGCCTTGTAGGGTGATACCTATGAAAACGGTAAGCTTTAGTCCTATTTTCTTATTGTCTAAAACAGCAACGTATTTTTTAATATATCCTTCTTTTTCCAATTTTTTAATCCGCTCAAAAATAGGCGAAGTGGTCATGCCTAGTTCTTTAGCAATGCTTTTGGTGGTTCGGTTGCTATCTGTTTGAAGAATATTTAGGATTTGCGTGTCAATTTTATCTAGTGTTGGAGGCATAAGGAAATAGTGTTTTTAAGAGCTTCAAATGTAACTATAAAAGTAAAATAAACTTTATTTATATGTAATAAAAGAATTAAATTCTTTTCAGAATTAATTTTCAAGTTTTTAACAATCGAAAATCTTATTATAGCTTATCTTTAATTCTTGAAATAAAAATAAATTTAGCTTGAAGAATTACGAATTAAAAATGCCTAAAATGGGCGAGAGTATTAGCGAGGGAACCAACTTCCTGCGTATGCAGGAATCTCATAATAAAAAGTAATGAAATCTTGGTTTGTATACATCATGACTAATAAAGCGAATGGAACAATTTATATTGGCGTTACTGATGAAATACAAGAAAGAGTAAAGGAACATAAGTTAAAATATAGACCTAATTCATTTACTGCCAAGTATAATTGTGATAAACTAGTTTATTTTGAAGAGTATATTGCTGATGCTCCTGCATTAATTAGGGAACGGCAAATGAAGAAGTGGAAAAGAGAGTGGAAAGTAAAATTAATAGAAGAAATGAATCCAGGTTGGATGGATATTTCAATAAATTGGAACTTAAACTATAATAAGTTTAGAAATGAAAGATAAACAGATTCCTGCCTTCGCAGGAAGTTACGAATTAAAAATGCCTAAAATGGGCGAGAGTATTAGTGAGGGAACCATAATCAATTGGTTAATCGCAGAAGGAGACTCTTTTGAAGAAGGAGATATCATTCTAGAAGTTGCAACAGATAAAGTGGATAACGAAGTTCCGGCACCAGCTTCTGGGACATTAGTAAAAATACTGTTTCAAGCTAAAGATATTGTTCCTGTTGGAGAAATAATGGCTATTCTTGAAGTTTCAGAAGAAGTAAAGTCTTCAAAGAAAACTATTGTCACGTCGAGCACTTCGTCTAGGCTCAGCACAGGCTCCATCGAGACGTCTCAAAAGAAGGAAAAAACACCAAAAAAACTAAATCCAATTCAGCAAGATTTTACTTCAAATTCATTTTCAGTAAATAATACAAACACCTTCTTTTCGCCATTAGTAATCAAAATAGCGAAAGAACATCACATAAGTTTTGAGGAATTAGCGCGAATTCCTGCAACAGGACATGAAGGTCGTTTACGCAAAAGTGATGTGTTTCAATATATAGAAGAAGGGAGACCTTTTAAATTTGCACAAGCCGTAGCTGAAAAAGATCCAACCGCATATAGAATTCCGCAATTAAATTTCGATAAAGGCAAGGGGAAAGTCATTGAAATGGACAGAATGCGCCAAATGATTGCAGATCACATGGTGTATTCTAAACATACTTCGCCACACGTTACTGCTTACGTAGAAGCTGATATGACGAATATGGTCAATTGGAGAAATGCGAATAAAGTCGCTTTTCAAGAAAAACATGGAGAACGTTTAACCTTTACTCCATTGTTTGTGGAAGCTGTAGCGAAAGCAGTGAAAGACTTTCCGAATATAAATGCATCTGTCGATGGCAATAATATCATTGTAAAAGAAGATATAAATATTGGTATGGCAACGGCATTACCAAGTGGAAACTTAATCGTTCCTGTGGTGAAAAATGCGGATACTAAAGATTTAAAAACTATAGCAGCTAACGTAAATGAATTAGCCGGAAAAGCTAGAGAAAATAAACTTGGTGGTGATGATATTAAGGGAAGCACATTTACTATTTCAAATGTAGGAACCTTTGGAAGCGTGATGGGAACACCAATTATCAATCAGCCAGAAGTTGCTATTTTAGCTTTAGGGATTATTAAAAAAAGACCAGAAGTTATCACTACAGAAAAAGGAGATGAAATCGCTATTCGTAGTATGATGTACTTATCGCTTTCTTTTGATCATCGTGTTGTCGATGGCTTTTTAGGAGGAAGTTTTGTAAGACGAGTAGCCGATTATTTTGAACAATTTGATGTAGATAGAAAGATATAATTAATGATTTGTCATCCCAAACTTGATTTGGGGCCCACTTTTAAATAAAATTATAATAGATTCCGCATCGCAGTGCGGAATGACAAAAAAAGATACCTGCTTTCGCAGGCATTTGATATGAATAAAGACATACTAAAAAAAGGATTTTCAAAATTATGTACAGCCAAAGCAATGGCAGAATTGTACGAAGCTAATTTTAAGCAAGTATCCAAATATGTACATGCGACATCTAGAGGTCATGAAGCGATTCAGATTGCCTTAGGAATGCAGTTGTTACCGCAAGATTATGCATTTCCGTATTATAGAGATGATGCTATGTTATTATCGTTCGGCTTAGAGCCTTATGATTTAATGTTGCAATTATTAGCTAAAAAAGACGATCCGTTTTCTGGAGGGAGAACTTATTATTCCCATCCAAGTTTAAAGGATGATGATAAGCCTAAAATCCCACATCAATCCTCGGCAACAGGAATGCAAACTATTCCAGCCACAGGAGTTGCTATGGGAATGCAATACAAAGAATTACAAGGTTTAGATGATAAAACGCTTAAAGATTTACCGTTTGTGGTTTGTTCTTTAGGAGATGCTTCCGTAACCGAAGGAGAAATTGCAGAAGCTTTCCAGATGGCAGCTTTAAAACAAATGCCGATTTTATATTTAGTACAAGATAATGGTTGGGATATTTCTGCAAATGCAGCAGAAACAAGAGCGCAAAATGCTTTTGAATATGCTAAAGGATTCCATGGGCTAGAAGCTATTTCTATTGACGGCGCAAACTTTATAGAAAGTTATGAAGCCGTAGAAAAAGTGATAAAAACAATTCGTGAAGAACGAAGACCGTTTTTAATTCATGCAAAAGTACCGTTATTAAATCATCATACTTCTGGTGTTAGAATGGAATGGTATCGTGATGATTTAGAGGAAGCGCGTTCTCGTGATCCGTATCCAGTGATAAAACAACAATTAGTAGATAATGGGTTTACGGAGGCTGAATTGGAAGGGATAGAAAATTCCGCGAAAGCGAAAGTACAAGCAGACTTCGAAAAAGCATTATTAGCGGAAGATCCAAAACCGGAAGATTTATTTACAAACGATTTTGTGCCAACACCAATTACCGAAGAAAAAGGTACACGTGCACCAGAAGGAGCAGAAAAGGTAGTCATGGTAGATTGCGCATTATTTGCTGTGGAAGAACTGATGCGAAAGCATAAAGAATGTTTGCTTTACGGACAAGATGTTGGTGGGCGACTTGGTGGTGTTTTTAGAGAAGCAGCAACTTTAGCGCAGAAATTTGGTGACGATCGCGTTTTTAATACGCCAATTCAAGAAGCCTTTATTGTAGGTTCTACCGTTGGTATGAGTGCGGTTGGATTGAAGCCAATTGTGGAGGTGCAGTTTGCCGATTATATTTGGCCTGGATTAAATCAGTTATTTACAGAAGTAAGTAGAAGTTGCTATTTAAGTAATGGAAAATGGCCAGTAAGTATGATTCTTCGTGTGCCAATTGGTGCTTATGGAAGTGGAGGGCCTTATCATTCGTCTTCTGTAGAAAGTGTACTTACGAACATTCGTGGTGTAAAAATCGCATATCCTAGCAATGGAGCCGATTTAAAAGGTTTGATGAAAGCGGCGTATTACGATCCAAATCCTGTGGTGATTTTAGAACATAAAGGTTTGTATTGGTCTAAAGTAGCAGGAACCCAAGGAGCAACATCGGTAGAACCAAGTGAAGATTATGTATTGCCTTTTGGGAAAGCATGGGTTTTACAAGAAATTTGGAAACAAGAAAATGTAGAAACATTAACTATTGTTACTTATGGAATGGGAGTGCATTGGGCAATGAATGCATCCGAAGAATTTGGAATGCAAGACCAAATTGAAATTATCGATTTAAGAACGTTATTTCCTTTAGACGAAGAAACTATTATGAAATCGGTAAAGAAAACCGGAAAGTGTTTAGTGGTGACAGAAGAGCCTTCTAATAATAGTTTTGCTAGAGCATTGTCTGGAAAGATTCAAGAAGAGTGTTTCAAATTTTTAGATGCACCAGTAATGACTATTGGTAGTGAGAATATGCCAGCAATTCCATTGAATTCTATTTTAGAGGAAACCATGATTCCATCGACAGAAAAGGTGAAGGCTAAAATGAAGGAACTTTTAAGCTATTAGATAATTCTATTATAGGTTTCAATTTATTTTGTATATTGAACTCTTAAAATTATAACTATAATATTTGAAATAATTATGAAAAAGTATATTACACTTTTAAGCTTTATTGCTGTATTTTTTATTGGGATGCAAGGATCTCAAGCTCAGGAAACTTTAGTAGCGGAAACAGATAGACCTGAAGCTGTTGCCAAAGTACAAACATATAACTTACATCAATTAGTAGAGTTAGATGGAAATCAGCAAGCTGCAGTTTATAATGTATTTGTGGATTTAAACCAAAACTTAAAAGGTTTGGAAGGAAATAAAGACATCGCTAAAGTACAAGGAGCAAAAGCTTCTTTATTGGAAACTGTAAAAGCTAAATTAAAAAGCATTTTAACGAATGAGCAATATCAAGGGTATTTGAAAACATTAGAAACACCTAAGAAATAATTCGTTATTCATATAAAAATAAAAAACCACTCTAATTTAGAGTGGTTTTTTTATTCCTATTATTGTTGTTGTAAACCTGGAGGATATTTCTCCATGATCTTAGTAACAAAATCTTGTATTCGTTCTTCCTTTTTGTTTTGAGATAGATAGCCAGTACCTTGTCCTTGCCATACTAACTCTTTTTTGCTAGCATCAATTAAATCGATGTAAAGAATACCTTCCGTAGATTTAGATACTGTATTGTAGTTGTTCCAATAATAAGGACTCCATCCCCAACCATATCCATAAGGACTAAAGTTGTTGCTGTATACATTTATTTTTTCTCTAGATTTTGTAAAAATACTAACTAGTAAATCTGGGTTTTCAGATTTTGTAAAACCTTTTGCAAGTAATTCTGCTTCAATAGCACGAAGAATTCTACGTTTGTCTAGATCATTAATTTCTGCTTTGTCAATTCCTGTTTTGTAGAAAGCAAAGGTTTTAAAATCGTTAAAGTTTGCTTGCTTGTCATAATCTGACGCGACTCTTACCGAGCTACAAGACGTTGTTACTACTAATAAAAGAAGTAGCGATGTAATGGTGAATAGATTTTTCATAGTTGCAATTTTTTAAATTTTTTCTAATTCAATAAAGCATCATCTACGTGATTTGGAAGTGTTACTTTTAGATTTGGTTCTACTTCCATTGCTCGTTTAATAGCAAACTCAGCTCCTGAATTTCGTGCCCAACTTCGTCTTGAAATCCCGTTGTTTACGTCCCAGAATAGCATGGATTTTAAACGTTTAGATGCTTCTATACTACCATCAAGAACCATACCAAATCCGCCATTTATAACTTCTCCCCAACCTACACCACCACCATTGTGAATGCTTACCCAAGTTGCTCCTCTAAAGCTGTCTCCAATTACATTTTGTATTGCCATATCTGCTGTAAATCGAGAGCCATCGTATATGTTACTTGTCTCTCTATATGGGGAGTCTGTCCCGGAAACATCATGATGATCACGACCTAGAACTACATATCCTAATTCTTGTTTTGCAATGGCATCATTAAATGCTTGCGCAATTTTCATGCGCCCTTCTGCATCTGCATAAAGTATTCTGGCTTGTGAGCCTACCACTAATTTGTTTTCTTGTGCGCCTTTTATCCATTGGATATTATCCGCCATTTGTTGCTGAATCTCTTCTGGCGAATTCTTTTTTATTTCTTCTAAAACAGTACATGCAATAGCGTCTGTTTTTGCTAAATCTTCTGGTTTTCCAGAAGCACAAACCCAACGAAATGGTCCAAAACCATAATCGAAACACATAGGTCCCATAATGTCTTGTACGTAACTTGGGTATCTAAAGTCGATACCATTTTTTGCCATAATATCTGCTCCAGCACGGGATGCTTCTAAAAGGAAAGCATTACCATAATCGAAAAAATAAGTTCCTTTTGCGGTGTGTTTATTTATAGCTTCGGTATGACGACGAAGTGTTTTTTGGACTTCTATTTTAAACTGCTCCGGATTATTTGCCATCATTTCATTAGCGTCTTCAAAAGAAATACCTACAGGATAGTAACCTCCAGCCCAAGGATTATGCAATGAAGTTTGATCGCTTCCTAAGTCGATATGAATGTTTGCTTCATCGAATTTTTCCCAGACGTCCACGATGTTTCCTAAATATGCTATGGAAATGGTTTCTTTTTCGGCTTTCGCTTTGGTAACACGAGTTACTAAAGCATCTAGATTCGAAATTTTTTCATCTATCCAACCTTGATCTAATCGTACTTGTGTGATCTTCGGGTTTACTTCTGCACACACGGTAATACAACCCGCAATATTTCCGGCTTTTGGTTGTGCGCCAGACATACCTCCTAAACCTGAGGTTACAAAAAGATTTCCTTGTGGTTCTTTTTTTATTTTTCTGAAGGCATTTAATACGGTAATTGTTGTTCCATGCACAATTCCTTGTGGTCCAATGTACATGAAACTTCCAGCAGTCATTTGTCCGTATTGTGTAACACCAAGGGCATTGAATTTTTCCCAATCATCTGGTTTGGAGTAATTGGGAATCATCATTCCGTTGGTGACCACAACGCGAGGTGCATTTTTGTGACTAGGAAATAATCCCATAGGATGGCCAGAGTACATAGCGAGTGTTTGCTCGTCATTCATTTCTGCCAAATATTTTATGGTTAATCGGTATTGTGCCCAATTGGAAAACACAGCGCCATTACCTCCATAAGTTATTAATTCGTGAGGATGTTGGGCTACCGCATAATCTAAATTATTCTGAATCATTAACATAATAGCAGCAGCCTGTTTTGTCTTTGCAGGATATTCATCTATTGGTCTTGCATACATTTTGTAATCCGGACGTAGACGATACATATAAATTCTTCCGTAGGTTTCTAATTCGTTTTTAAATTCGGGAAGTAATTCTGCATGATGCTTTTTATTAAAATAACGTAGTGCATTGCGAAGTGCTAGTTTTTTTTCTTCCGCAGATAAAATCGCTTTACGCTTTGGTGCGTGATTTATTTCTGTTTCGTATGCTTTTGGCTGTGGTAATATTTCTGGAATGCCTTCTAATATTTGATTTTTGAATGTCATATTGGTAACCGACTTTACTTTTTATTTATTGTTTTACTGGAAGTGGACGTGTTAAAACCGTAAGGACAATGTCTGCAGCCACTTTCGCAACAGTATCCCCGTTTTAAATGGTATTGCGCTGTAAAACATTTGTAGCCTTCGGGTGTTAGGTAGTAATCGCCTTCTTCAAGAGGTATAAATTTCTTCATATCACAAATATAATGTAATTTGGATTGATTTTTGAATGGTATAAAATATGATTTTTATTTCAAAATATATGGTACCCAAAGGATATACGGGAATAGCTATTTTTCCTTTTATATTTTTAAAATATAGCAGTTTAAAGGAGGATGTTGTTTTATTAAATCACGAGAAAATTCATTTGAGACAACAGCTAGAATTGTTGATTATTCCTTTTTATATCTTGTATTTTTTGGAGTTTATTGTTCGGTTTATTCGATGGCGAAATTGGCAGCAGGCCTATAGAAATATTTCCTTTGAAAGAGAAGCGTATGTAAATGAAAAAGACCTCAATTATTTGAAATCAAGGTCTTTTTGGGATTTTATAAAATATTATTAATGTTTTAAAACTACTTTCTGAATTTTCTGTTTTCCGCTAGAGAGTATTGCTTTTACCATATAAGTTCCTTCCGAGAAGTTGTGGTTATTAAAACTGATTTCTGAAGCATTAATTTCTGTTTTTTCAACTAATATTCGACCTAATAGATCATAAACAATTATAGTGCTTATAGGACTATTTCCTGATTTTACTTTTATAAAGGAATTATTAGGGGCTAGTATTTCTAATCCAGATAATTCATAATCCTCGATACTTAAAGCGTAATCTGTATATCTTAATATGAATCTATCATTATAGATGCCTGCATCTATATTAAAACTGTATGGATTTACACGTAAGTCATGAATGATATTTGTGTAGGTGTCTTCTATGTAAATTGCCTGATTGTTTTCTGTAAATAAACCATCTAAAGCATTTAATGCTATGGAATAGTTGCCGTTTTCATTTATTTCAACGCCTAAAGGCACTCTATCTGTATTATCAAAAGGAAGCGATTTTCCTTGAATAGCAAATGCCTCGTCATCCATTATAGAGTAAAAGCGAGTGCTGGTTTCACTTAATTCGTAGCCATCAAACAATCGATCCAATGCATTGGTTGCACCTTCCACATAACCTACTAAAATAGAGTTAGCAGTATTATCTGGTGAAATTAAATCTAACCAAATTCTGTTTTTTTCAATATCTATAGTAAGTTCTGTGTCTGTTCTGTAAAACTGACTATTAATTAAAGTTTCACTGCGCATAGTATTGTTAAATACTACATTCGAACTTGCAGGCGCGGTATGCTCCATAAGTACAAAAAAGGCTTGTCCAGCAGCAATATCTCCTCCAAATCCTGCTGGGTTTGATCCAGTACTGTTATAAGCTACATAATCATTTGGGTTATAATTATAAACAAAGCCATCGTAAAAAGGGTCGTTTACGGCATTACTAGGAGTAACTAGGTGTCTCCATAAATATACGGTTCCAGAAATTGTAGGATCGACATCATCCGTAATTGCAGCTGCATTTACAGCGATAAAAGTGTCTGCAGAAATAGCGGAAGGATATGGGTTTCCAATTAAATTCCAGTTATCATCTAGGTTTGTAGCAATGGTATTCCCGCCACCAGTATAATCTGTTCCATTGTAATTTCCTCTTGTTATTGCTTTGGTAATTACACCATTGTTAGGTTTTCCAACAAATTCTGGGGTGGAAGGAGCAGGAGTTCCGGTTACATTTCTAATAATGTATCCCTTTCCATTTATCATGTTCTCGGTAGTAGCTTGCCAATTACCAAAGTTTCCTACGCCATTGCCTGCTATATTTGGAATCCATTCATAAATTAAAGTAGATCCAGGGGAAACATTAGATACTCCAAACCCTTCTACAGGAGAGGACCAATAAATATAGTCGTAAGGGCTAGCAATGTTTGCAGTTCTTTGCATGTTGATGGTGCCTGTTCCAGTGTTATTATTAAAATTTGGAGCGCCATCTGTAATTTGAATTAAGCTACCAGTATTTCTTATGTTTATTACTCCATCTGTATGGACCCAATCTGTAACAACTAACTCAGTATCTGAAGCTATTTCAAGACTTGCGGTTGAAGCAACTGTTAAGTTTAAAGCATAAGCATTTTGAGGAGGTAGTGGTATTAAGTTTACAATATCAGCAATTGGTGCATCTACATTTGAAACAGCAACATCAGGAATTAAAACACAATCGCTGGGAGTTGGAACTCCATTTGGTTCCCAATTTCCATCTACATACCAGTTATTATCTATATAACCCATCCACGTTTTGCTAGATTGATTTACAATGATTTCGTCTGTTAAATTAGTGGTGCCTGAGCAGGTTGGGTAATTTGATACAGCAAAATATGTATCAGGTGTAGTCACAGTAATTGTAGATCCTGACCCTATAGACGTACCGCCAAATCCACCACTACTTGTTGAATACCAAGTAACATTATTTGGAATTAATGCAGCTCCATCTGGAGTAAAGCGCCATGCTTCTTTGGTTGTTTCCCAATTGGTGTCAAGACCATTTCTACATGGTGCAGCTAAATATTGGTTATTAGGAGCTAAAGGTGTAATATCTCCTTGAATACCAACGATGGCATTTCCTCCATTCCATGGGTTGATATTTCCATCGTCGATACGTTTCTCTTCTATGAATACTTCTATGATGTTTGTAGTTTCATGAAGTACAATCATACCTGTATAAAGAATTGAATTGTCACTAAACATAGGGACATCATGCCAAGACACTTGAAATTGTCTGCAAGGAGTTGTACCAATCGTTCGACTTTTAATTGGTTCTCCTGCTCCTGAATAATGGAAGGGATTTATATCATGATAAACGCCATAGATGGTTTGCTCGAACAAATTATTTGCTATACTTGGAAGATTATTAGAAAAACTATATCCACTAGCACTTCCTGGCGCAATAGTATTATCGAAAGTTATCATGCTATTAGCTCCAATTAAAGTTTGAGTATATGAGTTGTTATAGAAACAAAAAGGGAATCCTAAATCAGTTCTAGTATTTGCCCAAATATCATCAGTTGGAATTTGTTGAGCCGTTCCATTTCCAAGAATTGGAAAATCGTAATTAGGAGCAGGATTTGGATATGTTATTTGTTCTACTATGTAACTAGTCGTTTCTTTTAAGTTAGAATTTACTTCTAAAGTAATTGTAGGAAGACTACAATCTAGATTTGCACTGGGGTTTAATGTTAATGGATTGAACGGATTATTGCCCTGTTCATCAATAATTGTAGTAGGACATAGTGTTGGATATGTACTTATTGGGTCTGAATTAGTACATGGCTCTGTAATACAAATTTCAAAAGATGTAGTTTCAGGGCCAGAAGAATATGTAAACACTTGAGCAAAGTAAGTTGCACCAACTGTTAAACCTATTAATTCAGTAGAATTTCCGTCATTACAGGAAATATTATCTGCAACAGCAACACTACAATCTGGCGGTGTAAAAGGTCCATATATAGCATGATACATATCCGTATCGCTTCCAGAAATATTAAATAGACTTACTGTTTGACTTGGGTCTGTAGCCACAAAGCTATACCAAATGTCATTGTCTGGTGTGCCAAAACAAGAATCTATACCAGAATTGGTTGCGCTATTAACAGTTCCTGTTGTACCTATACAAGTGGGGTTTACTGATAAGCTATCTGCGGAACAAGGCTCATCATTATTTGCTGGAGGAGGAGGTGTGCCAATACATACATCAAAAGTTGCGGTTGAAGACCCACTATAATAAGAATAAACTTGTACAAAATAGGTGTTTCCAATAGTAAGGCTAGTAACCGTACTAGAGTTTGGGTCTGAACAACTAATATTATCTGCTGCTGCAACGGAGCAATCCGGAGCAATAAAGCCACCATAAACGGCATGATACATATCTGTGAAACCAGAAATATTTAATAAATCTACTGTATGACTAGTATTAGTAGCAACGAAACTGTACCAAACGTCATTATCAGCTGTTCCAAAGCAAGGGTTTAGTCCAGAGTTTGAAGCACTGGCAACAGTTCCAGAAGTTGTACTTGTACATGAGTAATCTGGATTGACTGTTAAGCTTACAGCTCCACATGGAACATCATTTACAGGTCCTGGAGGTGGTGTGCCAATACATATATCAAAAGTTGTAGTTGCAGATCCATTGGAATAGGTATACACTTGAACAAAATAAGTTTGACCAACTGTTAATCCACCAATAGTGTTATTATTAGAATCAGAGCAACTAATATTATCACCAACTGCTACACTGCAATCAGGAGCAATAAATCCTCCATAAACACCATGAACCATATCAGTAGTACTTCCTGTTATATTTAATAAATCTATAGAATGGCTTGTGTTAGTAGCTACAAAACTATACCAAACATCATTGTCTTCAGTACCTAAACAAGCATTGATGCCAGAGTTAGAAGCTCCTACAACTGTACCAAACGCTGTACTTGTACAAGAAAAATCTGGGTTAATGGTTAAAGCAATTGCTGAGCAAGGTTCATCATTTGTTGCAGGGGCAGGAGCATTTGAAATTAAAGTTACTACAATATCACCATTTGAAGAATTTGGAGTGGCAGCGCAGTCATATTTGTTTACTTGAATTCTGTAATTACCTGTTGTAGGAGGTGTAAAATCAATAGATGCTGCAATCCCGAGACAAGCTGGGCCATTATCATCATTATATGCAACAGAAACTCCGCCCGCATTTCTAATGGTCATTTGGGTGTCTAGTCCAGAATCGCAATTAGAAACTCTATACGTCGCACCGGCTATCATATTTGTTATTTGAAAGTTTCTTCGACCACCATTGTTATTTGGTGTAGTACAGGTGATGCTATTACTGATGACAGTTGGGGCAGCTTGAGAACAAGCATTTTGTGCGATAGATGGGCACTGACTGTAGGTAATAGTACTTAAAGAAATAAAAGCTATTAAAAAGTGTAATTTTTTCATCATAAACTTTAAATTTGGAACATAAGTTTATGTCAAAAAGACATTATAAGAGAAAGAAAATTGTAGATTTTGGGAATCTGTGAAAGATGAAATATTTTAATCTATTTAACGTTTTTGTTGAATTAAATTCAATCTATTAACATCTTTAGCTAAAATAATATATTAATTGAGAATATTGGGTAATTTATTGATTAAATGAAGAGTTTAACGGTTAAAATTGATTTAGGTGCTGATTATCAGGTTTTTATAAGAAAAACCTATTTAAATCATGCGTTTGTTTCTGGAAATAAATTAAGTAAGCTGAAGTATAATATCATAGAAGCTAAGCTCCAGAGCAAAACTACTTTAGTGACTTTTGGAGGCGCTTTTTCAAATCATATTGCCGCTGTTGCAGCCGTAGGAAAAGAATATGGTTTTAATACTGTTGGTGTTATTCGCGGTGAAGAGTTGGCGAATAAGGTGAACGATAATCCTACTTTGAGCTTTGCTAAACAGCAAGGCATGCAGTTTCAATTTGTGTCACGAGAAGCTTTTAGAAGTAAAACATCTGACTTGTTCTTAGATGAATTAAAAGATGCTTTTGGCGATTTTTATTTAATTCCTGAAGGGGGAACAAACGCACTAGCAGTAAAAGGTTGTGAAGAAATTTTAAAAGAGGGCGATGAAGTGTACGATTATATATGTTGTCCTGTAGGAACCGGAGGGACTATTTCTGGGATTATTAATGCTAGCTCTTCAAATCAAAAAATTCTGGGATTTCCAGCGTTAAAAGGAGACTTTTTACAAGAAGAAATTAGTAAATTTACCACCAGAACAAATTGGGAGTTGATAACGGATTATCATTTTGGAGGTTATGCTAAAATAAATCCAACCTTAATAGCGTTTATTAATTCCTTTAAAAAGGAAAGTAATATACCTTTAGATCCTGTTTATACAGGGAAAATGCTATTTGGTATTCAAGATTTAATAGCAAAAGGATTTTTTCCGAAGCATTCGAAAATATTAGTGATCCATACGGGAGGATTACAAGGTATTGAAGGAATGAATACCGTTTTAAAAAAGAAGAATTTACCATTGATTGAATAGAAAATGAAGAAATTAATTATTGTAAGCTGTATCGCTCTGTTTATGTTTAGTTGCGGGTCAAGTAAAAAAGTGACTCCTAAAAAACATAAGCGAGCTGTAGTGGTAAAAACTACGGAAAAAGAATCGGAACAAGAAGATGTAGCTACACCTGATGTAACGCCGGGTACTCCAGAAGTTTACGCGAATTCTACCGAGGAATATGTTGCTATTTATAGTGATATAGCACAAGATGAAATGCGTAAATACGGTATTCCTGCTAGTATTACTTTGGCGCAAGGGATTTTAGAATCTGCTTCTGGTAAAGGAAGACTTTCTGTAGAAGCTAATAATCACTTCGGGATTAAATGTCATGATTGGACTGGAGCAAAAATTTATCACGATGATGATGCGTCACAAGAATGTTTCCGTAAATATAATAACTCTAAATATTCGTTTAGAGATCATTCCCTTTTCTTAACAGGAAGAACAAGATATAGTGGCCTGTTTGATTTTGAGAAAGATGATTACCAATCTTGGGCAAAAGGATTACGCGCTGCGGGTTATGCTACAGATAGAAAATATCCAGCTAAATTAATTAGTTTAATTGAACGTTATCAATTACATAAATTTGATGCAGAAGTATTAGGGAAAACTGCAGATAATAATGATAAACATACCGTAGCAAAAGGAGATACATTATATTCTATTTCCAAAAAACATAAAATTACAGTAAAAGAACTTCAAGAATTAAATGGTTTAGAAGGTACAGGCTTATTTGTAGGTCAGGTGCTTTTTGTAAAACCAATGCCAAAAGATTATTAAATTTCATGAACTATACACGTAGTAGCGCATTATTTGCGCAAGCAGAAAAAGTGATTCCTGGAGGAGTAAATTCTCCGGTAAGAGCATTCAATGCAGTAGGCGGAACGCCAATTTTTATTAAAGAAGCAAAAGGAGCTTACTTAATAGATGAAGACAATAACCAATATATAGACTATATAAATTCTTGGGGACCAATGATACTTGGTCACGCTTTTCAACCTGTTGTGGATGCAGTTGTAGAGAAAACCAAAAAAGGAACTTCTTTTGGAACACCAACAGAGATTGAAACGCAAATTGCAGAATTAGCGGTTTCTATGGTGCCAAATATAGAAATGATTCGTTTTGTGAATTCAGGAACAGAAGCTTGCATGAGTGCAGTGCGTCTTGCTCGTGGTTTTACAGGAAAAGATAAAATTATAAAATTTGCAGGTTGTTATCACGGACATAGTGATTCGTTTTTAATACAAGCAGGAAGTGGTGCCGTTACTTTTGGATCACCAAATAGTCCCGGAGTTACTGCAGGTACTGCCAAAGATACTTTGCTTGCGGTTTACAATGATATCGCCAATGTTGCCCAAATTGTAGAAGCAAATAAAGGAGAAATAGCTTGCGTTATTTTAGAGCCTGTTGCAGGAAATATGGGATGTATTCCTCCGAAGAATGATTTTTTACAGGAGTTAAGAAAGCTTTGTGATGCGAACCATATTCTTTTAGTTTTTGATGAGGTTATGACGGGTTTCCGACTAGCAAAAGGTGGAGCCCAAGAACTATATGATGTAAAAGCAGATATTGTTTGTTTTGGAAAAGTAATTGGTGGCGGATTACCAGTTGGTGCATTTGCTGCTAATAAAGAAATTATGAGTTATTTAGCGCCTCTTGGACCTGTGTATCAAGCAGGAACTTTAAGTGGGAATCCTTTAGCGATGGCCGCTGGTTTAGCAATGTTACAAGAATTAAATAGCGATGTAGTTATTTATAATCGTCTAGCTGAAAAAACGGAATACCTTCATAAAGGGATTGCACAGGTTTTAAAACAGAATAATATTATACACACTATAAATAGAGTAGGTTCTATGGTTTCTGTACATTTTGCGGAAGGTGAAGTATTGGATTTTGAAACTTCGGCAGCAGGAAATAACGAAACCTTCAAGAAATTCTTTCATGGTATGTTAGAGCAAGGAGTTTATATTGCGCCAAGTGCTTTTGAGACTTGGTTTATTACAGATGCGTTAACCTATGCCGATTTAGATAAAACGATTCTTGCCGTAGATGCAGTTTCTAAAACATTATAAAATATAAAAGCACCTTAAAGATTTCTCTTTTAAGGTGCTTTAAAAAAAAACTAAAAACTAACTATACTACTCTTTATTAGGTTTGCTGTCACGCTCTCCTTTTTTGCCTTTTCCTTTTTTATGATGCCTTTTGCCTTGCGTAGATTCCCATTTAGTATATTGATCTGCATTTAAAATGCTTTTCATTTTTTTCTTCGTTGCAATTTGAGCATCTAATCTGTCATTTTTCATTTTAAGCCTTTCTTCTTTACTCGGTTTTTCTTCCGAGTCTTTTTTGCTTTTTCTAGCTTGCATTTGTGCTTTTCTAGCTTTAGCATTTTCTAAATTAATGACACCTACTTCTTTTTGTTGTGCTTCGGTTAGATCTAAATCTAAAGTCATTTTCTTGGTTTGTAATTGTGCCATTTCTTCTGGAGCTAAATTTGCTTTTTTACCTTTTTCTCCTCTTTTTTCTTGCGCACTAACTTGTATAGTTATTAAGGCTAATGCTATTACTAATAATTTTTTCATCTGTTTAAATTTTATTGTTATTTGTATCTAAGACGTTGAAAAAATGAAATGGTTTAATGGTGAAAATGTTTTTAACAACTAATTAACTAATTGTGCTTGTTTAATTAGGCTTAGCGTAGTTTTCAATAAATCACTTTTTTCCATCTTGCTTTTTAACCAGGCGTAAAAGCTAATTACAAAAATATCTTCTTGTTTTGCGGGAATCCATTCGAAAGAATCTTCCACCAAATTCCTAAATTTTTCTGTTGTAATAATCTCTGGTTGTTTGTAATATTTTTCAACAAGACTTAAATACGTAGTCACGCGTTCCTGATTTATTTCTTTTAAATAGATTGTGTATTGTCTTTTAAAACTTAGCATTCTAGATTCTACGACGTCAATGTCGTTAAGCTCTATTTGTAGTAAGATGTCTGTAAGATTTTTTTTAATAGTCCATTCTATTCCTGCTTTTTCTATGTAATATTTGTCGGTATGGTAAAATTTAGAAAAAACTTGTTTTGCTTTGGTTAGGTCTTTGTTTTGAATGTAAAACATAATTAAGCTTAATCGAATATCTAATAACGTTTCTGTATCTGTATGTTTGGAGTTCAAGTAAGGTTCTAAATACGGTATTGCTTCTTCTTGTTTATTGGAGTAGTTTAAATTTAGAGCAAGAAGTAAATCATGTTTTAATATAAAGGTGTTGTAATGCTTCTTTTTATTGGCAAGCATAAGGTTGTGCATGACTTCTAAGTGTTCCTTTGATTGTTTGAATTTTTTATTTCGGAATAACGCATTTGCAATCATATAAACCACTTGAATGTGATAGCGTAATTCTTTTTCATTGGTTTTACGAAGCTGTATTATAGAGTAAGTTTTCATCAAGAAAGATTCAATTTTTAAATAGTCTTTAGTAACAAAAGCCGAAATACTAACAATATGCATTAATTGGTATAGCGATTTAAAAGAAATGGAATCATGTATATTAATATGATGCTCTTCTAAAGTGTTATTTAATAAGGTTTCAAAATCTACAATTTCTTTTTTATAGGAAATGTTATTCAATGCTTGTCGGATTTTTGCATACACAATATTGAGTTGATCTTCTAAATAGTGTTTTTTTTGATTGCTATTATATTTTAAAATCAGTTGCTCCATATCTAAGGATGGGTCTGTATACGCATATTGAATTTTTGTACTATAAATTTCATTTAGTATCGCGAATAAATGATGTTCTGCTGCAAGAGTTTCTGCTTTGTCTAAAATGTGATAGGCTAGCTTGGCTTCTTTCATTAAAAAAAAGTTTCGCGAAGCAAGAATGAATTTTATGATTTGCATGTCTATGGAGTTTTCTTCTTCCAAATTAGTATTTGCAATAAAATCAATGATCGATAAGTATAATCTTTTCCGTAAGGCGTGATATGCGTTTTTATTGGATGTGTTGTACAAGGTTGTGAAAATAGCATCAGACGAAAGCTGATTTTTCGCAATTAACTGAAATAAAGCCACGTTTTTGATATCGTTTCTTTTGTTCTTTTTCTTTAGATAGATAAGGAATCGTTGCTGTTCTTCGGAAGAAAAAGTAGAAATAATCGTGTTTAAATTAGTCATTTAATCGTCAGTATTATTTTGAGTAAAGTACTAAATATAATGAATAGGTTTATTTTTTACATGAAAATATCGTCAGTATTATTAAAATTTTGTGTTTCGACTCTTTCTGAAGTGTTACATATTTGTCCCAATAATCATTTAAAACAAAAAATTATGGATTATCAAACAACCGTTTCAGGAAATGAAACAAAAAATAAGAAGAAGATTAAAAAAGAAGTAAAGGCATTCGATCAAAAACCAACTAACGCATTTATTGGTGCTTCCTGGTTTGTTTTATTAACCGGTGTAGTTTCTTATTGCATAGGTTTATGGAATGCAGGAATGGAATTAAACGAAAAAGGCTATTACTTTACCGTTTTACTATTTGGTTTGTTCTCTGTTATTTCTGTTCAAAAAGCAGTTAGAGACAAAATGGAAAATATTCAGGTCACCGAAATGTATTACAGTATTAGTTGGTTTACAACTATTGTATCTATTACATTATTAGTGGTAGGTTTGTGGAATGCCGATTTAGAACTTAGTGAAAAAGGCTTTTATGCTATGTCCTTTGTATTGAGTTTGTTTGCCGCAATTGCAGTACAAAAAAACACAAGAGATGTTGCATTTATAGATAATAATAGCGAAACAGAAGAGATTTAAAACTTTGTTTTGATGATTGGTTTTTATAAACCCAAAGCCTCGCAATTCGTTTTGTGAGGTTTTAAACCAAAGAACTATCACTATCTTTAAACTTTAAATTCTAAAGTCATGCACTCAAAATTTATAAAAGAATTACCAGATTTGATTAAAAATGAAGTGATTTCTAAAGAAGTTGCTTCTAAGATCGAATCGTATTATAGATCAAAGCAAGAAGATGTGCCAAATAAACTGTTTGTTGTTTTTGGCGTACTCGGATCTTTATTAATAGGGTTAGGTATTATTTTAATACTAGCCCACAATTGGGACCAGTTTTCAAGAGCTATTAAAACGGTATTTGCTTTTCTGCCTTTAGTTATTGGACAACTTTTTGTTGGCTATTCCATTTTTAAAAATAAAAGTAGCACCTGGAAAGAAGCCTCTGGAACTTTTCTCTTTTTTGCCGTTGGCGCTAGTATCGCTTTGGTAAGCCAGATTTATAATCTGCCAGGAGATTTAGGTAGCTTTCTGTTAACTTGGATCGTACTTTGTTTACCAATCATTTATCTGCTTAAGTCCCATACTTTAGCAATCTTACATATTATTTTTGCAACCTATTATGCCTGTGAAAGTGGTTATGGCTATCCATCAGGATATTCGCCTTGGTTATATATTATTTTGTTAGTTTTGGTATTGCCACATTATTGGAAACTTTTAAAACAAAACCCAAAAGCAAATATTACCTCTATTTTTAATTGGTTCATCCCATTAAGTGCAACGATTGTTCTTGGCGCATTTGTAGAAACAAATTATAGTATTGGTTTCTTATTGTATATCCTACTTTTCGGATTGTTCTATAATATTGGTAAAATTCCTTTTTTCTACAACCAGCAATTAAGACGTAATGGATATATCATTATTGGTTCTATAGGAACAATTATCATTCTGTTATGGACGAGTTTTTCATGGATTTGGGAAGATTTAATACGAGAAGTGGTTTTCTTTTCACAAGAGTTTTACATTGCAGTCGCTTTATTTTTAGCAGCTCTTGTTGTTATCGGATATTCGTATTATAAGAAATGGATTAAAGAGTTTCATTTATTTCAATATGTGTTTGTCTTTTTTAGCATGCTCTTTTTCTTCGGATTTTCTTCGGAAACCATACCAACCATTTTGGTGAATGCTTTATTATTTGTCTTAGGATTAATAACCATAAAAATAGGAGCAGACCGGTTTCATTTTGGTGTTTTAAATTATGGGTTATTCATCATAACAAGCTTAGTCGTTTGTCGATTTTTTGATACAAACATGTCTTTTGTAGTAAGAGGTTTATTGTTTGTAGCCGTTGGTTTCGGATTTTTTATAACCAATTATTGGATGCTTAAAAAGCAAAAACAAATACTTAAAAAATAAGGGACACATGAAAACAATACACCTATTTATATTATTCGTCTTAGTAGCACTTATACAATTATTTGTGCCTGCTCAAATGATTTTTAATCAAGAAAATACGCTGGAAGATGGTACCGCTTATAAATTTAAAACAGAGCCTATTGATCCCACAGATCCTTTCCGAGGAAAATATATAACGCTTCGTTATGAGATAGATTCGTATCCAACAAAAGATTCTATTTGGGAGCCACAACAAGATGTTTTTGTGTATCTAAAAACGGATAGTTTAGGATTTGCAAAAATTGATCAAGTAAGTAAAACGATGTTAGATACAAACTCAGATTATATAATAGCTAAGGTTAACTCTTATAGTACGTACCAAGATGTGCTTCGTATTCATTTTCCTTTTGATCGTTTTTATATGAAAGAAACAAAGGCGAAAGATGCCGAAATTGCACATAGAAATGCACAACGGGATAGTTTACCAAATAATACCTATGCTTTAGTTTTTGTTAAGAACGGAGCTTCTGTATTAGATAATGTTTTTATAAATGACATTCCAATTTCAGATTATGTGGTAAAGTAAATTATTATTGGCTAACTTTGAATATAAACTAATCTAGATATAAAAATGAAACGACTCGGAATTCTATTATTAATACCTGTTTTTGTGATTTCTTGTAAAAAGGATGCTAAGAACGATACCGCGAATACAGAAGAAATTGTAGCAGCAAAACCATCAGAAATGGAACAGAATTTAAGTAAATATGTATCGGTGAAACTTACTGCAGATGTAAGTGTGCTTACCGAAAACGAACAAAAAATGCTTCCTATTTTAATAGATGCAGCCAATAAAATGAATGATTTGTTTTGGTATGAAGCATATGGAGATTGTGATGCTTTGTTAAATACTATTTCCGATGAAGACACCAAACGTTATGTAAAAATAAATTATGGTCCTTGGGATAGATTAAATGGAAATGCATCCTTTGTAAAAGGAATAGACGCGAAACCTTTAGGAGCAAATTTTTATCCGAAAGACATGACTAAAGAGGAATTTGAAGCTGCAGACATGAAAGATAAATCTAGTATTTATAATTTTGTGCGTCGGGATGAAAACGGAAAACTATTTACCATTCCATATCACGAAAAGTTTAAACATGAAGTAGAAGAAGTTTCCGAATTATTATTAGAAGCTTCCAAACTGGCAGATGATGCAGGATTAAAAAAATATTTAGAATTACGTGCAGCAGCATTATTAAAGGATGACTACCAAGCAAGTGATTTAGCTTGGATGGACATGAAAACAAACACCTTAGATATTGTTATTGGGCCAATTGAAACCTACGAAGATCAACTATTTGGAAACAAAGCATCGCATGAAGGTTATGTACTTATTAAGGATCAAGCTTGGAGTAAACGTTTAGAAAAATTCTCAGCGTATTTACCAGAACTTCAAAAAGGATTGCCTGTAGATGCCGCTTATAAAAAAGAAACTCCAGGAACAGATAGTGATTTAAATGCGTATGATGTTGTTTTTTATGCAGGGGATTGTAATTCAGGAAGTAAAACGATTGCAATAAATTTACCAAACGACGAAGAAGTACAATTAGCAAAAGGAACAAGAAGATTGCAACTTAAAAATGCAATGCAAGCAAAGTTTGATAAAATATTATTACCAATATCGGAAGTGTTAATTGATGAAAGCCAACGCAAGCATATTACATTTGATGCCTTTTTTGCGAATACCATGTTTCATGAAGTTGCGCATGGTTTAGGAATTAAGAATACAATTAATGGTAAAGGAACAGTTCGAGAATCTTTAAAAGAACATTCTAGTGCATTAGAAGAAGGCAAAGCGGATATTCTTGGATTATATATGATTCAGCAATTACATGCGAAAGGTGAATTAAAGGAAGATTTAAAAGATAATATGGTAACCTTTATGGCAGGAATTTTTAGATCTGTACGTTTTGGAGCTTCTTCTGCACATGGAAAAGCAAATATGATTCGTTTTAATTTCTTTAAAGAAAAAGGCGCTTTTACAAGAAATGAAGATGGTACTTTTATGGTGAATTTTGATAAAATGGAAGAAGCTATGAAAGATTTATCGAATCTTATTTTAACGCTTCAAGGAAATGGAGATTATGAAGGTGTAGCTAAATTGGTTGCAGATAAAGGCGTTATTTCTTCCGATTTACAAGCAGATTTAGATCGATTAAGTGCTGCTAATATTCCTGTAGATGTTGTTTTTGAACAAGGGAAAGAAGTATTGGGTTTATAAACAGTAAACAGTAAACAGTAAATAGAAAAAAAAAAGGCTTTCGTGAAAACGAAAGCCTTTTTTTGTCATTTTTTTAAATTGTAATTATAAAGAATCTACAAACGCTTCAATTAAATCATAGCCTTCGTCATGTATGATTGTTGTACCAATTAAAGGCATAGAATAATCTATAATATAATTTTGGGTTCTAGCTAAAATGGTATATCTAAAAGTATAAATATCGGTATCCCCAAAAGGAGTCTCATATCTAAAATCTAGAGAAGAATCTGGGAAACAACTTCCTTCTGGTTGATGGCAATGTGCGCAGTTTACATCAAAGTATGCTCTAGTTCTTTCCATTAAACTATAATCATCTCTATTCGCCCAATCTGGTAAAACAGATACACTTGACGGATCTGCAAGATTAGAAAGATAATTGTTATCTATAAAATCCTGTAGTTGGTTGTTAAAATTCATTGTGCGTAATTTTGGACCAATCGGTACGATGTTGTCATTATTACTATGGCAGGTAGAACAGTCTGTGCTAGACGGTATTTGGTAATTCAAATTCTTTGTGTCTCCACTATTATTTACATAACTGTAAGCAACAACACCTCCATCTACATCTAAAGTAGCTTCGGTTTGTGCGTCATTCCATTTATAATTTCCGGTTATCCAAGAACCGTTTTGTTTAATTAAAATTCTAGTTTCCATAATTCGTTTTCCTAATGTTTCATCCCGTTCATCATTAAAATAGTAGAATGTTTTTGCAATAACAGTATTGTCTGGAAATGTTGGTAGGCCATCATCTACATACTGCATAGTTCCGCCGGAAGGCAAAGCAATTATGCGTTGTTTATGCGAATAATCTGTAAATAAAGGTGTTGTTAGATCATATTCAAAAGCATAAACACTTGGTGTTAAATCTTCAAGAGTACCAGAAAATATATGAAGTTCGGAAAGATTGTTTAGCAGTTGCGGAATAACAACAGGAGCTGTCGTTGTAAAGGTTGCAACTTCTGTTTGCATACTCGCATTATCGCTACAAATAGATTGTATATATACATGGTATGTTGTGTTCGCTTCTAAGTTTTCTAAAGTTGCGGTTGTTTCTGTAGCTTGTAGGGTTTCGCCTAAGCCTAGTATAAAACCAGAAACGCCGTATTCTAAAGTATAGGTGGCAGAAGTATTACTGTCTTCCCAAGTAATAGTCGCACTTTCATGCGTTGTATTACTAACTTGAATGTTTGTTGGTGCGGTGCATTGCGCAATAAAGTCGTCGTCAAGATCATTAAAACAAGAGACTAATGTAAATGCGAATAATAAGGTGAAAATTACTTTCTTCATGATTGGTAAATTAAATAGCAGTTGTGAAAGTAATGAAATGGATATTAAAATGTATGAAAAACGCCTATAAATTCAATTTATAGGCGTTTTTAAAAGTGAATAAGTTGTAATTATGTTAATTAAGTATGATTTTTTTTGTCGTTGTTTTCTCGTTCGTTTTAACAACTACTATATACACTCCTTTTTGTATTTTCTTTAAATTTATTGTTTCGGTTGCTTGTAAATTTGTTTTTATGTACACCTGTTTTCCTAGAATATCATAAATAGTTATGGAATTGTTCATGCTGCTTTCATCTAAAAAATTAAGATGGACCAGACCATTTGTACTCGGATTTGGATATATCTTAAATGTATCCTGTTCATTTTCGTTAATACTTAAAGGGTTGGAACTAGCAAATTCTAATAAAGCACCTAATGAACCTTTGGTGACTTCGGTTAAGAATGCAGGATCCATATTCGCTAAAGTATCTGTAGGAGAGTGTGGATGTGTTGATTCATTTGTTTCATATAAACCGGTTATAATTTCGCCATTATTTTCAAAAGGAATATAATCGGATGCATAGGCATAAGATATTTGTGTATCTAGGCTAGAATAAAATTCTATGCAATTCGCTAAAATTGTTGTCATTGCAGAAGAAGCACTGTTATTAGCAGGAGGATTACTTCTATCTTCTTCGCAAGTAATGGTATTATTTGTTGCTCCGCTAACGCCTCCAACTTGATCAATATTGAAAACTAAATGAATATCTAAGTTATCTATATTTACGGTATTGTCTACATAGTAATTACTACCAACTAAACCATCTTCTTCTCCGCTAAAATGTATAAATTTTATAGAGTACTCTGTGTTTATATCTTTTAATAATCGAGCTATTTCTAATAGTAAAACGGTACCACTTCCATTGTCATTAGTTCCTGGGCCATTAATCGTGTCATAGTGCGCATCAATAATGATAAAGGTGTTTGGATGGACCGTTCCTGTTTTAGTAATAATGATATTATTACTTGTTCCAGAAGAATAGGTAAAAGGTTGTAAAACGATATCTGTATATCCTAAAGAAGTGTATCGCGAAGAAATCCAGTTTTCTGCATCTGTTAAATTGGTAGAACCAACATCTTTTACTCCAAAACTTTCAAAACTAGTGAGGTCTGTAAGTATGTTGGATGCCGAAACATTATCTACAACACTTTGGTAATAGCTGTTGTAGGTCTGTGCATAGGTTGTAAGGCTTAAAAAAAATAAGAATATCGTTTTTGTAATGGTAGGTTTCATCAAAATTAATTTTAAGCTAAAGTATAATAATTTATTAAGATTAGTTTCCGTTTTTAATTAAGTACGCAAGTTATGATCTCTGTTGCATCTGCTCCAACTTGTAAACTTCCAAAATCTGTACCTATATTCTACGTCAATCTATTTATTACTAAATCGCCGACAAAGGTGTTTTTTGAAAATGCAAACGGAATTTCAACTTCTTTGGTAACTCCATGAATCGTAAGATTCCCTGTGGTGACATAATCGCTTGTCGTTTTTGTGATGGAGGAAGATTCAAAACAAATCTGAGGATATTTCTCTACTTCAAAAAAAAACAGGACTACTTAAATGGGTATCTCTTTTATTGTTTTCTGTATTTACTGTAGCTGCATCGATACAAATATTAAAGTTTGGATTTTTAAAGCAGTAGTGTCTAAATCAAAATCGCCTTGCATGCCTGTAAAAGTTTCTTTTATTCTAAAATTCCTCTTCCAGTAATATGAAAGTTGATTTTAGATTTTTCTTGGTTTATAGTTTGCTGGGCTTGTGTAGTAGAATAATTGGTTAAGAAAAATAAGGCGAATAAAAAGGGCGTTTTTTTTTATGTTTTCTATGTGTTTCCTAATAACAATCGAATTAAAATCACCATAATTTCAATGTCTTATATAGATGGTAACTTTAATTAACAACACAAGTAATTTTAAGTTTTACCATGGTGCCAATAACGAAAGGGTTTTGATTTTCAGCAAGATGATAGTCGGTTCTATTTATTTTAAATTCGCCAACAAACGTCTTGTTTTTATACGTAAACGGAATACTAACCTCTCGCGTAACACCTAACATGGTGAGTTTTCCTGTGGTTGTATAACCAGCTTCTGCTCTTTTAATGTTAGAAGATGTAAAACAGATGGTTGGATTATTAGCTACATAAAAGAAATCTTCCGAACGTAAATGTGTATCTCTTTCTTCGTTTTCTGTGTCTACCGTTTTTGCAGCAATACAAACATTAATGGTGGAAGCGCTTAAGTCTTCGGTATCTATATCTAAGGTTCCAGACATTTCTTTAAAAGTACCTTTAACATTATTAAAGACTAAATTGTTGATTTTAAAATCAACTACAGATTTTTCTGAGTTTACGTTTTGTGCTATACCAACAATAGGATATATAAATATAAGCACTAGTAAAAGGGATAACTTTTTCATTTTTAAAAGTTTTAATTCTAGTTGTTGCTTAGGGAGAAATTATAATTAAATATAACAAAAAAAAAGGAACTACATTTCTGTAACTCCTTTTGTATTTATATTTTACTGTTTGTTTTTTGAATGTGTTTTACCTTTAAAAATAGATTGTATTGTGATTAGCAACCCATTAATCCAAAAGAGACTACCAGTTCTTGTTCCATTTTTTCTCCTTTTTCGTTTTCAGCAGGTTTCCATGTTCCTGGTAAATTATTAATTAATTGTAGCATTGTTTCATCTATTAACGGATAATTTGATGACCTGTCCAACTTCACATCTTTAATCATTCCTTCTTTTGTGACTATAAAATATAGCATAGCTGGTTGTAATTTCTTTTGATCCACATCGGCTTTCGTTCTAGCTTCTTTACTGTTTTCATCAAAAAATTTCATAAAAGCTTTCCTGCCTTCACTGTATGTAGCTTGTTTTTCTGGAACAATTGTTAAGTGTGGAGCGCTATTGGTATCTTCTAATACTCCAGTCGTTTTATTCTTTTTGAGATATTCTAGTTTTATAATAAAATGTGACGCGTAATCCAACGATTTCAAAAGTTGTAATTGTGCTTCTGTTAACATATTACTATAACCAATGATACGTTTTTCTGTTTGAATATCGTTTTCAACGATAACAATTTCAATAGATTTAATAGTGTTTACGGATTGTAATTCTTCCCATTTAAAAAAATCTTCAATAGATTTTGCTCCTACTAATTTGCTTTTTTTAAAAGCTCCAAATCTTGGTCCGAAATTGTAATTGTAACCTTCATATAGATTCTCTTCTTCTGTATAACTGGTTAATATAGGACCAAACATTGGTGCATAATTAGCATCGGGATTTGCCTTTTCTACCGTTGTTGTATGAATAGCAACTTTCTTGCTTTCTAAAATTTTTGATTTTTCTGTTTTAACCTCTTGCCAGTTTATTACTCCAAAAGCGGTGAGGCTAAAAGTAATTAATACGGCACATAAAATAAGGATGCTCTTTTTCATAGTATATAGATTTAATAATTAAGTGATGCTTTTAAACTATTGTAAAACTAGAAGATTGATATATGGAAAATGTCAAAAGAATGTAAAAGAAGTGTCAACTATTGTAAAAAGTCATCAAATTGTATGTTATTTACCAATGATTATGAATAATACGATTACACTTTTATGGAGGCGTTTTTCTTTATGCGCACTTTTTATATGCATTTTATCTTGTAATAAAGATACTAATGAGCACTTTCCGGAACTTGTAAAAGTGTCTTTGCGTGAAGTCGGACATCAATTATTACTGACTAATGGAGATACTACTTCTGTGGTTAGTCCTGTAATTGCTTTAGAGGCAAATAAATTTCAAGTAACTTTTGAAAATACCTTAAGCATTCAACCAGATAGTTTGGTGTCTATTATTAAACGTAGTTTTGAAAAAGCAGATTTACCACAACATTATATTACCGAAGTCACACAATGCGAAGATTTTGAAGTTGCCTATAGTTATGTCATGCAGAAAAACACCGAGAAAGGGATTATACCTTGTCGCGGAAGAGAATTAAAAAAAGGATGCTATCAAGTTACGGTAAAGTTTACAGAAATCACCGAGCGAAATAAAACCCAAACCAAAATTCTATATATTCTTTTTTTAGTGTTTCTAGTACTGCTTGTGCTGTTTTCGTACAAGAGAAGATCGAAACAAACCATCGAAACAGAAGCTGTCGAGTTTACCGCTTTAGGAAGGTTTCAGTTTTATCCAGAGCAAAACAAACTGATAAAAGAAGCTACCGAAATTAGCCTATCTAAAAAAGAATGCGAATTACTAGCACTTTTTGTAGCGCAACCCAATCAAGTTATTAAACGCGAAGAGCTAACTAAAAAAGTTTGGGAAGACAAAGGGGTTATTGTTGGTAGAAGTTTAGATACCTATATTTCTAAACTTAGAAATAAGTTAAAAGACGATGCTTCTATAAAAATAATTAATGTGCATGGCGTTGGTTATAAGTTGGAGGTGAATTAGAAATATAAACGACTAGGCTATTTTAACGTTTTAATGTAAAATGCCCATTAAATATTCTTTCTTTTTTATCACCATCAAAGTAGTGAAGTGTAAACCAATAGTCGTCGGTTGGCACTAATTCGCCATTAAAAGTGCCATCCCATCCATGGTTGTTACTACCAATTTGTTTTAATAATTTGCCGTATCTATTATATATAGAGACTTTTACAACTTGAAGGGAATCGGCACTTTCAATGTGCCAATAATCGTGTATAGTATCTCCATTTGGTGTGAAGAAACTGGGGTAATTAAAAAAGAGTTTCTCTAGAATAATTTCATGGCAGTCCAAATTATTACGGATATAAAAATGGTGCAGACCTTGACCAATATTACTGAAACTATTAGAGGTTTGATATTCGCCTTCATCCAAACGGAATTCAAATTCGCCATCTCCAACAACAATAATTTCTACAGCATTGCTTACAGCAAATAATGGAGAAGTCACTTTTAAAGTAGCATCAAAAGGAGTGAAGCTACTTAAAATCTCTATTTGGGTCTCAATTTCGTTTGCGCAAATAGCATCTGTGAAAGTGAAATTAGAATACATACCAGAAGCTAAGCTACTAAGGGTAACACTTCCATTGGTATCTGTAGTATAAACTTCGGGAGTGCTTGGCGATCCATTAAAGGTATATTCAATTGTATAGTTTTGATTGGGGTCTAAACCAACCGCTATAATTTGACCAGTATCCGGTTCGCATGGAAGTGGGTTTATATGTGAAATATTTATGACTGGCGGCGGATCAAAACTTACATCCAGTTCTTCTAGAATGTAATAATACGTAAATACGGCAGTTTCGTCTGGCGCAATATTTCCGAGATTGAAAGCGATAGAAATAGCTTCGTCTACTTGTGTCGAAGTACTACCTTCTGCGGTAGTAAATGCATAGCCATTCCAAACTTCGGAAGCCATGCGATTAAAAAAACCACCATAACTAACTCTCGATCTACTATCTAAAGCATAAAAACTAACCACAGATCCATCAGAATCGTCCATGATTCCTAAGTCGTTTACATGGAAACTTGCTGGTTGCGAAGCACTAACTAAGCTAATGTTACTCGTAGAATATCCTTGGGATATTATTTCTAAATCGGTATCATATTCATACGGGTTTAAGATAACCTGATTGTTGTCAGGATCTACACTATGCATAAAAAAAAGGTTTCGTTTCGTTTCCGAAGATGCATTATAAATAATGGTGGACATTTTAATAAAGAGTCCGTCCGATGTAATATTATAAAACCTTCTAACCTGCAGATTTTCTATTTCTCCTTCCCAAAGGAGTTGTGAATAATCGGAGTAGCAGCTAGAAAGTATCGTAGTAGCACTACTTACTTTTCCTTGAATATCAAAAGAAATATTTCTAGGATTCGAGTTGTTGCTGTAATTTACACCATTTATTTCTAGTGTAAATCCTTCTTCCGCTATTCCAGGTGTAAAAAAATCACCATCATAATCTATCCAATTATCTTTTTGCGGATTCGCGATAAACCCAAACTTCTTGGTTAGGTATTCTCTGTTTTCGTGAAAACTGGAAGGTTTATTTGCTGTTCTCGCACCAAAACTTCCAGGTCTTCCAATTCCAATTTCTATGTAATTACCTTTTGCCCAGCCTTCATTATCTATAATTACAGCTTCTACTTGGCAAAAACTAAACTCGAAAAAGAAAAATAGAAAAACAAATAAATAGGAGTATCGCTTATTTCTCAATAGTATCTTTTTGCTATAAATATAAAGAATTAAATATAAAAAAAAGGCTACAAAAAAAAAAGGAACCACATTTCTGTAATTCCTTTTTTTAATAGTACTGTCATTGCGAGTGTAACACAGCAATCTCATTATTTAGAAACAGATTACTTCCGTCGTTACTCTCCTTCGTAATGACATAATTATACGATTTCCACAAACAAACCTTCCTCTGTCTTCTCCACTTTGGCAAGATTGTTTTTAGTAAGTTCTTTTATCGTTTTATCCCATTTTTTATTTGATAAACCAGATTTCCCTTTTAAATCGTTAAGTGCTAGTTTTTCTTCCCCTTTTAATATTTTTAAAACATCTTTTGCTTCCTCGCTAATTGCTAATGCTTTTTTCTCTGGTCGCATTTGCGGAAAGAATAAAACTTCCTGTATACTTTGGTTATTGGTTAAAAACATGATTAATCGGTCCATACCAATTCCCATCCCAGAAGTTGGAGGCATACCATATTCTAAAGCACGTAAAAAGTCATGATCTATAAATTCGGTAGCTTCATCATCTCCTTTTGCAGCTAATTTTAATTGGTGCTCAAAGCGTTCGCGTTGGTCAATTGGGTCATTTAATTCTGAATATGCATTTGCAATTTCTTTACCACAAACCATTAATTCAAAACGTTCCGTTAATTCTGGGTTATCTCTGTGTTCTTTACATAACGGACTCATCTCTTTCGGGTAATCTGTAATATAGGTTGGCTGTATATAGTTACCTTCACACTTTTCGCCAAAAATTTCATCAATAAGCTTTCCTTTCCCCATGGTTGCATCTACAGCAATTCCCATTCCTTTTGCAGCTTCTCTAATTGCATCTTCACTTTTATCTGAAATATCAAAACCAGTAAAATGTTTTATAGAATCGGCCATCGTTACTCTAGCATAAGGCGCTTTAAAGTCTATTTCATGTTCTCCAAAAGTAGCTTTTGAAGTTCCGTTTACTGCTATTGCGCAATATTCTAATAACTGCTCACAGAAATCCATCATCCAGTTGTAATCTTTATAAGACACATAAATTTCCATTGCGGTAAATTCCGGATTGTGCGTTCGGTCCATTCCTTCGTTTCTAAAGTTTTTAGAAAACTCATACACACCATCAAAACCACCAACAATTAAACGTTTTAGGTATAACTCATTAGCAATTCGCATATATAACGGAATGTCTAAAGAGTTGTGATGCGTAGTAAAAGGACGTGCAGCTGCTCCACCAGGAATTGGTTGTAAGATTGGCGTTTCTACTTCAAAATATCCAGCGTCATTAAAGAAAGAACGCATCGCATTAAAAAGTTTGGTTCTTTTTACAAAAACCTCTTTTACTTTCGGGTTTACCACTAAATCGGCATAACGTTGTCTGTAACGTAATTCCGGATCGTTAAATGCATCGTGTAAATTTCCTTCTGCATCTTCCTTTGGTAATGGTAACGGCTTTAACGCCTTGCTTAAAAGCGTAAAGTTGGTAACTCGAACACTTTTCTGTCCCACTTTAGTGGTGAATAATTCGCCTTCAATTCCAATAAAATCACCAATATCTAGTAATTTTTTATATACATCATTGTACTTGGTTTTGTCTTCACCAGCACAAATTTCATCTCTATTAAAATATACTTGTATTCTGCCTTCACTATCTTGAAGCTCTGCAAAACTCGCATTACCTTGAATACGTCTGGACATTAATCGTCCGGCAATATTTACTTTTTCTCCTTCTTTAAAATCCTTCTTTATCTTACTAGAAAGATGGGTTAAAGGGTATAAATCTGCAGGATATGGGTTAATGCCTAATTCGCGTAATTTGGCTAACTTATCTCTTCGTACTAATTCTTGTTCCGATAATTGCGACATGTTAATTTTATGTTTTTTAAGAAGCCACAAAGATACATTAAAGCTAGTAATTAGAAAATGGTTTTTTGGGCAATCCCTCTTTCGCTTAAAAAAAAAGCTTCAGAGGGCTGCGCTATTCGTTATATCTTTTGCGAAAAGCAAAAGGATGCCACTACTATCGCTATTGCAAAGTGTAACAAAACAGAAACACTTGCGTCCAATATGTACATCAATCAATTAAATCAAATCACATGAGTTTTTGGAGAGTCTTACTTGCCATTTTATGTCCACCATTATCTGTAATAGGTAAAGGCTGTGGATCTATATTAATTGTTTTTCTATTGTGGCTTTGCGGCTGGGTGCCAGGCGTTATAGCAGCACTCGTTATTTTAAACAATCCAGAAAGATAAAATACGTACCTTTGTTTTATTAATATCGAACTTTCAAATCCTTAAGAATGAAACAATTTTTACTAGCAATTGCAAGCGTTTTTTTATTAACCAGTTGTAATTTTACCGAAGAAATAAGCTTTAATCCAGATGGTTCTGGAGAATTTGTCATGCGTTATGATATGAGTGAAGTGATGAAAACCATGGAAGAAATGGGTGGCGGTAAAAATGACGATGGTAAAGAGAAAATCAAGCTAGATAGCGTCATGTACTTTAAAGATATGTTGGTAGAAAAAGCCGATAGTATCGCTACTTTATCTGCAGAAGAACAAGCGAAATTAAAAAACTTGGAAAACATTGTCATAAAAATGAAAATGGATGAAGAAGCAGGTGTTTTCGATATGGGATTTGGTTCTACATTTACGAATCTGAAAAATTTACCAGAAGCTTTAGAAAAAATTGAAGAAGCTAAAAAAATGAATTCGGAAAATAATTCGCAATTTGGTAAAATGGGAGAGAGCGCAATTACTAAAGCTTCAGAAAGTATTTTTGAATATGTAGACTTTAGCTATGATGGGAAAACATTTTCTCGATTTATAAAAGAAGATTATGAAATTGCGCCCGAAGATCTGGAAGCTTTGGATGCTGAAATAAGCGAAATGGGAGATTCTAAAGAGGTCTTTGATGCAATGAGTTATACCTTAGTGTATACCTTTCCAAAAGAAATAAAGTCGGTAACTAATAAAAACGCCGTGATTAGCGACGATAAAAAATCGGTTACTTTAAAAATGAATTTTATCGATATGATAAAGGCACCAGAAAAGATGGCTTTAGACGTAAAATTAGTAGATTAATTAGAAGCGTATTACTTTGAATAAAACCGTAGAATTACAAGATTTAGGATTAAAAGATTATAAGGATACTTGGGATTATCAAGAGACTTTATTTAAATCGGTGGTAGATGCTAAAATAAAAAATAGAAGGCAAGAACTTAATTTGCCAACGACTAACTATTTCTTATTAGTAGAACATCCACATGTGTATACTTTAGGTAAAAGTGGCGATATGTCTAACCTTTTAGTAAATGAAGAACAGCTTGCCGAAAAAGGCGCACGTTTTTACAAAGTAAATAGAGGTGGAGATATTACCTATCATGGTCCTGGACAAATTGTTGGCTATCCTATTTTAGATTTAGATAATTTTTTTACAGACATCCATAAATACCTTCGTTTTTTAGAAGAAATGATTATTCTTACTTTAGAAGAATATGGTTTAAAGGCAGAACGTAGTCCTGGAGAAACCGGAGTTTGGTTAGATGTAGGAACGCCATTTGCTAGAAAAATTTGTGCCATGGGCGTTCGCGCTTCCCGTTGGGTAACCATGCACGGTTTTGCATTAAATGTAAATGCGGATCTTGGCTATTTTGATAATATGATTCCTTGCGGTATTCGGGGTAAAGCGGTTACTTCGCTACATGTAGAGCTTGGTAAAAAAGAAGTGAATATAGAAGAAGTAAAAGAAAAACTATTAAAACATTTTACAACGCTTTTTGAAGCGGAGATAAAATCTTCAGTAAGTAGTATGTAATTCGTTTTTTATAAAACACAGTGCTATTATAAAACCAAAGCCGAAGTGTATACTTCGGCTTTTTTGTGTTTTGGCGTTTCGTTATAGAATAAAGGAAAGCTACTTTTATATAATTTGTCATTATTTTTTGTGTTAACTGACATATTTGCAGATAGCATTATTTTGCCACAGATTAATTTTGAAGACTTTTATAAAGTACTCATGTGCTTTTATTAAAGGGATACGATCTGTTTTTTAAGGACGACTGTTTGTTGCTGTGAAATTTTCATTTCGGGTTTTTAGGTTCTTGGCGTGGTTTTGGCAGCTAAGGCTAAAGTAAGTTTAAAATAAAATGGTTGCTGCGTAAGAATTATGCAAAACCCATTTATTAAAATGAAATAATATGAGTCAAGTAAAAGAAAACAATACAGTAAAAGTAAACTATACAGGTAAATTATCTGATGGGCAAGTTTTTGATAGTTCTGAAGGAAGAGAGCCATTAGAATTTACTTTAGGACAAGGACAATTAATTCCTGGTTTTGAGAAAGGAGTATTGGACATGAAGTTAAATGAAAAGAAAACCATTTCAATTCCTAAAGAGGAAGCGTATGGAGACATTCATGAAGAGTTAAAACAAGAAGTGAATAAAGCAGATCTTCCTCAAGATATGAAGCCAGAAGTTGGTATGGGACTAGTTTCTAAGTCTCCAGAAGGACATGAAAGAAATTTACGTGTGATTGAGGTTAAAGAAGAAAGTATTGTTGTTGATGGGAATCATCCTTTAGCTGGTAAAGATCTTATTTTTGATCTGGAAGTAGTTGAAATTAAAGATGCAGCAGTTACAGAATAAGTTACTTTTTTAGTACGAATAAAAAAAGCCGAAGTTTATACTTCGGCTTTTTTGTTTCTTTTAAAGAGCAATTAAAAATTATTCTTTATCCTTCGGCATTAAAAAACACCTTATAATAATACATTTTCTTTTCTTCGTCATAACCACGTTCTAGATATTCTTGAGCGGCATCTGGCGCATCAATATCTAGTTTGATCTGAATATTTGTGTCTAGTTTAATATCTGTTTTAATTTTCTTTTTGTCCTTTTTAACTACAGCTTCCGCTAAATCAAATTGATTACGTAGTACTAAATTTTGTTCGCCTTCGTATTCCTTTTTAAAATCTTCAAATAACTGAATGTGATTTTCTTCCGTAAAGACTTCCTCCTTAAAACGTTCCACATTTATAATTTCATTTTCCTTGAAATAGTCAATGGTTTTTGCTAAAAAGATATTTCGTTCTTGTTCACCAAAACTTGTTTTTAAAATTTCGGTAGAAAACTCACTACACATATCTAAATAGTTATGTGTATGGTTATTCATATCATCTGCATATTTAATATTCAGGAATTTATCTAACCAATATTGTGCATCATAACTATTGTTGTCTACACTTAAAATGATATTTCCTTCCATATCGGTCTGATTTAAAATCAAACAACCTTTATCTACTTTTTTACTAGAAATACCTTGTTGTACTAAAACGTCATAACTATTGTTTTCTAAAAAAGTTTGAAAGAAACTAGTCTTGTTTTCTATTTTAAAAATACCAATAGCATTAGTAACCATATCTTTGTATTCTATCCCTTCAAAAACGGCAATTAAAACATCACCCGTTTTTATTTGTGCAGAATCACTTTGCTCAAACAAATGTTTTACGATGTTTTTTGAGGTTTCTACAAAAGCATCATCGTCGGTGAAAATACTTTTTGCATAACTATTAATTTCATTAAGTTCTACATTTGCATGATGGTTAAAACGGTAGCTTTGTACTACAGAACCAAAAGGTCTTAATAGAAATGGAAGCATAAGTTCATAACTTTCTTCATCAAAATGAACTTCTTTATCGGAGAAAGCATTTTTGGTGTCGTTATGTTTATTACCAACTTTATGAATAATAAATTTTGAAATCGTTGCGAGTTTGCGTGTAATCATGATTGAGATATTAAGATTGCAATACTAATCATTTCGTAATAAAAAGACCTAAAAAAAACCGAAGCTTTTTAGCTTCGGTTTTAAGTTTTAAATAAAATGGATTATTAGTAATCCATTCCATAGTAATCACAAACAGCATAGTAATCTGTTATGTCTACTCCAGCTTGTTTTAATTCGTTGTATGCTTGTTGTTTTGTGCTAGTTTCTCCAGTGACACTTGTTTTGCCAGCCGTTGTACTATTCGATTCTATAATAACCATTTTAAGCAAAGTATAACGATTTGCAGGAATAGAAACGGAAGCACCAGTCATTCTATCGTAAAAAGTTAGTTCTACAGCGGAATCTATTAAAATAGTTTTAATCTCGTCGCTAAAACTAGTACCAGGTATTGGGTAATAATTACTGCTACGTTGTATGTAAACCAAAATACCATCGTTATCTAACACATCTTGGGTAAGCTGAGGTGTGTTGATGTTTATAGTCGCTCCAGTTAATGCAGAAATGTCAAAGGTGTATGTTTCTACATTGGCATTACCGTCTTCTCCATTTGTACCATTTGTACCGTTTGTTCCAGCAGGACCTATCGCACCAATAGCTCCGTCTTCCCCATCTTCTGGGTCACAAGAAAAACTAAAAGCGACTAATAGCGCTAAAAGAAAATACTTCGATTTTGAAATTGTTGTTTTTAAAGTTTTCATAATTTTTAAATTTTATTGATTAATAGTTGTTTACAGTTTAATGTCAAGTCTTATAAAAGGTTAACATAATTCTAAAAAAAAGTCGAAGAAATTTTCTCCGACTTTTAATCCAGCAGTTTCCTACTTGGCTATAGTAACCCAAAAAAACACTATAGATTAATTTGTTTTCCTTTTTAGCGCGTACAAGTCTTTATGTTTTTTATTTGAAAAGGTTAACCTGCAAATAAAAAAAAAGCTTCAGAAGGTTTTTCTGAAGCTTTTACATTGGTAGACGAATTCCAATAAAATAAATAGATATTAGCAGGTATCGTTATATGTAGATTAATTTCTTATTTATAACTAGCAATATGCGGACTAAAGGTTTAGTAAAACTCCAGCGTTTATAACTACTTGACTGTAATCACTAACCACAAATTTTGGTTCTAAATACACTTTTAGTTTTTCCGTAAATTGGTACGTGGCTCCTGCTCCAATATTACCACCAAATGCATTATCTTTTACTTGATAAGTATTATCTGTAAAGAAAGCATTGTTGTATCCTCCAGTTTTGTAACTAGAAAAATTTACACCAGCAATTGGATATACTTTTAGTTTGCTTTCAATGATATCAAAATAATAATGTGCATTTACATCTACAGCAAGTATGCTTCGTTTATAACCATATACTTGATTACCAAAAAAATAAGATGCACTTGGTGAGATAGCAATATTGTCTGTAATAGTAAAAACACCTTTTAGTGTAATTCCTGGGGCCGAAATTTTTTCGTTATAAGCTAAACCTCCTCCTATAGAAATTTGCGCTTGCATTTGTGTAGCAAATAGAAAGGTTATTGTAGCAAATAGAAAGAGTTTTTTAATGTTAAAAGTAGGGGGATTAACAACTTTTAAGGTTGTACAATGTTTCGTTTGGTTTTTGCGGATTGTAATAGCGTTGTTCATTTTTAATATGTTTTTTTAGATTATATTAATTAGTGTTTATTTATTTAAAAGGTTAACAGGTTTAAAATATTTTTTTATAATCGCTTCCGTTTATGGTTAGATTACTTTTTTCTAGAGCAATACATTGCATTACCATATGCTGTTCTTTTCGTTTTGAAGTATCGGTTATATTCATTTTCATGGTTAGTCCATCAACGCTAGACATCCAAGGTTGGTTCAGTCCTTTTTTATCTTTAGTTTTGTAAAACACTTTTGAAAAAGAAACTCCTGCATCATTGGTTACCCAAATGGTTCCGAAGTAATCTTTACCTTCTACCTTATATTCATGACAAGTATAATTTAAGATGGTTTTTGTTTTTCCGGTTGCTGTAATTTTTACTTGTTGCTCTTCCATACCATCTTTTGTAATGCTTTCTAAATCTATCGGGATAGACATTTGTGTTTTCTGCTCATTTATTGTCATAAACATCGTTGCTGTTTTATTAGAAACATCAAGTACAGAAATCATGCTTGTAATATTGTTTTCTAATTCTATACTGCTACCAATATAATTAGCAGTATCATTTAAAAAATAGTGGATGGTAGTATTGTGTTTTCCGCTTTCAATTTGCATGACATACTTGTGCGTAAATGTGTATGTTTTCTGAATTGTGCCAGAAACACCCATATTAGCTTCACGTTGTTCTATTCTGCTTCGTTTTTCTTTTTTTCTAATAGAATCGATCCTTTTTTGATTCACTTCGGAAGTTTTTTTATTTCTATTGTTATCTAAAGAAAGATCTATAGTGTGTGCTAGTGCTTTGTCTGCTCTTTTTAAAAGTTAGGCTTGTGTATTTATTGAAACACTAAGGCTTAAGGTTATTATTACTAATTTTAAAAATTTCATGATTACGCGTTTTTATATTATTCCCTTTTAATAGTGGCGTTTGTTAGAGGTTAACATTTAGTGCAAAAAAAAAGACTAGAAGATATATCTGTAAGAAAATTAAAGAGTTATGCATAAAAAAAGTTAAATTAGCACTAGCGTGTTAACCTTTTATACTTAGTTACATTAAATGCATAGAGTTGAAAATAATATTACTATTGAGGATTTAAAACAAGGCTCAGATTCGTTGTTTAAAGAGATATATGAAGACAACAGAGACAAGTTTTTAAATTTTGCTAAAAAGTATAACTTATCTCAAGATGATAATATAGATGTCTATCAAGATGCATACATTATTTTTTACAATAATGTGATGCAGGGTAAAGTGCAAGAATTCACAAGTAGTATTTCTACCTATTTATTTAGCATTGGTAAGTATTTGATTTTTGATAAAATGAAGAAAAACAATAAGACTATAAATCCAGATTTTGATTTGTCTATTGTTAGAGAAAAGGAAGAACTTGTAGATCCAGAATTAGAAATGGAACAACAAGAACTAACTACAGAACAAGTTTTATTAAAAAAGTATTTTGTTACTCTTGGAAAGAAATGTCAAGAATTATTAACCTTATTTTATTACCGAGGTTTTACCATTAAGGACATTATTGAAGCTGGAGATTACACTAGTGAAAACGTAGTGAAAAGTGCAAAGTCCAGATGTATGAAAACCCTGAAAGAAAGAATTAACACAAAAGATTAATAGCAATGAATAATCAAGACCTACTATATCATTATTTTTCTAACAGCTTAACTGCAGCGCAGGAAAAGGTGTTTGAAAATTTATTAGAAAAGGATACCGAATTTAAAGCACAGTTTTTATTTGAACAAAACTTAAAAGAAGTAATTAAAAGTAATGAAATAGATACTTTAAAAGCAAAACTTCAAGGGTTTGAAAAGGAGCTGTCTACTAAGGATACGACAAGAATAGAATTTTTTGATAGTGAAACCACGAATACTAGAAAACCTCTTTTTAATTCTAAAACCTTTGCCATAGCAGCATCTATTGCCTTGTTGATGGGTTGGTTTGGTTATAATTCGTTTTTTGGAACCAATTATTCTAGTTTGTATAAGGATAATTTTAGTAGCTATCCAAATACGGTGTACACTATTACTAGGGGTGATACCGAAAATACAATAGAGCGTGAAGCTTTTGTAGCTTATGAAAGTAAAGATTATAAAACCACTATTGAAAAACTAGACGCCATTCCAACAGAAGCAACAAAAAACTACTATAACTTTTATAAAGCACAAGCATATTTAAATTTAGAAGATACTGAAAATGCTAAAACATTTTTCACACTTGTGCTACAAGATAATAATAGTTTTGTTGCCGAATCTACTTGGTATTTAGCGTTGCTTTCTTTAAAAGAAGAAAATAGTAAGGAAGCAAAAAGGCATCTGGAAAACCTAATTGCTAATTATGATTATAATAAAGAAAAAGCACAGGCACTTTTAAAAGCACTTCATTAGTTCTGTCACTTCGAGGGCTTCCAATTTTTATTGGAATCGTATCGAAAAGTTGTAAGGCGATACATTTTTCGATTTAGTTCGAATACGCTTTGTCATGCTGCACTAGATGCAGAATACACAACTTTATATTTTTGATCTTCTACGTTTTATAAGTATTCCTCCAAGTATAATGAAAATAACTGTCCCCAATACATACCATAACAAATTACTGCTAGAATCTAAAGCAGCAGTATTTCCAGAAATTACAAAACCAGACCAATAATAAGGATGTACTAAAGCGTTTTGTTTATTCGTATTTAAAAAGGTTAATTGTGCATTTTGCAAGGCAATGTCTTTTGTTTCCTGTTTGGATAAGTTTTTGTAAAAAGCATCCATAATGTTTAAAGCGGAGGCATCGTTAATTTTCCACAAAGTACTGGAGATACTCGATGCACCACTAAAGTAAAAGCCGCGAGCAAGACTCATAAAACCTTCACCTCGTTTTAGATTTCCTATACCGCTTTCACAAGCGCTTAAGGTTACTAGATTAGTATTTAGGTTTAAATTATACAAATCACTTACATATAATAAGTTGGTGTTTGTGGCATTTGGTTGAAATGCTAAATAGGAGTATTCCGGACTTTCATCATTTAAAATAGCGTGTGTTGCAAAATGTAAGATTCCGTATTTGCTGCTTTCTGTATTAAAATTTTCAAGTGTCGCTTGGTTGCTTGTTAATGTTTTTCCTTTAAAATAATTTAAAACAGCTGTTGCTTCTGCTTCATTATTTGGTAAAGGCAATAAGGTGGAAGATGCGTTACTAAAGCGAGGAGCAAAGGCAAGGACTTCATTATGGACTCCTTTTTTTGTTATTAGTTGTTTTAATAAGGTTGCGGAATTAGCATAACTGATAGCATAATCTTCTACTAAATACCTAGAAGTATCTGGATTGGTATTTAAACTAGAAAACGGAATGTAATTCAATAAACCGTCGGCAATAATAATAAGATTTTCTGCGTTTCGGTTTGCTAAACTTGGCGCCACTAATTCTTTATATAACCTATATGTTTTGTTATTTAAGGTTTCTAAATCTGATTTCGGATTGTTAAGCATTTCATAGATTGCAAAAATTTCTTCCTCTAAATTTGTATCTATTTTATAGTACTGAATAGATTTAGAGTCTTTTGTAATGGCAATAGTATAAATACCGTTGTTGCCATAAAAATACGAAAGCAAAATGTCTTCTGGTTGTAAATGGTTTTGTACTTGGCTAACAGAAACTACTTGTGAGTTATACTTTAAATCGTAATAACTTTTATAATTGGTTTCAATGGTAGTTATCAATTCTCTGTATTCCTTTTTTAGGGGAAATAATTGGTCTTGTAAAATAGCACTTGAAGATCGATTAATCTGCTTTTCAATATGATTGATTTTGGACTTTAATACTTGTTCTTGCTCAATAATTTCTTTTGGTATGTTAGCAAATATGGTTGCTTTTGTACTTAAAAGCGCTTCTAGTAATAATGCAGACTTGCTTTTTTCGGAATAAAAGAAAGCTTTGTCAATTAGCGAATCTTGTTTCGTTTTTTGATATAAGGTATAAGTTGCTTCTAAACCAGTTTCAAAAACAGGAAAAGCTTCCTCCATTAAAAAGAGTTTGTCTTCATTATTTTTAAAACTTGGTTTAAGTGCGTCTAAAGTTAGAATCGCTTGATTTACGGTTTCTATACTTTCTATAGAATTAGCTAATGTATTTAAGTCTTCAGCTTTATTCTTTAAAATCTTTAAAACAGCAGTTTGGTTAATAGCGGAAGGATTTTCGTTTTCAGAGAATTGGAGCAATGCTAAATTGTAATTTTCTAATGCTTTTTCTGGTTGGTTAAACCTTGCATGTAATAAGCCAATTTTATTATATGCTTCTGCAATATCATTATGCGGTTGGTTTTTCCATTTCGTCTTTATAAGTTCTAATGCGGTTTGTAGTTCTTTTTCGGCTTCTATATAGTTGTTTTCTGCTTGTAGAATTTTTGCGTTAGCTTCATGAAAAACATTCCATCTAGGGTGATTTTTAGAGAGATTCTCTTTCATTATTTTTAGATAGTATTTGGAGCTATCTATTTGCACTGTACTTAAATAATTTTCTAATAAATGATTTGCTTCTGTTACAATACTGCTCGAGTTTCCGTTATTAAGTAAATTGTATTCTAGCGACTTTTTAAAATATTGATTAGATAACGCGTATTGTTGTTGGTTTTTTAATACTTCGGCAAGAAGGCTGTAGTTTCTATTTCTTTTATAGAGATCTTCTGCTTTTTTAGTTTCCAAAATATGAATATTCTTCGTGTAGTATTCTTTTGCTAAATCATACTTACCATCATTAAAATACATTTTAGCTATAAAGCTATATGCACTGGTTAATAGGTCTAGATGATATATATTTAATTCCTTTTCTTTTAATGCTTCCGTTGTGTTAATAATAGTAAGAAAGGCGTTCCGAGATTTTTCATTATCATTTAATAAATAATAATAGATGCCTTTATCTTGGTTTATTGAATTGGTGTAAAACAGCGTGTTTTCCATTTCTTCCAGTTTGGTTTCGTTTTTTAAAACAATAGAATCTAGTTGTTTGAAATTAGCTTTCATTTTCTCTAAATCGTAAAAATGCGCAGCGCTTTTATTAGATGCATTAATACTATGAATTAAAGTTTCAAAGTCGTTTTTATTCTTAGCCAGTTTATTTATTTTATGATAATAGTGATAGGCAGAATCTTGTTGCGAGTATATAAATTGATTCGCTTTAATAAATAAAGAGTAAATATTACTAGAATAAATAGAGTCGTTTGTGCTTTGTCCAAAGAAATTAGTTGTAGAAAGAAAAAGGAGGAATAGAAACAGTTTGTTTTTCATAAAAAAAGTCTTCAAATTTAATTGAAGACTAATTTACAAATATTTAAAGTATTAATATGCTGTTATTTATTACTGAGGAGGATAAAAATCAGCCAGAAAGGAATAGCTACCGTTTTCTGTTTGAACGTTTATCGTTGCTTCTCCAGTAAAACCCTCTTGTCCAAATTGAAAAGATTGATACATTCCTGTATTGTTTGTATTTGGTATGGTGCTTATTAACGTATTTGGGCTGGTACTTACCAAAGTCTCTTCATCTTCTGTAGAAGTTATAGTTAAACTCATTTGATTGTTTCCTGGCTGTAACGCAATCGCGCCAATGGTATTATTTACAATTAAACATAAACAAGGTGAAGGAGCAGGAGGAATTGGAGGAATTGGGTTAATAATTATAAAAGCCTCTGCAGGACTTACAATGGTATCCGACTCTATTTCATTCGCTTCAATGGTAGCATTTGCTTCCGCGATATAGTTTTGGGTAATATCATAATCGGGATCCGAATCTGGTACTTGTTGCCAGACGGCAATACTTTCGCCTAGTCTTGTGTTTTCTGTTGCCAAATAGTATTTACGTAAGTCCCCTTCGTAAATATAATTAGTAGAAGTGAAATTTACTTGTTCTGGATCATTGTTATTGTTATCCTCATCTTCGTCACAACTAACATTTGCGAATAGGATAAAGGATAAAAATACTAGTACTACATAACGTGTTTTCATAATTTTTTAATGTTTTTTGGGTTACACTGTAGCTAGTTAATAGTAAGGAGATGCTAAAGTTAACATTTTTTCAAAAAAAACATAAAAAAAGAGGAGTTATTTTGATTAACTATTTGGCTGTTAGTTTATTTGGTAAATAATAACAGTATTGTTTTCACCTTTAGTTACAAATTCTAGGTTGCGATCTTTATCTAAATTATCTAAAGCAATTGCCGAGTTTCCATATACCGGGAAATTGTTTTGTAGCTTCCCATTGCTATCATATAAATATACTTTTTGTGTTTGTAGGTCTGTTACAGAAACGTATATCTTATCGTTGATATAAAAGAGTTTTGGTGTATCATAATTACCAAAATCTAAATCTAAAGTTTTACTTTTTATGGTTAACTTGTTTTCAGATTGTGCGACTAGTGTTTTTGTGGTAGTTGCTAAATGATGTTTGCTACCAAGATTTAAGTTTTGTGTACTGCTAGTTCCGTGGGTGCTAAAACTAACCAGTTTGCCATCTTTTGTTGTGGTTGTAAATTTGTTATAATATAGGTATAACGCTTGATTAGAAAAACTGAAATTACCTTTTGGTGTTATTCTTGTTTTTCCAACTCTATCTACAATATATAATTTATTGTCTGTTTTAAAGGTCAAGTAATCTTTTCTCCCAATTCTAAAATGTTGTGGTTGGTGGTTAATCGTGCTTTCTGCAGATTTGAATTTGAAACCGTTTACCGTTTTTCCTTTAGCATCATACATTAAAACATTTTTGTCTTGTGTTACTAATAGTCTGTATTTTCTATTGTTGTCATAATCAAAAACAGAAAGTGGTTGGGTAATGGCATCTTTAAATTTAATAGGAAAAGGAGCAACGTCCTTTCCTGTTCTATCTAAAACATAAACCCTGCTTGGCGTTGCAAATGCTAATTGCAATCTTCCGTTTTTGTACATATCGATTTGCTGTACTTCCCCAAGAATAGCACCTGGAAGTTGTTTTTTCCAAAGCACTTTTCCTCTATTAGAAATAAGATATAAATTATTTTTTATGTCTTGAACTACAATTTCCTTTTGCTTGGTAATGTGATTGTCTACTAATTGCGGATGGTTTAATAAGTCGGCATCTAACTTAATGTTGTATAATTCGGTTACCGAATTTTCTCTAGCTTTCGTCTTGTTCTTTTTTATAACCGCATTGACATGTGCAAAATTGGTATCGTACACAAATTGTAAAGCCGAAGTTTTATAATCTTCCAATTTAAGATTTAGGTCTTCATTAAAGTTGTTCTTTATAATGGCTTTTAAAGCTGATGGATTTGCAACCATTAATAAAGACGAAGCATTTGTAAGATGCTCTTTGGTACTTTTATAATATGCTTTTTCACTGTACGTGGTTTTGTTTTGATAATTAGCAATTATATTTTCTAAAGCTTCTTTGGTGTTTGTAAAAACAAAGAAATCATTTATGTTCGCGTAGTAATTTGCCTTTTCAAAAGTAACTAAAGGTAAAAATGTATTACGAAATAACGTAGCTTCACTAAAACCGTATATGTTGGTTTGTCTATATTCTTCCACTAAATTTTGGTCATTTAGCAATGCATCTTTTGTCGCAATAACATCTAAAGAGTTTAAAAGAATAGCTTGGTTTTTGCCTTCGTAAATAATTCCGACTTCCACAATATTATCAAATAGGGTTGTGGTAGTGGTTAAAGAATCGGTACTTCGGAATTGTTTTAGGTTTTCATTTAAAACAGAAAAATCATGAAATGTAAAACTCATAAAACCATCGGCATTACTAGGAGCAAGGCTTGCTGTTCTATTCTCTTGCGAAATCGTATTTTTAAAAATGTTAATCAGACTCTTTGTAGAATCTGTGGCTTTGGTGATTCCATTTAAAATAATGGCATCTTGATTAATATCCGCATCAACAAGTGTGTAGTTGGTAAAGCTGTTAAAAGGAATAGAATCATTAATAAAAATAGATTGTATTGGTTGTTTGTTATTATTGTTAATTAGTATAGAGAATGGTTTTTTAGTATCACTCGTTTTTAAAATAGTTTTTAAATCTTCATCTTTATTGGTGGTAATTAGCGAATTCTCTAAAATCTCTTTGCTAGAGGAAGCAATAAAAACACTGTCCTTATACGTATTATAGGTAATGTTCTTTTCTATTTGGGTTTTGTTAATAGACAAACTTTGAAATAAATAGGCCTCCACAGTAATGTTTTGCAAAGAATCTATAGCAAATAAATCTGGTGTTTGTTTGGTAATAACGGTGTATTGTAAGCTGTCTTTTTCGTCATAACTAAAACAAACGAAAAGCGGATTTGTAGTATTTAAGTGCTTTAAGTTTTCTAGTTTGTTGGTTATATTGGTATAAGATTTACTCTTCTGAAGGCCTTCTAAAAAATCACTATTGTTTAGATTACTTTTTAAGCTTTCTAAATTATTCACTTGAATAATTACCGAAGCATTTTCTGGAATATAATCGGCAGTATTTATATGAGTATTCGTTGTATTACAACTAATAAGTAAAAGGCTAATAAGAAAAAGGTTCCAGATTTTTTTCATGTAAAAAGGGATTTGTACAAATATAGGAATGCGTTTATAAAAAGCACTTAAAGTGTTTAAAGTATTTGAAGTTATAGGGAGCTAAAGTTTTTCCGTTCATAGGATAATCTTAAAGGTGCTTTTTTTAGTTTCAACTTCAACTTCAACTTCAACTTCAACTTCAACTTCAACTTCAACTTCAACTTCAACTTCAACTTCAACTTCAACTTCAACTTCGCTAGCAATACTTATACTTCTAAACGTAATTGTTCCGGTAATAGTCTAAAAGATTTTCGGTGGTACTTCGTGATTCCGTATTTTCTAATCGCCGCTCTGTGCTCTTTTGTCGGATATCCTTTATTTTGTTTCCAATTATACATCGGGAATTCTTCATGAATTGTATTCATATACGCATCGCGATAGGTTTTTGCTAAAACCGAAGCAGCAGCAATACTTAAAAATTTCCCGTCTCCTTTTATAATGGTTTCATGCGGAATATCCTTATAAGGTTTAAACCTATTCCCGTCTACAATAATAAAATTAGGGACTTGTTTTAAGTCTGCAATAGATTTGTGCATAGCCAAAATGGAAGCATTTAAAATGTTTATTTCGTCTATTTCCTCCTGAAAAACATGCGCAAAAGCAAAACAGATAGCTTCCATTTCAATAATCGGTTGTAATAAATCACGTTTTTTTTCGCTTAATTGTTTAGAATCATTAAGTATTTTGTTCTTGAAATTATCAGGCAAAATCACAGCAGCAGCAGTAACTGGACCAGCTAAACAGCCTCTTCCAGCTTCGTCTGTTCCACATTCCATTTTTAGATTCGAGTAATTTAATTTCAGCATTTAAGTAATTGTTAAGAATAACAAGTTGTTATAAATTGTAATATTGTATTTAATACCGATTAGATATTTTCTATTTTTGGCAAAAAAAAGACAAGTCGGCTTTAGTTTGTTGCAAGGTCTAAAAAATAATTATGAAGCAAAAAATTCTGATATTCTTTTTATTAAGTGTTTTTCATTTTGGGTATGCGCAAATTACGTCTAAACCAAGAATAGAAAAAGATACGAATCAAGTTTATAATGTAAATGATACATTATCTTCAGGAAGAAGTACAAGAACCAGTACTTCAAATGTTAAAGATCCAATAGCAAAAGTAGAAGACTACTTGATAATCTCACATAAAAGAGATACCGTTCATGTAGATACCACGCTAACTATTAAAAAAGAATATAAATTTAATTACTTACGTAGAGATAATTTTGAATTGTTGCCATTCTCTAATGTCGGACAAACCTATAATAGATTAGCGTATGATTTTCATAGTGATAAGCTAATGCCTTCCTTTGGAGCACGTGGACGACACTTTAATTATATGGAAATTGAAGACATTAATTATTATCGAGTGCCAACACCATTTACCGAACTGTATTATAAGACTGCCTTTTCTCAAGGACAACAAGTAGACGCGTTTTTTACCGTAAATACGTCACCACAATTAAATATTTCTTTAGCATATAAAGGTTTGCGCTCTTTAGGGAAGTACCAACACATACTAACAAGTACAGGGAATTTTAGATTTACTACAAGCTATAACACCAAAAACAAACGCTATACAGCGAATGCGCATTTTGTAGCCCAAGATTTAATGAATGAAGAAAATGGCGGGTTGAAAGACGATAATGTCGCCTATTTTGAAGCTGGTGATCCAGAATTTACAGATAGAGGCGTTTTAGAAGTTAATTTTGAAGATGCCGAAAGTATCTTAAAAGGAAAACGTTTTCATTTAGACCATCAATATAGTATAACAAAACCTAATGACTCTCTAGCGTCAAATACTTTAAGCGTTGGCCATATAATATCCTTTGAAGATAAATTCTTTCAGTTCGACCAAGATAGTGAAACCGATTATTTCGGAGAATCCTTTAGAGCATCTAATTTGAAAAAACGAGTTACACTAGAAAACTTCTATAACCAAGTGCATGTAGACTATACCAATAAAACCTTGGGAGCTTTACAATTTAATGTAAGTCATAACGGTTATAATTATGGATATGATAATGTGGTCATTTTAGACGAAAACAGAATAACCAACAGAATAAAAGGACAAGTCCTAGCTTTAGGTGGTGCGTATAGCAAGACTTTTAAAAAATTCCATATAGAAGGAGAGATAGGAGCAAACATATCTGGAGATTTTAATGGTAACTTTTTAACCGCAAAAGCAACCTATCCAATTAATGAAGACGCCGTGGTAAGTGCGACTATGAATACCAATTCCAAAGCGCCTAATTATAACTTCCAATTATATCAAAACGATTATATAAACTATAACTGGGAAAACAATTTCAATAATACAAAAACGCAAGAAATAGAATTTCAGTTGCAGTCTAACAAGATCGCAGATGTTTCTTTGAGCTTTTCTTCCATAGATGATTATACATACTTTAAAAGTAATCCAACAGATAACCTAATTAAACCGTACCAAAATAACACAACCATAAACTATCTCAAACTAAAAATAGAGAAAGATATTAAGTATAAAAAAATAGGTTTATACAATACCATATTATATCAAAACGTAAAAGACGACAACAATACCTTAAACGTTCCAGAGATAGTAATGCGTAATACACTATACTATGCAAATACTTTCTTTAATAACGAACTGTTCTTACAAACCGGAATCACCTTTAGCTATTTCTCTAAATACTATATGAATGGGTATGATCCCGTTTTAGCAGAGCTATATGTGCAAGACCAAAAAGAATACGGCGCATTCCCAAGATTAGACTTTTTTATAAATGCTAAAATTCGTCAGGCAAGAATCTATTTAAAAGCAGAACACTTTAATTCAGCCTGGACAGGTTACGATTATTACTCCGCACCAAATTATCCATATAGAGACTTCACCGTGCGTTTCGGTGTGGTGTGGAATTTCTTTTTATAATTTTCAGGGCGTTCCGTTAGTTACCCAAAGGGGTAACTAACGTCAGGCTATCCGCTATATCTTTTTGTTACCTTATATATAGAGTAGAGAAGTAGTCTATATATAAGGAGTCTTATTTTATAAAGTATACGTTTCATTACTGCCAAAAAGGATATCGCTACTATCCTTAACGCAAAAACCAAACTACAGGCATTGAATTTGGAAAAAACTTCAGGCTATAAAAGGTTGAAACTAAAGCCTTAGAACGCTTCAAAAAAAATAATCAAAAAAAAGATTAAAAAAGGTATTGTCAAGAAGAAAAAGGTATCTATATTTGCACCCCGCTACGGAAACAATAATAT
>NZ_JBSHNV010000112.1:0-1102 GCF_053601575.1 Lacinutrix sp. MEBiC02404 | reverse complement strand
ACATTACAAGCAGTAAGATCTGGACCAGTAGCATCTCCGAAGTTCAGCGTTACTGTAATTGTAGATTCATTACCACAATCATCTGCAACGGTATAGGTAACAGGAAGCGAACCACAAGGACCACAAACTACGTTTAAGTTGTTGAAGTCGTAATTGGAAGTTACTTGACCAGCAAGATTCATATCACAGTTATCTGTAGCACAAGATTCAAGCGTAGCAATATTGGCAGCATTCCAAGCATCTGCAATGGTTTCGTTATCATCCGCAGTACAATCTACAGAGGTATCTGTAACAGTAGTACAACTAGTAATATCCGGAGCAATATTATCTGAAACGGTAATCGTTTGTATTTGCGGTGTTGCAGCATTCCCACAATCATCTGATAAAGTCCAAGTTCTAGTAATAATAAAAGAACCTTCACAAGTACCAGCTGTTACAACATCTGTAAAAGTAGCATCTAAAGTAGTATCACAATTATCAGCTTCATTGGTTACATCACCAGTTTCGCTAATAGTTGCATCATAGTTACAAGAAGCATCCGTAAAAATTTCAATAGCTGCAGGAGCAGTAAAGGTAGGCGCAATATTATCTGATACGGTAATTGTTTGTATTTGTGGCGTTGCAGTATTCCCACAATCGTCTGATAAAGTCCAAGTTCTAGTAATAATAAACGAACCTTCACAAGCACCAGCCGTTACAACATCTGTAAAAGTAGCATCTAAAGTAGTATCACAATTATCAGAATCATTGGTTACATCACCAGTTTCACTAACCGTTGCATCATAATTACAAGAAGCATCCGTAAAAATTTCAATAGCTGCAGGCGCAGTAAATGTAGGTGCAATATTATCTGAAACGGTAATCGTTTGTATTTGCGGCGTTGCAGTGTTCCCACAATCGTCTGATAAAGTCCAAGTTCTAGTAATAATAAACGAACCTTCACAAGTACCAGCGGTTACAAGATCTGTAAAAGTAGCATCTAAAGTAGTATCACAATTATCAGCTTCATTGGTTACATCACCAGTTTCGCTAATAGTTGCATCATAGTTACAAGAAGCATCCGTAAAAATTTCAATAGCTGCAGGAGCAGTAAAGGTAGGCG
>NZ_JBSHNV010000111.1:0-318 GCF_053601575.1 Lacinutrix sp. MEBiC02404 | reverse complement strand
ATCAGCAACAGGAGCAGTAACATCTGTAATTATTACATTTTGTGTTTGTGTGGAAGCATTCAAATTAACATCCGTATATGTCCAAGTAACAACAGTTGTTCCTTGGGTTGTAATAGGAAGTGATGCATCGTTGGTAACAGTAACTATTCCGCCACAATTATCAGTTGCAGTCGGTGCGGTTAAAGTCGTTACTTCACATTGTGCCGTTACGTTAGCTAAAGTTGCAAGATCAGCAACAGGAGCAGTAACATCTGTAATTACTATGTTTTGTGTTTGTGTGGAAGCATTCAGATTAACATCTGTATATGTCCAAGTTAC
>NZ_JBSHNV010000110.1:0-127308 GCF_053601575.1 Lacinutrix sp. MEBiC02404 | reverse complement strand
ATACAGTTACTGGAGAAGTAAATCCGGTTTCTGTTCCATTTTGTGTTCCATCACCATCTTCATCGTTATATACGGTTCCGGTTACTGAACCAGCTGTAGTATAACCATCTGTTCCTGCTGCAACTGTTCCATTTACTGGTACCGTTACTTCCGTTGGTTCTGTTCCTTCTGTTAATGTCGATCCTACTGGTAAAGTAGTCGTATCTACTACGATATCTACTGTCCCTGCTGGTACGCCTTCTATAGTATACGTCCCATCCGCTGCTGTTGTTCCTGTTGGCTCTCCTGCGTCTAATACGCCATCGCCATCTAAATCCGCAAATACAGTTACTGGTGTAGTGAATCCGGTTTCTGTTCCGTTTTGTATTCCATCACCATCTTCATCGTTATATACGGTTCCAGTTACTGAACCAGCTGTAGTATAACCATCTGTTCCTGCATCTACACTACCATTTGTTGGTACCGTTACTGATGTTGGCTCTGTTCCTTCTGTTAAACTTGCTCCTGCTGGTAAAGTAGTTGTATCTACTACGATATCTACTGTTCCTGCTGGTACTCCTTCTATAGTATAGGTTCCATCCGCTGCCGTTGTTGCTGTTGGCTCTCCTGCGTCTAATACGCCATTGCCATCTAAATCTGCAAATACAGTTACTGGAGAAGTAAATCCGGTTTCTGTTCCGTTTTGTGTTCCATCACCATCTTCATCGTTATATACGGTTCCAGTTACTGTTCCGGCTGTAGTATAACCATCTATTCCTGCATCTACACTACCATTTGTTGGTACCGTTACTGATGTTGGCTCTGTTCCTTCTGTTAAACTTGCTCCTGCTGGTAAAGTAGTTGTATCTACTACGATATCTACTGTTCCTGCTGGTACTCCTGAAATAGTATATGTTCCATCCGCTGCTGTTGTTGCTGTTGGCTCTCCTGCGTCTAATACACCATTGCCATCTAAATCAGCAAATACAGTTACTGGAGAAGTAAATCCGGTTTCTGTTCCATTTTGTGTTCCATCACCATCTTCATCGTTATATACGGTTCCAGTTACTGTTCCGGCTGTAGTATAACCATCTGTTCCTGCTGTAACTGTTCCACTTACTGGTACCGTTACTTCGGTTGGCTCTGTTCCATCTGTTAAAGTAGCACCTGTTGGTAAAGTAGTTGTATCTACTACGATATCTACTGTTCCTGCTGGTACGCCTTCTATTGTATATGTTCCATCCGCCGCTGTAGTTGCTGTTGGCTCGCCTGCGTCTAATACGCCATCGCCATCTAAATCTGCAAATACCGTTACTGGAGAAGTAAATCCTGTTTCTGTTCCGTTTTGTATTCCATCACCATCTTCATCGTTATATACTGTTCCGGTTACGGTTCCAGCTGTAGTATAACCATCGGTTCCTGCTGCAACTGTTCCACTTACTGGTACCGTTACGTTAGTTGGTTCTGTTCCTTCCGTTAAGCTTGCACCTGTTGGTAGTGTTGTTTCATCCACTTGGATGTTTACAGATCCTGCTGGTACACCTTCTATTGTATAGGTTCCATCTGCTGCTGTTGTTGCTGTTGGCTCTCCTGCGTCTAATACGCCATCGCCATCTAAATCCGCAAATACAGTTACTGCAGAAGTAAATCCGGTTTCTGTTCCATTTTGTGTTCCATCACCATCTTCATCGTTATATACGGTTCCGGTTACCGTTCCTGCTGTAGTATATCCATCTGTTCCTGCTGATACTGAACCTCCACCAATTGGTGTAACATTCGTTGGTTCTGTTCCTTCCGTTAAGGTTGCTCCCGTTGGTAAAGTAGTTGTATCCACTACGATATCAACAGCAACTCCTGTTGGTAAACCTGTAATTGTATATGTTCCATCTCCTGCTGTTGTTGCTGTTGGCTCTCCTGCATCTAATACGCCATCACCATCTAAATCAGCAAATACGGTTACTGCAGAAGTGAATCCAGTTTCTGTTCCGTTTTGTGTTCCATCACCATCTTCATCGTTATATACGGTTCCAGTTACTGAACCTATACACCCATTAATACCATCATCTGTTACAGCTAATGCACTACCTTGTCCACTTGCACTTGCAGTAGAAGGAGCGACACCTGAAGCATTAACGCCTCCGGTTAACATCCCATTCCCATCTACATTAGAAGCTAGAAAAGTACCACCACCTTCAATAGCATCCGGACAAGTATCATTATCACTATCTAAATCTAAATGGTTTGGAATTCCATCACCATCTGAATCTAAAGTTGTTGTATTCATTGGGTTAACAAAATTAGTAACACAATTAAACTCCACGTTATGTTGTCTTCCTGAAGCTGAAGCTCCTGCAACTCTAGCAACAACACCTAATCTAATAGTATAAGAAGATCTACCTGTATGTTGTGTCGCATAATTTACTTGCGGAAAATTGCTAGACACAGATGGGTATTCTGTAATACCAGCAGTACCAACTATAAAATTATCTTCAAATGTCACCAATAATTCTGTATCCTGATTAACCGTATAGCTATTTGCCAATTCCGACCAATTCTGTTCGCCAAATCTTGCCCCACCATCTACGTCGTTAAAATTAACAAAGAACTCAGGAATAACAACATCGTTAACTCCTGCTACTCCGCCTGTTGTTACAAAATCAAATCTATATTCTGTATATGCACGATCTCCAATATTAGCTAAAGTAAACGCTGATCTTGGCTGAAAAGAATTAACGTTTACAGAGTTATCATCTAAAACAGGAACCGTTGTTCCGTTTAATTCAACTATTGTAACTAGCGCATCAATTCCTGTACTTACACCTGGGAATCTAAATGTTTCGTTTAATAAAAATGTATTTATATCACCATCACCTCCTGCTTCTTCCGAATAGGCATTATTAAAATTTAATACTGTAGCAGAAGTACAAGCTGGTTGACCAGGTGAAGTAACTAAACCTTCATCTATATCGGTAATACCATCATTATCATCATCTTCATCACATCCATCAGGATAAGCATCCCCATCATTATTTGCTTTATCATCAAATCCAGGACATAAATCGTTTGCATCAATAGTTCCATCATTATCTGAGTCACATTGACCATTTGAATCTGAAGGTGTTCCATCTATAGAACCTCCTACACCTTGACCTGTATTTTCATCCACATTATTTGGCACACCTGTTACGCTATCAACAGTTCCAGTTAATTGTCCATTGACAACACTACTAGTATTAATATTATCTGCTCCTTCAAGTGCATCCGAACAACCATCACCATCACTATCTAAATCTAAATAATCTGGAGTACCATCGCCATCTGTATCTAAATCTGTACAAGCGAAAAGTATAAATTCAATACCATCTGAAAGCACACCAGAAACACCATCTTGAACAAATTCAATTGTAAAAGTTGACATATTACCATTAACTTGTAATGATCCTGCCGCAGTTCCATCTGAAGAGTTTTGCGTACTTTCAAAAGTATAAGCCCCTGAAAGTTCATTTCCAGAACCACTATCTTTTGCTGTAGTTGCTGTCACAAGAAAATCACTAGTACCAGATAATGCAGTCCAAGTCAAACCATCTTGAAGTGTCATTAAAGCAGAGTTTTCTGTTAAACCATCACTTCCTCCCAATCTATCTAGATGCAATATTGGGTTGGTAACATTAATAGGATCTCCCGCTGCGTCTTCAAAAGAAAAAGTTAAAGTACTTCCCCAACTATATTCTCTTTGCAGAGAGACATCTCCACTTAAATTTTCTGACCAAAAAGATGCTGTATTAAAAGCTCCTACTGAATTTGCCTGAAAACCTGTTGAATTAGTTACTAATCTAGCAACAACTCCGTTTCCATAATCAAAAGTAGCTTCTGACCCACTAACTAAAGTCCATGTTCCAGATTGCACTGGAGAAGTACAAATACCTTCATTAATATCTGTAATACCATCATTATCACTATCTAAATCACAACCATCAGGAACTAAATCCCCATCTATATCTACCGCATCATCTGAACCCTGACAGATATCACTACCATCTAAAACCCCATCATTATCTCTATCACATTGTCCATCTGCATCAAAAGCAGATGCATTTTGAGAAGTCCCCAAATCTTGACCATTATTTACATCCACATTATCAGGTACCCCAGTTGCATTTTCAACTGTTCCATTTAACGAACCATCTGTATTGACTTCCGTTGTTACAATAAAATCACCACCTTCTAAAGCATCTGAGCAACCATCATTATCGGAATCAAAATCAAAATGATTAGGGATTCCATCACCATCAAAATCATACACATCTGGCACGCCATCGGCATTAGAATCTGTATAATCCGTTATACTGCTATCCACTCCAGTTCCATTATCGGTTGTGTCATTCCAGTTTGGAATACCATCTCCATCTTCATCATGACTTGGCATAAAATTCCCTGACTCTTCTGTATCTAAAATACCATCATCATCATCATCTAAATCATCTATATCATCCAATCCGTCTCCATCTTCATCTGGCTGAGACCAAATAAAAACTTTACCATCACCCGGATCACTAGAAGCTGCTGAATATTGAATACTAGTAATAGTTGCTCCCACATCTGCTAATTCGCTTAACAAAAACAAAGCAACACCTGCTGTACCACCATTACTATACACTCTATTAGTTAACCAATAATCAGAATCCGGATTTCTACTTGTACTAGGCTCATTTACGGTTCCGACAGTACCTATATCATTAGAATTAGATCCTGTACCTCCATGTCCCCATTGCACATTGTCTCTATTCACAAAAGTTTCACCTAATGAAACTGTTGTAGTACTACCTAATTCCGTTCCGAAAACTTCAATATGCAAGCAGTTGTTTGCATTCCTTTCTGTAACAGCAATAATAGAACTTGAAGCCGAAACAATTCCAGGAGAATATGTTAATGTATGTCTTATAGTACTTTGGCTTTCTTCTAAAGTAAAATCATCACAAGTATCCGCTCCACTTCCAGCAGAAGCTTCAAAATAGTGGTTTAAATTTGCGTCTTGAAAAGCTGCCAAGGCCACCGCATTCCAGTTAGCATCTGCGCTACCTCCAGCTGTAGAATTCGTATGATCATTTTCTCTTATAAAGTGAGAAGATTGATTACCAGGACCGACCTCTGTTAATTGATAACCATTTGGTAGACTAAACTCACTATATATTTTTGTCCCTATAGTTATACTTTGCAATGTAGCAGGGTCCGTATTTCCTGCCGTAGAGCTTGTGTCTTGCGTGTCACTCCATTGAAAAGAGGCCCCAATTCTAATACTATTTGCATTCGATTGAGCAACAATAGATACAATACTAAATATAGCAAAAACTATAGTTAAATAAATTGATTTTGAATTCGAGAATCGTGTAATGATTTTCATATAATTGTGGTAAAATTGTTTTATACTTATAAAAATTATCTGCAACAATATTTTGCAATGCTAAGCACTACAAAACATTGTTAAACTTGTTTTATGCAAAAAAGCCAATACAAATTTGCATTGGATCTATTAAAAATATTAATACTAATACTACTCATTCTCTTAGGGAAAAATAATGGTTAATTTCTTGTTTTACGGTTTTCCCGTAAACTAATATTCCTACAAAAATATCATTACAATATTTTTAACAAAGGGATTTAATAAAATTATTCACTTAATTCGGCTAAACGCAAATACGCTCGATTAAACGCTAATTGTGTTAATTTCTTTAACAAAAATATCTAAAATAAATATCTAATTTATCCTAAACCATCAACTAACTACTGTATTCTCGACCATATGTTCTTCTTTTCCGATGAATCATATTTTTCAGCAAATTTAATGGACATACTACCTAATGGATTACTTCATCTTACTATAATTTACAAAAGACCGAGATATTCTAGACTTAAGTTTTATTATATTCCTAGTTTAAAATATATTATAATTATCGAAATACAATTAAGATAATTCTGTGAATACTTTATATTTGCACAAATTATTTTTTATGAAATTTACAGACGAAATCAAACGAAGAAGAACCTTTGGAATTATCTCTCATCCCGATGCTGGTAAGACCACTTTAACAGAGAAGTTACTATTATTTGGTGGAGCAATTCAAGAAGCTGGAGCTGTAAAAAGTAATAAAATTAAAAAAGGGGCCACGAGTGATTTCATGGAAATAGAAAGACAGCGTGGAATTTCTGTAGCGACTTCTGTATTAGCTTTTGAATATAATGGTATTAAAATAAACATTCTAGATACGCCAGGTCATAAAGATTTTGCGGAAGACACTTTCCGTACTTTAACAGCAGTAGATAGCGTTATAGTAGTAATTGATGTAGCAAAAGGGGTAGAAGAGCAGACTGAAAAATTAGTGGAAGTATGTCGTATGCGTAATATACCTATGATTGTTTTTATTAATAAAATGGATCGTGAAGGTAAAGATGCTTTTGAACTACTTGATGAAATTGAGCAAAAATTAGGATTACGAGTAACCCCTTTAAGTTTTCCTATAGGAATGGGTTATGACTTTAAAGGGATCTATAATATATGGGAGAAGAATATTAATTTATTTAGTGGAGATAGTCGAAAGAATATTGAAGAAACCATTGAGGTATCTGATTTAAACTCTCCTGAATTAAATACTTTAATTGGTGATAAAGCTGCCGAAACACTGCGAGAAGAAATAGAATTAGTAGAAGGTATTTATCCTACTTTTAATAATCAAGAATATTTAGATGGTACATTACAACCTGTATTTTTTGGATCTGCTTTAAATAGTTTTGGAGTACGTGAATTATTAGATTGTTTTGTTGAGATAGCTCCTAAACCAAGAGCGAAACAAAGTGAAGAGCGTCTTGTACAACCCGATGAAGAAAGCTTTACTGGTTTTGTATTTAAAATTCATGCCAATATGGATCCTAACCATAGAAACCGTTTGGCTTTTGTTAAAATAGTTTCAGGAGAGTTTAAAAGAAACACGCAATACTTACATGTAAGACACAATAAAAAAGTCAAATTTTCTAGTCCGAATGCCTTTTTTGCAGAAAAAAAGGAAATTGTAGACATCTCCTATCCTGGTGATATTGTAGGTTTACAGGACACTGGAACTTTTAAAATTGGAGATACATTAACCGAAGGTGAGATACTGAATTATAAAGGTGTACCGAGTTTTTCACCAGAGCATTTTAGATATATCAATAATGCAGATCCGATGAAATCTAAACAATTAAATAAAGGTATAGACCAATTAATGGATGAAGGTGTAGCTCAATTATTTACTTTAGAATTAAACGGAAGAAAGGTTATTGGTACCGTTGGAGCATTACAATATGAAGTAATACAATATAGATTAGAGCATGAATATGGTGCAAAATGTACCTACGAAAATTTAAATGTATTTAAAGCGTGTTGGATTGAAACCGATGATATAAAAAGCGAAGAATACAAAGAATTTTTAAGAGTAAAACAACGCTATTTAGCAAAGGACAAAAGAAATCAATTAGTCTTTTTAGCAGATTCCTCTTTTTCTTTGCAAATGACACAACAAAAATACCCTAGTCTAAAATTTCACTTTGTAAGTGAGTATAAGTAATAAAAAACATTTTAAAGCTATTTAAGAGGCTTTATAAAAACAAACGATTAATATTAAGTAAATATTTATTAACGAAAAAATCACCTATTTAAAACAGGTGATTTTTTTTAAAGTTATAATTTATTTCTATAATAAAAATTAAACTAATAAGAATATATTATACCTTGATGTATTTATCAATAATTGGTTAAGCTTCTCCTGTTAGTCCAAAATTCAATGGAATTGGAGGTTGCTCAAAAAAAACATTTGGAGCACATCCTTAAAAACTAAGATTTAAATTTTTATACTAGATCCCTTACTAAGCTTCACCCGTTGGTCCGAAATTCAATGGAATTGGAGGTTGCTCATAATCTTTGATTTCACCATGCATGTTTTCAAATTTAGCTACATTATCACTTAAAGCCTTCATTAAACGCTTTGCATGTTGCGGTGTTAGTATAATTCTAGATTTCACCTTACTTTTTGGTGTTCCAGGCATAATACTAACAAAATCCACTACAAATTCTGAAACAGAATGGTTAATGATTGCTAGATTAGAGTAGGTTCCTTCTGCAACTTTCTCGTCTAATTCAATATTAATTTGCCCTGGTTTTTTCTTATTTTTATCTTCTGCCATTGTAAACTTATTTACGCTTCCGCAAAAGCGAAAGTCTTATTAATAATTATATTTAAAATAAAAAGTCCTGTTTAAAAAAACAGGACTTTTAAATCTATTATTTATAAAATCTCATTAACATTCATGAGATCCCAACCTGTGTTGGGATAAATTCGATTAGCCAACACTTCAAAAAGAAGTGTTGTAATCTCATTTAATTATAATTCACTTCTTGTTTTGCTTGCATCATTTGATCAAACTCTTCTTTAGAACCTACGATAATGTTTTCATAGTTACGCATTCCTGTTCCTGCTGGAATTCTGTGTCCTACAATTACATTCTCTTTAAGTCCTTCTAAAGTATCGATCTTACCAGCTACAGCAGCCTCATTTAATACCTTTGTAGTTTCTTGGAAAGAAGCTGCAGATATAAACGATTTTGTTTGTAGTGATGCTCTTGTAATACCCTGTAAGATAGGTGTAGCAGTTGCAGGCTTAGCATCTCTAGCTTCCACTAACGCTTTATCCTCACGACGTAAAATAGAATTTTCATCTCTTAAATCACGTGCTGTTACAATTTGTCCTTCTTTTAAGGTAGCAGATTCTCCTGCGTTTTCAACTACTTTCATTCCAAAGATATCATCATTTTCAACAATGAAATCTGATTTATGCACTAGTTGATCTTCTAAGAAGATAGTATCACCAGAATCTATGATTCTAACTTTACGCATCATTTGTCTAACAACAACCTCAAAATGCTTATCATTAATTTTTACACCTTGTAAACGATATACTTCTTGTACTTCGTTAACTAAGTATTGTTGCACTGCTGAAGGTCCTTTAATATTAAGGATATCGTTAGGTGTTATAGAACCATCGGATAAAGGCATACCAGCTTTCACGAAATCATTTTCTTGAACAAGAATTTGATTCGATAATTTCACTAGATATTTCTTAATATCTCCAGTTTTAGACTCTATAATAATCTCACGATTACCTCTTTTAATTTTACCGAAAGAAACAACACCATCAATTGCACTTACAACTGCTGGATTAGAAGGGTTACGCGCTTCAAATAATTCTGTTACACGTGGTAAACCTCCTGTAATATCTCCTGCTTTAGAAGACTTACGTGGAATCTTAACTAAAATTTTACCAATCTTAACTTTCTCACCATCATCAATCATAATGTGAGCTCCTACTGGTAAGTTGTAAGAACGAATTGCTTCCCCTTTACTATCCTCAACAATAAGTGTTGGAATAAGCTTTTTGTTTCTAGATTCAGAAATTACTTTCTCTTGGAAACCTGTTTGCTCATCAATTTCAACTTGGTAAGTTATACCTTGCTCAATGTTCTCATAACGTACTTTTCCAGCAAATTCTGAAATAATTACACCATTATATGGATCCCAAGAACAAACTACATCTCCTTTAGATAATTTGTCTCCGTTTTTAACTTGAACAAAAGAACCATAAGGAATATTGTTAGTACTTAAAGTAATACCAGTTTTCTTATCTATTAATTTGATTTCAGAAGTACGAGAAATTACAACATCTACGATGTTACCTTCATTATCTTCTCCTTTAACCGTTTTTAACTCTTCAATTTCTGCAATACCGTCAAACTTAACGGCTAATTTATTTTCTTCAGAAATGTTACCTGCAATACCACCTACGTGGAATGTACGTAAAGTTAACTGTGTACCTGGTTCTCCAATAGATTGTGCTGCCACAACTCCTACTGCTTCACCACGTTGCACCATTTTATTCGTTGCAAGGTTTCTACCATAACATTTAGCGCAAATACCTTTTTTAGCTTCACAACTTAATGGAGAACGAGCATCTACTTTATCCACTGGAGAGTTTTCAATTGCTTTTGCAATATCTTCTGTAATTAACTCATTAGCTCCAACTAATAATTCATCAGTTAATGGATTATATATATCGTTTAATGAAATACGACCTAAGATTCTTTCTTCTAAAGTTTCAACAACTTCATCATTCTTTTTAAGTGGAGAGATTTCTACTCCTCTTAACGTACCACAATCTACAGTGTTTACTATTACATCTTGAGATACATCTACTAGACGACGTGTTAAATAACCTGCATCGGCAGTTTTAAGTGCTGTATCGGCAAGACCTTTACGTGCACCGTGAGTAGAAATAAAGTACTCTAAAATAGAAAGCCCTTCCTTAAAGTTAGAAAGAATTGGATTTTCAATAATAGATCCACCTCCTGCAGTCGATTTTTTAGGCTTCGCCATTAATCCACGCATTCCTGTTAACTGGCGAATCTGTTCTTTAGATCCACGAGCACCAGAATCAAGCATCATATACACCGAGTTGAAACCTTGTTGATCTTCACGAATACGTTTCATTGACAATTCTGTCAATTCTGCATTTGTAGAAGTCCAGATATCAATAACTTGGTTATAACGCTCATTATTTGTTATAAGTCCCATGTTATAGTTACCCATAATACCGTCCACTTTTACGTTTGCAGCATCAATCATAGATTGTTTTTCTGGTGGAATAATAATATCCCCTAAACTGAAGGATAAACCACCTTTAAATGCGTAGTAATATCCTAAGTTTTTAATTTCATCTAAGAAATCCGCTGTTTCTGGTACCGATGTTACTTTTAAAATATCACCAATAATATTTCTTAGTGATTTTTTAGTTAATACATCATTGATATACCCTGCTGCTGCTGGCACTTTTTTATTAAAGATTACACGACCAACAGTAGTTTCAATAATTTGAGGAACTAATTCTCCTGCTTCATTGAAATCGATTGCTCTTACTTTAATTCCCGCATTTAAATCCACACGTTTCTCATTGTAGGCAATAGTTACTTCTTCATCCGAATAAAAAGTTAAACCTTCTCCTTTAATTTTAACATCTTTAGTAGAAGTTCTTAGCTTGGTCATATAATATAGACCAAGTACCATATCTTGTGAAGGTACTGTTACTGGCGAACCATTTGCAGGATTTAGGATATTATGAGATGCCAACATTAATAATTGACATTCTAAAATAGCTTCTGGTCCTAATGGTAAATGCACAGCCATTTGATCTCCATCAAAATCGGCATTAAATGCAGTAGTTACTAATGGGTGTAATTGAATTGCTTTTCCTTCAATTAATTTTGGTTGAAAAGCTTGAATACCTAGTCTGTGTAATGTAGGAGCACGATTTAAAAGCACTGGATGTCCTTTTAAAACATTTTCTAAAATATCCCAAACTACAGGTTCTCTTTTATCTATAATTTTCTTTGCAGATTTTACAGTTTTTACAATTCCTCTTTCAATTAGTTTTCTAATTACAAAAGGTTTGTAAAGTTCTGCTGCCATATTTTTAGGCAATCCACATTCAAATAATCTTAATTCTGGTCCTACAACAATTACAGAACGTGCAGAATAATCAACACGCTTACCAAGTAAGTTTTGACGGAAACGTCCTTGTTTACCTTTAAGTGAATCTGATAATGATTTTAATGGTCTATTCGAGTCTGTTTTTACAGCAGATGATTTACGTGTGTTATCTAATAAAGAATCTACAGATTCTTGTAACATACGTTTTTCATTACGTAAAATAACTTCTGGTGCTTTTATTTCAACTAATCTTTTAAGACGGTTGTTTCTAATAATTACACGACGATATAAATCATTTAAATCTGAAGTTGCAAAACGTCCACCATCTAAAGGCACTAATGGTCTTAATTCTGGTGGGATAATTGGTACTACTTTCAAGATCATCCATTCTGGACGATTCTCTCTATTTTCGTTAGAGTCTTTTAGAGCCTCTACAACTTGTAAACGTTTTAAAGCTTCCGTTTTACGTTGTTTAGACGTTTCGGTATTTGCTTTATGACGCAACTCATAAGAAAGTGTTTCTAAATTTATTCTAGCCAATAAGTCGATCAAACATTCAGCTCCCATTTTTGCAAGGAACTTGTTTGGATCTGTATCATCTAGATATTGGTTTTCTTGCGGAAGTGTTTCTAGAATATTTAAATATTCTTCTTCGGTTAAGAAATCCATTTTTTGTAATGGTTCTCCTTCGGCATTTTTAGCAATACCTGGTTGAATTACTACGTAACGTTCGTAGTAGATTATCATATCAAGCTTCTTTGAAGGAAGTCCTAATAAATAACCAATTTTGTTTGGTAAAGAACGGAAATACCAAATATGTGCAACAGGAACCACTAAATTAATGTGTCCTACTCTATCACGACGTACTTTCTTTTCTGTTACTTCTACACCACAACGATCACATACAATACCTTTATATCTAATACGTTTATATTTACCACAAGCACATTCATAATCCTTTACAGGACCAAAAATACGCTCACAGAATAAACCGTCACGTTCTGGTTTATGTGTACGATAATTGATAGTTTCTGGTTTTAAAACTTCCCCTCTAGATTCTGCTAAAATAGATTCTGGTGATGCTAAACCAATGGAGATTTTATTAAATCTCTTTACCGTGTTCTTATCTTGTTTTCTTGCCATGTTTTTTAAGTCTTCAGTTATCAGCCTTCAGTATACAGCGCTTGCTATATACTGTTGACCGACTACTATTTTTTTACTCCTCTAATCTGATGTCTAATCCTAAACCTTTCAATTCATGCATTAATACATTGAATGATTCTGGTAATCCCGGATCTGGCATTGGTTCCCCTTTAACAATACTTTCGTATGTTTTAGCTCTACCAATTACATCATCAGATTTAACTGTCAATATTTCTCGTAATGTTGCTGATGCACCATATGCTTCAAGTGCCCAAACTTCCATTTCACCAAAACGTTGTCCACCAAATTGTGCTTTACCACCAAGAGGTTGTTGTGTAATAAGTGAGTATGGTCCTATAGAACGCGCGTGCATTTTATCGTCAACCATATGTCCTAGTTTCAACATATAGATAACTCCAACCGTTGCTGGCTGATCAAAACGATCTCCTGTACCACCATCATAAAGATAGGTATGTCCAAATCTTGGAATTCCAGCTTCATCTGTAAATTCGTTAATTTGATCTAGAGTTGCACCATCAAAAATAGGCGTAGCATATGTACGATTTAATTTTTGTCCGGCCCAACCTAATACGGTTTCATAAATTTGACCAATATTCATACGAGAAGGTACACCAAGTGGATTTAATACAATATCAACTGGAGTTCCATCTTCTAAGAAAGGCATATCTTCTTGACGTACAATACGTGCAACAATACCTTTGTTACCATGTCGTCCTGCCATTTTATCACCAACTTTAAGCTTACGCTTTTTAGCAATATAAACTTTTGCTAATTTGATGATTCCTGCTGGTAATTCATCACCAACAGAAATAGTGAACTTCTCACGTCTTAAAGAACCTTGTAAATCATTTTCTTTAATTTTGTAGTTATGAATTAAATCTGCAACTAACGTGTTGGTCTTGTCATCTGTTGTCCAAGTACCTGACGTTAAGTGTGTATAATCATCTACAGCATTTAACATTTTAAGTGTAAATTTCTTTCCTTTAGGAAGTACTTCTTCACCTAAATCATTAAAGATACCTTGTGCAGTTTTACCATTAACAAGTGTAAATAACTTATCTACTAAAACAGCTTGCAAATCGTCAAACTTCGTATAATATAAAGCTTCTAATTGCGCTATATCTTCTTTATCTTGCGCACGTTTACGTTTATCTTTAACTGCTCTTGAAAATAACTTCTTATTAATTACCACACCATGTAATGAAGGTGAAGCTTTTAAAGAAGCATCTTTTACATCTCCGGCTTTATCCCCAAAGATTGCACGTAATAATTTTTCTTCTGGAGTAGGATCTGATTCCCCTTTTGGTGTAATTTTTCCGATAAGGATATCACCAGGTTTTACTTCTGCTCCAACACGAATCATTCCGTTTTCATCCAAATCTTTTGTCGCTTCTTCAGAAACATTAGGAATATCATTAGTTAACTCTTCGTTACCTAATTTGGTATCTCTAACTTCTAAAGAATACTCATCTATATGAATAGATGTAAAGATATCTTCACGTACTACTTTTTCAGAAATTACAATTGCATCCTCAAAGTTATACCCTTTCCAAGGCATAAAGGCTACTTTCATATTTCTACCTAAAGCTAGCTCTCCTTTTTGAGTTGCATAACCTTCCGATAAAACTTGTCCTTTAACAACATGATCTCCTTTTTTAACAATAGGTTTTAAGTTGATAGAAGTACCTTGATTGGTTTTTCTAAATTTAGTTAGCGGATATGTTTTTGTATCGGAATCGAAACTAACTTTAGCTTCATCATCTGTACGGTCGTATTTTATTGTAATTTCTAATGAATCTACATACTGTACAACACCATTTCTCTCTGCATTAATAAGTACACGAGAATCTGAAGCCACTTGACGTTCTAAACCAGTTCCTACAATAGGAGCTTGCGGACGTAATAATGGTACAGCTTGACGCATCATGTTAGATCCCATTAGGGCTCTATTCGCATCATCATGCTCTAAGAAAGGAATTAATGAAGCTGAAATAGATGATATTTGATTCGGTGCAACATCTGTATAATGTAAATCTTTAGGATCAATTACCGGGAAGTCACCTTCCATTCTAGCAATTACCTTATCATGTAAGATTTTACCATCTGCATCTACTTTTACAGTTGCTTGTGCGATTAATTTATCTTCTTCCTCTTCTGCACTTAAGTATATAGGTTCGCTTTTAATATCTACAACACCATCTGTAACTTTTCTATACGGCGTTTCAATGAATCCCATAGAATTCACTTTAGCAAATACAGAAAGTGACGAGATAAGACCAATATTTGGTCCCTCTGGTGTTTCAATAGGACAAAGTCTTCCGTAGTGTGTATAGTGAACATCACGTACTTCGAAACCTGCTCTTTCACGAGATAAACCTCCTGGTCCTAATGCCGAAAGACGACGCTTATGCGTAATCTCTGCAAGAGGATTGGTTTGATCCATAAATTGCGATAACTGATTGGTACCAAAGAAAGAATTAATTACAGAAGATAATGTCTTCGCATTAATTAAATCAATAGGTGTAAATACTTCGTTATCACGAACATTCATACGCTCACGAATAGTTCGTGCCATACGTGCTAAACCAACACCAAATTGTTGTGATAATTGCTCACCAACGGTACGTACACGACGGTTAGATAAGTGATCAATATCATCAATCTCTGCTTTAGAATTGATTAGCTCAATTAAATATTTTATAATAGTTATGATATCTTCTTTGGTAAGCACTTGCTTATCCATACCGATATCTAACTGTAATTTCTTGTTCATTCTGTAACGACCCACTTCTCCTAAAGAGTAACGTTGATCACTAAAGAATAATTTATCTATAATACCACGTGCAGTCTCTTCATCTGGCGGCTCTGCATTACGTAGTTGTCTATAAATATGTTCTACAGCTTCTTTTTCAGAGTTTGTAGGATCTTTTTGAAGTGTATTATGAATAATAGCATAATCTCCTTGTTCTGCGCTTTCTTTATGTAAAAGAATTGCTTTTACATTCGCATCAAGAATTTCTTCAATATTATCTTTATCTAAAACAGTATCCCGATCTAAAACGATTTCATTACGTTCAATCGATACTACTTCTCCTGTATCTTCATCTACGAAATCTTCATGCCATGTATTAAGAACACGTGCAGCAAGTTTACGTCCTAAGATTTTCTTAAGACCTGATTTTGAAACTTTAACTTCTTCAGCTAAATCAAAGATCTCTAAGATATCTTTATCACGTTCAAAACCAATTGCTCTAAATAAAGTAGTTACAGGTAATTTTTTCTTTCTATCAATGTATGCATACATTACAGAGTTGATGTCGGTAGCGAACTCTATCCAAGAACCTTTAAATGGAATTACTCTTGCAGAATATAATTTAGTTCCATTTGCGTGGAAGGATTGTCCAAAGAACACACCTGGTGAACGGTGTAATTGAGAAACTACAACACGTTCTGCACCGTTGATACAAAAAGTACCAGAAGGTGTCATGTAAGGAATAGTACCTAAGTATACATCTTGAACAATAGTCTCGAAATCCTCATGTTCAGGGTCTGTACAATATAACTTTAACCTTGCTTTTAATGGCACACTATATGTAAGTCCTCTTTCGATACATTCTTCTATAGAGTATCTAGGTGGATCAATAAAGTAATCTAAAAATTCTAATACAAATTGATTACGTGTGTCTGTTATTGGGAAGTTTTCTAGAAAGGTATTGTATAAGCCTTCATCTCCTCTTTCTTCAGATTTAGTTTCTAACTGGAAAAAATCCTGAAAGGATTTTATTTGAATATCCATAAAATCAGGATACTCCGTTCTATTTACAATAGACGAGAAATTTAATCTTTCAGCTTGTTTTGCTAACATCAATGGACGGAATTTTGATTAAAAAAAATATAAAGCGTATACGTCATATTTATATACGCAAAATGGTCTAGGTCTTAGAACGCATGTTCTAGACCTAAACCTTTATGTTGTTTGCTTGTTAAACTTACTTAAGCTCAACCTCTGCTCCAGCTTCCTCTAAAGAAGATTTTAAGCCTTCAGCTTCATCTTTAGAAACACCTTCTTTGATTGCACTTGGTGCATCATCCACTAAACCTTTAGCTTCTTTTAAACCTAAACCAGTTAATTCCTTAACTAATTTTACTACTGCTAATTTAGAACCACCAGCGGCTTTTAATATTACATCGAATTCAGTTTGAGCTTCAACAGCTTCTCCACCAGCAGGTCCAGCAGCAACTGCTACAGCAGCAGCAGCAGGCTCAATACCGTACTCATCTTTTAATATAGTTGCTAATTCATTAACCTCTTTTACAGTTAAGTTAACTAATTGTTCTGCGAAATCTTTTAAATCTGCCATTTTTTCTATCGTTTTAATAATGTTGTAATAATATATTTGTAATTAAGTGCGTACTTCTTTAATTATCCCTCTTTTTGAGATAATGTTTTTAAGATACCTGAAAGTGTTTGTCCACTCGATTGAAGCGCTGAAATAACGTTTTTAGCTGGAGATTGTAATAATCCAATGATGTCTCCAATTAACTCTTCTTTCGACTTGATGTCTACTAACATATCTAATTGCTCATCACCAATGTAAATAGCTTCTTCAATAAAAGCACCTTTTAATAAAGGCTTATCTGTTTTCTTTCTGAAAGCTTTAATTACTTTAGCTGGAGCGTTTCCAGTTTCAGAATACATCACGGATGTATTTCCTTTTAAAACTGTAGGAAGGTCACCAAATTCTCTATCTGATGCTTCCATTGCTTTTTCAAGTAATGAGTTCTTAACAACTGCTAATTGTACGTTTGCTTTAAAACAAGCACGACGTAAATTTGATGTTGCAACTGCATTTAATCCAGAAATATCTGCTAAATAGATATTTGCGTTATCAGCTAATTGTGCAGTTAAGTCTTTAATTACTTGTGATTTCTCTTCTCTTGTCATAATAAAAGTTTTTAACTAATTAACCAATTTTTGGATCTACAGCAATACTAGGGCTCATAGTAGAAGACATAAAAATGCTTTTTACATAAACACCTTTTGATGCAGTTGGTTTAAGTTTCATTAATGTTTGTAATAATTCATTTGCATTATCCTCAATTTTATCAGCACTAAAAGATGCTTTTCCAATTGCAGCGTGTACAATACCAGTTTTATCTACTTTAAAGTCAATTTTACCAGCTTTTACTTCTGTAACGGCTTTTGCAATATCCATTGTTACTGTACCTGTTTTTGGGTTAGGCATTAAACCACGAGGACCTAATACACGTCCTAAAGGACCTAACTTACCCATAACACTAGGCATAGTAATAATAACGTCAACGTCTGTCCAACCACTCTTAATTTTATCAAGATACTCATCTAAACCAACGTAATCTGCTCCAGCTTCTTTAGCTTCTGCTTCTTTATCTGGAGTTACTAATGCTAAAACTTTCACGTCTTTACCTGTACCATGTGGAAGAGATACTACACCTCTCACCATTTGATTAGCTTTTCTAGGATCTACTCCTAAACGAACTGCTAAATCTACAGATGCGTCAAACTTTGCATTAGAAATTTCTTTAATTAATGCAGATGCTTCAGTAACAGAATAAATTCTTCCTTTTTCTATTTTTGCTAAAGCCTCTTTTTTCTTTTTTGTTAATCTTGCCATTTTAAATTTCTTTTATAGATTAATTTGGCGCGTTTCCAGTCACGGTTATACCCATTGACCTTGCGGTTCCAGCTACCATCTTCATTGCAGATTCAATTGTAAATGCATTTAAATCTACCATTTTGTCTTCTGCGATAGTTTTCACTTGATCCCAAGAAACTTTAGCTACTTTTTTTCGGTTTGGTTCTCCTGAACCCTTCTTGATCTTTGCCGCTTCTAATAATTGTATTGCAGCTGGTGGTGTTTTGATTACAAATTCAAATGATTTGTCTTTGTAAACAGAAATTACCACAGGTAAAACTTTACCTGGTTTATCTTGTGTTCTAGCATTAAACTGCTTACAGAACTCCATGATATTAACCCCAGCAGCTCCTAGAGCGGGTCCAACCGGTGGCGACGGATTCGCTGCACCTCCCCTTACTTGTAACTTAACTACTTTGTCTAACTCTTTTGCCATTTTAAATAATTTAGTCGATTTTTTCTTTTATTGGAAGCAAAAGAAAAATCTATCTTTATGTAACAATTATTATACTTTTTCTACTTGCATATAACTTAGTTCTAATGGTGTTTTTCTTCCAAAAATTTTCACCATTACTTCCAGCTTACGCTTTTCTTCATTTATCTTCTCAATACTTCCGTCAAATCCATTAAAAGGTCCATCTATCACTTTTACGGTTTCACCTATAGTGAACGGTATAGCAACATTAACATCGGTATCTACTTCTAGTTCATCTACCTTACCTAACATTCTGTTTACTTCAGATTGTCTTAAAGGCACAGGCTCTCCTCCTTTTGTTTCCCCTAAAAAACCAATAACGTTAGTTACGGATTTTATAATGTGAGGTATCTCTCCACTTAAATTAGCCTGAACCATAATATAACCAGGAAAGTAAACTTTTTCTTTACTTACCTTTTTACCATTACGTATTTGAATTACTTTTTCGGTAGGAACTAGTACTTGATCTACATAATCTTGCAAACCTAATCGAGCTATTTCATTCTCGATATATGCTTTGATTTTGTTTTCTTGACCACTTACTGCTCTAACAACGTACCATTTCTTCTCAATTCCTTCAGACATAAATCTTAAAATTATCCGTTTATTACATTAAAATAATACCCAATAACTTTACTAAAAACTGTATCAACTCCCCAAATTGCTAATGAGAAAATAATAGAAAACACAGCTACTAGAATAGTTAAACTTTGTGTTTCTGCCCATGTAGGCCAGCTCACATTGTTTTTTAATTCTTCAAATGATTCTTTTATATAATTTACAATTCCTGCCATTATAATATTTGTATTTGCACGGGTTGAGAGACTCGAACTCCCGACACCTGGTTTTGGAGACCAGTGCTCTACCAACTGAGCTAAACCCGTAAATATAAGTGAAGGCGTTCCGAAAAACGGAACACCTTTACCTATTATTTATAAACTTTTAATTAGTCTAAAATCTCAGTTACCTGACCAGCTCCAACTGTTCTTCCTCCTTCACGTATAGCGAAACGAAGACCAACATTCATTGCAATTGGTTGGATTAACTCAACATGAATTGTTAAGTTATCTCCAGGCATTACCATTTCAACTCCATCAGGAAGCGCAATGTTTCCAGTTACATCCGTTGTACGAACGTAAAATTGAGGGCGGTAATTTGTATGGAATGGAGTATGACGTCCACCTTCTTCTTTCTTAAGGATATAAACCTCTGCTTTAAATTTAGCATGAGGAGTTACAGAACCTGGCTTACAGATTACCATACCTCTAGAAATCATTGATTTCTCTATACCTCTTAATAAAATACCTGCATTATCTCCAGCTTCACCTCTATCAAGGATTTGACGGAACATTTCAATACCTGTTACAGTAGATGTTAACTTTTCAGCTCCCATTCCAATAATTTCTACAGGATCTCCAGTATTTGCTACACCAGTCTCAATACGACCAGTTGCTACAGTACCACGACCAGTAATTGAAAATACATCTTCAATAGGCATTAAGAAATCTTTATCAATCTCTCTTAATGGCTCTTCGATCCAAGCATCAACAGCTTGCATTAATTCTAATACAGAATCAACCCATTTTTGTTCCCCATTAAGTGCTCCTAAAGCAGAACCTGCAATTACAGGACCATTATCACCATCATATTCGTAGAAAGATAATAAGTCTCTGATTTCCATGTCTACTAATTCTAGTAACTCTTCATCATCAACCATATCCACTTTATTCATGAATACAACCATACGAGGAATTCCTACCTGACGACCTAATAAGATATGCTCACGTGTTTGTGGCATTGGACCATCTGTTGCAGCTACTACTAAAATAGCTCCATCCATTTGTGCTGCACCTGTAACCATGTTCTTCACATAATCGGCGTGACCTGGACAGTCAACGTGCGCATAGTGACGATTCTCTGTTGCATATTCTACGTGAGAAGTATTAATTGTTATACCTCTTTCTTTTTCTTCAGGTGCGTTATCAATTTGATCAAATGATCTTGCTTCTGAAAAACCTGCATCAGCTAATACTTTAGTAATAGCAGCAGTTAAAGTTGTTTTACCGTGATCTACGTGTCCAATAGTACCAATATTTAAATGTGGTTTTGAACGATCGAAAGTTGCCTTTGCCATGTTTAATTTATTTTAATCTTATTTATATTATTGTTCAATTTATTCTATACTATACTTTAAAAAGAGCCAATGACGGGAATTGAACCCGTGGCCTCTTCCTTACCAAGGAAACGCTCTACCCCTGAGCTACACCGGCTAAATATTAGAGCGAGAGACCGGGTTCGAACCGGCGACATTCAGCTTGGAAGGCTGACGCTCTACCAACTGAGCTACTCTCGCAATTATTTATAATCCTTAATATTTACAACCTTCATTTTAAAACTGCTTTACTGGTATCGCAATTAAAAAAGTGGGGAGAGTAGGATTCGAACCTACGAAGTTAAAAACAACAGAGTTACAGTCTGTCCTCGTTGGCCGCTTGAGTATCTCCCCAATTATAAATATTTCACTCTGTTAAAGAACTTGAGCCGATGGAGGGACTCGAACCCACGACCTGCTGATTACAAATCAGCTGCTCTAGCCAGCTGAGCTACATCGGCTTTTTTTTTAATGCCTTTTAGCTATAAAAAAAGCCCGCTATTTCTAACGGACTGCAAATGTATATATTTATTTAATTATTCAAAACATTTTTTCAATATTTTTTTCATAAATGTGCTCTTAATTTCTCTTTTCGCTTTTTTAGCTGTCTTTCAAGGGACGCAATTGCCACATCTGTACCCTCTTCGAAAGATTTACATTGTTTTTTCACAACAAAACTATCTCCTGGCACACTTACTCGTGCTTCAAAAATCTTATTTTCTTTATCGCTGGTGTTATCTAATTTTAAAAAAACGTCTGCTTTTATTATCTTATCATAAAAGGTATCTAACTTATCCATACGTTTTTGAACAAAGTCTAATAGTTTTTGGTCTGCATTAAAGTTGACGGATTGCGTGTTTACTTTCATACTTCTAATTTATTATAGGTTAAACAATTATGCTATTTTTTTTTACTTCGTGGATGTGCGTTTAGGTACACTTTTTTTAATTCTGCTATACTGTTATGTGTATAAACTTGCGTTGCAGCTAAACTAGAATGCCCAAGTAATTCTTTAACAGCATTTAGGTCTGCACCTTGATTTAGTAAATGAGTTGCAAAGGAATGTCTTAATATATGCGGACTCTTTTTTACTTTAGTAGATGCTAAACTAAAATACTCATTTATTATACGGTACACAAGTGTTTCGTAAATTTTAACTCCTTTTTGTGTTAAAAACAAATGGTCTTTATCTTTTAGTACTTCTAGTTGATTTCTTACTTCTAAATATTTTTTTATGGTTTGTATAACGGATTCCAACAGAGGCACAAATCTTTCTTTATTACGCTTACCAAGCACTTTTAATGTTCTATTAGAAACATCAACATCCCCTAACTGCAACTGTACTAATTCTATACGTCTAATTCCTGTGGAATAAAACAGTTCTATTATTAGCTTATCTCTAAGCCCTTTAAAGTCTTCTTGAAAATTAAGTTCATCTAAAACAATTGCTACTTCTGCTTCTGAAAATGGTATTTGTATTTTTTTACTTGTTTTTAATGCTTTGTGTTTTGCGAGTGGATTTATTTCTATTTCCCCAATTTTAAGAAGGAATTTATAGTAGGAATTTAATGCGGAAACTTTTCTATTGATACTTCTGTTTGAAATCTCTCCTTCCACCATAGAGACTATCCAACTTCTTATTTGTGAATAGTTTGCGTCTTCTATACTTTCTTGATCAAATTGCGCCGCATTAAACGTTAAGAAGTTTGACAAATCATTTTCATAGGCTTTAACGGTTAGCTTAGAATAATTTTTTTCTAATAAAAGATAATCTATGAAGGCTTGAAATGGCATTATTGCAGTTAATAGTTAATAGTTAATAGTTAATAGTTAAATGTACTAAAGTTTTATCTGAAATAATTTTTAAAGCAAAAAAAATCCCACTAGCTTTAAACTAATAGGACTTTATCTTTTTTTTACCTCCTATTTATTTTACCGACCAAACCGAATAACTTCTAGGTGGTGCTTGTATTTTCACCCACTTACCAGATTGCGTAGTTGGCGCCCAAGTAGAATGTCCTGTATAATCTTTAATTATGGTATTAGACCAATTGGTTTCTATCCATCGTTCTTGCCAAGAATCTGAATTGTTTATATAAACCACTAAACCATTATTATTAGAACCATTTCTTTTGGCGATATATTCATCGGTATCTACATGTAAGATGTTTGTTGTTCCCCCAGCTAAATTATTATGAATCCAGATTAAGTTATTTAAGCGTTCTTTATTCAACCATTCTTCATAATCTTTATAGAACATTGTAGGATATCCTTCATGGGTTAATATATACGCATATGCTAATATTTTATTGTTTGTAATTTCGTCTGTATCGTGATTCGTTACAAAAGTTACTGCTCTAGATGCATTTTGTTTCCAAAGCATATTATCATTTAAAGCATTTAGATTATTACCCATAAATGCATCTTTCATTTTATAATAACAAGCAAAATCAAAAGCACTTGCCTCTGCTGCACCAGTCCAATAATCTAAGGTAGACACATTACTATCCCAATATTCACCCACTGAAAAACCACCTACTTCATTTTTCCATTCTTTAACCACCCAAGGTTCAAAACCTTTAACATAATCAAAACGCCACCCATCAAAACCAATCACATCTCTATAGTATTTTGCTACACTATTTGCGTTTTTCCATAACCAACCTTGCACATACGTTTGGTCGTGGCATAAGTCGGGAAACCCACCAAATGCACCACTATCATTAGCATGAACGTTATTGGAATGAAAGTCTGTTGCCGAACGAAGAAAATTTCCAGAAAGCGGATTAAAATCTGTCCAAGTGTTTCCTCCTGTATATGGATTATACTCACTCGCTCCACCGCTATTATGATTTATTACAATATCTGCAATAACACTCAATCCGTTTAGGTGTGCATTATCTATCATATCTGTAAGCTCTGTTCTGGACCCAAAACGAGTTTCTACACTTCCCATTTGGTTATATTCTCCAAAGTCAAAATAATCGAAAGGATCATAGCCCATAGAAAATGGTCCGTTTTGCGCTTTAGAAACTGGCGGCAACCAAATAGCATCTATTCCGGCGTTGCTCCAATCTTGCACTTTGGAGTCTACGGTATTCCACCATGTTCCACCTGCCGGAACATCCCAATAAAAAGCTTGCATCATTACTCCAGAACCTATAGGCTTTAAACCTTCGCGTTGTGCAGATTGCATTATCGGCACCTCTTTTGTTGCAGATTGATCTTCTAGTTGCACATCTTCTTCGGTACAACTCCATGTGAATAGGAATAAAAGTATGAGGTAGCTGATTTTGAAATTTTTCATATGGTTTTCGGTTTTGGTTAATAATAAGTTATGAAGCTACATCATAACCACCTATTACCAAAACAGAATCACCAACGAAAACGTTATCGTGTTGATAAATACCTAAAAATTAACATTAAAAAACTATAAAAACACAAAATTATCGCTTAAAAAATAAATATTTAATAATTTAAAAAGCGTTTTACTGCTTACGCGATGTTCCGCAAAAAGGATTGAACGGTTTGTTTGAGCTCTTTTTATTTTTCATAAAAAAGCGAGTAGTGAAAGCGTGGTGCTACGAAGCTTTCGCGCAGTAGCATTTGCCATAAATAGCCTATTAATGACAAATCTAATCTTTATATAAAGACGCTCTTTTGCTTAAATCTAAAATAAGTTGTTCGTCTTCTTCACTTTCTAATAAAACATTGTAACTCTTCCAAAACTCTTTATTATACGGTTTTGGCGCAAAGATATCCGGATCCCAATCTTCTTGTTGTAGGTTTGCTATTTCGTCTTTGTCTAGAATAATTTCGGAGAATAAAATTTCTTGCACGGTATAATAGTAGCGTTCTTCTTTATTGTAACGCGCTTCTTCTACTTTTGAAATCTTTAAAGACGGTTTCATTCCTACATTCACCAATTTTGGTGTTTCGTAATAGATGTAGTTTGGATACATTTTATCTTTATACTCTATATAGGTAATAACCAACTTATGATTGGTTTGCGTATCGAAAAGTCGTTTACTTCTGTCTTTTTGCGCATCGGAAGCTGCTACTAGATTGTATTCTATTTTCTTGATTGCGTAGTTATCGTAGTACACATAAATCCAACCTTCTGCTTGATAGCCTTGATTAAAAACACCTTTGGTATCTAAACCAACAAAGTCTTTAGAGCCTTCAATTTTTATTTTATATAGTTTACGCTCATTATCTACAAGAATTGTATCTAATTTAAATTGATGCGTATCTAAAATGTTATCGCCAAACAGTGCTTTTGCATTATTTGCATTACGTAGCAAGTTTAGTTTTCCTTGAAAAAGGTTTTGTAAACCGTTAATTCTGGTATCATTCCATTTAATAGCTGCTAGCAATTGCTCTGTAGTTACTGATCTTCTACTAATGTCTTTTGCTTTAAGTTTCTGTCTTGTATTTTGATTTTTATAGGATGCAAAAGTGAACAAACTATCTATATCACGAAGGTCATAACTTTTACGTACTTGATCTACATTAATTTTTAAATGGTCTGCACTACTAGCGGCATAACCAGAATCGTATACGGTTATTGCACTTTCTATTAGCCATTTAAATTCGTTTTTATTACGTTCTTTATGTCGTAAAAATCCTTTTTGAATGTATGAGGAATCCGGAAGGTTTCGATCTAGCTTTTTAATTGCTTTCACCACAATTTCGTTTCCTGTTGTTGGTCTTGCTTCTGCTATTAAAACCACTTCATCTAAAGACGCTTGCTCTTCATTCAAATAGATTACTGTTGCATTATCAAAGGATTGAATTGGAATTTTAAATGTAGAATAACCAATAGAAGAAATAACTAGCGTGTCTTGTTCGTGTTTTTGTGGCACTTGTAAAACAAAATTACCATCAATATTGGTTACGGTACCAATCGTTGTATTTTTAATATAGACACTTGCGCTTGCAATAGGAAAAGAATCTAAAGTATCTACAACGGTATTTTTAAGTTCGGTTTGCGCATAACTTGTAAGTCCGAAAAAAAGTAAGGCTACAACGACTAATTGTTTTGTGTTTTTAAATTGCATAGTATAAATTTAATAGTTTTAGGGCCGTTTTATTTAGTTAACGATTTGGAATACTAATTAGTATTTCACCTTGATAGATTCTTAAATCGCCACATTATTTTGTAAAAAAACAATGTAGCGATTTTTAAAATACTACTGAAATTATTTTTCAGCAGGTTTATATACTTTGGAATCTATTACCATTTTATCAAAATAGGGATACCATTTTAACGAAAATGTTAATAAAATTATTTAGCTGCAGGTTTATATTCTTTTTTATCGATAACCATTTTTGCAAAATTATTCTATAATTTTCGCTAAAATAATAATCAGTTTATTTTGCAGCAGGTTTATACTCCTTCTTATCAATTACCATTTTAGCGAGAATCTCACGAAGGATTTCACTTGTTCCTCCTCCAATTGGTCCTAGTCTACTATCACGCAAAAGTCGTGCCATTGGATATTCTTCCATATAACCATAACCTCCTAAAAATTGCATGCATTGGTATGCAACGTCATCTGCCATTTTTGTAGACTTCAATTTAGAGATCGTTGCTTCTTTTACCACATACTCGCCGTTATTAAGTCTGTTGGCTACAGAATAGTTATATTCTCTACACATATCCATATCGGCATAAAGATCTACAAAGCTATGACGTAATGCCTGAAACTTATCTATCGTTGTACCAAATGCGGTACGTTCACTCATATATTGTCTTGCATACTCTAAAGCATAATCTGCTCTTGCATGTGCATTAATTCCCATAATTAAACGCTCTAAAGCAAAATGTTGCATGATATACGGAAAACCTTTTCCTTCTTCACCCATTAAATTACTTGCTGGAATGGTTACATTATCGAAAGCAATTTCGGCAGTATCACTTGCTCTCCAACCTAATTTATCAAGTTTGGTCGCAGAGATTCCTGGGGTATCTCTATCCATGATAAACATACTCATTCCCTTATGTCCTGCGTCTGGATCTGTTTTAGCAGCAACTACTAAATAGTCACTATACACACCATTTGTAATAAATGTTTTAGAACCATTTAAAACATAGGTATCTCCTTTTTTAATAGCTGTTGTACGCATTCCTGCAACATCCGATCCTCCAAAAGGTTCTGTAATACAAAGACAACCTATTTTGTCTCCTGCTATACTTGCTGTTAAATATTTCTCTTTTATTTCGTGACTTCCTTCTTTATTAACATGGGTCATTGCTAAATAGGTGTGTGCCCAAATATTAGCTGCAAATCCGCCAGAGTTTATTTTTTGTAATTCTTCTAACAATATAACGGTGTAGAATAAATCTAAGTTTAATCCTCCATATTCTTCAGGGTATGCTAAACCAAAGAAACCCATATCTCCGAATTTTTTCCAAATAAAACGTTCTACCGTTCCAGTTTCTTCCCATTTATCTATATGTGGAACCACTTCTTTTTTTAAGAAGTCTTGTAAACTTTGTCTAAATAATTGATGCTCTTCGGTGAAGTACATGTTGTTCATAAAGTTGATTTTTTATTATATTCTAATTTAGAGTCAAATATAATTTAATTATCTCAATTTTTTTAACCGGAAAGCCTTTAACTTTTGTTAATTCTTCAATAGATTGAAAACCGTCCCGTAAGACTCTTTGTTCCATAATTTGATGCGCAACTTCGTAATCTATATACGGTATATTTACTAACTGATCTCTTGTCGCTTTGTTTACAGATACTTTATCTATTGCTTTTGGTGTTTTTACGGTAAAATCATTAGTAATACGTGAAATGACTTCTGGTTTTAGTCCGTATACTTCTTGCAGTTGTACGTCTGCAATAAAGCCGTTTTGTTTGTCTCGATATTTTACAATGCGATTAGAGTATGCTTCGCCAATTCCTCTTACCTGTTGTAATTGACTAGCAGTTGCGGTATTTAAATCTGTTTTTTGCTGAAATGTTTTTGGTGTATCAGAATAGTTTGTTGTTTTATAATTAGTATATGTTTTGGGTTTGGGGTTGGTAACCCATTCTGGGAATTTAAAAAACGGGGAGATTTTATTTAAAAGGGAATCGGAAACTTTAGTGACTTGCTGAAACTGTTTCACTGAGTTCACCCATTTATTTTGTTTTCTAAACTGAAGCAATCTATTAATCTCTTCGCTAGTCATTCCTAAAGTGTACCCTTTATAATCGGTAATAAAATTAGGGTTGAAAGGATAGATCTTCGGTTTACGCTTTTCTATTTCTAGTATACGAAGCGAATCCATTTCCTTTTTAAAAAGAGCAAGTTGCTTTTGGTTTACCGGAATTTCTTCCGAAGAAAAATCGCTAAAAAAGGAAAAGCATTGCAAAGCAATAATGATTGCCAACAATAGAAAAATCCCATTTCGTTGTTTTTTAGTAAACACGAAATGGGATTTAAAAGCATTCATCTTAAACAGTTTAGTTTAGATGAAGTTACAAAAAATATTTAATCTTCTGAAATTCTATTTTTTATAGCGTCTTTATATTTGATTAATTCTTCACGCACTCTTGGCGCTAACAATACCAATCCTATCATATTTGGAACCATCATTGCAAAAATCATCGCATCGGAGAAACCAATTACAGAACCTAAACTTGCTGCAGAACCAATAACTACAAATACGCAGAAAATTAATTTGTATGCATATTCCATTTTTTTAGATCTACCAAAAAGGTAAGCCCAACCTTGAAAACCATAGTAAGACCATGAGATCATCGTACTAAATGCAAACAATACTACTGCCACCGTTAATACATAAGGGAACCATGAAATAGCAGATTCGAATGCTCCAGAAGTTAATAAAATAGCTTGTGCATCATTTAATCCTGCGTTTGCTGCCGTTACATTACCTGTAATAATTAATACTAAAGCGGTCATTGTACAAACGATAACCGTATCAATAAATGGTTCTAATAAAGCAACTAGACCTTCACTTGCTGCATAGTTTGTTTTTACTGCAGAATGTGCAATAGATGCAGAACCAACACCAGCTTCATTAGAGAATGCTGCACGTCTAAATCCTTGCACTAATACACCAATTGCTCCACCAGCCATTCCTTCTGGGCTAAATGCACCATTAAATATCTGTGAAAAAGCATCACCAACCATGTGGTAATTTGCAAGAATTACAAATAAAGAAGCAGCTACATAAATAGCAACCATAAATGGTACAATCTTATCGGTTACTTTAGCAATCTTTTTAATTCCTCCAATAATAACAATACCAACTAGTACCGCCATAACGATTCCGAATAACCATCCTCTACCATATAGGAAAGATTCTGTTCCTCCTGTAATACTTTGCACTAGTTGAAAGGCTTGGTTTACTTGAAACATGTTTCCACCTCCAAAAGAACCACCAATTACAAATATGGCAAATAAAACGGCTAATACTTTTCCTAGACCTCCAAGTCCTTTTGCTTTTAACCCTTTAGTTAAGTAGTACATTGGTCCACCATAAACGGTTCCATCTTCTCCAATATCTCTATATTTTACACCTAGTGTACATTCTACAAATTTAGATGCCATTCCAAGAAATCCTGCAACAATCATCCAGAATGTAGCTCCTGCTCCACCAATAGAAACTGCAATTGCAACTCCAGCAATATTTCCTAAACCTACGGTTGCAGATAATGCTGCTGTTAATGCTTGAAAGTGACTTACTTCTCCTTCATGCCCTTCTACTCTAATTGTATCTGGATTATCTCCATCATCTGTAAAGTCCGTTTTTTCATTTTCTACTTTATGATTCGCTCTGTGATCTAAATCGTCATACTTACCTCTAACAATATTAATAGAAGTAATAAAACTAGTGAAATTGATAAACTTAAAGTAAAATGTAAAGTATAATGCTCCTAATATTAATGGAAACAACACCCAAAATATTTTCACATCTCCTCCAAAATCAATTTGATAGAATATAAGGTCTACAAACCATCCTGTTGCATTTCCAAAAACTCGGTCAATTTTTTGATCAATACCAACCTCTTGTGCATCTTGCGCAAAATTTATAAATGGTGAAATTAAAGTAAGAAAAGATAGAAGATATTTCTTCATAATATATGTTAGTTAGTTAAAATTTTAGTTTAAGATAGCAAGATGCTAAAAAAAATTGATTTTTTAAAGCTTATGCTGTTAAAATAGGCAAAGAAACATTCTTATAAAACATTATAAGAAGTAGGCTTCACAGATAAATATGTATACTATAATTAAAATAAATTTTTCTTTTATAGGTATGAAATTCCGCTAAAATAATAGCATAACAGGAAACAAAAAGACAAAGCATGCATGTTTTATTTCACTAGTGTAGGTTATAGACTGTATTTAATACTTTTATTTGTTCTGGTCTACCAAGGACAATTATTTTAGCATTAGCTTCTAACTTTTGATCTGCTTCCGGATTTACTACATACTCGCCATTTCCATTTTTATAGCCAATTACATTACAGCCCGTTTTTCTACGTAAGTCTAAATCCCGAATGGTTTTAATACTTGCATTGGTGTCATATAGTTTTTCGACTACAATTTCTTCAATGTTAATTTTTGAATTCCCTACAATTCCTAAATTATCTATAAACTCTATTAAATCTGGAACCACCACTAAAGAAGCCATGTGATCTCCACCAATTCTATCTGGAAGTATTACATTATTTGCTCCTGCAAATTTTAGTTTTTTATACGATGTTTCTTCCGATGCTCTGCTTATTATTCGCATGTTGGTATTCATCTGTCTTGCGGAAAGCACCACAAACAAATTATCTGCATCACTAGGCAAAGCAGAAATTAAAGTATTTGCTCTATCTATTCCTGCTTCCAACAAAACTTCATCTTCATTTGCATTTCCAAAAATAAAAGGTACTTCTTCACTTTCAAATTTGTCTATAACCTCTTTGTTTTTTTCTATAACAACAAAGGGTTTATTATAAGCAAGTAATTTCTTCGCTGCTTGTTTTCCGTTTCTTCCATAACCACAAATAATAATATGGTTCTCCAACTCATCTATGGTTTTTTGCATCTTTTTTTGTTTTAATTCTTCCAAATTATTTTTGCTTAAAATATATTCTGTAATTACTGATAAGGCGTAACCAACAATAATTATACTCGTTAAAATTAAAAAAATAGTAAATATTTTGGATATTGGATCTAGTGGTTGTACTTCACCAAACCCAACCGTTGTAATGGTTATTACGGTCATGTAAAACGCATCAATCCAGGAATAATGAGATAATAACTTAAAACCTAATACACCAACAAATAGCAGCAGGACTAATAGACTTACTGCGGTATAAATCCGCGTTCTAAAAAATTTTAAAAAAGGGCTAATCATACGCTATAGATCAAAGACCGAAGTTCGTTTTGTATATACAATATCTTTTATTTTCATCCAGAAAGCTAAGAATAAATATAAAGCAAAGCCAAAACCTACCGTTACAAAAGTTAAATAAATAAACGAGGTTCTTACTACTTTTGCTCGCATACCTAATCGATCTGCAATACGTTGGCAAACATAATAACCATGCTTTTGAAAATATAAGAGAATGCGATAAAAAATATTCATGACTGCAATTTAGTATTAAGTTTATTAGTTTAAAAGTTTATGTGTTGAAAAGTTTCACAAAACCCAATCCCTATTAATTACTTACTTCGCACTGGTTAACAAACAATTACCAATAGCACATTGCAAACATTTATTTTTATCACAATATTCCGTTTTAAGCTGCAATAAAGCTTGGCTATGCATCGCAGATTTCGCTATCGGTTTTAACTCTTGAAACTTGGCAACAATGCTGTTCTTTTCATATGCAATTTCATTAATAATACGCACAATAGCATCATCTACATCTTTGCCTTGCTGTTTTGCATAGCTAAATTTAATTGGGACAATGGTATTTATAATTAGTAAATCGATAAAAGATTTTGTGATTCTTTTTTTAGCGGATTTGCTTGTTTTTCCAAAGGTAAAATGTGTTTCCCAATACGCAGAAGTATCCACCTGAAACAGCTTATAAATTTCTTCTTTAGCGGAAGCTTTTATTATTTTAGAAAATAAACTAGTTTCGGAAGCATAGACATTTACCAATTGTGAAATACGAATGGTAGGAAAATTTGGTGGTCGTAATCTAAAAAACTGCAACGGCATTACAGCAGCGGAGGACAAAACAAACTTCTGTTTTAAAAACTGATATTCTTTTTGAAGCTCTAAATAATATACATCTTGCACATCTGCATCTAACAAATCTGCTTGCCCAAAAAGCAAAGCCTCCAAACTGGATGGTTTGGCTTGTAGTTTTTGTACCAAATTAAAAGGAAAAGAATTCGCAAGACTTAGAAAAGCATCGCCATTTACTTTTAGTCCGAAGTTTTTTGCAAGCATATTAAAAAGGACTGCCTCCCAATTATTTTTACTACTTTCTAGTAATTGGGTAATATCTGCCGATTTTCTTTCTAAACGTTCAAAATACAAACGCTCCAACCAATTGTCCCTTATAAAATCATCGATACTAGCAAAGTCATTTTCGCAGTTTATCCATTTTTGTTTTTTACTAAATAATTTATGATAGTTATGCAAAGCCACTTTGCTCACAATGTTTTTAAGCACCAAGGTCGGAATTACGGTATTATCTTTTCGGTGTATTTCTGTATCGTGTTCCCAAACGACATGCAAGATTACATTATCATAATTCTGGTCTTGCTCATGATTATGTAAAAACCAATCACTAGATTTTATATGAATTTCTACATTGCCAGCCCAAAGTTGGTCTGCAATTTTAATTTGTGCATTAAAAAAGTCTGGTCCTGTATTATGGTTATGCATACCAACTTGTAAAACAATAATCGGTTCTTGCGTCGTTGTTTTTAAATTGGTAAGTGCGAACTTTTTGTGTTTCCAAATATAATGTAGAAAATTTTCTATCATTATACTAAAGTAGTAAATTGTAGCTAAATATTCCATTTCTTATAAAAATCTATTAATTTAGCTTAAAGTCTTCTGTTACATAATTAATTAAATCCCTGCTAATGCTTCATCTAATCTTAGGAAATACAGGCTCTGGAAAAACTACCTATTCCAAGCAACTAAAGAAAGAAACCAAAGGCGTGATTTTTTCTATTGACCAATGGAACAATACTCTATTTCTTGCGGACAAAAAACTAGAAGATGGATTAGCATGGTTTTTAGAACGTATGGAAAGATCAGAAACACTTATTTTGGATTTAGTTACCCAATTAGAAAATGCCAATACCGATGCTATTCTAGATTTAGGGCTTTCTAAATTATCCCATCGAGAAAAATTTAGACAATTTGCTGCTTTGCATGGTTTTGAACTAAAAACACACTTTTTAGATATTAGTAAAGCAACCAGACTACAGCGCGTACTTCAACGAAACACCGAAAAAGGAGATACTTTTGAATTTGAAGTGTCCCAAGAGAATTTTGATTTCATGGAAACTTGGTTTGAAAAACCTACAGCATTAGAAATGAAAGATGGTGTAACAGTTACAGAGTAAAAGCTAGTTATTTTCACATTATTATTATTATTATGTATGATATTACATTTTAGGCATGACTTTTGTTAAAATTTTAACAACTATAAAAACAATCTATCATGAAAAAACTAAACTTACTATTTGTCTTAAGCATTGCATTTTTACTTATTTCTTGTAATTCTAATGATGACAATTCTGGAACTTCTAATAGTTCTGGAAATTTAATTTCAATTTTTAAAGAATATAATATTAATGGAACATTTTCTCACTCAGTAAATTATAGCTTTGAAGATAACAAATTAATTAAAATCGAACCTTCCTTTGGCAGAAATGAAGAATTGTTCTATGAGAATGATTTACTTTCAACTATCTTAAAATATGATGCATCTAATAATTTAGAATGGACACATACGTTTACCTATGATAATTCTAACAGATTAATACAAAAAAACTCAATAGCAAGTTCTACTAATCCTGTTTCAAATCAAGAAAAATTAATATCATATCCTGATAATTCTAACATACAAGCATTATTCACTTTAAGTAGCACTCAAACCACTCAAGAAAATAGCACTCTAAACTCTGAAAATTATATTATTGAAACCCATTTATTAACTGATGAAGACGATGTAATTAGAACAGATTATTATGAATATACAAATCAGAATTTAACTGAATTTGAGCAAACAGATCATAATGGAATTATAATAAATGAATTAACTTATGAATATTTAGATAAAATTGCATCTGATGCCTATCATTATAATAAATACTTATTTGGCACAGAATGGAAAAATAATTTGGCTTTAGATACTCAATTTGGTTTAGGGCTGGAGTTATATCAAATAAGCAAAAATTATATTAGTAGTTATTATCGTTTTGATTATCTGAGAAATATTTCAAGGACTGTAACATTTGAATATGAATTTGATTCTAATGATAATATTATTGAACAGGTTAAGAACACTGTTGAATCTAATGGAGATACTTATGCAACTATTACTACTTATGAATATGAGTAAACATTGTACATCCTTGTAAAACAAAAAACCTTCAAAAATTTAGAAAGTTTTTTGTTTCTGAAAATATTCTCAATTTGCTTCAATAATTCGTATTCATAGAGACAGTTCAATATATTAATTTGCTGTTAAGAATTCCCTACAAATTCGGTTATAACTATTGACATCATTATTTTTGTATTCATAATCACTACACTATTAATACAAAACATATACAATGGAAAACTTAAAAAACAAAAAAGCAATAATTACTGGTGGCGGAAGAGGCCTAGGAAAAGCAACTGCAATTGCATTTGCAAAAGAAGGAATAGACGTAGCAATTACGGGTAGAAATGAAGCCGTTTTAAAAGAAACCGTTGCCGAAATAAAAGCTTTAGGAGTAAACGCTACTTATGCTGTTTTTGATGTTGGTAACTATCCCGAAGTTAAAAAAGCAATTAAAGATTTAGTAACCACACTTGGATCTGTAGATATTTTGGTTAACAATGCAGGAATTGCTGCTTTTGGAACGCTAAACGATATGGAAGTAGAGCAATGGAGTGCCATAATACAAACCAACGTAATGGGCATGTATTATGTAACTAAAGAGGTTTTACCTTACTTAATAGATAAAAACGAAGGAGATATTATAAACATATCTTCTACTGCTGGTTTATCTGGAAACGCAACTACTTCTGCATATTCGGCATCTAAATTTGCCGTAATTGGTATGTCGGAATCTTTGATGAAGGAAGTCCGAAAAAACAACATTCGTGTTTGCACCTTAACACCTAGTACAATTGCTTCAGATATGTCTATAGATTTAGGTATTGCAAGTAAAGATTCAGAAGATAGTGTTTTACAACCGGATGATTTTGCAGAATTAATAGTTGCTGGATTAAACTTACCAAGAAGAGCGATGCTTAAAAGTGCTGCTTTATGGTCTACAAATCCTTAGTAGCTTTTCGTTGCTAGTTTTTAGTTTTAGACTACAAATGGATATTAAAAAAACCTCCTGAAATTTTCAGGAGGTTTTTTTTATTTTATGATTTAGGTTGCTTTATGAGATTGCTTCGTCGCTTTGCTCCTCGCAATGACAGTTAGAATTAAAAATTATTCTATGTAACCCATTTTTTTCATCCAATCGTTGTTGAACATTTTTCCAACATAACGACTTCCGTGATCATGAAAAAGAACCACTACCACATCGTCTTTTTTAAATTCATCTTTTAATTGTAACAAACCTTTTACAGCTGCTCCTGCACTATTCCCTAAAAACATACCTTCTTCTAAAGCTAGTTTTTGTGTGTATACTGCTGCATCTTTATCGGTTACTTTAGTAAATCCGTCAATAAGAGAAAAGTCTACATTTTTTGGTAAGATGTCTTCCCCAATACCTTCGGTTACATAAGGATATATTTCCTTCTCATCAAAGATTCCTGTTTCGTGGTATTTTTTAAATACCGATCCGTAGGTATCAATTCCCCAAACTTTCACATTTGGATTTTGTTCTTTTAAGTATTTACCAACTCCAGAAATCGTTCCTCCAGTTCCTACTCCAACCACAAAATGTGTAATCTTTCCTTCTGTTTGTTTCCAAATTTCTGGTCCTGTACTTTGGTAGTGTGCTTTTGCATTACTTGGGTTATCATATTGATTTACATACCAAGAGTTTGGTGTTTCTTCTCCTAAACGTTTGGAAACGGAATAGTAGGATCTTGGATCTGTTGGTTCTACATCTGTCGGACAAACAACAACCTCAGCACCATGTGCTCTTAATACATCTGTTTTTTCTTTGGATTGCTTATCGCTAATTACAAAAATACATTTGTATCCTTTTACAATGGCAGCAAGTGCTAAACCCATTCCGGTATTTCCTGAAGTTCCTTCAATAATAGTTCCTCCCGGTTTTAATCGTCCGTCTGCTTCTGCATCTTCAATCATGGTTAAAGCCATTCTATCTTTTGCTGAATTTCCAGGATTAAAGGTTTCGTATTTTGCTAAAACTAGACAAGGCAATTCTGCTGTTAGTTTATTTAGTTTTACTAATGGCGTATTACCAATAGTTTCTAGTATGTTCTTTGCGTATTCCATGTGTACTTCCCATGAAAATGGGAATCTTTTTTTAATTCAACCTATTATTCGAAGTGCAAAAATAGTTAAAAGGGAATAGTTAAAAGTTAAAAGTTCGTTTTTATTTTGCGTTAGGGATTGAGCAATTGTTGGAGCTCCTTGCAAAGAGCGACTTGCGAAAGCGCGGTATTACGAAGCTTTTAGGCCTTCACAGCCATTTCAGCGAAGAAGGCTAGCGAAGTAGTAAACGCCCAACTTATATAAAAAATTTACTTGGAGACATTATTATTATTTATTCAAAACGAATTGCTTTTACTGGAGAAATTTTAGTAATTAGATAAGACGGAATTAATAACATGATTAAACAAAGAATAAATGTGCCGATGTTTAATGCTAGAATATAGCCTAAATTAATATAGATTGGCACTTCGCTCACATGATATACACTTGGGTCTAACGGGAAAAGTTTTAAATATTTTTGTACTAGTAAAATTGTAAAACCGATTAGGTTTCCCCAAAATAAACCGATTAAAATAATATAGCTCGCGTTGTATAAAAATATTTTACGAATACTCCAGTTGTTACTTCCTAGTGCTTTAAAAATACCAATCATTTTTGTACGTTCCAGTATTAAAACGAGTAATGCGGTGATCATATTTATTCCTGCAACAAGTATCATAATACCAATAATACCATAGGTGTTTTTATCGAAAATACTAATCCACTCAAAAATAGAAGCGTGTTTTTGTTCTACGGTCACTGCATTTAATAACGATGGTGTATTTTGAAAAACTTCTCTATATTTTTGGTCTAATTCATTATAATCTTCTAATAAAACCTCAAAGCTTCCTACTTGGTCTGCTTCCCATTTATTGACTCTTTGAATATGTCTAATATCCCCAAGCACATAGGTTTCGTCAAATTCTTTTAGTCCAGAATTATAAATACCTACAATGTTATAGCGGATTTGTGTTGGCAACGCGTTTGGATCTTCTTTTTTAAAAAAAGTAGTGAAGGTATCGTTTAAAGCAAACTGCATGCGTTTAGCTAAGTCTTCAGAAACTAGCACATCTTGGTTTCTTTCTTTGGTATAATCTGGTAATCTACCTTCGATTAAAAATTCATTAAAATAATCCCAATTGTAATCTGCTCCTACTCCTTTTACAATAATGGCTTCAAAATCGGTTTCGGTTCGTATCACTCCGAATTTTGCAGCAACTGCTTGCACATTCTTTATGCCTTCTACATTTTTAAAGGTTGGATAGAAATCTTGTTTGGTAGAAATTGGTTTTCCGCTTTCTTGAGAATTGTTACTATCGAAATTAGAAATAATAATATGTCCATTAAATGCGGATACTTTATCTCTAATTTTTTGTTGCAAGCCAATTCCTGTAGCAACAGCAATCATCATTACTATGATACCAACAGCAATTGCCGCGATTCCAATTTTTATTATTGGTGCCGAAACACTACTTTTATACGCTTTACTACTAATAATGCGTTTAGCTATAAAAAACTCGAAATTCAAACTAGATTATGCGATTTAATGTTTTCAAAAATACAGTTTTATTATTTGTTTTGGTATTAATTTCTTGCGGAAGTAATTCGAAAACAAAAGATACTAATAACTCTAATGAAGCGATGCTTGGACAGGTTGCCTATGACATACAGGAACCAATAGAAAAAACTTTAATTATTGGCGCAAACCAAACCGAAGCGTATTTGCCTTTATTAAACGGAAAACGTGTTGGTATTGTTGCGAATCAGACTTCCGTAGTTTTTAAAGGAATAAGTAAAAAGGCAAAAAGCACAAGCTACACACATCTTGTAGATTCTTTAGTAGCTTTACAAGTAAACGTAAAAAAAGTATTTGCTCCAGAACATGGTTTTAGAGGAACTGCAGATGCTGGTGAAGTAGTTAAAGATGGCATAGACACCAAAACAGGTTTGCCAATTGTTTCGTTGTATGGTAAAAACAAAAAGCCTTCTGCAGAGCAGCTTAAAGATTTAGATGTTGTAATTTTTGATATTCAAGATGTTGGTGCTCGTTTTTACACTTACATTTCTTCTTTACATTATGTAATGGAGGCTTGTGCAGAAGCAAATATTCCTGTATTAATTTTAGACAGACCAAATCCAAATGGACATTATATTGATGGTCCGATTTTAGAAATGGAACATAAAAGCTTTGTTGGCATGCACCCAGTTCCTGTGGTTCACGGAATGACTATTGGCGAATACGCTCAAATGATCAATGGTGAAAAATGGCTAGAAAACGGTGTGCAATGCAAGATAGCCGTTATTGCTATGGAAAACTACACGCATGATACCGTATATAACTTACCTATTAATCCTTCACCAAATTTACCAAATGCGAAGTCGATAAACTTATATCCTAGTTTATGCTTTTTTGAAGGCACGAATGTAAGTGCAGGAAGAGGAACAGACAAGCAGTTTCAAATATTTGGGAGTCCGTTTTTGGACACTAAAATGTTTCCGTATACTTATGAATTCACCCCAAAACCTAACGCAGGTTCTAAATACCCTAAACATGAAAACAAACAATGTTATGGTATGGATTTAAGCACGAGTAAATATTTAAGCAGGTTAGACTTAAATTATATTATTGAAGCCTATCAAGCAACTGCTAATAAAGAAACCTTTTTCAATAACTTCTTTACTAAATTAGCTGGTACTAAAGAACTACAAAAGCAAATAGAAACAAGACATACTGCTTACGAGATTAAGAAAACTTGGGTTCGAGGATTAGCGTCTTATGACACCATGCGACAAGCTTATTTATTGTATAAATAAAAAGAAAGCCTCTAGAAAAATTCTAAAGGCTTTTAAATGTTTGCAAATACAATTTGCTTTATGACTAATTCAAACTAGTTGTAAGGCTCTCCATTTGGTCTTAAGTTTTCTGCTCTATACGCTTCACGAGACTGCACAGCGTAACGTCCGTTTCTTCCATTTGTAAGATTGTAGCTTTTATATTCTGTAGAGTCTAAACTAGGCTCTTTTCTTTCTACAACTCTTGATTTTCTTTCTGGTTTAGCGATCACTAGTTCTTTTCCTACTATTGGTCTTTCCGGTTTTGTATATTCCTTTTTGACCTTAGGAGCAAGAATAGCAACTCTCGTTTTATTTTCTTTTACTACTTCTTTCTTTACTCTTTCCTTTTTAAGCTTAGGAGTAAGCGCAGTAACGCTAGTTTTATTTTCTTTTATTATTTCTTTCTTGACTTTATCTTTCTTAATAATCTCCTTTTCTACTTTTCCTTTGTTAACGCTTTCCTTTTTAACAGGTGTTTCTTTTTTTACTTCTGCAACAACAGCTTCTTCCTCTTTAATTATTGGTTCTTCTTCAATAATTTCTGGTACTACTTCTGCAAGTAATTCTTCTTCTATTATAGGATCTTCAATTGGTAAAAGTCTAGAAATTCTAAAAACAATCGTTTTTTGATCTTGATAAATACCTTCTGTTTTTTCAATTTGAAAAGCAGCAATAGTATATTCTCCAACAGGAACAGATGCTAAAGGAATACTAATCTGTTTTGTTTCTCCTTCTACAGGAAAAACTTTAGATTCGTAGGTACCAATAAACTCTACTTTATACAATTTGAAATCACTACTTAAATGCAATGTATCTCCAGCTCTATTTAAATTGTGTTGTAAACTATTTGCCTCTGAATTAATATTTTTTGCAATCGTAGAATATACAATGTTTTGACTATAGGTTGAAGTAACAGCTAACATAGCTACTACTAAGCATAATAATGTAATTTTCCCCTTCTTCATTACGTATATTAATTTAATCATTTTTATGGAATTTGATATAAGCTATTAATCAAACTTCGGTCCAAAGATCATATTAATTTACAAAAAACAGACTCCCATTTATGGTATTTACAGGAATATTCGATGAATACCAACGTTTTATAGATGAAATGCTATTAGACTGAAATAAAAGACTTTAGTTTCTAATAAATTGAAGAAAAACACAAAACCCTTTCGTTTTTTTACTAAAATCTATGAATTATCAATCGTTTAATGCGATAATTGTAGCTCTGATAAAAAATTAATGATTTCCTTCCATAATTTGCAATAATACATCTGGATAATCTGTAATAATGCCATCCACATTAAAACGCAACATTTCATGCATTTCGAAAGCCGTATTAACCGTCCAAGGAATTATTTGAAATCCTTCATCTTGATATTTACGGGTAGTTTCTAGATCTAATAGTCTATAATAAGGACTTATAATTTCTGGCTGGTGACTTAACTGTTTTAGTTTTTTAGAAATAGATTCATCTTCATCTACTAAAATAGCGACTTTCATTTCTGGAGCTTGTCTTTTAATTTCTTCTAAAACACGGATATCAAAAGATTGCAGATTACACCTTTCTAACATTTTATGCTCTTGAATGACCTGTAAAACCAATTTTACAAATGCTTTTGGTTTGGGAGTAAAAACACCATCATATTCTGGTAAGGCTTTAATTTCAATATTATATTTAATTGTTTGACTTAATGCTTCCGAAGCATTAAAGACTTCCACTAAAGTAGGTTTGTAGGTTTTTATTTTTTCTTGGTTAGGAAATCTTTCATGAAGTTTAGAACCACAATCAAAAGCTTTAATCTCTTCATATGTTAAGGCATATAAATTGTACTTTTCACCATCTACTTCCGGAATTTCTTTTCCGTTAGGATCTAAGCAAATAGCAGGATTCATATAAGGCTCGTGCGAAACGATCACTTTTCCATCTTTAGATATAACTACATCTAACTCTAAAGTATGCACACCTAACACGATTGCTTTTTTAAATGCAGGAATGGTGTTTTCTGGTAGTAAACCTCGACAACCTCTGTGCCCTTGGATATCTATACTTTGCGAAGAATTAAAACTCATAAATTAAATATTAAAGAAAGTATCATACTCTTTTGCATAACTATTCTTTAGGGTTTGTAATGGTAGGATTTCTATATTTTTGAAAAGGTTGTTTTAGCAGATTTGTAATGCTACTGTTTTCTGCTTCGTTTGGAAAAACATCTACTCCATAGATTAATTTATCTCTATCTAATTTCATGAAGGTCCCTAAAAGCCTATCCCAAACCGAAAAAATATTTCCGTAGTTAGAATCTGTATACGGTAAAACATAATGATGGTGGACTTTATGCATATCGGGTGAAACCAAAAAATAGCTCAAAGCGACATCTACTTTTCTTGGCAACTTAATATTAGCATGTGTAAACTGGGTGGCTATTAAAGATAAAGATTGGTACAACATTACGATGGCTATTGGCGTACCAACAATAAAAACACCAAATAAGGTAAAAGCAAAACGAATAATACTCTCTAAAGGGTGATGTCTATTTGCTGTGGTAGTATCTACTTTATGATCGGTATGATGTACTACATGTATTTTCCACAAAACGCTAACTTTATGTTCTACAAAATGCGCTAAATAAGCACCAAAAAAGTCTAAGAAAAATACACCGAGAAACACATATAAAGCTAACGGCATTTCTGGTAACCAATTGATAATTCCGAAATCATTTAGTTTCACCCAATCTGCCGTTTTAAGTAATAAGAATGCCAATGCGAAGTTTACAATAATGGTTGTAAACGTAAAGAATAAATTAGGCGCTGCATGTTTCCACTTTTTATAATTGAATTTATATAAAGGTAAGACACCTTCAAGTAGCCAAAAAAAAGTAATTCCTCCAACAAGAATAAGACTTCTATGTACTGTAGGAATGGTTTCGAAATAGTTAATTAGGTTTTCCAAATATTGCATCGTTTTTGTAAATATAACGAAAAGAAAAAAGGTTTTAGTTATAGTAATTATAACTTAATACGCTTTTTCATTGCTTCTACAATATTAAAAGCCGCCGGGCAAATAGCTACATTTTTCATGGTTATATTAGAAATTTGCTGAAACTTTTTTCTGTCGGTATGCGGAAACTCTCTACACGCCTTTGGTCTTACATCATATATCGAACAATAGTTATCTGCACCTAAAAAAGTACATGGTACAGATTGCAAAACGTAATCATTGTCTTCATCTACGCGTAAATAATTAGCAATAAACTGCTGTGCTTTTTGCTTGAAATGCTTTGCTATTCTATCCACATCTTTATCGGTAAACAAAGGACCAGTAGTTTTACAACAGTTAGCACAAGTTAAACAATCGGTACGCTCAAATTCTTCTTCATGCAAATCTTGCATGATATAATCTAAATTTTTTGGTGCTTTCTTTTTTAGCTTTGTAAAAAAGGTTTTGTTTTCCTTATGCTTATCTTTGGCAAGCTTTGGGAGTTGATTTAGAAATTCTTCCATAGGGACAAAAGTAATTTTATATCATGAGATTTCCGCCTTTGCGGAAATGAAAATATTTTTCAATGAAAGATTTATTCGGAAAAGCATTATTAGATTATCAAAACAATAACTATACGGAAGACATTATTACTTCCACCAATATAAGTGATACGGACGAATTACCCATTCCATATCTTTTTAGGGATTATGCGGAAATGCCTAAACTGGAACAAAAAGCATTGCAACTTGCTAAAGGAAAAATTTTAGATGTTGGTGCTGGAGCTGGAAGCCATAGTTTGTATTTACAAGAAAAAGGTTTTACGGTAAAAGCCATAGATATTTCGGAAGGCGCCATTGCAGTTTGCAAACAAAGAGGTGTTTTGCATGCGGAAGTAAAAAATATATTAAAAGAAACGGAAACTTTTGATACTATTTTATTATTGATGAATGGTACCGGAATTTTTCAAGAGCAACATCAGGTGGTAACCTATCTGAAGCATTTAAAAAGCATTCTAAATCCCGGAGGACAAATACTAATCGATTCTAGTGATATTAAATATATGTACGAAGATGAAGATGGCGGATTTTGGATGGATACTACTGCCAATTATTATGGTGAACTAGATTATTTCTTAAGCTACAAAGGAGAAAAGGAAAGTCCGATGAAATGGCTTTACTTAGATTTCAACATGTTGCTTACTGCTTGTACTTCTGTTGGCTTGCAATGTGCATTAGTTACCGAAGGAGAACACTTTGATTATTTGGCACAATTATCATTATAAAACGTAACGATTGCTATTAGTTCTTCTCTTTTAAAAACTTTATTTTCAATTTTGGTTACTAAAATGGAACATTCACTAAAAAATTCCATTGTACGCTTTCTAAATGATTTCAATGCAGCATAATTAAAAGCTATAGGCACATCATCATTTCTAGTTAAAAGAGATTCAGTAATAATAGATACTCTATTATTTGCAGTATAATTAACTTTTCGTTTAAGAAGTTTCACCTTACCATCTACTATTAATTCCGCGAAACCCTTTTTAGTTTTTTTCTTGTTTTTATTAATGGTAATGATAGTGGCTTCTCTATTTTTTTTAATTCTTTTCCCTTTAACCTTTTCTGAATAGGAGACCTTTAAAACTATCTTCTCTATTTTTTTGGCGTCAATTAGTTTAACAGGTTTTCTATCTGCAATTCTAAATCTTAATTTATCATTGGAATAAAATGGACCTCCAGTACCGCTAATTGGTAATTTTGCTTCTCCTGTTTTAACAGATCCATCTTTAAAATGAACTTCGGCTTTTGACCAAGAGTCGTACTGCGAAAATGTATTACTTGTAATAAATATAAAAACTACTAAAAAAATAATTTGTACTTGCTTCATTAATTTATTGTTATTGTTTTCTGTTCGCTTTTTTTAATCGCTTTTTTTCATCTTTAGTATATTGCTTATATGCTGCAATAGTTTTAACGTCTGTTTCACCAGAAACAGGCGCATCATAGCCCAAATTAGATAATTTTGTTTGTAGCGTTTTTAATGCTTTTGCATCTTTTGAATATACCAAAAAGTCACAAGCAATTTTTTCTCTTTTAGAAAATGTACCATCTTCTTTTTCACAAGAAATATAACATTCCCCTTTTTTAGCCTTCTTAGGAAGATCCATATCCTGAGCAAAACTATTTAAAGATAAAAGTCCGACTAAAAATATAAATACAAACTGTATTCTATTACAAGTTAAATCCTTTTTCGCTTAACTTATCTACTATACTTCTATAAAAACCACTACTCCACATTTCAGAAATCTTACTCATAGATTCATTCATAGAATCTTGAGATCCCGTAATTTTTTGTCCGGTATCACTTCTGTAAAACTCGGTTAATGCTACTTTATCACCTTCCGTAAGATGACTAGCTTCTTTAAACATATTTTGCCCTGCTTTGGTTGCATACAAAGCGTTCATGTTTTTTACATCTTCATGAGTAAAATGCCCGCGATACGCAGAAACTACCATTTGACTTAACTCGTTTAAAGACTCTGTTTTAAGTCCTTTAAGTTCGTTCCAAAGCGTTTCTGGAACCCCTTGCGAAGCATATTGCTCTTGCAGCATAGAAAACATTTGATCTACTACGTTTTCATAATAACCATACGTCCCATTACTCTTAATACATTGTTTTACGTCTTCACTATACGCGTCTACTTGTGCAAAAGTTGTTGTAGATATTATTAATGCAATGATAAGTGTATATATTTTTTTCATGTTTCCTTTCCGCGAAAGCGGTGATCTTAGTTAATAAATGTTTTTACAAAGAAAGCAATTATTGTGCCACGCCATCTATAAAAGTTTGTTGTACTTTAATCTTTGGGATTTCTGACACAGGAACCTGCATAATATCTTGATTTAAAATAATAAAATCTGCAAACTTACCAGGTTCAATGCTTCCTTTTTCTTTTTCTTCAAAATTAGCAAAAGCGGCCCAAATAGTCATTCCTTTTAAAGTTTCCTCTCGGCTTAATGCATTTTCTTTATTAAAACCATTTTCTGGGTATCCTTTTACATCTTGTCTAGAAACGGCTGCGTAAAAAGTTAAAAACGGACTAACCTGTTCTACAGGGAAATCGGTACCCAAAGCAACTCTTCCGCTTTGATTTAATAAGGTTTTATAGGCATACGCTCCTTTGATTCTTTCTTTTCCTAAGCGTTCTTCTGCCCAATACATATCACTTGTAGCGTGTGTTGGCTGTATAGAAGGAATAATGTTTTCATTTTTAAAAAACTCAAAATTATTATCTGTTATTACTTGCGCATGTTCTACTCGCCAACGTTTATCTGTTTTTCCTTCTAGTGCTTTTTGATAGGTATTTAAAACAAAATGAATTGCAGAATCTCCAATGGCATGTGTGTTCATTTGATAATCTGCTTTTTCAATTCTTGTTGCTAGGTTTTTATAATCTTCAAGACCAATAACCATTGCTCCAAAATGATTGTGCTTATCGGTATATTCTTGTTTCAAAGCTGCACCTCGAGAACCTAACGCGCCATCTGCATATACTTTTACAGATTGCACATTTAGTTTTTCTGTTTTAATTTTCCCTTTCGGAAGGTAATAATCCAGGTTTTCTTTGGAATTACTAATCATCGCATAAACTCGCATGTTTAGTTTTTCAGCCTTTTGCAAACTATCTATCAATTCAATAACATCTCGATCTAATCCTGCATCGGAAACGGTTGTTAATCCTAAATTAGTACAAATAGTTTGCGCTTCTAATAATGCTGTAATTTTTTCTTGTTTTGTAGGTTTTGGAAAAATAGCTTCTACTAATTCCATCGGATTATCAATTAGAACCCCAGTAAGTTTTCCATTTTCTAATAGGATTTCTCCTCCTTCTACTTTAGTATTCTTTGTGATTTTTGCTAAATCTAAAGCTGCTTGATTACATAACATAGCGTGACCATCAATTCTGCTTATTGCCACTGGAGTATCTGGAAATAATCTATCTAATAATGCTTTGTTTGGATATTCTTTTTCTTCCCAATCGTTTTGATCCCAACCACGACCAATAATAAAAGAGCTCTTTCTTTTTTCTTGAAAATAGGTAACGCGTTTTATTACATCTACAAAACTAGTGGTACCAACAAGATTTACACGTTGCTCATATAAACCCAATCCGTAGAAATGACAATGCGCATCTATAAATCCTGGAACAATCGTTTCTCCTTTGGCATCGATAATAGTATCTGCAACAAATTTATTTTGAATAGATTTTGAAGTACCAACTTCTATAAACTTTCCGTCTTTTATTGCGAATGCTTCAGCATGTTCAAAATTTGAGTTTACGGTGTACACTTTGGCGTTGGTAATTATGGTGTCTACTTGTTGGGTTTCTTTGTTACAGGAGAAGATTAGTAGTAAGATTGCTATGGAAATAAGTTTTTTCATGGGATTGGTTTAATTCAGGTGGCTTATAGGATTTTGTAAATATAATTTATTTGAATTAAAAAAACACCTCCAAAGAGCTAGGAACGCGACCTTCAAAACAAAATATATTTTATTTTTCGACTATCCCCGAAGGTATAACTCTATTTTTTAGACAGCTATAAAAAACACCCCTAAAGTCCCCTCGAGGGACAACTCAAACGGGAAAAAATTATAACTAATTTAAGGATCTATTCTTTTTATAAGAAATTGAAAGTTATTTTCCTGAAAACACCCCTAAAGTCCCCTCAAGGGGACAAGCCTAACGATTAAAAGAGTAACTAATTTAGTAATCATCCTTTTAGAGGAAGAAGAATCTTAAGACGTTTTAAACAAAGAATTTAAACATTTGAGTAATCACATAACAATGTCCCCTTGAGGGGACAACTTTAACGTGAAAAGAACGCTTTATTGTTTTACTAACTTTGGATAAAAAGAAAGGGGTACAGAATTAAAAAAGATAATACTAAGTTATTCCTCTGAAAACACCCCTAAAGTCCCCTCGAGGGACAACTCAAACGGGAAAAAATTATAACTAATTTAAGTATCTATTCTTTTTATAAGAAATTGAAAGTTATTTCCCAGAAAACACCCCTAAAGTCCCCTCGAGGGGACATGTCTACCAAATAAAAATCATAACTACTGATGAAATAGACGTTTTAAAAGAAGAAAAAAGGACTTAACAGCGAATTAGGAACATTTTAAACATTTGAGTAATCACGCAACACTGTCCCCTTGAGGAGACTTTAGGGGTGTTTTAAAAACCTTCTGTTGAAACAATGTAAACTTATTATGATTTAGTTTCCATTTGAAAGATTGCTTCGTTCCTCGCAATGACTTTAAAAATCAAACTTATACGTTGCTCCTGCTAAAAACTGTAATCCTTGCACCGGATAATTTTGCCAGCGATTATATTCTTGATTTGCTATGTTGTTAATTTTCGCAAATGCAGAAAACCGATCATTAATATGATAACCAACATGTGCATTGGCATCAAAATAACTATCTAATGTTATGGTTTCTGTTGGATTTAATAACGTTGGAAAGCTTGTATTCTGAATATCATTAAAACCACTCAATCCTTTACGTTCTCCAACAAAAAACAGATTAGCTCCTGCAAACCATTGTTTGCTTATTTGATAATCTAAAAATAGATTCGCTTTTAAATTTGGAAGATTCCATGCTTCCGCTTCTTCGTCTACATTATAAGAAAAGTATTCTGCTTTTACTCCTAAAGTAAAATTTCTATTCAAATCTGCTTTAATTTCTCCAGAAACTCCGAAGGTAGAAACATCATCATAAACGATTCCAAAGGAATTTCCGTTTTGGTATGCTTCCTCCGCATTAAAGCCATAAGGCACTAGATTATTTCTAAACATTGCTTTATCACTTTCTCTTATATATTTTCCGCCAATATTATAGTTTATTCCATTAGCAACCTTTCCTTTTAATCCAACAAAAACATTATACTTCTGATCGGTTGGTGTCATGAATAAGGTTGGAGATACAAACGGGTTTTCTTGTGCAAAATCATAATAGGTATTCTGAACTAAATCACCTTGAATTCCTCCATAAGCGATTAAAATTTCATCTACCATTCTATAGGATGCTGAAATATTCGGATAGATAAAAAACTTACTTTTTCCAGATTCTATATCGTTTAGATAAAATAGGCTAACTCCCAAATCCAGCGTTAGATCTTCTTTTATTAATTGGTATGTTGGTGAAAGTCCGATATTGAAATTCCCGTATTTCAATGCTTCGTCAGTATAATAGTTTCTGTCAAATTCTCCTCCTAAATAATCCAATCGCAATCCGATATTAAAATCTAAATCCTGAATAGTCAAATCTCCATTGGTATTCACTAGAAATCTATTTTCACCAGAGTCATTATTGTCGCCAAATCTTCGGTACAAAACGCTTGCTTCATTTATATAAGCATCGGTAAAAGCAATATCTCCACCAAGATTAAATCCGATAAAAGAATGATCGACATCGCCAATAGCATCAGCAGCATCTTTATCATATAAAGGTTGTGGCAAACCATACCAATTGTATTTTTGATGCAGAAATCCACCTGCTATATTCCAAGCTAAATCGCGTTCATTTCTAGCATAATTAGCACTCACTTTGGTATTTGAAAAATTATCATCTAAAAGCAGATCACTAATTCCTCCTTGCGAAGAATGATGACTGATATAGCCACCAACACTTTCGTTTCTATTGATTGCATGATTTAAATACACTTCCCCTAAAATAGTGGTGTACATTCCTCCTGCTAATGTTGCATAATTGTCGAATAATTTTGCAGGTTCCTCTTCATCTACTTCTGCCGCTTTTCCTTTTGCGGGTGTAAATGTCGATGCTACCGGAAAAGAAAAGATATTGTATTGAATCTCTTTCTTCGCAGCTGTAGTTTCATCATCTAACGAAGGAACTTCCTTTACCTTAAAAGCATCGGAAACGGTAGGTGTGTATGGTTTTACAACCTGAATAACATCTGGATTTAAAGTATCTTGATCTCGTTCTTGTGAGAAACCTAAAGTGGTTATTAAAATTAAAACGAATACTAGAATTATATTTTTTTGCTTTCGCATATTTTTTATTTGCTGTTATTAAATTATTGAAACCTGCTTACTCTTCTTTGTTTTTTTTCCTCGAATACTCGATTTTTTTTTAGCAAACTATTAAAGATGTTTTTACTAAAATTTATATTTCTCGTTGTATTCATGAGATTCCTGCCTTCGCAGGAATTTACTAATCTTCTGGAACAACCGAAGCATTGGTCTTTGCTTGTTCTGCTTTTATTTTACTTAATTCGGTTTGTGCTTCTGCTACTACATCTTCAAATGCTACAAAATTTTGTATCACACTTTCTAAAATATAAGTAGCTTGAAAAGCATCTTCTAAAGCATAATAGTTTTTCGCCATAACCACTAAACCTTTTGCGCTATAATATTTATAACCAGAATAATCTTTTGCTAAACGTTGAATGGTTGTGTTGGAAGCTGCATAACTTCCTGCTTTATTTTTAAAGTATCCATTATAGAATAATGCTTCTGCTGCTGTTTCTCCTGTTGCAGTAACTTCTACTTGTGCATATGCGGTTTTCGCTCTTGCCTCATCTCCTGTTTTCATTGCAGAGCGAGCAATAATCACGTGTGCATCACTTTTAATTCGGTTATCAATACTTGCATGTGTTAATACTTTTTCGGCATAGATAACTGCTTCGCTATACTTTTCTAATTCGTAGTTTGCCTTCATTAAATTAGATTGCGCAAAAATTACGTTTTGTGGAAAGTTCGCTTCTGTTTCTAATCTAGTCAATACAGGAATTGCTTCTTCCCAAGTTTTACGTTCGGTATAAATTTGCGACAAACGCAATAGAGCTTCTTCTGTAAATTCGCTTTGTGAAGCTTCTGTAACATATTTAAAATGCGGCGCAGCAGTATCTTTTAAATCCTTTTTAAAGTATAATTCGGCTACATAGAAATGCGATTGTAAAGCATGTAATCCATTTGGAAACTGATTTAAATAGCCATTAAATTGCTTAATTGCTTTATCGGTTTCATTATCTAAATATTTCTTTTCTGCAGCTTCGTAAGTGGTATTATCTAAATCTGCATCTGTCACTTCTACATAATCTAAGGTTCTTACCCAAGAAGCATATGCATCCACTTTTCCTAAATCGATATAAATTAAACGCGCTGTTGCCACTGCTTGGCTTGCCTCTGGAGTACTTGGAAAATCTGCAGCAACTTTTTTAAACTTCACTAAAGCAGGTTCGTTCTTACTTCCATTATAATACACTAACCCTTGACGAAGCAAGGCTTTTGGCACAAATGTACTCGTATTATATTCGCTACTCAAGCGATCATAAGTCTGCATTGCTTTGTCTGTATTCCCTGCTTTCACATAGGAATTACCAAGTTCGTACATCGCATCATCACGTAATTTTGAAGTTTTGTATTTACTAATAAAACCTTCTAATTCGGAAATCTTTTTAGAAGCATTCCCAGCATAACCAATACTTAATGCTTTTTGAAAAAATGCGTAATCGGATTCTATTTTACCAATTTTAATAGCTTCATCGTATGCTTGAATCGCTTCGTTGTACTGACTAGAAACAAAATAACCATCTGCTAAACGAAGATATGCGTCATTCAATCTAACCGTATCCTCGTTACGTTTGCTAATAAATTGATTGAAATATTGTGTTGCTTGCGTATAGTTTTTCTGTTTGAAATACGTGTATGCAATATGGTAATCTAGATTTGTAATTTCCGGAGTTTCTGAAGCAGAAGTCTGTTGTTCAAACTGTTTAAAACCAACTAGTGCATCGTCATAATTAGAAAGATTATAATCGGTTTCGGCTTTCCAAAAAGTTGCTCTTGCAGTATATTTTGCATCTTGAGGTTCTTTTATAGATTTATCGAAAAGGGTTTCTGCATCTTGAAAATTATTATCGTTATACAATTCTATTCCTCTATAAAAAGTTACTTTTTGGTATGCTACTTTGTTTTCAAAGCTCTTTTTACCTTCTAATAATTTTAAAGCTTCCTTATAATTTTTAGAAGTGATATAGGAATCGATTTGCAAAGTTTCAATTTCCTCTTTATAGGCTGTTTCCGGATATTTTTCTATATACGCTGCAAGTACTTGCGGAACGGATTGATACGGATTACCAATTTCGTAACTAATCTTGGCGTAATTCAACCAAGCATCTTCTTGAATTTTCAAGTCATAATCCATTTCTGAAGCATTACGAAACGCATTTAAAGCTTCCTGTTTTTTATCCAAATTCACATAGCTTTCTCCCAGATGATAATAGGCGTTTTGCGCAACGCTATTATTACCACCAACAATTTTATTGAACTCGCTTATGGCTTTATCGTAATCTTTTTGTTTATAATATGCATAACCAAGTTGGTAATAATCTGTATTATTCCATTTTCCGCGATTTCCTTCGTATGCAGCTAAAAACGGTATTGCTTCGGCATATTTCTCCAAGTTAAAATAGCTTTCTCCAATAATTTTATTGAGTTGCGAAACTTCTGTGTTATCACTATTTGGTAATTGCTCTTTAGCAAGTTTTATTGCTTCTTCAAACTTACCTAGTTTAAAATGTAAATCTGCTTGATAATACGATAGCTTTTCTTTGTATTTTTCTTCTTCACCTACTTGGTCAAAATATTCATTAGCCTTATCATAATCATCATTTTGATACGCCATAAAACCAATATAATACTTTGCTTGTGATCCATATTCTTGCGAATTCTCCACACGACTTAAGTAGGTTTTTGCAGTTTTATAATCTTGGGTTACAAAAGCAACGTAGCCATTATTAAAATTAAACCTTTCTTTTTCTGCTCTTGCTAGTCCGCTTTCATCCACTTTATCATACCATTTTTTAGCGTACGCATATTTTTGGTTAATAAAATAGTAATCTGCAACCTCTGCATAAGCAGTATTTCGTTTGGTGCTTGTAGGATAATCTGCTACAAAATTTTCTATTAGCTGATCTGCATTTTGCTGATTTAAACGCACTGCGCAATTGGCAATATAAAACGCACAATCACTTTGTAGAACTTCTGTTTTTGCGGTTTTCTTTATCTGATTGAATAAAGATTGTGCAGCTAGATATTGCTGATTATTATATAAGGATAATGCTTTCTGATATTCTACAATATCACTTGTATATGCTGCAGATTGCTGCGCTATCACTTGAAAACTACAAGCAATGGCTAAAAGGAATATATAAAGGTCTTTTCTAGTCATGGACTATATTTTTTATTATTAAGAACTTATCTTGACTTTTTCTATTCCCTAAAAATTTCAAAAATACACCCATATTTTGTTACTTTTTTTATTTGTAGCACAACTATAACTTTCAAAAAGTGCTACATCTGGTTAAATTTCAACTCCTTTTCGGTTACATACAAAAAGTTAAAATAAGTTCAATCAAAGATAAATTAATATGTAAATGATAACGTTACAATTTTGTTATAATTATACACCGAGTTATTAAAAAAAGAAAGTTGAAAGTTATAAATAAAAATGTTTCACGGAGACACACGGAGACTCGCAAAGTTTCACGGAGGAATAGTAACCATATATCTGCTTTTATATTCGTATAGAAACTCTCGCGTTCTATACTATTAAAAAGGAAGGTAGATAATCCAACCCTGAAATTATTTATAGTACACAAAAAACTTTTAAGGTATAACTTTCACCTTTTAACTTTTTAATAATACATTTACAACTCTTAAAACCATTATACTTTATGTCGAATCTTGTTTTGCAATTAAAAGATGTTTCTATTTTTCAAGGAAATAACTTAGTCCTTTCTGATGTTAATGTAGAAGTTAATAAAGGAGATTTTGTTTATTTAATAGGAAAAACGGGCTCTGGTAAAAGTAGTTTTATGAAAACACTTTATGGCGATTTAGCCTTAACGCAAGGCGAAGGACATATTGTAGATTACGATTTACGCAAATTAAAAGAAAAGGAAATTCCATTTTTAAGACGAAAACTTGGTGTTGTTTTTCAGGATTTCAAATTGCTAACAGACCGAACGATTAACGATAATTTATTGTTTGTTTTAAGAGCTACAGGCTGGAAAGACAAAGATAAAATGAAAACTAGAATAGATGAAGTTTTAGATAAGGTTGCCATGAAAACGAAAGGTTTTAAGTTTCCGCATGAACTTTCTGGTGGAGAGCAACAACGTGTTGCTATTGCTAGAGCTTTATTGAATGACCCTGAATTGATTCTTGCTGATGAGCCAACAGGAAATCTAGATCCGCAAACTAGTATTGAGGTGATGGAGGTTTTACAGGAAATTAATAAAAATGGAAATACAATTTTAATGGCAACGCATGATTATGCTTTGTTATTAAAATACCCAAGCAAAACTTTAAAATGTGATGAGAATCAGATTTTTGAAGTGGTACAACGTAAAAGTTAAAATAATCTTTTAAAGAAACGTTTAAAGGCGCTTTCCTTTTTATCTTCTTTTTCTTTATCTCCTTTTTGGTTAGTAGAAACTGTGTTTTTTCGATCCTTAAATTCTATTACAAAAACGCCGAAATTATTTAATGTTTTCGTTTCCTTCGGATTTACAGCTTGCATTGGCACTGTAATTTTAGCATCTTCCGTTATAGTTCCAGTTTTTAAAACACGATCTAAGTTCTCCACATCTGTAATAGTGTACCTGCTTCCTTTTTTGATATGGTATTCCGAGAAATCGACCACAACATCTTGCTCCTCTTTATTAAAAAGAACGACTCTGTAACTATTCGTTTTATATGCACTTTTCGTAATATCTAAAACGTGGTCTAGGTTAAATTCGCCAATGTGCTTTTTTTGGCTATCTATATCTATGTTAAACTTAGATTTCCATTCACTAAATGGATAGTTTGTTTTGTTAATTCGGAACCCTGCAGCTTTTTTAGAATAGTATATATTATTAGAAAACTTCCAGTTCTTATTTTTTGCTAATTCGAAAACCGAGTTTGTAAAATTCATATACCCCGTATAAACGATATTATTTTTAAAGGTTAGCGTTTTTGCATACAGTATTCTTAATGCGTTATTTCTTCCTAAAATAATATTATTCTCTACCAAGACATTTTCTACTGGTGCTTTATGATAAAAACCTAAAGTTAAAGAAGGTGCATTGCCGTTTACCTCGTTTTTTAAATAGTTGGTATTATGATATAATATGTTATTGGTAACTTTAATGTTTTTTGCAATATTAATGGCATTTCTATCATCGGAAGCTACAATAATATTGTCTACCGTATATTTATTTGCAGGTAAACCACTATTAAAAATCACGTTATTATCTAGCGTAATATTTTTTACATATTCAAAATTTGCATTTCTACCAGCAGACCAAACCTCAATACCTTTATAGTAATTATTAAAAATGACATTATTCTTTATAATTCGTTCTTCCTCACTTTTATTCTGCACATAGAATCCTTCACCAACACCTCTTCCTTTTTTATTAATAGAACCATTATTAAAAACAAAACATTCTGTAATTAAGGTGCCTCCTGTACTTTTCCAAGAACCAAAACCTAAACCAGGATTGTTATATATTTTAAGATTTATAAACTTGCAATTGTTTCCTAATAAATGGTAAACTCCTGCCGTTTTTTCTATTTTACCAACTCGTACATCTCTATTAAATTCCCCCAACCAAGTAACTTCAAAATCCTTATAAATTACTTGTCCGCCTCGAACACCTAGAGTCTGTTCTTGGGAGGAAGGAACATTTCCATTTAAAACAACTCTATCGTTTGGAAATGCGCTTACTGTAATATATTTATTCGCTGTAGTAGTATTAAGTGTACTATTATATCTACCATTATAAATTCCTGCATGCAACCAAATAGTATCATCGCCTTTAACAATCTTATTCGATTGCGTCAATGCGGTTTGTAAATCCCAAGGATTTTGTAATGAACCATTTCCCGTAGATATTCCAGGATTAGTTTTATGGTTTTTAGGAAACACATGAAACTCTTGTTGTGCAAAACTTAACACTACAAATAAGACGGATAAAATAGTAAGACAGATTTTCTTCATAGTAACAAAATTACAATTACTATACCAATAGCAAACAGATTACATTATTTTTGTTAGTTTTGAATAAATCTAACAAGCATTCATGCTCTCTATATTAATACCTACATACAATTACAACATAAGCGCTCTTGTTGCCGAAGTGTATGCACAAATAAAACAGCTGGATGTTCCTTTTGAAATATTATGCTATGATGATGGCTCCACAGACCAGAACATTATTATTGCGAATAAAGAGATTAATAGTCTAGAAAACACAAAGTATCGCATACTTGACAAAAACATTGGCAGAAGTGCCATTAGAAATCTTTTAGCAAAAGAAGCGAAGTTTGAATGGTTACTTTTTTTGGATGCCGATGTGCTTCCAAAAGAAAATAATTTTATTGCTACCTATTTAAAAGCTATATCTAAAACTTCTCAGGTTATTTATGGCGGCATTTTGTATGACGAAAAGAAACCAGACAATGACCATTTACTGCGTTGGACTTACGGAAGAAAACGCGAAGCACTTTCTACCTACAAAAGAAATAAAAATAGTTACTTAAGCTTTTTAACACTTAATTTTTTAATTAGAAAAGATGTTTTCAATGTGGTTACTTTTGATGAAGACATTCCTAATTTAAGGCACGAAGACACTTTGTTTTCCTATCATTTAAAATTAAATAAGATACAAGTAGCACATATTGAAAACCCTACCTACCATTTAGGCCTAGAAGAAAGTAGTGTCTTTTTAAGAAAATCTATTGAATCTATTGATGCTTTACATCTGTTTTTAAAACAAGACTTAATACCTAAAAACTACACCTTCATTACCAAAGTGTTTTTCAAACTTAAAAAAGTAAAGCTTCATTATTTATTGGCTTTTATTTATAGAAATTTTAAAGGTTCTTTTGATAAAAACCTACTTTCAAAAAAACCATCTCTATACCTATTTGATTTATATAGATTAAGCTACCTTTGTTACTTACACACCTAATTAATGCCATTTTTTTCTATAGTAATTCCATTATACAACAAAGAATATTTTATTGTGCAAACAATACAAAGTGTTCTTGACCAAACGTTTCAAGATTTTGAAATCATTGTTGTTAATGATGGTTCTACAGACGCTAGTTTAAATAGCTTAAGTGTATTTAACGATTCTAAAATTAAGGTACTTACTATTAAAAACCAAGGCGTTTCTCATGCTAGAAACTTTGGAATAGAAAAAGCAAACGCCGAATATATTGCCTTTTTAGATGCCGATGATTTATGGCTAAATACACATCTAGAACAGCTAAAAAAGCTAAGCGAAGACTTTCCTAATTGTGGTTTATATGCAAATGCATATGTAAAAAAAATGGGAGAAATCTCTTTAGAATCGGATTATATAGACATTCCAAAATCATGGAATGGTATTGTTAAAGACTATTTTAAATCCAGTATATTTAGCTGTGTTGCGTGGACATCTGCAGTAATGGTTCCTAAAAAAGTATTGGAAAAATTTAACGGCTTTGATGAAAAGATAACACTTGGCGCTGGAGAAGATACCGATTTATGGATAAAAATTGCGATACAACATCCCATAGCTTTTAATAACAATGTTACTGCCATTTATAACTTACATGCAGATAATAGAATTTCTAACTCGAATACTAATTTGAGACAATTTCTAGATTTAGATGTATATGAAGAAGCTGCAAAAAGTAATACTTCCTTAAAAAAATACTTAGATTTCAATAGGTTTTCCATTGCTTTACAATACAAGCTTGTAGGTAATAAAGAGAAGATGGATTTTTATTTAAAGCATTTAAACAAGCGTAATTTAAATGCAAAACAACGTTTTTTACTAAGTTGTAACAGAAGATCTTTATTATTTTTAATGAAAACACAAAAAACACTACGACGGTTTCATGTTAATTTAAGTCCGTTTAAATAACTCAAAGTCTTTATATTCTCGAATGTAATCGCTCTCTTCAAAAACATCTGAAGCTAACACCAAACAAACAGATCCTGAAGAGAAATCCTCAAGCTCGCGCCAAATACCGACAGGTATTAACAAGCCTTTATTGGGTTTATTAAGTGTAACAGATTGTTTGTTTTTTCCATCATTTAAAATAACCGTAAAACTACCGCTTAAGGCAACCAAAAATTCTATTTGTTCTTTATGTGCATGACCACCTCGATATGCATCACTTGGCACATCATACAAGTAATAGACTCTTTTTATTTCAAAAGGAGTACAATCTTTTTCAATAACAGCTAGATTACCTCTACTATCTGCAATTCTAGGTATATCAATAATTTTAATATCTTTTATGGTAGTTTGGCTCATGTACTTTCAATTAATTTTTTCCAATCCTTAGAAATATTCGCTATAGAAAACGCTGCAACACTATGTTTTGCATTTGCTTTACAATATTGATATAATGTTTTGTCAAATATAAAACTATCCATAGCTTCGGCTAGCGCATTTACGTTATAATTTTCTACTAACAACCCATTTACTTTATTTTGTATGACTTCTCTTGGTCCAGAGTTACAGTCTACCGCGATTACTGGAGTTGCTAATGCTAACGATTCTGGGATTACCATAGGAAAACCTTCGTGCCTACTTGTAAGCATGGTAAACAAAGCGTTTTTTACATACGGATACGGATTTGCAGTAAACCCTTTAAATATCACATGAGTTTCTAATTGTAATTCTTTAGTATACGCTAGTATTTCATTATAATCTTGACCATCTCCAAGTACTAGCAATTTAATATGCTCTTCTGCTAATTTTGATTTTTTATATGCTTGCAATAATAACTTTAAATTTTTATGCGAATCGTCAATCCTTCCGTAGAAAATAATATAGCTATCCTTTTCTATTTCAAATGCCTTTCTTTCTAAAGCTTTCTTTTCAATTTCTTTAAAGTTAAATGCATTGTATATGGTATGCATTTTTTTAATTTGAAATTCTTTTTTAAATTTCCGACTTATTTCTTCGGAAACCGCCGTAAATGTTTCGTTTTTATATAGCCAAACATTCAACCATTTATAAGGCGTAAATGTTTTTTCTTGTATATAATTATGAAGCACATAAATTACAGGAATATGCGTATACAAGTATTTAGTAAAGATCCATTCCCGATAAGCCAGCACGCGATATCTATTATCAATAATACCATCGAAATTATGCTTTTTTAGGTATTGCTTTAATTTTCGGAATCTTTTAATTTTACCTAAAAAAGTATCATTTTTATCTTTAAATTCCCCTAAATTAAAAAGGGTGCCAGAATACGCATATTCCACGGAAGATAAAAGCGTTACCACATGCACATTATAACCAAGATCATGCAAAATATTAGTCAGTGTTGCCGAAGATTTCTCTGCTCCTCCTTTAGCAAGTGAAGAAGTAACCACACAAATCTTTTTTTTATTGTTATTTTGCAAGTGATAATGTATTAGAAACCAAATATAGTAAATGAAAATCTTATTAATAGGAGAATACAGCAGATTACATAATTCTTTAAAAGAAGGCCTAGAATCACTGGGAGCGCAAGTTACTATTGCTGGTTTTGCTGACGATTTTAAAAATTATCCTGTAGACATTTATTTAGAAGACTCCTATAACAAAGGGGTTCTGCTTTTCGTAAAAAAAATCATATATAAATTAACAGCTATAGACATTACTTCTTTAAATACTAGAAGACAAATCAATAAACACAAAAGCAAGCTTATTAATTATGATGTTGTCCAATTAATAAATGAAAACCCTTTTTGCACCCTACCGAAAGTAGAAATCAAATTATTAGAATACATTTTTAAACACAATAAAAAAGTGTTTTTACTGTCTTGTGGCACCGATTATATTAGTGTTAATTATGCTTTTGAAAAAAAGTTTAGATATTCCATCTTTACTCCATATGAAAACAATAAAGTATCTAAAGCTAATTACTGGAATGTACTAAAATGGCGTACAGAACCTTTTAAACAGTTACATAATTATGTTTTTAAAAACATGCAAGGTGTAATTTCAAGCGACTTAGATTATCACTTACCAATGCGTAATCACAATAAATATCTTGGATTGATTCCAAATCCAATAAACACGTTAAAAGTAAAAGTAGAGCCCATAAACATGACCAACAAGATTGTAATTTTTCATGGTATAAACGACCAAAATTATTACAAAAAAGGCAATGATATATTTGATAAAGCTTTAGAATTAATTAAAGATAAGTATGCTTCCAAAATCGAGATTATTGAAGCAAGAAGCCTTCCGTATTCCGAATATATTAAATCATATAATGCGGCTCATATTCTTTTAGATCAAGTATTTGCATATGACCAAGGTTATAATGCATTAGAAGCGATGGCAAAAGGAAAAGTGGTTTTTACAGGAGCAGAACAAGAGTGGTTAGATTATTATGGTATTGAAGAAGACACCATTGCAATTAATGCTTTACCGGATGCTGAGAAAATTGCTAAAAAATTAGAATGGCTAATTTTACATCCGGAGAAAATTGCTGAAATCTCTAAAAATGCTAGAGCTTTTATTGAAAAAGAACATGATTACATTTTAATAGCCAAGAAATACCTGGAAGCTTGGTCTATAACGCGCTAGGTTAATACTTCCTCCTTTTTACTGAAGTTACTCCTTACTATTACATTTTCAGAAGCATATTTCTTTCTAAAAAAGTCTATGTTTTCTATTCCTATTTCTAAAAATGCAGCGTACTATTATTCGGATAGTATAATAATTCTGAAGAAAACATTTCACAAAAACTAAGCGAAGTTTTCATCTTCATCTTCACCTTCATTCTCATCGGGTATAACACCAAACAAGGAAGAACTAAAGATTAGCAAAATTACAATATAATAAACAAGATAATTAACAAAGTGGGCAATTGTTGCTCCTTTAACGCCATATAAATCAATAAAATATATGTTTGCTAAATACATTAATAGCACAGAAAATGCTTCGGTGATAATATAGTGCCAAAACATATTTTTTGCTAAAAACTGATAGGAAATCACAATGGATAGTACTTTTACAAAATCTCCCAATAACTGCCAAAAAAACAAGTCTTCTACTGGCTTAAATTCTGCAGTAAACACTATTGCAATAATATAAGTTCTAAGAAAATAAATAACGATTAAGCCTAAAGCAAAAATGGGGATAATGGTTTTATAAAACCCAAAAACTTCTTTTCTAAATTCCTTAACGTTATCTATTTCAGACAAACGAGGCAAGATGTATAAGGTTAATAAGGTACTTACAAACATCAAATAATATTTAGAAATCCTTGTCATTGCCTCCCAAAACCCCGCCGCTTGATAACTAACATTATCTATAATATAGTTACGTACAATAATTGCTACTAATGGTAAAACTATCGCGGAGAACAAAGCCATTACCGAATACGTACTTAATTTTTTTATGGCCGAAAGTCGAACATTTTTAACCGTAATTAAAGGCACTAAACTACGCTGATTTAAAATACCAACTAAAGTAATTAATAAAATTAAAGACTCAGCAATTACAATGGCAACTAAGGCACCATCTATTTTATTTAACCAAATTAAAACTATCGTTATAAGCGCACCAAGAATTTGTCCAATAATACTAATAATTAGAATTATTCGATATTTAGAAAAGCCATTTAAAATGGAGAAAGCGAACATATTCAATGTATAGAAAGGCAATGCAATTGCAAATATTTTAATTACATACGCATAATTATTATATGCCGGAAAAAGGTAGTTATTGATGTGTTCCGCATTAAAATAGCATAAAAAAGCAACCAAAAAAGTAGATATAAAACCTAAGTAAAAGACGGTTGATAAGGTTTTACTTAATTCTAATGCGTTATCTTTAAACTCTGCAACATATTTAACCACGCCATTATAAAGTCCTAGAATAGAAATGGATTGCGCGGAATGCAAAAAATTACGCAAATTCCCAATTAAAGCCATTCCTTCTGCTCCAACAAAATACGCAATGGCTTTAGAAGTTAAAAAACCCGTAAGTATTTTAGTTAAAACTGCCGCAGAATTGAGCGAAGCAACTTTAAATAAAACATTAGAGTTTATATAGTTCAATACGCGCTTCATCTGCTTACTTGATTTGGTTTTTGGAGTACAGAAGAAACATTTGCATCTATTTTTTTAAGATAAAATGTAGGTCCTAATATTTTCAATTAATAGTCGTTTAAAATTTTAATAACTTGGGTTACCTCGTCGTTTGTAAGAACAGGACTCATAGGTAAACTTACAATGTTTTTATGAATTTCTTCTGTTATTGGTAATTCTAATGACTCAAATGCTTTAAATGCCTCTTGTTTATGTGGAGCAATAGGATAATGCATTAAAGTTTCGATTTGATGTTGGTTTAAATACGTTATAAAATGGTCTCTGTTTTCTACTAAAACAACAAACACATGAAACACATGGTTGTTCGAGTTATTATAAAATGGAAGTATTACTTTTTCGTTATTAACTTCAGCAATATAACGTTTTGCTACCTGTCTTCTAATTTCATTATCTGCATCTAACGTTGGAAGTTTAACATTTAAAAAAGCGGCTTGAATTTCATCTAGCCTATTATTAAAACCTATAAACTCATTTACATATTTTTTGGAAGCACCGTAATTACGCATTTTTTTAATCACTTCTGCTAAAGCAGTATGGTTTGTGGTCACCGCTCCTGCATCTCCTAAAGCGCCAAGATTTTTACTCGGATAAAAACTAAAGGCTGCAGCATCACTTAAATTGCCTGCTCTATTATTATTTTCATGTATTGCGCCATGTGCTTGTGCTGCATCTTCAATAACTAATATGTCGTATTTTTTCGCAAGTATATTAATACGTTCCATATCTGCTATTTGTCCGTATAAATGTACCGCAAGAATCGCTTTTGTTTTTGGTGTTATTTGTTTTTCAATATTAGCAACAGAAATATTATAAGTGTTTAAGTCTGGCTCTACAAAAACCGGTTTTAAGCCCGCTTGCATTACCGAAATAATACTTGCTATATATGTATTTGCAGGCACAATAACTTCATCATTATCGTGTAATAACCCAAGTTCTTTATATGCTTTAAATATTAAAATCAATGCATCTAAGCCATTACTTGTACCAATACAATGTTTGGTGCCGCAATAGTTTGCAAAGTTGGTTTCAAAAGCTGCTACTTGTTTGCCTAAAACATAATAGCCAGAATCTAAAAACTGTTGAAACTGTTCTTGAAACTGCACTTCAAAACGCGCATTCATTTTATGTAAGTCTAGAAACTTAATCATATAAAAATAGTATCTAAATTATCGATATTCTTAAAATCTATTTGGTAAAAATCTTGAGTGATGGTTCTTGCACCAAAACCTTCTTTCCAATATTGCAATCCTTGATTTATATTTTTGCTTTTGTTTTCATTCGAGATTCCGAAATCAAAATAAGGCTTATCGGCAAAGACTTTCTGCATCAAATATAGATGTAAAAAATCTAAACTTCCAATTAAATTTTTATCAGCATTACCAGAAATGTATTGTGAATGTGCAACGTGATTTGTTTCAAAAATAGTAGTTCCAGCTACAATCTTATCTTCTTTATACACGTTGAATTGTCTAATTTGCTTTGGAAACTTGCTTTTTAAATAGGTGACTTCCGCTAAACTATGCACTGGTTGCGCTTCATGCTTCGCATTTAAATTGGGTATAAGAATGGTATTCCAAAAAGCATCGAAGGTTTCTACTTCTTTAACTATCAAGTTTTGTTTTAAAGCTCTTTTATTTCCAGCTATTCTATCTTTAGATAGTTTTGGTTGCTGTTGTACATTTAAAACCGAAAGTGTATCTCTTCGAATTAAATCTGCTTTTAAAATAAAAGACAAATACTGCATTTCATCATTTGGTACCGGACTATAAAAAGACGGAAGTTCTTTTAGCTCTATACTTTCAAATCCGTTTTCTTTATAGAAATTTAAAGCTGCTTTTAAACACTCGGTAAATTCTTTTAGTTTTATGGTTTCTAAAACTACTAGTCCGCCATACGTTAAACCTTGATGCGAGTGTATTTTATTCGCAACAAAGTTAGCAGGTAATACAGCGATTAGCTTTTCCTTTTTAAAAACGAGTAACGAATAATCGTCAAATCGATCTTGATGGTATTCTATAAAGTCTCTATGAAATAGAAAAGTAGCATTTTTAGCTTTGGTAATAAAACCATCCCAAAGTGCTTTATATTCCGGATTATATTTATATATCGTGAAAATAATTTCTTCGTTTTTTTTGTAAAGCTGAATTTACTAATTTAAAAGCTATTTATGTAATTTAACCGCTTTGAAGTTTCGTTTGTTCCTTTTTTTAAATTATAATCACCATTACTTTGTATTGCTTGATGCACCGAATAGTAAAAACCATTTCCATTATCTAGGTTATAACTTCCGTTTTCTTCTAGATTATTTAAGTAAGTTTTATCCTCACTTAAGACAGAAAACAAAACTCGAAACAGATTTACATTCGATTTTAATTCTGTGTCATAACCTGCTTCTAAATTACCATTCCATTTTATAGCAGACAATACTGAAAAAATAGAGCTCATATTAACTGGATTATCATTGGTATATTTTTCCTTATAATTATCTACTCCAACCATTCCTCCATGATCCGCAAGAACAATTATCATCGCTTCAGGATCTTTATTAGATATATAATCGATAGAATTTTTCAACCAAGAATTTGCTTCTTCTAATCGATTTAAATACCAATCTCTTTCTGTTGCCACATCTACAATGGTATCATACAATTTCACATGATGCGGCATTAATCTTTCTATAAAAAAGAATTTAGGCTTTTCGGAATCTATTTCCATCATTTCCTCTAAATCTACTAAAACATCTTTTTTTAGATTCTCACCATGGCTGAAAATCGGAATTTCATCCAAGCTAATATTTCTATAATCATACTTCTGAGCACTATTGTTGTGCTGAAAATATTCAATTTCAACATCTAAAAAAGTGGCATAGCTGTTCTTTTTCAGAATAGAAATAACCGGATTCTGACCACTAATAACATCTCTGGCGTTTATCATTTCTAGGGAAGGAAAAGTGTCTTCTCCAAAATAATGCTGTTTCATACTAAACATGGAAGCATTAGATGTTAAAGTCGCTGGATAGTTGCTTTTAAAATCTGGATATACTTTAAAACCTTCCATTTCTAGCCAATTATATATTTCGCTTTCCGCATAATATGGTGCTTTGCTTAAAACCTCTTCTCCCACATAACCGTCTGGCTGTATTAAATATATGTTTGGCGTTTTCTTTAGCTGCACATTTTCGATAGCATCTGGCTGTTCTTGCCAACGTAAAGGCTTAAAGGAATCATATAAAAAAATCACGTTTTTGCATAAAGGCAACACGCACATTAATAGTATAAAAACGAGAAGTTTCTTGTACGATTTATAAAACTTAAGAGACAACAAAAACGCAATAAAAAAGATAATAACTAAAGCTGTTTTCATTACTTTGAAATAAATAACTTTAGATAATAAAGTAGCAACAACAGCTATTATAAGTACAAAAAGTAAATGCTTTCTATACTTTTTTAGAAGCGGTATTTTATTGAACACAAAATAAGAAACGGCAAAACTTAAAACAGAAAGACCTATAAATATTAGAAAAAAGGTTACAAGCTGTGAAAGGGAATTCTTAGAAAAAAAGTGGTTAGAATAAAAATACAACAAAGGATATAATCCACTTATTAAACCTGCTAATAGTGGTGTGTCTTTGTCTGAATTCACAAAGTCAGTTATATATTTTTTTATTTTTTTTATCATATGTAGAATTGAAATAACAATGTTAATCGTTCTTTTTCTCCAGACTTTCCTTTTGCAATTTAAAGACAATTTCTCCTTGCTCGTTAATTCTTTCATACACTCCAAAAGGAGCTCCTTTTTCTATAATATTATAACTTTTATCTTCTTGTAAGTTATTTAAATACGATTCATCATCACTTAAATATGCGAATAAAATCCGGAATAAATTAACATTCGTTTTCAACTTTTCATCAAAATCTGGTGCTTTATTTGGCCATTTTATTGCTAAAGCCGATGTAAAAATAGTCCGTACCAAATCTTCCCGCATTTGTTTTTCTTTCGATTGGGAAGTATAGTCATAACCAACAAAACCACCATGATCTGCCACTACCACGATTAAGCTATTAGGATCTTTTTCATTAATTAAATGAATTACATCCTTCAACCAGATATTTGCAAATTCTAACTCTTTTAAATAGTTTAACCGACCAATATCTTTTCCTTTAGCTCCATTTTTGAAGGTGGCTATATGTCCTGGTTTTAATTTTTCAACAAAATAAAAATTATTTGTTTCTTTATTATTCGTTATAGCAATTTCTAAATCGGAATTAATATTTCTTAAATTACCATATCCTCTAGAAAGATACGATATATCCTTACTTTCTAGATTCGCAAAATCATAAGCGACCTTTGGTTTATTAAGTAGCAAATACGATTTTTCAAGTATTAGGTTCGTTCTATACTTATTGTTTTTAAATATAGAAATTACAGGATTATCACCTACAATAACATCACGAGCATTATAAAATTCGTTTATTCCTGGTTTGGGATTGCTATAATAATGATGTTTCATTGCAAACATAGAACTGTTTGAACTTAACGTAGAGCTGTAATTACTTCTATAGTTGTTGTACAATTTAAAACCACTTTCTACTAAGAAGGATTCAAAGTTACTATTATCATAATTATAATTACTTTTATTCAATTCCGAAAAATTAGCATATCCATCTGGCTGAATAATATACACATTTGGATTTTTCACAAAAACGACTTCTTCAATAGCGTCTGGTTGTTGCATCCAAGCTGTTGTATAGTTTATTTGCTTATAGAAATGAGGCACCAATTTTGCAAAAACTAATACTGCAAGTAACAACTGAAAAACAATAATTTTCTTAAAATGATTCTTTAAAATAACACCCAATAAAAAGGCCACTAATGTCACCAATAAAATCTTTTTACTACTATAACCAGAAGTACTTAAAACAATTAAAGAAGCAAAAATGCAAAGGTTTAAAATAGGAATAATGAAGTTACCGTACTTTTTCCAAAGATTCATTTTAGAAAAAATTTTATGAAGCACATAAATGACTCCTATTGGAAGTGCGACATATAGAGTAACAAAGAATAAAACCTGATTCCAAGAATTCATCAATGTAAAATTCTTGTTATAGTAATAAAACAAAGGATATAATCCAGCAGCAACACCTGCTAGAATCGGATAATCCCTATCGCTTTTTAAGAAAGCAAAAACTTTATTTCTAAAGCTATTCCACATTTTTAATTATTTTACGTGTTTATTGAAAACTACTTCCCCTTTTTCGTTAATATACTCATAAACTCCAATAGGTGCATCTTTTATTATTTGCAAATAACTTTTATCTTCTTGCAGGTTTTGCAAATACATTTCATTTTCACTTAGATAAGAAATCAAAACCCGAAACAAATTAACTGGTGTTTTTATTTTATCATCAAAAGCAGCTGGCTTTCCTGGCCATTTTATTGCTAATTGTGCAGTAAAAATAGAATAAATTAAATCTCTATCATTCCGTTTTGCTCTACTTTCTAATGTCGTGTTCATGCCAACAAAACCGCCATGATCTGCAGCAATTACTATCATACTATTTTCATCATTTGCAATTATAAAATCTACAACTTTCTTTAGCCAGACATTAGTTTTTTTTAGTCGTTCTAAATAACCTACTCGTTCTTTCTCTGCTATGTTTCCAGGGTTTTTATTAATTGTAATATGACTTGGTGATAACTTTTCTATAAAGTAAAAATTGTTTGTTTCTTTTGAAACCTTCATTCTCGTTTTCAGATCTAAAAAAACATCCCTATGCGCCTGAAAACCTTTAGGAAATGGAGAAAACTGATAAGGGTCTATGTTGCAATAATCATAGGCAACATGAGGTCTGTTTTTTAATAAATAAGAACTATCAATTAACAGTTGTGTATTATAGTTATTATTATTTAAAATTTGTAAAACAGGATTCTCTCCTACAATAACATCTCTCGCATTATAAAGTTCTGTAATCCTATTGCTTGGTTCATTATAATAGTGATGCTTCATCGCAAACAAGGAACTATTAGAACTTAAAGTAGAATAGTAATTACTTCTATAATTAGCATACACTTTAAAATCATTCGCATTTAAATAAGATTCAAACACACTGTTATCAAATTTATAATAGCCTTTTTCTATTTCAGAGAAATTAGCATAGCCATCTGGTTGAATGAAATAAATATTTGGTTTCTTTTTAAAAATGACTTCTTCAATGCTATCAGGTTGACTTATCCATGTGCTTGGGTTTTTAATATTAAAAAGGAAATAATTTGAAAACCAAAAAAAAGTGACACCAGCTAAAAGCAATTGAAAAACTACTATTTTATTAAAATATCTATAGAGTAAAAAAGTCCCTATTAAAACAAGTACAAAAGCAAACACAGCAGTTTTAAAAGTAAAGCCTATAGTTACATAAATTAGCAAATAAATAGACCAAGAAAAATTAAGCAAAGGCAAAACAAACTTCTTTATTGGTTTAAAAAAAGCGACTCGAATACATAATGAATATGCTATTTTAAAAACGACATAAGGTATTATTAAAAAATAAAACACAAAATACAAAAACTGACTCCATGAATTAATTAGTGTGAAATTTCTATAATAATAAAAAGTCAAAGGGTATAAACCAGATGCAATTGCAGCGAGTATAGGATAATCTTTTGAACTGTTGAGAAAAGAAATTACTTTATTTCGAAAATCACTTAACATCTTTTGGCTTTAGTAAATACATCACGCGTTCACTATTTGCAATAGGTTTTTTTTCAATAAGCTCAAAATAGGTTGTATAAGCAGCTTCAAAATTAGTTAAAGAATACCAATCAAAATGGTCTTTAAAATCTACTTTACTATTTAATAAACGTTGTACCCAAGAATCGTTTCTTTTAGGAAACTCAATGACCAAATGCTTAGAAAACGAAGCAAAAAACTGCGCAGACATTTCAAAAGTTACATTACCCGATAAAGACATATGATGAATTACAGCTAAAGCTAATGTAACGTCTGGAGCGAAGTCTTTCATTCTATTAATAAAAGAATCGCGTTCTTTATTTTGAAAACCTATAGCTGCAGACGGATTTAAAACATCTAAAACAAAAGGAGTAATAAAAGATTCTTTATTTTCTCTAATGGCTTTATAATTAAAATCTACAGCATTATTATCGATATCGCAAACCAAAGCTTGCTTTAAATTGGCATCTATTTTTCTAACAAAAGTGCCATCATTTCCACCAACATCAATTAGCGTCTTGGTATTTAAATCTACAATCCACTTGTTGATTATGGTCGATTTCTGCACGAAAGCATCGTCACTATAATTGGTTTTATCATAGTAATTCCCCCATTCACTATGCTCTTTTAAAGTCAGTTTTTTAATATAATCATACAAGCTTTGTATAATGTTTAACTGTCCTTTTTTAGATAATGCGGAAGCTTTAGATTCGCCTTTATAATCTTCGTTATGCTTGTCCTCAAACTTTGCTAACAAATGAATATTAGCGTATAAAAACGGATTCATTTTTGTTTTAAACGGAAGCATAGAAGCTAACATCTTAATAGGAATTCCATCTATAAAATTACTCATTAACTTTATAGATTGTGCACCGTGATAATGCGCTAAAACTAATGGTCCTAAAAAATGAGTAATAAATTGTTTATATGCGCGCCAAGGCGTATTTTCTTGGTAGAAATCGAAAGAAAGTGTATCTATAAATATAGCTTTCCCTTCATGAAAAGTAACATTAAAAGCGGTTGCATCTTTAAGCGAAAAACCTTTTTCTAAGCTGTATTTCTGAAGCTTTAGCGTTAGCAACGCAGCTTCTTTATACATGTTAAAACTCCACTCGTACGGATAGGTTATAAACGGAATATTTTCTGGCTGTATAACAATCTTATCTTCCGAATTAGAAATTTCTTGATGCGGAATTAATAGTTTGTTTTTAAATAAACTATCAAAAAACCCAGTGCTTGTTAATGCGTTGTATTGCTTAAAATATATAGGAAATATGGTTCGTTTAATAACTCCTTCTTCAGTAAAAATATAACCTGAAGGATCTCTAAAAGAAGAAGCGTGCTTGCTGTTATCTACCACGAACTATTGTTTTGTTTCTGAATCTTGGTCTTCAATTTCAATATCATCATACATCTCCGCTTCTTGGTTTTTAGAAAAACCTAAAAGGGTTTTTATTTTATACAATAAACCTTTAGAAAATAATATAACACCAGCTACTGCTGCAACTACTGCCTGTATTATCATTGCTCCTAAACCCGGATCGAAATATAAAAAATGCATATTATTTTTTTTTGTAAATATACTAAACTTAAACTTTACAAGTATCTTTAATTTTTAGATTTAATAACTTCCAGAATTCGCCAGTATATAAAACAAAAAAAGGAACCCAAAATGGATTCCTTTTAAATATATAATAAAAACTATTGCTTAAGCAATCTTGTTTCTTTTACGATCGTTTTCTGTTAACCAAATTTTACGTAAACGTAAGTGGTTTGGTGTCACTTCCACATACTCATCTTTTTGAATATATTCTAAAGCTTCTTCTAAAGAAAATTTAATAGCTGGTACAATCTTCGCTTTATCATCTGCTCCAGAACTACGTACATTACTTTGCTTCTTCGCTTTTGTAATATTTACAGCCATATCATCTTGACGAGAGTTCTCACCAATTACTTGACCTTCGTAAACACTTTCTCCTGGCTCAATAAAGAACTTACCTCTATCTTGTAATTTATCAATAGAGTAAGGAATTGCTGTACCGTTTTCCATAGAAATTAAAGATCCAGAAACACGTCCAGGAATATCTCCTTTTAATGGTTGGTATTCTTTAAAACGGTGTGCCATAATAGCCTCTCCAGCAGTTGCTGTTAGTAATTGGTTACGTAAACCAATAATACCACGAGAAGGAATCATAAACTCACAAATCATACGCTCACCTTTAGCAACCATACTTAGTAACTCCCCTTTACGTTTCGTTACAAACTCTACTGCCTTACCAGATACTGTTTCTGGAAGATCAATAGTTAATTCTTCAATTGGTTCACATTTAACACCATCAATTTCTTTAATGATTACTTGTGGTTGTCCAATTTGTAATTCATAACCTTCACGACGCATCGTTTCTATTAAAACCGATAAGTGTAATACACCACGTCCAAAAACCATAAATTTATCGGCACTACCAGTTTCTCCTAGTTTAAGCGCTAAGTTTTTTTCTAATTCTTTTTCTAAACGATCTTTAATATGACGAGAAGTCACATATTTTCCATCTTTACCAAAGAAAGGAGAATCGTTAATAGTAAATAACATACTCATTGTAGGTTCATCTATTGCAATAGATTTTAAACCTTCTGGATTTTCTATATCTGCGATTGTATCTCCAATTTCAAATCCTTCGACACCTACAAGTGCACAAATATCTCCAGTTTGAACGCTTTCTACTTTCTTACGTCCTAAACCTTCAAATATAAATACTTCTTTAATTCTTGTTTTTGTAATTGTTCCATCTGCTTTCACTAAAGAAACTTGTTGTCCCTCTACAAGCGTTCCTCTTTGTAATCTACCAATCGCGATACGACCTGTAAAAGAAGAGAAATCTAAAGATGTAATTAACATTTGCGTAGTCCCTTCTTCAAATTTCGGAGTAGGAACATGCTCTATAACCATATCTAATAATGGCTCTACATTTGTAGTTTCATTTCTCCAATCATCACTCATCCAGTTGTTCTTTGCAGAACCATATACTGTTGGGAAATCTAGTTGCCATTCTTCGGCTCCTAATTCAAACATTAGATCAAAAACTTTTTCATGTACTTCATCTGGAGTACAGTTTTCTTTATCTACTTTATTAATAACCACACAAGGTTTCAATCCTAAGTCAATCGCTTTTTGTAATACAAAACGCGTTTGTGGCATCGGACCTTCAAATGCATCTACTAATAGTACAACACCATCAGCCATATTTAATACACGCTCTACTTCACCTCCAAAATCGGCGTGACCTGGTGTATCAATAATATTAATTTTTGTGTCTTTGTAAACTACAGATACGTTTTTAGAAGTAATTGTAATTCCTCTTTCACGTTCTAAGTCATTGTTATCTAGAATTAAGTCCCCAGTATTCTGGTTTTCTCTAAATAGTTGACAATGGTACATGATCTTATCTACTAATGTAGTTTTACCATGATCTACGTGTGCAATAATTGCGATATTTTTAATATTAGCCATAATAGTGCCTTATTTTAAGCGTGCAAAGGTACATTAAATTCTTTTGATAATTAACATCTTACAAACTATTTATGACTTCCATAAAAAATATGGCCTTTCAACGGGTTATTAATTCCATAAAATAGCGGCGCTTTTATTAATTCACATAAATTAAATATCATAATTTAACATATCGATTATTTTTTAGTTAATTATTTGTTATAATTGGAATATGCTGTAATTTTTCTTCCTATTTTTCGTTTTCTAATTTAATTACTCCCTAAAGTAACTATAACTGAATAATAATTTTTCCCTAACTAAAATTAATAGCATTATGAACCTAATTACCAAGTATTCAAAATTCATCCCTTACCTATATTTTCTAACTATTATTGCGTATTGGTTTACAGATATTAATAAAATGGAAGGTATTTCTGCCTATCCTATATTATTATTTGGTATTCCATTCCTATGGCAAATAATTAAACCGAACAACAGATTAAATTTCGGATTAGGTATCACTTTTGTATGTCTGTCTTCTTATATGATATTAGCATATCTATCAGATGTACTTCAAATTATTTCCTTTTCTCACGCTACAACACAGTTTGTTGCTTATGGAGGCGTATTTGTTGCTGCCAACTTTATTATGGCATTATGGATTATGAGAAATAGTATGAAAAAAAGTTTTTAAATTGATTATCTTTGTCGCTTAAAATTTAAGTAGATGAATCTTCAAGATATTCCAAAAATAAAACATACCAATTCTAATAATTTCTTCCTTTTAGCAGGCCCTTGTGCTATTGAGAGTGAAGAGATGGCCTTTCGTATTGCCGAAAAAGTATTAGAAATAACAAACAAACTAGAAATACCTTACATATTTAAAGGAAGTTTTAAAAAAGCAAACAGAAGTAGAATTGATAGCTTTACAGGAATTGGCGATGAAAAAGCTTTAGAAATTTTAAAAAAGGTTTCTGAAAAATTTGATATACCAACAGTAACAGACATTCATGAAGTAAGCCATGCTGCGCTTGCTGCAAAATATGTCGATGTTTTACAGATTCCTGCATTTTTAGTTCGACAAACAGATTTGGTAGTAGCTGCTGCAAAAACGGGTAAAGTGGTAAACTTGAAAAAAGGACAATTTATGAGTCCGGAAGCCATGAAACACGCTGTACAAAAAGTAAAAGATTCTGGTAGCAATAAAGCTTGGATTACCGATAGAGGTACTATGTTTGGCTACCAAGACATGATTGTCGATTTTAGAGGGATACCAACCATGCGTCAATACGCCCCTACCGTTTTAGATGTAACACACTCCTTACAGCAACCTAATCAAAGCGTTGGTGTTACTGGTGGAAGACCAGATATGATAGAAACGATAGCTCGTGCTGGAATTGTAAATAATGTAGATGGGTTATTTATTGAAACACATTTTGATCCTGCAAATGCAAAAAGTGATGGCGCAAATATGTTACATCTAGATAATCTGGAAAAATTACTTACCAACTTGGTAGCTATTAGAAAAACCATAAACGCATTATAATTACCCCAAATTTCTTTTTTAATGAAAAATGCAACGCTAAAATATTTAGCACTATTCAGTCTTATATTATTTTCAACTACTACAATTGCGCAAGAGGATGTTATTGTCACCGAAAAATACACTGCGAACAACAAAGGTAAATTCTTTCTAAGTTGGGGAGGAAACAGAGAAACATTTTCTAAATCGGATATTAGATTTCAAGGGGAAGGTTACGACTTTACCATTCATGATGCTTCTGCAAAAGACAAACCAAAAGGTTGGCATATCGATTATATAAATCCGACAAGAATGACCATACCTCAAACCAATGTAAAGGTTGGCTATTTTATTTCTGACAAATACAATATTGCATTTGGTGTGGACCACATGAAATATGTGATGAAAAGAAATAAATTCAAAAACGTGAGTGGTTATATAGACCTTCCGGCAGACGAAGAAGGCAGTGTATACAATCAAGAATTTACTGGTGACTCTTATTTTGTTTCCAAAGATTTTTTAAAATTTGAACATACAAACGGTTTGAATTATGTGTACTTAGAGCTTAATAGATTTGATGATATTTCATCTATTCTAAAAATTAATAATACCGATACATTTCAAATAAACATAACCGAAGGTTTTGGCGCTGGAGTTTTATATCCTAAATCGAATACTACACTTTTACAAAAAGATAGATACGATGAATTTCATGTTGCGGGTTATGGTGTTTCTTTAAATGTTGGACTAAACCTTACTTTCTTTAAATACTTTTTTATTGAAACTGATCTAAGAGGTGGCTTCATCAATATGCCAGATATTAGAACGACTAGCAATACTAGTGAAAAAGCGTCGCAACATTTCTGGTATCTACAACGTGTAATTTCTGTTGGCGGAAGATTTAGAATTTAGATAACTACGCTATTTATTAGTAGACTTTACTATATTGAAGATACCCAAAATAAGTAAGCAACTCTCCTCCTTTTTTCAAGGAGGAGAGTGAATTTCAAATTTAAACTAAAAGAAATTGGAAACAAAGAGGTCGTTTTTGTTTACTTTCTTTTATAAAAGCTTTTGTCTTTGTTTATATACACTTCTTGAAGGATTCCTATAAAAACGGTATCCTCAATTTCTTCCAAAGTCCTATAGCGCAAAGACTTTACTAGTTTGCGGTTTTCACTAACTAAATATACTTCGTACTTTTTAGACAAATGTGCTGCATGCCAAAAACCAACATCTACAAATTCCTTTTTAGCACTAGCATTTAAATAACAAATAGGTTTGTTATTTATATAGTAACAAGGAATTCGCCATTTAAACTTGAGCTCCGCTTCTGGCAATGTATGCGCTATAACCGTCTGCAAATGCATTAAAATAGAACGATATGGTTCTGGTTGATTAATTATGTATTGCTCTGCTGGATTCATAGTTTTATTAGATTCTATAAAATTAACAAAAATTTATAAGCAAACATTCAAATAATTTCACTTACTTTGTAATTCAAAGTACTTTTACATGGAAGCCAAAGATTATTTAAAAGACATTAGTGAGATTAAAAATTTAATGAATAAATCCTCCCGTTTTATTTCATTAAGTGGCTTAGCGGGAATCTTAGCAGGAGTCTATGCACTTATTGGTGCTGCAACCGCATATTGGTTGGTAACAAAACATAGTTACGGCACATTACTTCTAGATGGTTGGGTTTTTAAAACCTGTTTACTGGTTTTGGCTTTAGTTGCCTTTTTTAGTATTGTAACTGCCATTTTTTTAACCACAAGAAAAGCAAAAAAGAATAAGGAGAAAATTTGGGATGGTTCTTCTAGACGATTGGTCTTTAATTTTTTAATCCCATTAGTTACAGGAGGAATCTATATATTAATTATTCTTGGGCAACAAAAGTACGGACAAGCGGGAGCGTTAATGCTTATTTTTTACGGCCTTGCTTTAGTGAATGCATCCAAATATAGTATTGGAGATATTAGATATTTAGGAGTGATAGAAATAATTTTAGGTTTAATTTGCGCTTTATTACCCGGATATGGGTTTTTCCTTTGGGTTCTTGGCTTTGGTGTATTACACATTATTTACGGAACCATAATGTATATTAAATATGATAAGAAATGAATAAAGCAATAAAGATAGGATTAATTGCAACCATAATAGTTTATGCTATTGGCGTGTCTTACACTTACTATTCCAACCAAAAATTTAATCAACAATTTGAGCATTTGGATGTAGACAAGGATGGCGTTTTAAATAGTGATGAAAAAACAAAGACGTCTAAAGTCTTTTTAAATGCATTAGAAAAACGAAAAACAACCAATGAAGCGCTTATTATATTAGTACCAGTATCTCTATTTATTGGTGTTATTTGTTTTGGTATAACCATTCTTTTTAAGAAAATGAAAACCATTGATACCAATGAAATTAATTACCAGTAGATGAGTATTCTAATAATTCTCATACTAGCAATTCTAACCTACTTTTTATCGAAGTGGGTGTTAAAAAAGCTACATCTAGGAAACGACAAAAACAGAAAATTAGTAGCCCTAATTCCAGCTATATTTTTGAGTCCTATAATTTATTTTGGATTAATTTATTTATGGATATTTTCCATTTCGTATTATCCTTCCAATGCTTTTGACAAACAAGAATGGGAAACAAATATCGAAGAAAGATATAAAATGTCTGAAGATATAATGGAAAGCAAAATATTAATCGGAAAAACGAAAGAAGAAATAACAGCATTATTAGGAAAAGATTTTCACGAATACAACCAAAATCACATTGCCTATGACATTGGATTTATTCCTGGACTTTTTAGTATGGATCCAGACGTTTTAGACATATATTTTGAAAATGGAAAAGTAACTAAAGTGGAGCAACACCAAACCTAAATAAATAGATTCCTGCCCTAGCAAGAAGTATATGAGCATAATAACAAACATAAATAAAGCATTCGATCATCGCATTAGACTAGGCATCATGTCTATTTTAATGGTAAATGAGTACGCCGATTTTAAAATGCTTAAAGAATTGTTGGACGTTACAGATGGCAATTTAGCAAGTCATACCAAAGCGCTTGAAAAAGACGAATATATAAGTGTAGAAAAACAATTTATTGGAAGAAAACCAAACACACGCTATGCAACAACAACACTTGGAAGACTTGCTTTTAAAAAACATATAGAAGCTCTAGAAAAATTAATACATAAACAATAAAACCTTTTTTTTAATTATTTACTTTGAAATTCAAAGTACTTTACAAACACAATTATTATGGAAGAAATACAAAAACAAAACACCAACAAATTTGGCAACTGGATGAAAACATCTATAACTGCAAGAATGCTCATGATTGGCTTTTTAACCTTAATCCTATTAATACCATTATCCTTTATAGAAAGTTTAATAAAAGAACGCTCCTTTAGGCAACAAGACGTTGTAAGTGAAATAAACCAAAAATGGGGAAATGAGGTTTTAGTATATGGGCCAATCTTAAAACTGCCTTACAAAACCTACAGCGAGACAAAAACCTATAACGAAAAGACAAAAACCTATTTCAAGGAAACACAAACACATACAAACTACGCATACATATTTCCAGAAAAACTAGACACCAAAGCATCCGTAAACTCCAAAACACTTAACAGAGGCAACTTTGAATCTGCTGTATTTACAACCAACATGGATTTTTCTGGATACTATATTCCAACAGATCTAGAATCTAAAGGAATTAAAAAAGAAGATATCCTTTGGGATAAAGCAAGCGTTATCATTAAAACCTCCAACTTAAAAGGGATTAAAAGTGAAATGCTTTTAAAACTTAACGACAACACCTATTCCTTTCAAACCAATTTTAACGACGCTAATAATAACAATCACAACCATCTAGATGTATTAGAATCTGGTTTTATAAAAGCAGCAGATATTACCGAAGCTAGTAATTCTAATTTCAGTATCACCATGGCTTTTAATGGGAGTAAACAAATAGAACTAATCCCAATAGGAAAAACCACCACCATGAGCATGACATCTAATTGGGCAGACCCTAGTTTTATTGGTAACTACTTACCAAATGACGAAACCAAAGAAATTACAAAAGACGGATTTAAAGCAGATTGGAAAATTCTACATATCAATAGAGCTTTCTCACAACAACACCTCAACAAAATCCCCAACCTCAACTCTTTTGCTTTCGGAACCAAATTTATGGTTATGGTAGACGAGTATCAAAAAGCAGAACGCTCCGCAAAATATGGTTTCCTAGTCATCGGTTTAACTTTCCTAATTTTCTTCCTCATACAAAGCCTAAGCAAAATAAACATTCACCCATTTCAATATTTAATGATCGGTATCGCACTCACCATGTTTTACACCTTACTCGTTTCCATTTCCGAACACAGTAATTTTTTAAAAGCATATCTCATTGCAGGAATTTCAGTAATTGCGCTAATCACACTCTACTCCAAATCCATTCTAAAAACCTTTAAATTCCCTGTATTTATCGGTCTATCATTAACTGCATTATACACCTTTATTTATGTAATTATCCAATTAGAAAACTACGCTTTATTATTTGGTAGCATTGGTTTATTTATAATATTAGCAACCGTAATGTTTGTATCTAGAAAAATAGATTGGACTAACGGATAGGTTTTATAATAATAATTATAATTATGGCGTTACCTTTTTTTCATACCTCACAGGTTTCAAAAACCCGTCAGAATCAAAAAAGGTCGCGCTTTTCGTTATATCTTTTTTTCGTACCTCAAAAAAGGATGCCACTGCAATCGCTAACGCAAATCATAACTACAATGAAAAATTTAATTTTAACAGGAAAAATAACAGCCGCATCTAGTTTTATAATAGGCTCCATACTATTAGCCATCTATCTATATTTTGAGAATCCTAATCACTTAGAAACAACAGGAATAACTTTTATAGTCATCGCCTTTTGGGTGAATTTAATACTATGGATAATCTTAGTTATCTCGGCAATCCTTAAACCAGAATACCGAGTAGAAATATTAAAAACTTGTGGAATCATGCTCTTAAATATCCCAGTAACTTTTGGTTATTTTCTTCTTGTTTTATACGCTTTAGATAACCATTTTTAATCATGAAATTCAAACGAAACAATAAATACATAATAGCTTCCATCCTGCTTTTTGCAGTCGAAGCACTAATTGCAATCTTTTTAAAAGATGGTTTTATTCGCCATACCTTTGGAGATTATCTAGTCGTAATACTAATGTATTGTATGTTTAAAAGCTTTATAAAAACCAAACCTTTTTACATAGCAATAGCTGTATTAATTATTGCTTATGGCATCGAGTTTTTACAACGCACTAATTTTCTTGAAGTTTTAAATCTTCAAAACAACAGATTAGCAATACTTATTTTAGGAAGCACTTTTAGTATTTCAGATTTACTCGCTTACACGTTAGGCGTAATTACCATTCTTATTTTTGAACACAAATCACAAACCCATGCATAACTTAAAAAGTCTATTATTTAACCGATATAAAATCTATGCTTTCCTAACAGTATCGATGTTATTGAGTATCTTTTTACTAATGGTACGCATGAAGATTACACATACCTTTATATATATATTCTTAACATGGAATTTGTTTCTAGCGGTAATACCATATACCATTACAACCTATTTAAAAAGTAAAGTAAGCTCTAGTAAATGGCAGCTTGCTATTTGGTGTATTGTTTGGTTACTATTTTTGCCAAATGCACCTTATATTATTACCGATTTAATACATTTAAAAATAAGCGAAAACCCTATTTTTTGGTTAGATGTATTATTACTAACTACTTTTGCATACAACGGTTTAATGCTTTTCTTCCTAACGATGGTAGATATCCAAGAGTTACTTCAAAAGCACATTAGCAAAAACAAAGTAAACGGCATTACTTACTTTATTCTAGCATTAACAGCCTTCGGAATTTATTTAGGTAGATTTTTGCGCTATAACTCTTGGGATATTTTACAACATCCTTCGGCTTTATTCAAAGACATTTTATATATGGTGATTCAACCGCAACAACATCTAGAAGTTTGGCTATTCACGCTTACTTTTGGAAGTTTTTTAGCAATCAGCTTTAGTATGTTTCAGACATTTCAAAAAATAGAAAAAAATTAATCTTCTCTATTCTTTTCTTGAATCTTTCTAACAATATTAGCAGCTACTTTTCTTGGCATAAAACGAGGTAAAATCGCCAAAAATTTATTAAAACCACCAGGAATAGCACACGCTTTTCCTTTAAGCATCGATTTATACCCATAAGCAGCTACATCTTTTGCAGAAGCCATATTAAAGGTTATTTTATTGTCTTTACTATCTTCTGAAACGGTTTCTTGAAATGCTGTTTTTGTTGGTCCGGGACATAAAGCAGTAACGCTAACTCCCGTTCCTTTTAACTCGCAAGCAATAGCTTCAGAAAAAGAAAGCACATATCCTTTAGAGGCATAATAAATAGACATTAATGGTCCTGGCTGAAAGGCCGCTAGAGATGACATATTTAATATTTTTCCCGAACCACGTTTTACCATACCTTTTAAAACGAGTTTGGTTAAATGGGTTGTGGTCATAATATGCACATGCAACATGGCAGATTCACGTTCCCAATTGGTTTCTACAAAAGAACCAAACAAACCAAATCCGGCATTATTAATCAGTACATCTATTGGTGCATTATTTAAATCGTCCATGATTTCCTGTGCTATATTTGGAAGACTTAAATCTTTAGCTAATGTGGTTACGCTTACTTTAAAATCACGTTCTAATTCGGTTTTAACTCTAGCAAGATTGGTAGCGTCAATATCTACTAATACTAAATGATATGCATCTTTAGCTAATAAAAGTGTTAACTCATAACCTAATCCAGATGCAGCTCCTGTTATTAATGCTGTTTTACTCATGTGTGACTTTAAGTCTTAATATTATTTTCCGTTTACATAATCTTGTAAATACGAGAATCTTTCGGTTAGTTTTTTGTTTTCTGTGATTTTTGCTCGTTTTAAAATACCTCTTTGGTCATCATTAAAAAATGCTGGAATTACGTGTTCTAAGAACATTTCTCCAAAACCTTCACTGGCGTCTTTTGGTAGCTCACAAGGCAAGTTATCGACAGCCATAACGGTTATTGCATTTGGCGCATTAAAAGCGACTTCCGTTTCGGTTTTTGCATCATAGCCATAAAAAGGATCTGCGATAGTGGAAGCTTTTAAGGTGGAAGCTACTGGTCCGTCAACATCACAAGAAATATCTGCTACTAAATTAATTTTAAAGTCTGGTGATTTCGCATCTTCTCTGGTAAATAAATACGGCGCATTGTTACCATAAAAATGACCAGCAATAAAGAAATCGGTTGCTGCTGCATACGGCATAAAGTTACTTTCATAACCGGTAGGATCTTTATAAAAAGCCCACTTATCTCCTACTTTACCATCTTTACGTTTTGCATATTCCATCACATCTGCCATGACATAAACAGGCTCTGTAAATTTGGAGGTTAAATACAAGGCATCACTGACTTCTTTTATTTTTAAATGGTCTAGAATTTCTTTTGCTCCTTGCGCCACTTTCCCTGTTCCTGTTAAAAGAATTTTAATATTTGGAAGGGTGATTTTATCTAGTTCGGCTTTTACAGCATCCAAATCTGCAAGATTTTCTACTTTTGGTAAGTTGAATAATCCGTCACGTAAACCTAATGCTCTAAATCCGTTATACGCACCAACCAATCCTGCGTAACGCCCGAAACCAATTAATCGTGCTCCACTTTGCTTTACAATGGTTTCATGATCATACATTTCGATGTTTCTTTCTAGCATTGCTAAAAGTAACTTTCTATTGTACGGTTGTTTTTTGATGGTATGCGAAAAGTAAAAATATTTTTTATTCGGAATTAAATTATCGATTGGCACTTCTTTTACACCAATCATAACATCTGCGTCGGATACATCTTCGGTCACCTCAAATCCTAATGCTTTATATGCGGCATCTGGAAATACGCGAATATCGCTAGACTCTACAACAAAGGCTGCTTGTGGGAATTGTGCACGAGCTTCGGCTAGTTTTTCTGGTGAGAAAACCACACGTCTATCTGGTGGGTTTTTGCGTTCTTTGATGATGGCGAATTTCATTGCAAATTTATTTTTTCATTCTCACAAAAGTGGGAATCTTATGTTTATACTATTGGATTCATTCTAGCTACGAGTTCACGAAAATTTGTCAGGAACATGTTGTTGGAATAATTTTTGCACTAAAGTAATAGGAATTGCGAGGTTATACAAACTTTTTAATAACTTTGCATTTGTAAACCGATGCTTTTGTGTAGGTTTGCGCGCGTTAAGGATTGCAGCGACATCCTTTTGCTTTTTTCTAGCAAAAGATATAGCGGAAAGCCTGACGCATTTTTGCCCTAAAAAGCAAAAATGAGTAACGCACTAATTACCATTACAAATTTTGGGGTCGACTGGTTTTGACAGCGAGATTAATGAAACGGTAAGCACGTCGAGTAATGAGATTATACTCGTAAATACTTATTTCAACTTTTTAAACGGCGAGAATAACTACGCTTTAGCTGCATAATCTGAATTATAGTAAGATTAAGCCTCGTCCTACTAGGTAGGAGAGCTAAATGTCTCCTGAAAGCCTTAGTTAATGGCGTTCTATTAGAGGCATCGTAAAAATTGACTATGATTGTGTTGCGCTTTGAGGCACTTTCAAGATAAAGAAGATAAGTTGTAAGTGGGTTGTCTTTAACCAGCTTGCAATCGAAAACCCAAGAAAAGAATAAACGTGTAGAAAGCCCTTTGGTTACTTGTTTGGACGAGAGTTCGATTCTCTCCGACTCCACATTAAAAAACCTCAACAAATTGTTTATCCAATTGTTGAGGTTTTTACTTGTCAACGAGTAGTCAACAATGCTAATTTCATGTAATTTTACTGCTTCACAGCCAACCCATCATGTTTCCATCGGGATATTCCACCTTCTAAATCGTAGATTTTTGTGAATCCTGCTTCCTGAAGCTTTTCAGCACATTTAGCGCTTCTTCCTCCAGAATGACAATATAATAAAACTGGCTTTTCTTTATCTAGCTTTAGAATATCTTGAGCAAAAGTTGGTGATTTATAATCTATGTTTTGCGCATTATCAATATAGCCGCTTTTAAACTCTTTTGGAGTTCTTACGTCTACCAATTGTACCTGACCCATTTTTAAAAGGGATTGCATTTCTTGGGTAGAAACTACTGTTATGTTGCTTGTATTCGCTTCTTTACAACCAAAACTACTAAAAGTCAGTATTGCAAGCACTAGTATGGATAAATGTTTCATTGGTTTGTTTTTTCTTAGTTAGTTACATCTCCAGTCCACTCACTAAATCCGCCCAATAGGTTTTTTGTATTTTCAAAACCTAGCTGATTCATGATCGCACAAGCTTGTGCACTTCTTCCTCCAGATCTACAATATACGTAAAAGGTCTTACTTTTATCTAGAGCTTCTACTTTACTCATAAACTCTTGTGGCTGATAAATATCTATTATTAATGCATTTGGTATAATACCTTCGTTTGTTTCTTCTTCTGTTCTAACATCTAATATTACTGCATTTTCATCTTGCTGTAATTCTTCCTGCCATTGTTGTTGTGTTAAATCTGCCATTTTTTTATTTTTTTACAAAATTAAGATTTCTTTAGTTAGTAGACGAAAAAAAATCCGAAGTATTACTACTTCGGATTTTTTTTACTCTTTTTATTGCAACTTATACTTTAATAGAACAACCAATTGCTCTAGTTTCCTTCTCTTCTATTTCCTTTCCATGTAATAAAGCATCTACAGCATTCTCTACATATTTTTTGCTCACGGAAGCTTCATCTTGGTAATTATCATCTATTGCTCCAATATACTTTACTTCATTTCCTTTCTTCGTTTTTTGAAGAATATAAACGTGTGGCGTTTTTGTTGCTCCGTATTGCGGATATATTTTTTGTCCGCGATCCATTAAATATGGAAACGTAAACCCTTTTGCTTTTGCTCTTGCTTGCATAGCTTCTAATCTATCTCCAGGTTTTACATCTGGATTATTAGGCATAATAGCAATTACAGGATATCCCTTATCTGCGTATTTTTTATTTAAAGCTTCTACTCTATCTTCGTAAGCAACCGCATACGGACAAGTATTACATGTAAAAACGACAATAAAACCTTTGGCTTCATTATAATCTTTCAAAGAAACCATATTACCATCTATATTCTTTAACGAAAAATCGGTAGCAATATCTCCTATTTGGTAACCAGGATTTACACTTGTCTTGTTTTCAGTAAATGCGCTTACTAGCAATACAATTGCTAATGCGGAAACTATTTTAATGGCCTTTTTCATAATTATTTTATTTGATAAATTTATTTATTGCAATGTTATCTCCTCACCTATTGTTTGAGATTTCTTTTAAAATTGTCGTTTTCGCTTAAAGCGGAATTAAAAGCTAAAAGATGCTACTTAAGAAATGTATCTACTTCTTTCTTTAATTCTTCATAACTGAAGGATTTCTCGTAAAACGCACGTTTTTCTTTGTTATAAATCACTGTTGCTGGTAATGCACCAGACCATTCTTCACTCACTTTAGGAATCCATGTATTGGAATCTGGATCGTTTAAGGCAACCACCTTCGATTTTAGTTTATGCTTTACTATAAAAGGTATTAATTTTTTCTTGTATTGCTTCGGAAAATCTAAACTAACCAACAACACTTCTACATTTTTACTTTTATAAGCTTCATTTATTTCCTCAAAATGAGGTAACTCTTTAATGCATGGAGCGCACCAAGTAGCCCAAAAATTTACAACATAGATTTTATCATCTTTAATATTCAAAAACCCTTCAAATGCATCAAAATCATACACCGCAACATTAGGGACTTCAAAATTAGAGACTTCGGATGTGACCTTCTCTTTTTCAAGATTAGCAGAAACCTCACGGTCTTGGTTTTCTTGCTTACAACTTACAAACAAAATAAACACGATACATAAAACTCTTAAATTCATAAACATAAAATTATACATTACAAAAATAAGCACAAGTACCTTTAACAAAAGTTTAATTTGACTTTTATATTTATTACTACCTTAAAAGCTCATAATAATCAAAATATTTTCTAACTTACAGCTAACTTAAAATAATGTTACTAGATAAGGTTCGATTAATAGCTAACAATTCACTCTTTACAAACTAGTAACAACACAAACTACCATGAAAATGGTAGTTTTTTTTATATAAAACATTGGTAGTTTATATTTAGATTTATATCTTTGTTTTTTAAATAAAAAATAATTGAATACTATTTTAAATAATACTTGGTGGTGGAACTCTCGAAACGCAATCTTCGTGAACTAACGCTATACCGTATATTTAATTAAAATATCAAAAAAGGCTTGTCATTCACGACAAGCCTTTTTTTTTATTCTGAACTTGAGTCAGAACCTTTTTAACCAATTAATGATATCTCATAAAAGAAAGAGATACTGAAATAAATTCAGCATAAAAATGAAAACATTCAGTCTGTATACACATTATAAAAAAATACTAGCAGATACAATTACTCCTGTTAGTATTTACTTAAAAATAAGAGACAAATACCCAAACAGTATTCTATTAGAGAGTAGTGATTATCATGCAAACGACAACAGTTTCTCCTATATCTGTTTTAATCCTATTGCATCTATTAAAGTAGAAAACGAGGAGATAGAACAACATTTTCCAGATGGGAGTTTCAAAAAAAACTATACCAAAAATATTTCGGTAACCGAAGAGATTGATAAATTCACACAGCGTTTTAAAGTGAATTCTCAAGAAAAATTCAAATTTATAAACAATGGTATTTTTGGTTACACGGCTTATGATGCGGTTAAATATTTTGAAGATATAGAAATTTCAAAAAAAGAAAACTCTATAGAAATCCCAGAGATTTACTATGCCGTATATCAAAACATTATTGCTATAAACCACTTTAAAAACGAAGCTTATATTTTTGCGCATTGTCATAATACAGAAAATAATATAGATGAAGTACTTCAGTTAATAAAAGCGAAGAATTTTGCATCTTATAAATTTTCTAAAAATGGCGAAATCACTTCCAACCTTAGCGATGAAGAGTATAAATCACATGTAGAATTAGCAAAAAAACATTGTGCGCGAGGGGACGTTTTTCAATTGGTACTGTCTAAAAAATTCTCACAAGACTATAAAGGAGATGAATTTAATGTATATCGCGCTTTACGAAACGTAAATCCTTCGCCTTACTTATTCTATTTCGATTATGGAGATTTCAAGATTTTTGGAAGTTCACCAGAAGCACAGTTAATAGTTTCCGATGGTAAAGCAGAAATTCATCCTATTGCAGGTACTTTTAAACGTACTGGGAATGACGAGAAAGATACCGAATTAGCAAAACAACTTGCCGTTGACGACAAGGAAAATGCAGAACACGTGATGCTAGTCGATTTGGCTAGAAATGATTTAAGCCGGAACGGAAGCCAAGTAAAAGTAGAAACCTATAGAGAAGTTCAATTTTTCTCGCACGTTATTCATTTGGTGAGTAAAGTCATTGGTGAAAAACACAAAAATGTTTCTACCATGCAAGTCGTTGCAGATACTTTTCCTGCAGGAACCTTAAGTGGCGCACCAAAACATAAAGCGATGCAGCTTATTGAAAAATACGAAAAAACGAGTCGCGCATTTTATGGTGGTGCCATTGGTTTTATGGATTTTGAAGGTAACTTTAATCATGCTATTATGATTAGAACATTCTTAAGTAAAGATCATACACTGCATTGGCAAGCTGGTGCCGGAATTGTTTCTAAATCCAGTCCGGAAAACGAATTACAAGAAGTATATAATAAGTTAGGTGCATTAACAAAAGCTATAGAATTAGCAGAAAAAATTGACCGATGAAAATAAAAGTATTAGTAATAGATAACTACGATAGCTTCACCTACAATTTAGTACACTATTTAGAAGATTTAAATTGTGAAGTAACCGTAAAAAGAAACGACAAACTGACTTTAGAGGAAGTAAATGCTTTTGATAAAATTGTACTTTCTCCAGGACCAGGAGTTCCTGACGAAGCAGGTTTATTAAAAGAAATCATAAAAATGTATGCACCAACAAAAAGCATTTTAGGTGTTTGTTTAGGACAGCAGGCTATTGGAGAAGTTTTTGGAGGAAAATTAATTAATTTAGAAGAGGTTTATCATGGTGTTGCAACCAACATTACAGTAACCGTGGATGACGAATCCCTTTTTAACGGATTAGGTAAAACATTTCCTGTTGGTAGATATCATTCTTGGGTTGTAGATACTAATTTACCAGAAGTTTTAGAAGTTACTTCTTTGGATGAAAACGGACAAATAATGTCGCTACGTCATAAATTTTATGATGTTCGCGGTGTACAATATCATCCAGAATCGGTTTTAACGCCAAACGGAAAACAGATCTTAGAGAATTGGGTGAACCATTAGTAGTAGTAGTAGTATTTACTCCTGTCCATCTTGAATATCCATATAAGATGTCACTTCGAGTGATTTTTGAAGCATGAAAAAATAGCATCGAGAAGCAAAATTAGTTCTCGATGCCATTTAAATAAAAAATAGAAATCACTCGAACGAATAAAAATAAAGTAACGCAAATTCAATTTAAAAGATTTCCGCCTTCGCGGAAATGATAAATAAAAATTTATCAATGAAACAAATACTAAACAGATTAATAAACCACGAAAGCATCTCTACCGAAGAAGCAAAACAGGTTTTAGTAAACATATCAAAAGGCTATTATAACCAAAGTCAGATAGCAGCATTTCTAACCGTTTACATGATGCGAAGCATTACACTCGAAGAATTACAAGGTTTTAGAGATGCATTATTAGAGTTGTGTATTCCTATAAATTTATCCGACTATAACGCCATCGATTTATGCGGAACTGGTGGCGACGGAAAAAACACCTTCAACATTTCAACATTAGCATCCTTTGTAACTGCCGGAGCTGGAGTAAAAGTTGCTAAGCATGGAAACTACGGAGTATCTTCTGCTTCCGGATCATCCAACGTTATGGAAGCATTAGGTGTTCATTTTTCAAATAAATCCGACTTTTTAAAACACAGTATAGAAACGGCAGGTATTTGTGTTTTACATGCTCCTTTATTTCATCCTGCCATGAAAAACGTGGCTCCAATACGTAAAGAACTAGGTGTAAAAACCTTTTTTAATATGTTAGGCCCGATGGTAAATCCATCCTTTCCTAAAAACCAATTAGTAGGTGTTTTTAATTTAGAACTACAACGTCTGTATGGTTATTTATATCAGGAAACAGATACAAACTATAGTATTGTACACGCATTGGATGGCTATGACGAAATTTCATTAACTGGAAATACAAAAATTATTTCTAACGCGACAGAAACGATGTTATCGCCAAAAGATTTAAACATAAAACAAATTAGCCAAAGTGATATTTTTGGTGGTGAAACGGTGAAGTCTTCCGTAAAAATATTTTTAAACGTTATAAAAGGAAAAGGAACTGAAGCGCAAAATAACGTGGTTTGTGCAAATGCGGGATTAGCAATTGCTACCGTAAATAAAATAGACCATAAACTAGGGTTTGAACTAGCAAAAGAATCGCTATTAAGCGGAAAAGCGAAAGCGAGTTTAGATAAACTTGTTGCATTGAGTAAATAGGCAAGTTTAAATGTCACTTCGACTAATTTGAGAGGTACGAACAAATTGTATCGAGAAGATAATATGTTCTCGATACAATTTCGATAAAAAAATCGAAATCACTCGAACTGACGAAATACAGTATAATAAAATAAATTCCATTTTTTATGGAAAAATGAATATGGATATATTAACTAAAATAACAAACGACAAACGCATCGAAGTAAATCTTCGCAAGCAACTTATTCCTGTCCAACAATTGGAACAATCTATATTGTTTGAAAGACAAACCATTTCTTTAGCTCAAAACTTAAGAAATAGCACAACAGGAATCATTGCAGAACACAAACGTCGTTCGCCTTCCAAACAAGTAATAAATCACGACTTAAACGTTTTTGATGTTGCAAAAGGATACGAAGATGCCGGAGTTTGCGGTATGTCTGTTCTAACCGACGGAAAATACTTTGGAGGAAGTTTAGACGATTTACTTACCGCAAGAGCAAGTTGTAATCTACCATTGCTTCGTAAAGAATTTATCATCGACACGTATCAAATTCTGGAAGCCAAAGCGTATGGTGCAGATGTTATTTTATTAATAGCTGCAATTCTCACCAGAGAAGAAATAAAGCAGTTTTCAGAATTTGCAAAAAGCCTATCTTTAGATGTCCTTTTAGAAGTACATAACGAAGAAGAATTACAAAAATCGATGATGCCGAGTTTAGATATGTTAGGCGTAAATAATAGAAATCTAAAAACGTTTGAAGTCAGCCTAGAAATCAGTAAATTACTAAGCGAACAGATTCCTAACGATTTTGTAAAAGTGTCTGAAAGCGGTATTAGTGCTGTGGAAGCTATTAAAGAATTACAACCTTATGGCTATAAAGGATTCTTAATTGGAGAAAACTTTATGAAAACAGAAAATGCCGGCGAAAGCGCGAAAAGATTTATAGAAGAATTAAAGTAATGTCACTTCGAGTCTTTTGTGAAACAAAATGTATCGAGAAGTAAAATAGTTGATTAAAAATTTAAACAATTAGTTTGTCATTCCGCACTGGATGCGGAATCCATTCTAAATAGTACTAACATAAAAACGATTCTGAATCAAGTTCAGAATGACAAAAGTTATGAAACTAAAAATATGCGGAATGAAATCCGAAAACAACATTTTAGATGTTGCAGAAATACAACCAGATTATCTAGGTTTTATATTTTATGAAAAATCACCAAGATTCTTTAATACCGAAATCCCTGAATTACCAGAAAGCATCGAGAAAATTGGCGTTTTTGTAAATGCGCCTCTTAATTATATTGTAGATAAAATAGAAACCTATAATTTACAAGGTGTACAGTTACATGGCGATGAATCACCAGAATTTTGCGCACAGTTAAAGGACTATGATGTATTTGTTATCAAAGTGTTTTCTGTAAAAAATCAATTTGATTTTAGCGTTTTAGAACCTTATGAAGGTGTTTGTAAATATTTCTTATTTGATACCAAAGGAAAAGAACCTGGAGGAAATGGATATCCTTTTAATTGGAATGTATTCAAAAAATATCCTTCTAAAAAACCATATTTTTTAAGCGGCGGCATTGGCCCTGAAGAAATAGAATCGTTACTATTATTCTTAAAGCGTCCAGAATCGGATTTATGTTGCACCTTAGATTTAAACAGCAAATTTGAGAAATTACCAGGCGTAAAAGATCTTAGTAAACTTAAAGAATTTAAACACCAATTGGCTATTAACAACTATATCCGTTAGGAATAGAATATTGAAAAACCATGATTTATAATATTAACGAAAAAGGATACTACGGCGAATTTGGAGGTGCATACATTCCAGAAATGCTGTATCCTAATGTCGAAGAGTTACGCCAAAACTATTTAAAAGTAATGGCAGAACCGGACTTTAAAAAAGCCTTTGATCAGCTATTAAAAGATTATGTTGGTAGACCTTCTCCGCTCTATTTTGCAAAACGTCTTTCAGAGAAATACAATACAAAAATCTATCTGAAACGTGAAGATTTAAACCATACCGGAGCACATAAAATCAACAATACGATTGGTCAGATTTTAATGGCGCAACGTTTGGGCAAGCACAGGATTATTGCCGAAACTGGCGCAGGACAACACGGTGTTGCCACAGCAACCGTTTGTGCATTAATGGGTTTAGAATGCATTGTGTATATGGGCGAAATTGATATTGCGCGTCAAGCACCAAACGTTGCAAGAATGAAAATGTTAGGCGCAACTGTAGTACCTGCATTATCCGGAAGTCGCACACTTAAAGACGCAACCAACGAAGCTATTCGCGATTGGATTAACAATCCCGTAGACACGCATTATATTATTGGAAGTGTTGTTGGTCCGCATCCATATCCAGATATGGTAGCTCGTTTTCAATCTGTAGTTTCCGAGGAAATTAAATGGCAATTACAAGAACACGAAGGCAAAACACAACCCGATTATGTAGTCGCTTGTGTTGGTGGTGGTAGTAATGCCGCTGGTGCATATTATCACTTTTTAGAAGATACCGATGTGAAACTTATTGCGGTAGAAGCTGCAGGTTTAGGCGTAGATTCTGGTGAAAGTGCTGCCACTTCCGTGTTAGGAAAAGAAGGTATTATTCATGGTAGTAAGACGCTATTGATGCAAACTAATGACGGACAAATAACAGAGCCATATTCTATTTCGGCAGGATTAGATTATCCAGGTGTAGGACCAATGCATGCTCATTTGTATAAAACAGGTCGCGCAGAATTTGTTGCCATTACAGACGATCAAGCCATGAAAGCAGGATTAGAATTATGTAAGTTAGAAGGTATTATTCCAGCTATTGAAAGCTCGCATGCACTAGCCATTTTTAAGGAGAAAAAGTTTCAACCAGAAGATATTGTCGTGTTAAGTTTATCTGGTCGTGGGGATAAGGATTTACAGAATTACATCGATTATTTTAAGTTGTAGTTTTTCATTTCCGCGAAAGCGGAAATCTCATTAATTATAAATGGATTTACATTACGTATACATATTAACTAATAAAAACCATACGGTTTTATATGTTGGTCGATCTAAGCTATTAAAAATAAGACTGAATCAGCATAAAAACAATAGTTAAAAACTTTTACAGGAAGATACAACGTAGATAAACTTGTCTATTTTGAAACTACTAAATATGTAAACAATTCTATTAAAAGAGAAAGACAAATAAAGAAATGGAATCGGGAATGGAAAGAAAATTTAATAAATGATATGAATCCAGATTGGAACGACTTATCCGATTTAGTATAAACAAATATTTAAAAGATTTCCGCCTTCGCGGAAATGAAAAAAAATATCATTCAATGAACAGAATCAATCAGAAATTACAAGAAAACAAAAAACTACTTTCTATATACTTTACAGCAGGTTATCCAAATTTAGATAACACTGCAACCATCCTTCAAAACTTAGAAAAAAGTGGTGTAGATATGATAGAAATAGGCTTGCCATTTAGTGATCCTTTAGCAGATGGACCAACCATTCAAGCGAGTTCTACACAAGCTTTAAAAAATGGAATGACTACCGAAGTACTTTTTAATCAGTTAAAAGATATTCGTAAAACCGTTTCTATTCCGTTAATAATCATGGGATATTTTAATCCAATGCTACAATATGGTGTAGAAGCATTCTGTAAAAAATGCCAAGAAATTGGAATCGACGGATTAATAATTCCGGATTTACCGGTAGACGTGTATAACGACGACTACAAAGCTATTTTTGAAAAATATGGAATAATAAATGTATTTTTAATAACACCACAAACTTCTGTAGAACGTATTCACTTTATAGATTCTATTTCCAATGGTTTTATTTATATGGTAAGTAGCGCAAGTGTAACAGGAAGCAGCTCTGGTTTTGGAGAAGAGCAAACGAGTTATTTTAAACGCATTGCAGACATGAAACTTAACAATCCGCAAATTATTGGTTTTGGTATTTCAAACAACGAAACTTTTACACAAGCAACCACGCATGCAAAAGGAGCCATTATTGGTTCTGCTTTTATAAAACATCTAACAAACAAAGGTGTTCATGAAATAGATAGCTTTGTAAAAAACATATTAAATTAAGAATAAAGCAAATGGACAGCATTATTTATAGATCGGCAACATTAGAAGATTTACCAACGCTATTAGCATTTGAGCAAGGTATTGTTTTGGCAGAACGCCCTTTTGATGTTACTTTAAAACCAGATCCAATTAGCTATTATGATATTAAAGAGTTAATTCTCTCTAACACAGTAGAAGTGCATGTAGCAACACATAACAATGTTGTTATTGGCTCGGGATATGCAAAAATCATGAATTCTAAACCGTATCACACACACAAACAACATGTGTATTTAGGTTTTATGTATGTTAATCCAGAATATAGAGGTCAAGGTGTAATTCAATCCATTACGGAAGCTTTAAAAACTTGGGCCAAATCGAATGCTATTTTTGAAGCGAGATTAGACGTATATCACGATAATGCTCCAGCAATTAGAGCCTATGAAAAAAGTGGTTTCACTAAAAACCTTGTTGAAATGAGAATGTCTCTGAAATAATAAAATTATGAAATTACTAAACGATTGGAAAGTAATAGCAATACTTTGTTTAACATTAGGCTTAGCTCCTTTTGTACCAGAACCACATATTATTGGTAAATTAAAATGGATTTTTGGCGGAGCAGAAGGCATGAAATTCATGGATTGGTTTGATGTCGTTTTACATGGCTTTCCTTTTGTATTACTTATACGGATAATTATCTTAAAATTAACGGCAAACAATAGTCCTAAATAAAGTACCACTTTCACGGAAAATAAGCACGGCATTAAACATAGCGCCTAGAACCAGAAAACTGCACAGGCAACTAATCCCACTAACAATCCAATTATTGGTTTTGCTTTTATAAAGCATTTAATCAATAAAGGTCTTTCTAATATATCCTCATTCCGATTACATATTTTAACATCGTTTCGGCTAATTTAACGTTGTATTGTGAGAAACTTCTTTTAAAAATCTGTACTTTAAAAAGGAACATTAAAATTAAATTATGGGAATGATAGAAGACAGAAAGAAATTTAAAACAACAGTAAGACAAACAAATCCAACGAATCCAATAGGATATACAAAGATGGAAACAAATGATTTTGACATGGATAAAAGCACCATCAAAAAACAACAAAATAAAACAAACAGCTAACTGAATTTAGTGAAGCTATTAAATGCCTATTCTGTATCTTTGAATAGGCATTTTTTGATGAAAACATAATTAATACTTGAAAACTATGAAATATCAAATTGTTATAAATAAAATAAAATATCTTGACGAATTAGATAATGCTTGGCTACATGAAGACTATGTCAATTTGCTTGAAAGATTTGGATTTCCAGATGCTGCTAGTGCTAATCCAGAAGAATTAAGAGAATTGCTATTCATGGCAATATCCGATTTTGAACCTCAAGAAGCAGCGGCTATTATTTTAACCTATAAATTATCTACGGAATTAAGTAAAAATCAAATAGAACAGATTTCTCATGAAATGTTATTAGATAAAATTTCTGAAGAGTATGCAAATATTGCATTACATCATCAGTTATATAATATAAACCAATTACTTTTTAAAGCATATAACGGCACTTTTCCGAATGCGAAAGCAACAACTATTGAATTCCAAATTTCGCCAAATAAAAATATTACAAAAGAAATTGTTTTAAAAGCTTTTAATGCTTCGTTTTCAAAAAACAATGTCATCAAAAGGTTATACATCAACCAGATTTTAGGAAAAGAAGAATTTGATGAAGCGGAACATATTATTTGGAGTTTACAAAACAAAGAAAACACTTCTTACACGTTAATCACTTCAGAATATTGGATAAGTAAAGACTCCTTTTTAGAAGCCGAATTTGAAGCAAACGTAATTGAATTTGAAGAAGAAAACGAATAATTAAACATACACACCCACTTTCGTGGAAAGTAAGCATGGCATTAAACATAGTACTCATAGAACCCGAAATACCGAACAATACAGGAAACATTGGAAGACTAGCATTAGCTTCTGGATCTAATTTACACTTAGTAAAACCCTTTGGTTTCGAAATTACAGATGCGCGTTTAAAGCGTGCCGGATTAGATTATTGGCAACACCTCAACTTACATTATTACGATAGTTTAGAAGATTTCTTAACGAAAAACGAAAAGGCCAATATGGTGTTTTTATCTAGCCATGGTACACAAAACCATTGGGATATTAAATTTGAAGACAATATGTTTTTAGTTTTTGGTAAAGAATCTGCAGGCTTACCTAAAGATCTTCTAGAAAACAATACAGACAAGTTATTTAAGATTCCTTTATACAGTGAACACGTTAGAAGCTTAAACTTAGCAAATGCGGTAAGTATTGTGGTTTATGAAGGTTTACGTAGTTTACAATAACCGGAGACCTTAGTTGGAATTAAAAATATTTGAACTTTGTTTAACTCTTGATAATAAAACGATGAATACACTACTAAAAGCATTTTTTTTTCTAGCCATCTTTTCTATTCTTAGCTGTCAACAGGATAAGAAATTATCTACTGATCCAATAACCACAAAAAAGGAGAAAGAGGAAACGCCACTAACAAATCAATTTAAGGAATATTGGTATTCTGGGAAAGCGGAATTGAATAGCTATACATTGAAACAATCTCGATATGGAGAAATTCGCGACGGGGAAGTGGTATTAGTATTTGTTACAGAACCATTTTCATTAAGTAAACAAGTCAAATTAGATAATCCTCAAGATGCCAGAGAAGATAATGTATCCGTTTTAAAATTAAACAACATTAGAAAATTCACGACAGGTATCTATGATTATTCTATTGTAACTTCTTCTTTTACACCGGTGGATTCTAAAAAGTATCCGCATACATTAAAATTAAATACGAGTATTCAAGAATGGTGCGGACATACATTTACACAATTAAATCTCGAAGAAGAAAATTATAATTTCAAACAATTCTCTTACTTTGAAGCAGATGGAGATACAGAAAAGACCATTCCTGCAGCACTTCTAGAAGAAGAACTAATGACACATATTCGTTTAAATAACGGGCAATTACCTTTGGGAGAAATAGACCTGATTTTCTCTACGATATACAGTCGTTTTGGATATCACGAACTAAAATCTACCAAAGCTAAAATCAGTAAAACAGAATCAGACAGCATAATAAGCTATACCATTGCATACTTGAATTATGAAAGAAAGCTTTCTATAGCTGTTGAAAACGAATTCCCATATAAAATACTATCTTGGACGGAAGATGATGGAGATGGATTAATAACAGAAGCACAGTTGAAAAAAAGCATTAACGAACCGTACTGGAATCAGAAAAGTCTAGGTGACGAAGCGAAACGAAAAGAGCTTCAATTAATAAAGTAAAAGCCTAAAGCAAGCATCCAAATAGCAAAGACCTAAACGAGTATTGGATCGCTATACTATTAAATTAATAAATTATACTTATGAAATTAAACTTATTGTCTTGCGATGCCCAAAGACCAGATAAAAGAGCGATAGCGAAATGTATTGCAGAGGTTGCCACCAACATCAGCGAATCCTTATCTCATGAACTTACAGATATTCTCTTAGAAGGCGATGCTGTAGATATTGAGGTGCTAGATAAAAACTCAGGTTCTGCTTTACGGTCTTTTCGTAAACTAGATATTGATTACGAAATTATAGAATAAATAAAAGGAACTGGAATATCTTTTCCTAGCACCCCAAAAATTAAGGTGTAGAATTAGAAACCTGTAACATTTTACCATTATACAATTGGTTTCCTGTTAGTGCAAAGTTATGTATATATGCCGCCATTTGTGCTGCTGTTGTTGGTGCTTTATAATCTGGAAAAGCTTCTTTAAGCATTTCGGTTTGTACCGCTCCTAAAGCTAACACGTTAAACTGTGGTCCTGTTTCTTTGTATTCTTCGGCCAATAATTCTGTTAACGTAATTACGGCACCTTTACTAGAACTATATGCTGCGAGTCCAGGAAATTTCATACTACCTTGCACACCTCCCATAGAACTTATAGTTACTACATGACTATTTTGTTTCATAAAAGGTAAAACGGTTCTAGACATTTCGGCAACACCAAAAACGTTGGTTCTGTACACGTTTTCAAAATCTTCCATGGTCGTTTCTGCAAATGGTTGGTTTAATAATGTTCCTGCATTATTAATCAAAATATCTACTTGTTTCCATTCCGTTTTAATAAATGCTTCTACTTTCTTATAGTCTTCGGCTTTGCTTAAATCAAAAGACATAGAAGTAATATTTTCAAAATGTAGATTATTCACGGGTTGCGCATTTCGCGATAACGCTAATACATTATGTCCTTGGTTTGCAAAAAGATGTACTAGTTCAAAACCAATCCCTCTACTTGTTCCTGTAATTATTATATTTTTAGTCATTTAGAATAATTTCTTTAGTTGGTGTATTACTCATTTTTTCAATTGCTGGGATAATAGAATTCACAAGGTTTGCCATGTGATTATAATCTAATTTATCTGCTTCATCATCTACATGATGGTAATAATCATAGTTTGATAAATCACAAGAAGAAATGGTGTGACAAGGCAAATTGAATTCCTTATAAAACGCATAGTTATCAGATTGTCTAAACAGGCTATACTTCTTTGCTATTTCTGAAAAACCAATGACATTCGCTCCTAAATATGCATTCATTTTTTCTGACATGTTAGACTTTTCGAAACCTGTTAGAAAAGCAACATAATCACGATCTACAAATGGCACACCAATCATTTCCATATTAACCATAGTATATAAATCTAAATTTTCGGCCTTTAATCTTTTCGCTAAATGATTGGATCCTAATAAACCTTTTTCTTCTGCAGAAAACAATACAAAAAGTAAGCTACGTTTATTATTCTTTTTTGCAGCAAAGTATTTTGCCATTGCAATTACAGAACTCGTTCCTGCTGCATTATCATTAGCACCATTAGCTATGGAGTCGTTATTTACTGCTTTTTTAGAAATACCAATATGATCATAATGTGCACCAATAACCACATATTCATTTTGAAGTGTTGGATCATTACCTTTAATAACACCAACCACATTAAAGGCATCTAAACTATCTACTTTAAAAGTATCTCTATACGTATCAAAATAAGGTTTTACACCGAAAATTTTAAATTGATTTTCAATATAAGTCGCTGCTTCATCGATACCTTCAGATCCAGTATCTCTTCCTTTTAAAGCATCTGAAGCTAAATAAGTTACCGTTTCTTTTAATTCATTACTCGTTATTGTTATTATTTTGCCCTTTTCTTTTGTAGAAGTTTTACAACTAGAAACTATAATCAAAGCAAGTAATACTATTATTTTCTTCATGAGATTGTTTTAAAGTTTAAAGATAAAAAAAAACCTAACTCAAATAATTGAATTAGGCTTTTGTTTTATAAGATTCCTAGTTTGCACTTCGACTGTGCTTAGTGTGACACTTAAAATATATTATACTAACATGGTTACAGGATTTTCAATATAGCCTTTTAAGGTTTGTAAAAATAAAGACCCTGTTGCTCCGTCTACTGTTCTGTGATCACAAGCAAGTGTTAATTTCATTGTGTTACCAACTACAATCTGTCCTTCTTTTACTACTGGTTTTTCAACAATGTTTCCAACAGAAAGAATTGCAGAATTAGGTTGATTGATAATAGATGTAAAACTCTCTATACCAAACATTCCTAAATTAGAAATAGTGAAAGTACTACCTTCCATTTCATCTAATGACAATTTCTTGTTTCTTGCTTTACCAGCATACTCTCTTACGGCTGCTCCAATTTGTGGTAAACTTTGCTCGTTAGCAAATTTTACTACAGGAACTAATAAACCATCTGGAACTGCAACTGCAACACCAATATGTACATGGTTATTTAATTGCATTCTATCCTCAAACCATTGCGAGTTTACTTGCGGATGCGCTTTTAATGCTAAAGCACAAGCTTTAACAATCATATCGTTATACGATATTTTTGTATCTGGAATAGAATTGTATTGTTTTCTAAATGCAATTGCATTCTCCATATCAAATTCCACATTTAAATAATAATGTGGTGCCGTAAACTTAGACTTCGCTAGGTTTTTAGCTATAGCTTTACGCATGTTTGAATTTGGCACTTCATCAAAATCTTCTTGTCCTGTTGGAACAAATTTACCAACTGAAGCAGTCGCTGCGACTGGTGTAAAGTTTTCGATATCGCGTTTTACAATTCTTCCATTTTCACCAGAACCTTGTACTTGCGATAAGTTAATTCCTTTTTCATCTGCCATTTTCTTGGCTAGAGGAGAAACGAATACACGTCCGTTAGCATTTAAATTAGCATTAGAAGTCGCAACAGCTTTCGATGCATCGCTTTTAGGCGCATCCTTTTTAGGAGCTTCTTTTTTAGTTTCCGCGGATTTAGGTGCTGCTTCTTTTTTATCTGTAGTTCCTTCTGTATTAAAGTTTTTTGCGATTCCAGAAACATCGGTTCCTTTTGGGCCAATGATAGCTAAAAGGGAATCTACTTTAGCGGTATCTCCTTCCTCTAAACCAATATATAATAAGGTTCCAGATTGAAAAGACTCAAATTCCATCGTTGCTTTATCGGTTTCAATTTCGGCAAGGATATCTCCTTCTTCCACAACATCTCCAATTTTTTTAAGCCACGTTGCAACCGTACCTTCTTCCATCGTATCACTTAACCTTGGCATCGTAACTACGATTACTCCTTCTGGTAAGTCTTGATCTTCATTAGAAGCCTTTTCTACTTCTGCTGTAGCTTCTTCTTTTTCTTCTTCTTTAGAAGCATCTTCCTTTGCGCCAGAGATTAAGGCAGAAACATCTTCTCCTTCTTCTCCTATAATTGCAAGAAGCTCATCTACTTTCGTAGTTTCTCCTTCTTGAATACCAATATATAATAAAACACCTTCATGAAAAGATTCAAACTCCATGGTTGCTTTATCGGTTTCAATTTCTGCAAGAATGTCTCCTTCTTCTATTTTATCGCCAACTTTTTTAAGCCACGTTGCAACAGTACCTTCTTCCATCGTGTCGCTCAATCGAGGCATGTTTATTATTTCTGCCATAGCTTATAATTTATGTTGTATGAATGGATAATCTTCTTGTTCGTAAACTACATCATACATCAAGCTTTTGTCTGGGTACGGAGATTCTTCAGCAAATTTTTCACATTCACTGACTAATTCTTTCACGCGCTTCGCAATAACTTTAAAATCGTCTTCTGTAGCGTAATTTTTATCTAAAATAACTTCTTTTATTTGCGTGATAGGATCTATTTTCTTGTATTCCTCTACTTCGTCTTTTGTTCTGTAATGCTGAGCATCACTCATAGAATGTCCTCTATAACGGTAAGTTTTTAATTCTAAAAATGTTGGTCCATCACCACGACGAGCACGTTCTAGCGCTTCATCAAAAGCTTCTGCAACTTTTATTGGGTTCATACCATCTACTGGTCCGCAAGGCATTTCGTAACCTAAACCTAGTTTCCAAATGTCTGTATGGTTTGCAGAACGTTCTACAGAAGTTCCCATCGCGTAACCATTGTTTTCACAAACAAAAACTACTGGTAATTTCCATAACATTGCCATGTTAAAAGTTTCATGTAAAGAACCTTGTCTAGCTGCACCATCACCAAAACAGCAAATAGTTACTGCTCCTGTTTCATGGTATTTATCTCCAAAAGCCATTCCTGCTCCTAAAGGTATTTGACCACCAACAATACCGTGTCCGCCATAAAATCCTTTTTCTTTGGAGAATATATGCATAGAACCACCAAGACCTTGAGAGGTACCTGTTGCTTTACCAAATAGTTCTGCCATTACGCGTCTAGGATCTACTCCCATTCCTATTGGTTGCACATGATTTCTATATGCAGTTATCATTTTATCTTTAGAAAGATCCATTGCATGCAAAGCTCCTGCTAATATTGCTTCTTGACCATTATAAAGGTGAAGAAAACCTCTTACTTTTTGTTGAATATATACTGCGGCTAGTTTGTCTTCAAACTTGCGCCAGAATAACATATCTTCATACCATTTAAGGTATACTTCTTTGGTGATTTTTTGCATTGGTAGTGCTACTTTTTAAAGAAATTATAAAATTCTATTTTTTTGGACACCAATCTAAAATTGGTATTCGCTGCATTTACTATGGAATTCTTTCAGAAAACAATTTTCCAAAAATTAATTCCACCAACAAAAGTAATACTTTAGTTAGGAATAAAAAAGGCTGAAAATCGTAAAATTCATCGAAATCGATTTCGGAAACACTAAAGTGCCGACTTATCGAAAACCAAAGGAAGTAAATTAGCTAAGGAATGTGATTTTGCCACTTTTCCTGTTTCTCCCATAAAATAAATTTCTATATCTTCATTTTGTTTTACTTCATACTCTGCAATTGCTTGTCTGCATGCGCCACAAGGAGGAATTGGCGCCATGGTTTGATGTAAAGTAGACCCAGCAGTAATTGCCATAGTTATCATTTTAACACCTGGATATTTTGCTCCTGCATAATAAATTGCGGTACGTTCTGCACATAAACCAGAAGGATACGATGCGTTTTCTTGATTGCTTCCGGTTACCACTTCTCCGTTTTCTAAGGCTATTGCAGCTCCAACAAGAAATTTAGAATATGGTGCGTATGCGTTTTCTCTAGCTTCCATTGCTTGCTCCATTAAGGAAGCAATGTTTTTTGGTAATTCGTTAAAATCATCAAAAACGGTTAAGGTAGATTCTATTTTTATTTCTTTCATCTTTTAGTTTTTATTGCATCTTAATTGCTAGATGTAATATTCAAAATAATATGTTACTAGTTGCATTCCCAAAGCAATGCATGTTTCATTCTTTAAATATAAGAAACTTTTATACCAAAAAAATTTTAAAACGATCGATTAAAGTTGTTTCTATTCCCTTTCATTTTTAAAATAAAATATAAACACAACTCGTACAGTGCTTCTATGTTATTTGATTTAAAGAAAATAAAATTCAAATTTAGTATCTATCCTTTTAAAACCCATTTGTTTTGAGACAAAAAAACTATTGCTTTTGGCAATAGTTTTACTTGTTATTCTATACTTAATATTAATATTCTGTATACGAGTCTGCTCCAAGATTAAAGGCTAGAGAGAAGCGCAATGTGTTTTCTAAAGGACTCTGTACTTTAGATGCTGAGAATAAATACGATAAATCTATTGTTACCGCACTAAATTTAAATCCTGCTCCTAAAGCAAAAAACTTTCTTGCTCCTTTTTCATCACTCTCATTAAAATATCCACCTCTAAAAGCAAAGGAGTTTTGATATGAATATTCTGCACCAATAGCATAGGTAAATTCTTTAAGCTCTTCGCTAAAACCTCCAGGCGCATCACCAAAAGATTGAAACATACCAGAAATAAAGCTTACGTCTGGATCTTTACCATCTATAATATAATTATCGTTAACTAAATTCCCCTTTGGTCCATCTATATCTTCATTATATTCTCCATTACCATCGACGTCTGTATATTCATACTCTTTACCAGTAACTGGAGGAGTAGGTACCAATAATTTAGTAACCTCACCTGTTACAGAAACTTTATTGTAATCGTCTAAAATAAAATCAAAACCACCACCTAAGCGCAATGTTGTTGGTTGAAAGTTTTCTACGCCGCCTTCGGAATATTTAAACTTTGGCCCAATATTTTGAATTGCAAAACCTAAACGTGTTCTACCATTAAAGCTATCATACGCTTCTTCTTCACTCTGGTAATACCCTGAAATATCTACTCCAAAAGTACTTGCTGCTGTTGCATCTTCATCAATACCGTTTAGTTTTAAATCGGAACGTAAATAACGCATACCTACAGACATTGCAAATTGTTCACTTAATTTTAGTGCATATGCAGCATCAATAGTAAATTCATTTGGTCTTTGTACTAAAGCTTCCGAAAATTCATCTTGAACAAACTCAATATCTCCTAAAGAAAAATATTTTAAACTTGCTGAAAAAGCACTTCTTTCATTTAACTTATTATAATAGGTTAAGTTTCCTAAAAAGATATCTTTTACTAAATTACTTAAATATGGTGTGTAGCTAACGCCTATTCCTTGTTTATCTGTAGCAAATGCATATTTGGATGGATTCCATTGTTGCGAGAACGCATCCACAGATGTTGCAACTCCCATATCTCCCATTGCTGCTCCTCTTGCATCTGGTGCAATAAGTAAAAATGGAACTCCAGTTGTGATCACTCTAGAATCGTTTGAATCTGGAATTACCGTGGTTTGCGCATTTATTTTAACAATTAATAGTAAGCATGCTATAGTTAAAATTGACTTCTTCATATGGTGTTTTTTATTTAACAAATATAAATTAATATTATAGTATTACAAGTTTCTCTATTTTTTCGACCTTTTTATTTAGAGTATTGGAACGTACCGTTAGCTTATACACATAAACTCCTTTACCTATTTTGTCTCCAAAATCATCGCGTCCATCCCAAATAATATCTCTAGAAAGTGCTGATGCACCTTTACCACAACATTCTGAGGAATTGGTTTGCCCATTTAAAGTTCTCACCAATTTACCTGAAACTGTGAATATCTGTACTGAAACGTCTAAAGGCTCTGAACTATTGTGATTAAACCAAAATTCGGTGTAATTTACAAAAGGGTTTGGGTAATTCAATACGTTTTTAACTACTAATTGTTCGTTTTCATTATAGACTACAAATTGTATTTCTTGGATGGATGAATTATTATAAACATCCCAAGCTTTAAGTGTTAAGGTATGTAAACCAGGCTCTAAATCTCTAAAAGGGTAATTTACTAATCCTTTGGTGTAATCATCTACTTCTGTTTGATAATAATCGTTTAATACATAAGGACTTGTTTCATCTCCATCAATAATTGCAACAATATCATGTCCAATTCCGCTGGCTGTATTAATTCCGTTTTCATCTTCTAACTTCACTAAAAGCGAAGGAGATTCATTGGTAATACCTCCAGAAACAAAACTTTCGTCATTCATATAAAGCGTAACTAAAGGCCCCGTATTATCTTCTGGTGCATCTGCATTTATTCCTCCTATTTTAATAGTTTCTATACTTGCTCCCGTTTGATCTTGTAGGAATGGAATTTCGGATTTTGCATAAAAACTTGCTTTACCAAAACCTACAGGAATACCAATATCTCTAGGCACTACAAAATCGAATTCAAACAATCCATTGGTTATAGATGCTTGCCCTCTAAAAATTATTTCTCCAAGTGTTTTAAAATCTAAATATATTATTTGCCCACTTTCACGCACTCCATCATTGGCAAGGGTTCTTCTATCTATTTCTTTATCATAAATGGTGGTCGATAATACGCCATTATAATTTGTAAGTACATTACCAGAAATATCGGTTACTTCTCCAGATAATTTGACATGACTTAAAGCTTCTAATGTATCTGTTTCGTCTGCAATAGCTACATCATTAATTTTAGTAAGTCGGATATTAGGTTTAGCAAAGGTTAATTTCATTGCAGGATCTCCAATAAAAAACACCAACCTTCTTTGTGGTGTACTAGATACAGAAGGATCATTTTTTGTTAATCTTAAAGCTTCCGCTACAGAAGGGTATTCATGATCTTGATAGTCATCGGAGTCATTATATGAAAACATATACTCACCTAAAACTTCATTTAAGGTAATACCTACACTCACAAATATTTTTCTTGTTGTAGAAATTAAGCACACCGCACCTCCTGTAGGATTCCAGAACATATATTCTCCAGCGGTTGGTCTTAAAGGATTATCAAACCTTGTATACTCACAAGTTACTGTGACAAAACAACCTAATTTACACACATTATTTAACTCTCGTGAATCTGGTGCTTCAAAAATATGCTCATGAGCAAGTCCATCTTCACCACCATGACCAAAATAATTAACTACAAGAGCACCATTTTCTATAGCATTAACTATAGCTTCATTTACTTTAGGGTATCGCGCGCCTCCTGCCGATGCTTCTTGTAAATAAGCATCCGAATGGATTTTTATAGGATTTAAAAACGGTTTATTTGCTACTATAAGGTTTGCCAATTCATCGGTACTTTCTTGTAGTACTTTTTCCCACGATTCGTCAACGTCATCCGATACAACTACAAAATTATTTCTCCAACTACCATAACTTGCGTCGTTGTGATAAGATATAATTTTATCTACCACTTCTTTTGCTTGCTGCGTTGAGTTTACAAGAATCCTACCAACAGCGATGTCTAATTTTTCGGAAGGTTCCATGTTTCCTTCGTTTTCATCCATCATTCCATAAAAATCATCAGACACAAAAGAGCTTGTTAAATTAAAGCTTTCTATAGCGTGCCATGAAGGAACAACATTAGTATTGTTTGGTAACCTTTCTTTATAATCTACAGAGCCATCCCCAAAAAGGCATAAATACTTTATTTTATTTCCTGGTGTACTTGCATTATCATAGATGTATTTTACAAAATTTCTAATAGCACCAATATCTTGATTACCGGTACTGAATTCTTTATATATTCTATCTAGTGTTTCTACTTTAACATTTAATCCATATTCCTGTCTGTTGATTTCTGCTAGTCGTTCTGCTTGCGCTAAAAGATAGGTAGGTGTAACTATTAAATAATCCACATCCTGAAATGCACCTTGGTTATTTAAAAAGATGGTTCCTTTTAAGTCTTGATTAGCTACACTTGTATTAGAATCTCTTTTTGGTTGGTAAAAATCTGCCGTGGTTACCACAGCATATTCTTTGAAGCTACCTAAATTAGAAGTAAAGCTTAAGCTTGCACTGGCGTCTGTATTGACCGCTGTTGTTATATTATATAAATCTGTAACATCCCAAACTTCGGAAACATTAGCGGCATTAGTTAATGTGTATCTTCCAATTCCAGAAGCTCTTACAACCTCCTTATTTTTAAAAACAAATTGATTTCCCGAAAAGTTTAATGCGCGAGTAGCTTCTATGGAAATATAATCTAAATATGCATTAGCACTTGGATTCCCTGCATTATTATGGTTTAAAGTAACAGCTACAGCATCCGAATTAATATTTACGTTTCCATTAAAAGAAGATTCCACGGCTAAATTATCACCCGTAAGTCCTGTTAAAGCTATGGTTGTAACCGCATTTCCATTTATATCTACCTGCATACTAGAAGCCGTTTCCGCATCGGATGCAACAAATACTTTAAGTATTGCTGGTTCACTAGAAACGATATCCGGAAAACTAAAGTCATATGTTTTACTATTTTCGATATCAAATCTATCCCCAAACCATCTTCTTCCAACATTTACCAAATTATATTTATCTACTTCATAGAATTGATAATCCTGAAATTGCGTAATCTCTAAATCGATATTACCTGTAGGTTGCATAAAAGGTTGTACTCTTTTACCTTGACCAGAACTAATGTTTATATAATAATAGGTCTTATCTGTATATAAATTTATATTGGTCTTACTATCTGCGTCAAACCCTCTTGGTCCTCTGGCGTAAAACAAAATATAATCCTCATTATTAAATTCTCCATCATTTTCACCTACCACTCGTATGGCATTTTCGACAACATCATAAGGATATACTTCTGCATTAGCATATGGTATCATTTGCCCACCATTACCAAATAACTTAATATTTCTAGGATCTACGCTATTCACATTAACACCTATAGAACTTAAAAAACTTTTTGAAATTTTAAATACTCCTGTAGTATCTACATAAAACCGATGCCATTCTCCAGAACTTAAAACAGAATTGGTAAGTTGTCTTCTTGCTGCACTTGAAAACCTTGAACTTTTACTGCTATTGGTATTATAATTAACCGTAAACGACGTTATTTTTTTATAGACACCTCTTTCCTTTATAATAGGAGAAACAATAAAATACGCATTCCGTTTATTTCTAGCAATAGAATTAGCCAAGCTATATTTTACAGTATCCGGAATAGTTTTAAGATCGACTCCTTTTAATTCGTTTAAAGAAATACTCGTATAACTAACTTGCGATAAAGTTACCGAAGACTCATTAATATAATTAGAGGTATCCCATTGTGCTACAAATTGCAAGCCATCTTTTAAACTATAATTAAAATGTTCTTTATCAAAAGAAGGAACCTCTATAGAAAAGTTTCCATTTGTAATCGTTTTATAATCTTTCCAAGTTATTTGAAACGTTTGCTGCTGGGCAAACCCTATAAATGGGAATATTAGTAGGAGTAAAAATAATTTCTTTTTCATTGCATAAATAACGTTAATAATTGCCTGTTATTATTAAAAAACAAACAATTTTAAAAAAACGAATCAAAAGTACAATAATATTTTATAAAATTGTGCGTTATTAGTTCTACAAATGAACGATGAAATTATTAAAAACATCGTTATAAGGTTTAATAATTAGGGTGAAGTGCAATTTTTTTTAATCAATTTTTACAAATTTTCTTGTAGTATTGGCTTTAATTCTTATATTGCATCACTAAAATAACAAGTAGCTTACTTTAAAAGTATGAACATGAAAAAAGTAGTATTATTATTAATCTTAGCAGTATCTGTAACTGCAGTTAGCTGTAAAAGATCTAGTTCTAAAAATACATCTAGAGCAACAGGTTGGAAAATCAATTCCAAAGAAGGTGGTTTTCAATACAATGAAAAATTTAAAGAGCAAGAAACTGCTCCTGGATTAGTATTTGTTGAAGGAGGAACATTCACAATGGGTAAAGTTCAAGATGATGTTATGCATGATTGGAACAACACGCCTAACCAACAACACATTCAATCTTTTTACATGGATGAATCTGAGGTTACAAATTTTATGTATTCTCAATACTTATACTGGTTAAAATCCACGTATCCTCCATCGGAAGAAAACTTTAAAGACATTTACAATGGTGCAGCTCCAGACACTTTAGTATGGAGAAACCGTTTAGGTTACAATGAAGTTATGACAAACAATTACTTACGCCATCCTGCGTATGCAGAATATCCTGTAGTTGGTGTTAGTTGGATTCAAGCAGTTGAATTTGCTAATTGGAGATCAGACAGATATAATGAGTTAAATCTAGAACAAGCTGGTTGGATAACAAGAGATGCTAAACTAACAGCAACTGCGGATGCAAACTTTAACACAGATACGTATATAAATGCACCAACACAAACGTATGGTGGTAATGATAGTATTATTAATCCTGAAAGATCAAGACGTCGTGTGCAAACTACTGCATCAGGAGATACTATTAATAAATATGCAACAAGAGAAACTGGTGTAATTTCACCAATGTATAGACTACCTACGGAAGCGGAATGGGAGTATGCAGCTTTAGGAATGTCTGATTTAAGAAGTTACAACACATATAGAGGTAGAAAAAAATACCCTTGGGCTGGACAATACACACGAACAGGAAAACGTAAAGTTCGTGGTGACCAAATGGCTAACTTTAAACAAGGTAAAGGGGATTATGGTGGAATTGCTGGATGGAGTGATGACGGAGCAGATATAACAAAACAAGTAATGTCTTTTCAAGCAAATGACTACGGTTTATATGATATGGCTGGAAACGTTGCAGAATGGGTTGCGGATGTTTATAGACCTATTGTAGATGATGAGTTTAATGACTTTAACTACTATAGAGGAAATGTGTATACTAAAAATGCTATTAATGACGACGGAACTGTAAAAATTGTTACTGTTGATGACATAGTATACGATACTTTATCTAACGGAAAAATTGTAGCAAGAAACCTCCCTGGTGAAATTGCACAAGTTGGTGTTGATGAAAACGAGACTTACTTAAGAACCAACTTTGACAGAAGTGATAACCGTAACTTTAGAGATGGAGATAAACGTTCTTCTAGACAGTATGGAGATTCTTTTGACGAAGAAGAAGGTGGAGAAGGCGACCATGATGCAGTAACAAGAAAAATGTATAACTCACCAAAACATAGTGTAGAAACAGATTCTACAGGAGCTATGATTCGTGAGTATGACCAATCAAGCAAACGTACTTCTTTAATTAATGATGAAGTAAGAGTTTACAAAGGTGGTTCTTGGAAAGACAGAGAGTACTGGTTAGATCCAGCACAAAGACGTTATTTCCCTCAAGATATGGCAACAGATTATATTGGATTTAGATGTGCAATGTCTCGTGTAGGTTCAAAATCTAAAGGAACAAACAAAACAAAGAATTAATAATTCTTTTATAAAAATAAAAAAAGTCCTGACAATAGTCAGGACTTTTTTTTATACATTTATTTTATAAAACGAGCATATTAAGAACACTATCACCTGCGTGAATAATGAATAGCGAACAGCATGTGACAGTTAAAATATAATAAATAAAACATATGAAAATAGGGCAATTACACCAACTGTTTTTACAATGTAATACCGTGAGTACAGACACAAGAAAAATAGAAACCAACACCATGTTTTTCGCTCTAAAAGGCGACAACTTTAATGGGAATACCTTTACGGAACAAGCACTAAAAAATGGTGCTAAATATGTTGTAGTTGATGAAGCAGAATATCTTATTAATAAACAGACCATACTTGTTGACAACGTTTTAAAAACGCTACAAGCATTAGCCAGTTATCACCGAAACTATTTAAAAGTAAAAATCATTGCACTAACAGGTAGCAATGGCAAAACAACAACCAAAGAATTAATAAACGCTGCACTATCTCAAAAACATAAAACAGTAGCCACGGTAGGTAATTTAAACAACCATATTGGCGTTCCTTTAACCTTATTATCCATGAATACCAATACAGAAATAGGTATTGTAGAAATGGGTGCAAATCATTTAAATGAAATTGAATTACTATGTAATATAGCCCAACCAGATTATGGTTACATTACAAACTTTGGCAAAGCACATTTAGAAGGTTTTGGCAGCATGGAAGGCGTTATTAAAGGAAAAACAGAACTATACAATTATTTAATAAAAAACAAGAAACCTATTTTTTTTAATGCGGATGATGCCATTCAAACTGAAAAACTAAGCAGTTATATTACAAAGTACGGTTTTTCACAAACGAACAAAGAATACTACCAGATAGAAATGGTAGAAGCAAATCCTTTTGTAAAACTAAAAGCGGAAGATCAAATCATCACCTCTAACTTAATAGGCGCATATAACTTCACGAATCTTTGCGCGGCAACTACTATTGCAAAACACTTTGATGTTCCCTTAAAAGACATAAAAACAGGGATTGAAAGTTATACCCCACAGAACAACAGGTCGCAAATAATAACTATAGAAAACAACAACGTAATTTTAGATGCTTACAACGCAAACCCTTCAAGTATGCAAGTAGCACTAGTTAATTTTTCTAATTTAAAAGAGCGAAATAAAATCGTTATTTTGGGAGATATGTTTGAATTGGGAAGCGAAGCAGAAAAAGAGCATCAAAATATAGCGCAACTAGCAATTGATTTAAGCTTGGACAAAATATATTTAATAGGTGAAAATTTCTTTAAAACGGAAACGCCTTCCGATAAAGTAAAGAAGTATAAGTCCTTTGAAACTTTTAAAAATAACTTTGAGAAACCTAAGAACGCAACACTTTTAATAAAAGGATCTCGAGGTATGGCTTTAGAACGAACTTTGGATTTGATGTAACCATATTACCAACTTTAAAACGGATTTATAAATAAAAAAGCTTCTCCCAAAAGAGAAGCTTTTTTATTTATGCTCTACATGAGATTAGAGATCCCTAATCGAAACCTATTTAGTAAGTAAAGCAGGAATGAAAACGCCCTTCATTCTTGTTTTTTATAAACAAAAAATCCCGATACAAAAGTATCAGGATTTTTTTTGATGTGGGCGACAAGGGATTCGAACCCCTGACCCCTTGGGTGTAAACCAAGTGCTCTGAACCAACTGAGCTAGTCGCCCGATTTATTTTTTTAAGGTTTCGGAAAACCTATACTCTAAACTACTTTTGTCTCGAGTCCCGTTTAACAGGACTGCAAATATACACCTGTTTTTGGATTCTCAAAAACTTTTCACAACAACATTACTACTTTATTTAAAAAAAAGAAAGACTATGTAATGGGTAAAAATATCTTTACAAAAGAAACTACATGTAAATACAAGTATTTCAAATATTTAGGAACTAATTTCTCAAAACTTAAAGGCGAAAGCTTATTACTTAATAAATGTCAAGGCTTAGATTACTAAGAGGTTTTGGATGCCTTGTACATTACCTATTTTAAATTCTTTAAATCTAAAGTATACTAAAGTAAATTGGCAATATTACTTTGCTTTACTGTCTCTTTATTCTATAGAAAAATAGGATCAAAACAGAATCTTTTTAAAAACAAAAAATCCCCATACAAAAATATGAGGATTTTTAATTTCTGTGGGCGACAAGGGATTCGAACCCCTGACCCCTTGGGTGTAAACCAAGTGCTCTGAACCAACTGAGCTAGTCGCCCGAAATATTTTTTTAAGGTTTCGGTAACCTTATCTTTAATCATTTTGAATAAAGCCCTATTCTTTGGGACTGCAAATATAGATTAGTTTTTGGATTCTCAAAAACTTTTTTAAAGTTTTTTTTAAATTATTTCTGCAACGACAAAAGTACTGCCTCCAACATAAATAACATCTCCTATTTTAGCCGATTTCAACGCTTGTTTATATGCTTCATTTACAGAATTATATGCTTTCCCAACATAGTTTTTTTCTTTAAAGTAAGCCCACAACTCTTCCGCATTTTTTCCGCGAGGAATATTTGGTTTACAAAAATAATAAGTGGCGTTTTTAGGTAAAAGAGCAATTATCGAGTCCAAATCTTTATCATTAACCACTCCAAAAACAATATGAAGCGCATGAAAAGGTTCCTCTTGTAATTGTGTCATGGCATAAATAAGTCCTTCTTTATTATGTGCAGTGTCACAAATAACCTTCGGATCTTCTTGTAAGATTTGCCATCTTCCTTTGAAACCTGTATTTACGACTACCCCTTTTAGTCCTTTTTGTATATTACTTTTTGAAATCTTCCAGTTTTGTTCTTGTAATAGGCGTATTGTTTGCAAAACTGTTTTTATGTTCTTTTCTTGATAGCTTCCTTTTAAGTCACTTTGATAAACTGTAGAAACCAATTGATCGGCATAATATATAGGAGAGGAAACTTTCGATGCTATTCGATTAAAAACAGATTTTATTTCTTCTTGTGTTTCGCCAATAACCACCGGAACATTCTTTTTAATGATACCTCCTTTTTCTTCCGCTATAGCGTGCAAGGTATTACCTAAAAACTGTGTATGATCTAATCCTATATTTGTAATAACAGAAACTTCTGGTGTAATAATATTGGTAGAATCTAAACGACCACCCAAACCAACTTCAATAATTGCGATATCGACCTTTTGCTTTGCAAAATAATCGAAAGCCATACCAACGGTCATTTCAAAAAAGGAAAGGGAATGCGCTTCAAAAAAGGATTTGTTATGCTTTATAAAACTACTTACAAACTGCTCACTAACTTCTTTACCATTAATCTTAATACGCTCTCTAAAATCTTTTAAATGCGGAGAAGTGTACAAACCAACCGTATACCCTGCTTCTTGTAAAATAGCAGCCAACATATGACTTGTAGAACCTTTTCCATTGGTTCCAGCTACATGAATAGTTTTAAATTGATTTTCCGGATTATTTAAATGATTAGCAAGTAAGACTGTATTACTTAAGTCTACTTTATACGCTGCTTTACCCTGCTGTTGATACATTGGGAGTTGAGAGAACATCCAATTTACAGTATCTTGATATGTCATTTTTTATTGCCCTAAATTGAAGTTAACTTTCACAAAACCTACTTGTTTTGCAGGTGCTTTACTATCTGGTCGCCATTTATGAGATAAAGCGATTTTTTTAGCTGGTTCCAGTAAACACGAAGCCGTATTTGTGGTTCCTTTTACTCCTGCTTCTGCTTCTACCACATTACCACTTCTGTTTACCACTATTCTTACAATGACCATTCCAGACTCATTGCAATCTTGTTTAAATACTTCTTTTGAAGGTTTTCCTCTTCCGTTTAAGCCATAACCTACTCCTCCACTTCCAGACCCTGGATTTCCAAAATAACTTGGCGCATACGGATCGCCATTTAATTGTCCTTTATCCCCTGCTTTGTCATCATCACCTTCACTACCTGTTTCACTTCCTTCGGAATTACTAACGCCTCCAATTAAAGCGTCTAGTTTTTTCTTTTTCTCTTCTTGCTCCCTTTTCTCTTTTGCAATTCTATCTGCTTCGGCTTTGGCTTTAGCATCTGCAACCGCCTTTGCTTTTGCTACGGCATCTTTTTGTTTTTGTATAGCAACTGCTTCTTCGGTTTCTTGGGTTAAAACTTCTTCTGTAGCTTCCGTTGCTTTTGTAGGTTCTGCTTTTGTAGGTTCTGTTTCTGGAGGTCTATCGATGTCTAGGTCTTCCGATTTTACCGGTTTTGTAGGTTGTACGTTTCCGCTACCAAAATCTGTAGTTCCAAAATTTACTGCAACACCATATTCTTCTGGAGGATCCATATATTTTGGTCCTACGACAAAGATTAGCAAAAGAATTATTAACGTAACTAACGTTGTAATCTTTGCTGAATCTTTTTCGTGTTTGGTATTAAAGTATTTCATTTAAATTTTATTCTTGCATTACGAAGAAAACAAGTTATTCTTTCAATTTAATTCTAATCGGTAATCCATAGGAAACGGTTACTGGACTTCCTTGCTGCATTCCTGGTTTCATTTTAGGAAGCAATCTAGTTACTCGTTTTGCTTCTGCTTCTAATTTGGGATCTGCAGCTCTTGCACCTATACTTACCACATTACCAGAAGTATTAATTTTGAAGGAGATATTAATTTTTTGCACCCCAGTTAAATCTGCTGCTAAATCAGTATCAAAATTATTCATGATAAATTCTTTTATTTTATCACTCATACATTGTTTTCTAGTCGCATTATTTCCTCCTTCGCACCCCGGATAAATAGGAACGTTTTCAATTAAGGCAAATGATGTTTCTCCGCCTCCAGCATTTGCTTTGGCTTTAGCTGCTGCAGCCGCTGCTGCTTTTGCTTCTCCTGCGGCTTTAGCATCTGCTGCCGCTTTTGCTTCACCTGCTGCTTTGGCGTCTGCTCTTGCTTTAGCTTCGGCATCCGATTTAGCTTTTGCTGCTGCTGCTTTTGCATCTGATTCTGCCTTTGCTTTTGCCGCCGCTGCTTTTGCATCTGCTGCTACTTTTGCCTTCGCTTTTGCATCTGCTACGGCTTTTTGTTTCGCTTCGTTTTCTTTTTTTAATTTCTCTGCCGCATCTGCTTTTGCTTTAGATGCTGCTGCTGCTTTATCTTTTGCATCTTTAGCATCCCTTGCATCTTTTACTTCTTTGGCTATTTTTTCTGCTTTGGTTTTAGCATCGGCTACTGCTTTTTGCTTTGCTTCCTTTTCGGTTTTTAAACGCGCTGCCTCTTCGGCTTCTTCTTTTAGTATCTTTTCGGCTTCTGCTGCTTCTTTTTTAGCTTCTTCAATTTCCTTAAGTGCTTTTGTTGCTGCAGCTTTTTCTTCTTTTAGTTGCTCTTCTTTTAGCTTCTCTTCATTAATTCTTTCTTCCTCTGCTTTCGCTTCTTCTATGGCCTTAGCAGCCTCGATTGCTTCTTCGTCTATTACTTCTTCGTCTATTACTTCTTCTTCCGTTTTACTTTCGGCAGGTTCTTCAGTAGCTTTATCTTCTACTACCGGTTTATTAGGTTGCACATTTCCTCCAACTGGTGCAGCACTACCAAAGTTAATTGCTACGCCAAATTCTTCCGGTTCTTCTTGATATTCTTGACCAACAACAAAAAGCAACAAAATAAAAATCAACATTATTAATGTTGTTATTTTTGCTGCATTCTTCTCATGTTTGGTTGTGAAATATTTCATTATGCTTTGGTTATTGAATGTGTATTCAAAACGTAACTTCTTCCTTAAAGAAGTGTTATTTTACCTTTCCTTATTCTGCTAATAAAAGCTAAAGACACCTTTTCTAAAAAAAGAAAAGGTGTTTTGTAACTACTGAGACTTTACTGCTAAAGTAGATTTTATTTTATTTCTATTCGCAATGTCCATTATAAACACTACGTGTTTCATTTCTACATCTTGATCGGAACGAATTGTAATTGTTGGTGTGTCTGTGCTACCAACTTTTGCTATTACTTCTGCTTCTAAATTTTCTTTAGATACTTTTTTCATATCTACATAATAGTTCACGTCTTTATCTACGCTTACAGATACATTTTTTGTTTGCGTTGTTTTGCTTGAAGATTTAGGTAATAGTAAATCTATAGCTTCCGCGGAAACAAGTGTAGATGCAATCATAAAAAAGATAAGCAACAGAAATACGATGTCTGTCATAGACGACATGTTAAACTCTGGTGTTACTTTATTTCTTCCTCTTAAATTCATATTAAGTTGGCTCGTTTAAGTGATCTAAAAATTCTAAAGAGTTGGCTTCCATTTGATACACAACTTTATCTGTTTTCACTACTAAATGGTTGTAGGAAACATACGCGATAATACCAACAATAAGGCCTCCAACTGTTGTTGTCATAGCTGTATATAAACCATCGGCAAGTGTTTTAATATCAATGGATCCTCCAGAATTTGCGATTTCGAATATAGAAAGTATCATTCCTATTACGGTACCTAGAAAACCAATCATTGGTGCAGCTCCTGAAATGGTTGCCAATACACTAACGTTTTTTTCTAATCCGTAAATTTCTAATCTTCCTGCATTTTCAATAGCGGTATTAATATCTTCTAATGGTTTACCAATTCTACTAATTCCTTTTCCTATTAGTCTAGAAACTGGTGAATTTTGCTGTGCACACAACATTTGTGCTGCATCTACTTTACCATTAGAAACGTGGTCTTTTATTTGATTCATAAAATTCGCATCTACTTGTGATGCTGCTTTAATAGCAAATAATCTTTCAAAATAAATATAGATAGCAACTATAAGTAGTACAAATAGTAAAGCCATAATTATCATTCCTGCCGTACCTCCACTGGATATTAGTTCTATTATGGAAAGTGTTTTTTTAGCAGATTCTCCATCCGCTAATAATTCTGCACCTTCTTGTGCATCTTGCATTATTGTATTTAACATAAAAAATTGTTTTGACTAATGTATTAACGTTGATATTTTTACTTAAGTATATTTTAAAATAAAGTTCTTGTAACCATAAATGCTGCTGAACCAACAAGAAAACCAATTAAGGCTAACCATGATATTTTTTTAACATACCAAAAGAAATCTATTTTTTCCATTCCCATTGCAACAACTCCTGCAGCAGAACCAATAATCAACATACTTCCTCCTGTTCCTGCAGAATATGCAATAAAGTGCCAAAGTTCATTATCGATAGGTTCTGAGAACATACCTAAACTTGCTGCTACTAATGGAACGTTATCTATCACTGCAGATCCAACTCCTAATAACAATACTACTAAATCGGAAACTCCGCCATGGTGTAATTCGGTACCAAGCATTGGCATCGTGTCTTGCAAAGTTGTCGCAAAACCAAACAGAATTCCTAAAGATTCTAAAGCTGCAACAGCCATTAAAATTCCTAAAAAGAATAAAATACTTGGCATTTCTATTTTAGAAAGAGAATGATGAACTGGACTATGATGTGCATGTGCATCACTTTCTGCAGAGTCTGGGCTAGAGATACTAAATTTAGAATTACTATATATTTCTGCGAAAATTGCAACAATACCTAAAGCTAACATCATACCAACATAAGGAGGTAAATGCGTTACTGTTTTAAAAATTGGCACAGAAACAATTCCTGCTAAACCTAGATATAACATCGTTGCGCTATATTTACTTTTAGGTTTATCACTATCTTCTTCTACCGTTTCTAAATTTCCTTTAAACGCGGGTAAAAAGGAAGCAATAAACGTAGGAACAAGCATACATAATAAAGAAGGAATAAATAAGTAACCAATTAAATGTCCTGTAGTTACTTTTTTACCAATCCAAAGCATAGTTGTTGTAACGTCACCAATTGGAGACCAAGCACCACCAGCATTTGCTGCGATGATAATTAAACCTGCGTACCAGATACGTACATCTCTATCTTTTACTATTTTTTGAAGAATAGAAATTAAAACTATTGTTGCTGTTAAGTTGTCTATAATTGCGGAAAGCACAAAAGCAAGAAAAGAAAAAATCCATAAGATTTTAGATTTCTTTTTTGTTTTAATAAAGTTTTTAATCGTAGAGAAACCATCAAAATAATCTATAATTTCAACGATAGTCATTGCTCCTAAAAGGAATACTAGAATCTCAGCTGTTTTACCTAAATGATGCAACAACGTCTCTTCCATCATGTGCATTTTTTCTTCATGCCCAAGCAATCCAAAATTATCCATTAAATTGTGTTTGGCAGAATCGAACCACTGCGGAAAACTATCAATTCCCAAAGCAATTAAAGCCCAACAAATAGCCATCATGACTAAAGCCGGAATTAGCTTATCAATTTTAATGCTATGCTCTAAAGTAATAGCTAAATAGCCTAATACAAATACTAAAATAATTACTGTTTCCATAAAATTGTGTTATATAAGTTGGCTTAATGCAATTTCGAAAGCCGTTGCACTAATCCCTGTTTTTGATTGGTTTTTGTTATGTACGTTTTCAATTGCTTTTTTTATAATTTCTGAAGTATCATTAAAAATAGCTTCGTCTGTCATTTGTACTTTACGTTCCATAAAGTATGCAAAAACTCTTGCCATACCACAGTTTGAAATAAAATCTGGTATAAGACTTACGCGATTATCGGTATGTTCCATAATAGAACCAAAAAAGATTTCTTTATCTGCAAATGGTACATTAGCACCACAAGAAATAACTTCTAATCCTGTATCAATCATTTGATCAATTTGATCTTGCGTAATTAATCTAGAAGCTGCACAAGGTGCAAATATATGTGTTTCTAGGGACCAAATTTTAGCATTAATTTCATCAAAAGGAATAATATTATCTGCAACTAGCGTGTTTCCATCTTTATTTAAAAACAGCGCTGTAATTTCTTCAAAAGAAAAACCTTCTTCCTTTATTAAACCACCATCACGATCTATTATACCAACAACTTTGGCTCCCATTTGCGACAGGTAAAAAGCTGCTGCAGAACCTACATTACCAAAACCTTGAACTATTGCTTTTTTACCAACAACAGACCCTCCATAAATAGCGTAATATTGTTTTACGGCTTCCGCAACACCAAAACCTGTAATCATATCTGCTACCGTATATTTTCTGGTTACACTAGGAGAGAAGTTTGGATTTTCTATAACCTTAATTACACCTTGACGTAACTGTCCGATTCGATTAATTTTATCGGCTTCGGTAGGTTTAAAGTGTCCATTAAACACACCTTCTTGCGGATGCCAAACACCACTTTGTTCGGTAATAGGAATTACTTCATGTATTTCATCTACATTTAAATCTCCTCCTGTACCATAATAACTTTTTAGTAAAGGGGAAACCACTTTATACCAACGCTCTAAAACGCCTTTTTTTCTTGGGTCGTTTGGATCGAAATTAATACCTGATTTTGCACCACCAATTGCTGGTCCAGAAACAGTAAATTTCACTTCCATAGTTTTGGCTAGTGACAAAACCTCATTCATATCTAGCCCTTTACGCATTCTAGTTCCTCCACCAGCTGCGCCACCACGAAGTGAGTTTATAACGGTCCAACCCTCTGCATCTGTTTCTGCATCTTTCCAATTAAATATAATTTCGGGTTCTTTATTTTCGTACTTAGTAAGTAAATCTTTCATTAATATGGTTCGTTGTTTGTTAAACAAATATAAAAAACAAAAAGTGCTTTATTATAAATTTATACTATTTTTACGGAAGATAAATTTTTCCGCTACTGTGATCTTGTCTCGCTCCTGTTACACTTGCTAAACAATTTACTTCATCCCGCATTTTCAACACCCCTAAAAAGCCAAAAATTAGTGCTTCTTTAAACTCTATTAATTCTTTAGAAGGTATAATGAGATTTAATTCTTTTCTAAAATTAATTCTAGAGATAAGGTAATCATTATAAGCGCCACCACCTGTTACTAAAACTTTGGTTCCGATTTTAAAATTCGTTGCTATTTGACTCGCAATATGTTCTGTACATGTGTGAAGTAAATCTGCTTCTTTATAAATTGAAGCTTCTAATTTTGGGAAAATTTCAGTTTCCACCCATTCTAGTCCTAATGATTTTGGCGGACGCTGATTATAGTACGATAAATTTCGTAATTCGTTTTCTAAATCCATTAAAAAGGCTCCCGATTTTGCAATTTCGCCTTTATCATCATAAGGTAAACCTAGCTTATTTGCGTATTTATTTAATACAATATTTGCCGGACAAATATCATAAGCGATCCGTTTTTGGTTTTCGGAATAGGAAACATTTGCAAAACCACCTAAGTTTAAACAATAGTCATATTCTGAAAACAACAATTGGTCGCCAATTGGCACTAATGGAGCACCTTGACCACCAAGAGCTACATCTTGCACTCTAAAATCGCAAACTACTTTAGTATTCGTTAAAGTGGCTAATTCTTTTAAATTTCCTATTTGATAGGTTAAACCTTTTTCTGGTTGATGCAATGCAGTATGCCCATGAGAGCAAATAGCATCTATCTCTTGAATATTATTTTCTACAATAAAAGCATTAATTATTTGTGCTACATGTGCCGTATAATTAATGTCAATTTGTTTTAGTTCTTCCAAAGAATTAGATACTAAATGTTTAAGAATATGTAACCATTCTTCCGAATAACTAATGGTATTACAGCATTCTATTTTAAACTTCCAAGTGGTTTCCAAATTAAAAGTGATGTAGGCTAAATCTATTCCATCTAAAGATGTTCCAGACATAACTCCTACCATTTTATATTCCTTCTTTGTCATATTATGTAAAAATAGTAATCTCTATTGAAAATATGCTATTAAAAACTTATATTTGTACTCATTTTTTATCATAAAAACATTTAAATAGAACTATGGATTTTAGCCTAACAGAAGAACATATCATGATTCGCGATGCCGCTCGCGATTTTGCACAAACCGAATTACTTCCAGGAGTTATAGAACGTGATAATGCACAAACTTTCCCGCAAGAATTAGTTAGAAAAATGGGAGATCTTGGTTTTATGGGTATTATGGTAGATCCTAAATATGGAGGAAGTGGAATGGATGCCATTTCATATGTATTAATTATGGAAGAACTTTCTAAAATTGATGCCTCTGCTTCTGTAATGGTTTCTGTAAACAACTCTTTAGTTTGCTATGGTTTAGAAGCTTATGCAAATGAAGAACAAAAACAAAAATACTTAACAAAACTTGCTACTGGAGAAGAAATTGGTGCTTTTTGTTTAAGTGAACCAGAAGCTGGTAGTGATGCCACTTCACAAAAAACGACTGCTATAGATAAAGGAGATCATTATTTAATTAACGGTACAAAGAACTGGATTACTAATGGTGGACGTGCAGGAGTTTATATAGTAATTGCCCAAACAGATAACCACAAAGGTTCGCATGGAATTAATGCTTTTATTCTTGAAAAAGGAATGCCTGGTTTTGATATTGGACCAAAAGAAGATAAATTAGGAATTCGAGGAAGTGATACACATACGTTACAATTTAATGATGTAAAAGTGCCTAAAGAAAATAGAATTGGCGAAGATGGATCTGGATTTTTGTTTGCTATGAAAACCTTATCTGGTGGAAGAATTGGAATTGCAGCGCAAGCTTTAGGAATTGCTACTGGTGCCTATGAATTAGCTTTAAAATATTCTAAAGAACGTAAAGCTTTTGGTACCGAAATTTGTAACCATCAAGCTATTGCTTTCAAATTAGCAGATATGTATACCGAAATTGAAGCGGCACGTATGTTAGTAATGAAAGCTGCTTGGGATAAAGACCAAGGAAACAATTACGACATGTCTAGTGCAATGGCAAAATTATATGCTTCTCAAGTTGCTATGACACATACAGTAGAAGCGGTTCAAATTCATGGTGGAAATGGTTTTGTAAAAGAATATCATGTAGAACGTTTAATGCGTGATGCAAAAATAACTCAGATTTATGAAGGTACTTCTGAAATTCAAAAAATTGTAATTTCTAGAGGTTTGATTAAAGGATAATCATTTATATACCTATCTAAATAATAGAACATTAAATAATATAAAACAGCCTTACAAATTAAATTTGTAAGGCTGTTTTTATGTTTAAAAAAGTAAAATAGAACCATATATACAAAATTGAATACCAGTTATACAATTATAAAACTATTTCCTAAAGGATTCCCATACCTTTAAAATACTGTTAATCAGTATCTAAAAAACACTCCCCCTATTTACTTAATAAAGTAACATTTATTAGACTTCCAAAATTAATTATGTTAACCTTTCTTTTAGAAGGCTATTAAATATTATATAAAACTATTAATCAAACATTAAAATCATGAAAAAAATTATCTTTTTATTTGCATTTGCATCCTTTCTACAAGTAAAAGCTAATAACATCCAAGTGAATAATATTTCACTTGAAAATTTAAATCAAGTATCCAACTGGGTAAATATTGAGTTTGACCTTTTTTGGGAAAACTCATGGAGAATTAGCTCTGGACCATCCAATTGGGATGCAGCTTGGGTATTTATAAAATACAGAGTGAATAATGGTACATGGATACACGGCTCAATAAGTCAATCCAATTCGACAGCTGCCACAGGTGCCACAATGGAAGTTACCTCGGATGGCATTGGAGCATTAATTTACAGAAATGCAGATGGAAGCGGAAATGTAAACTTCCTAGATAACCAAATTCGTTGGGATTTCGGTTCTACAGACACTAATGATATTATCGACATACAAGTATTTGCTGTAGAAATGGTATATGTGCCTGAGGGCTCTTTTTATGTAGGTGGAACTACTGGAAGTGAAGTTAATAAGTTTCATTCAGGCGGTTCTTCTACTTCAACGTCCTATAGAATTACTTCTGAAGCCGCTTTAACTATTGCAAATACTTCTGGAAATTTATATTACACAGCTACTAATGCAAGAGGAGGAGATCAAACTGGAACTTTATCTGCTTCCTATCCTAAAGGGTTTAATGCATTTTATGCAATGAAATATGAAACTACAGAATCGCAATGGTTGGGTTTCTTTAACAGTTTAACGGAAACTCAAAAAACGAATAGAGATATTACAGATACAGCTCACAAAAATAGTGATGCCGTTGTAAATAGGAATACCATTTCATGGACAGGTGGTTCTGCTAGTGCAACTACTACAGCTCCAGATAGACCGGTATCCTTTGTAAATGTTGCAGATATAAATGCATATATGGATTGGACAGGCTTACGTCCTTTATCCGAATTAGAATACGAAAAAGCATGCAGAGGTCCTATCTTACCCAAACCAGGTGAATTTGCTTGGGGAAGTTCCAATATAGCAAGTAATGATTATACTATTGTGAATTCCGGATTTTCAAGTGAACGTGTTACTAACCCAGAAACAAACTCTGGTAATGCTATGTACAGCCTTACGGATGGAACTATAAATGGACCATTAAGAAATGGGATTTTCGCAGCAAGTGCAGTAAACAATAACAGAGAAGAAACAGGTGGAAGTTATTATGGAATAATGGAACTATCTGGTAACCTATATGAAAGATGCGTAACTGTAGGTACTGCGCAAGGAAGAAGTTTTACTGGTTTACATGGAAATGGTATTATTGGTAGTACTAGTGGTAATGGAACCGTTTCTAACTGGCCTAACAGCACTACAGGAGATGGTTATAGTTTTCGTGGTGGTAGTTGGTTAAATGGTGCTGAATATATAAGAATTTCAGATAGATATGATGGAGCTTCTGTAATTTCAGGAGGAAATAATCGTCTTGGGTTTAGAGGAGCAAGAACAGCACCTTAATATATAGAAAGATGAAAAAAATATTTTTAATCTTATCTTTTATAGTATTTCAATGCACACAGATATTTGCTCAGTATAATGGTGGTAATGGCGATGGTCATGATAGTGAAACAAATTTAAATACTACACTGACTAATATTTCGCTTGCAGTATTATATGAAGGTTCAAACGGAGATGGCTATGGCAGTAAAATATTATTAAGCACAACGCTAGAGAATATTGTACTAACCGCATTATATGAAGGTAGTAATGGTGATGGTTTTGATAATGCTATTTTAGTGAGTACTACATTAGAAAACGTTTCGCTTACTGTTCTTTATGAAGGTAGTAATGGTGATGGATTTGACAAGGAAACATTACTTAATACAACATTAGAAAACATTTCGCTTACTGCTCTTTATGAAGGTAGTAATGGTGATGGATTTGACAAGGAAACATTACTTAATACAACATTAGAAAATATTTCGCTTACGGCTCTTTATGAAGGTAGCAATGGTGATGGATTTGACCAGGAAACATTACTAAACACAACACTCAATAATTTATCACTTGTAGTACTTTATAATGGTGGTAATGGCGATGGATTTGATGTAGCTCAAGAACTTGTTTATCTAGATCCTAATCAAATAGTTGATTTAAGATTAAATATAAAGTTATTTCTTCAAGGTCCTTTAATTAATCCATCAAATGCTAGTTTAATGAATGATGACTTACGTGTAAATGGGTTTATTCCACTTATGAGTCCCTATCCTGATATGAAGTTAGTAAATAATCCCTCTGTTTTAAACAATGGAGGTGCATCAGGTATTGGATTATCTAACGACGATATTGTAGATTGGGTTTGGATTGAAATTCGAAGCGATATGGATAACACTTTTATTGTAGATGATAAATCTGCTTTATTACAACGTGATGGAGATGTTGTAGATATAGATGGCTTATCCAATATATATTTAGAAGGATACAATGATCCTTATTATATAGTAGTGAGACATAGAAACCATTTAAGCGTAATGACAGAAAATCCAATTGCTTTGTCGGTATCCCCAACTTTTATAGATTTTACGAATAGTGCTACAGTAACCTTTGGTAATAATGCGCAAATTTCATTATTGTCTGGTGCTAATGCCCTTTGGGCTGGTAATGTAAATGGAGATAGTCTTATTCAATATTCTGGAACAACCCCAGACGCACCAAGTATTTTATCTGAAGTGCTCAATGATCCAGGAAATGTGTTAAACTTTCCAACTTTTTTAGCTACTGGTTATAATGTTCATGATGTAGATATGAATGGAAATATACAGTATACTGGAACAACTCCAGATACTCCTTTCATTTTACAAAATGTATTAGCCCACCCTGAAAATGTATTTAATTTTAGTACTTATCAAATTAAAGAACAATTACCAGAAAATTAAACTTAAAAAATATTATGAAAATATATATATTATTATTTCTCTTTTACTTATTAACGCCAACAATTCATGCACAAGATGGTTACACCTATACATTAGTAGATAATGGTAGTTATAACTATACTATTTCTGCAAGGCCAAATATTAGCGCTTCAGATTTTGCAACATTAGTACAAAGTTATGGATTTACAATTATTCTAACAGATGGAATAACTGCTTCTATAACTTCTTCTTTGGGTAATGGAGCTAATGCCACTTATTTTGATGGTAATAATGTATCACAACCTTCCATAGATGGATATTTAATTACAGAAACTTTAGGTAGTCTTATTGCATTACCGGCTCCTTCAAGCGGATTAGAAACACCAATGGTTAGCATTCAAGTAAATGGAGCACCAACAAATGGATCTATTAGTCTTTTAGCGAATGATTCTGTTTTAGCTACGACTGTAACTCCTTTAGTAAGTTTCATGCAAGCGGACATGATTGATGATTCTATGTTTCTTTTTACAAATGTAGTAGATCCAAATGCTTCCGCTTTATCTGGAACAAGTTCTTATAATTTTGATACTCTAGACATTGAAGATAATGAAATGAGCACGTTTTCCATGCATCCTAACCCAGCAACTAGTATTGTGAAAATTGAGGTGCCAGAAAATTTTATTAATTACAAAATAGAAATACATGATACTTTAGGTAAACAAATTTCAATGTCTGTAACTCCAGAAAACACGTTTAATGTGAGTAAACTATCTACAGGGATGTATCTTGTAAGTATAAAAACCGAAGGAAATAAAATCACCAAAAAATTAATAGTTAAATAACTACATATATGTATATAAAATAAAAGCTTTAAAATTTATTTTTTGAAGCTTTTATTTTTTTAAATCACCTAACACCAATCGTATTTCTCCATACGTGTACTTATCGTCTATTTGATGTTTTAATTCTGAAATATTTTCAAACTTCTGTTTTGGAATAATTTTCTTCAGCTCTTTATAATGCTTTTCAGAAATTAAATCCAAAATTTTTACTTCACCGGAATCTAAAAAACTAGCTAAATGACCTGCAATCGTATTTACGTTTAAATCTCGTTCCATAGCAATTTGTTCTATCGCTTTTCCCGATTTAAATAGTTCTAACGAGGTTCTTTTGGTATCTCCTTTTTGTCGTTTTGCTGTTGGAGCTTCAAAAATCTCAGCATCTTTAGAAGTTTCTATATCATTTTCATCGCAATAGTCACGAATGACTTTTAAAATTTGGCTTCCATATTTTTCCACACGTGTTTTACCAAAACCATTTACTTGTAGTAATTCGGTTTTATTGGTTGGTAAAGTTTCACACATTTCATATAAAGACTTCTGATTGAAAACTTGATAGTGAATTAATTCCTTTTCACTAGCAATCGTGTTTCGTAACTCACGAAGCAATTCAAACAGTTCCACATTAGTCGTTCCATCTATAACCGCTTTTCTAGGTTTCTTTGGTGCCTCTTTAGCTAAGAAAACAGATTTAGCTCGTAATTCTAGAAATGGCTTTACCTGAAAACCTTCCGCTAAACCAGTAAAATATAATTGTTTTGTAGCTAATAATTCTTCAAATAAATCTAAAGCTTTGGTAAAGTCGTTTTCTACCGCCTTATTATCTGTAGCAAAACCAAACGTTTTATAAGGTTCAATAATCTTAGTGCTTACTTGTATTTTGTAATAGGCTAAAGCCTTTACAAAACGTGTTTGAATTTCTTTACTCGATTCTGGAATTTGCGTAACTTCAGAAAGTTCTCTAAGCTGTGCTTTAAAACCATTCGCAACTTTAAGTAAATTAGCAACACAGTCTTTGATAGAAACTAAAGGGGCTTCTACATTTCCTTCAATGATTCCTCTGTTTTTATAATATACATCCAAAACACGATTCACAGGATACAGAAATTTATAGAAATCAAAAATTTCGGAAATCAAATGTAACTGAAATTTAGATTTAGATGATTCTAAAATAGTTTCGTCCGGCTGATTTTCTTCTGCTGCTTTATTAAACGAAATCACATTACTATCACTAATAATCTGACTGGAATTAATTTTACTTTTTAAAACCAAGCCTTCCAAACTTTTACAACGACTCAACGCTACATAGGTTTGCCCATGAGCAAATGCACCTTGCGCATCAATAATGGCTTTCTCAAAAGTTAAACCCTGACTTTTATGAATAGTAATGGACCATGCCAAACGCAAAGGCATTTGGGTATATGAGCCAATTTTATTTTCTGTAATCGCCTTGGTTTCTTTATCTACATCGTAATTAATGTTTTCCCAAATCTCTGGAGTAGTGATAATATTAAAATCGTCATCCGGACATTTTACAACCACTTCGTCTTTATCTAGTAAAATAACCTTTCCTATTTTACCATTAAAATAACGCTTTTCTGTAGAGCTGTCATTTTTAATAAACATCACCTGAGCACCAACTTTCAAGATAAGCTCTTCTTTATTAGGATATGAAAATTCAGGAAATTTCCCTTCTACCGATGCATTATAGGTTTCCTTTTTTCCTTTTAATTTCTCCAGTTCTAAATGATTCGTCCGCTCTGCTTTATTATTATGTGTAGTTAATGAAATATAACCTTCCTCTTCGGTAGGTGAAAAATCTGGTTGATACCTTTTATTTAATTCATCTGCCGAAGCTTGCGTTAATGTATTTGTTCTTATCTCATTTAGAATATCAATAAACTTAGGATTATCTTGTCTATAAATATGTTTCAATTCTACCGTAATCGTATTGCTTTGCTGATACGAAAGACTGCTAAAAAAGAACGCATTACTATAAAAAGGTTTTAATAAATGCCATTCGTTATCTTTAACCACTGGAGATAATTGCTGTAAATCACCAATCATTAACAATTGCACACCTCCAAAAACTTGATCTCTATTTCTAAACCTTCTTAGCGTTTTATCGATACCGTCTAATAAATCGGCACGAACCATACTAATTTCATCAATCACTAATAAATCCATTGACTTAATAATATTGATTTTGGTCTTCCCAAATTTTCTATTAAATCCACCAGAACCTTTTAAATCTTCGTTAGGTAAAATAGGTCCGAAAGGCATCTGAAAAAACGAATGAATGGTAACCCCTTTTGCATTAATAGCTGCTACTCCAGTTGGCGCTACAACAACCATTCGCTTTAAAGAATTCCTCTTTAACTTATGCAAAAACGTTGTTTTACCGGTACCTGCTTTTCCTGTTAAAAACACATTTCTGTCCGTGTTATTCACAAAATCCCAAGCTAAATCTAATTCCTTATTTGTTGCCATTATTCCTTTTTCAATACAGATTTTGAAGATAAATAAAATGATTAGTTTTTATGGCGCGTTTTTAAGAAAAATAAAAACCACGCTATCCGCTATATCTTTTTTTAGATGCAGAACTACATTCCGTATCTCACCATTTAGACGACATTATTATTACCTATTTAGGTATAGGTACTAATAAAAAAAGGATGCCGCTGCTATCGTTCGCGCAACTTTGACTCCTTTACTTAGCTAAACCTAAATATAGAATATTTTCTACAAATAAACAATAAAAAAAAATCCTTCGCCGTCACCCTTCTTAGCGAGATTTTTCTATTGATTTTATTGCATAAAAAAATCCTCAACAAATAAATGCTGAGGATTCTCTAAAAAAGGCGACGACCTACTCTTCCACAATGTAGTACCATCGGCGCAAATGGGCTTAACTTCTCTGTTCGGAATGGTAAGAG
>NZ_JBSHNV010000109.1:0-432 GCF_053601575.1 Lacinutrix sp. MEBiC02404 | reverse complement strand
TAAAGGAAGGTGTGTTTTGCTTTAGCGAAACTCGAATGGTTTGTAGAAAAAGGCGAAGCGCTTTTTGAATTAACAAATGCAATTAAAAATCCACAAGTTTTAACTCCTCTTTCTTTCAATTCCTTTTAAGGGAATTTAAATTCATTCTCCGCTTTGAAAAAAGAAGAGAGCACTAAACAATAGGCTTTTAACCCATTTTATTATTTTTACTGCAGTTACTATAAACTCTAATTAAATAACCAATTACATAATTAGCAAAAATCATAATTATTACCGGCACCTTCCTTTAGTTAAAGGAAGGTGTGTTTTGCTTTAGCGAAACTCGAATGGTTTGTAGAAAAAGGCGAAGCGCTTTTTGAATTAACAAATGCAATTAAAAATCCACAAGTTTTAACTCCTCTTTCTTTCAATTCCTTTTAAGGGAATTTAAAT
>NZ_JBSHNV010000108.1:0-130105 GCF_053601575.1 Lacinutrix sp. MEBiC02404 | reverse complement strand
TGATGTTAAATAGCTAAATTCCTGCGAAGGCAGGAATCTCATAATCGAGATAAACAACCTTTAAATATTAAAAATACTCATTTATAAATGGGTGTTTTTTTTGCTTTTATGGGAGCTATAAAATTTGAAAAAAATCAAGAGATTCCTGCCTTCGCAGGAATGATGAGTCTACCAAACAGAGCAGGAATTTTAACTCCTGTTGATGGATTAGATGAAGGAGAACAAGTTACTATGTTAGTAATGCCTGTGATGTTAAATAGCTAAATTCCTGCGAAGGCAGGAATCTCATAATCGAGATAAACAACCTTTAAATATTAAAAATACTCATTTATAAATGGGTATTTTTTTTGCTTTTATGGGAGCTATAAAATTTGAAAAAAATCAAGAGATTCCTGCCTTCGCAGGAATGATGAGTCTACCAAACAGAGCAGGAATTTTAACTCCTGTAGATGGATTAGATGAAGGGGAACAAGTTACTATGTTAGTAATGCCTGTGATGTTGAATAGCTAAATTCCTGCCTTCGCAGGAATCTCATAATCGAGATAAACAACCTTTAAATATTAAAAATACTCATTTATAAATGGGTATTTTTTTTGCTTTTATGGGAGCTATAAAATTTAAAAAAAATCAAGAGATTCCTGCCTTCGTAGGAATGATGAGTCTACCAAACAGAGCTGGAATTTTAACTCCTGTAGATGGATTAGATGAAGGGGAACAAGTTACTATGTTAGTAATGCCTGTGATGTTGAATAGCTAAATAGTTACATTTTATCTTCTTTAAAATAATAAAAAAGCAATTCTCCGGAATTGCTTTTTTTTGTATCTCAAATTATTTTTCGGTTACTATTTTAATATTGTACTCTTTTTATTACTTTTACGCGTATCAATACCCTCAAAATGATTCCCTTAAATCTGGTTATTGAAATTAAATAATTAATCTAACAAAAATGAAAAGTAGAATATCTTTATTCTTCCTGGTAACACTTTGCGTTACGCAATTCTCTTGTAACAACAAGAACAATGCTTTAATTGGCGAATGGTTACGCCATGATTTTAAAGCCAATTCGGAATACAAATTAACCTTTGAGGAAAACCATACCGGATACATAGTAGATCAAAAAAATACAGAACAAGGTGTTATTTCGAATATTGTTTCTATCGATTGGAAAGTAGACAAGGATATATTAACCATATCTCAAGATAATAAGGACATCACCACTACTTTTGAGTTTGCTTCTAATGGAGATTTACTATTAGCCGATTTTTCCGCATTCAATTTTATTAAGCAATAAGGACTTAGACAACCATTTTATAAAATAAACAACGCAACCTTTTCAGGTTGCGTTGTTCTTTATCTAAGTAATTAACTAACTAATAAAATTAAAAGATAAAGGTCTTTATTTTGATGTTTTATTTTTTTCTATGTTTGTTTTCTCCTGTATTAAGCTTCCGTAAATAATGCTTATTACTAGACCTAAAATCATTCCTATGATTATTCCGTAACTAACCCAAGTAGGAACATCGTTCTTTAAACTTCCTATAACTGCTCCCGTAGTTACTCCAAAAGAAGAACCTAATGCGATTCCTAGTCCAATATATTTTGTGAATTTACTATCCTTTTTCATACGCCTAACTAATAAAATTAAAAGATAAAGGATAGGTTGGTGTTTCTCCATTACTTGCTTTAATAGCATTTACAATAGGAAATACTATAGCGATGATTCCTAAAACTAGAAAACCTAAAAGTCCAAGACCAAATAAAAGAATTAATGGTACACATATAATACAGTACACAATTAAGCTCAACTGAAAATTAATAATGTTTTTACCATGTGCATCCATTTGTTGCACTTTATCTTTTTGGGTAACCCAAAGTATAAGTGGTACGATTAAACTACCAAAACCAATAACCAAAGTTACTAGTTGACTTAAATGTGCAATTACTAAAAGTTGTTTATCTGTTCTCATGATGATTGATTTATTGATGAATACTTATAGGACGCACAAAACAGTAAAATGTTACACATAACAAAGAGCAAAGGTATTTAATGCGGTAATTTATCTTTTACAATTCCGTATAAAAAAGTACCAACCGTTGCAGAAGCTAAAACAATTAATATGGGTAAATACCCTGCACCTACCAGCACAAAAATAGGTCCCGGACATGCTCCTGCTAAAGCCCAACCAAGTCCGAAAATGATTCCACCAATCATGTACCTAGAAAATGATTTTTCTTTAGGAAGAATTACAATAGGATTACCATCTATAGATTTTATTTTATACCGTTTAATTACTTGAACAAATACAATTCCGAAAGCTAATGCTGTTCCTATTATTCCGTACATGTGGAAAGATTGAAACTGAAACATTTCGTAAATACGAAACCAGGAAGCAGCTTCCGATTTGTACATAATTATTCCGAAGAAAAAACCAACAAGGATATATAAAATGCTTTTCATTTTTAAAATATTAGAGGGAATAACAAATGAACCATAACCAAACCTCCAATAAAGAAGCCGATAACAGCAATTAAAGACGGAAGTTGTAAATTGCTTAAACCCGAAATGGCATGACCAGAAGTACAACCTCCTGCGTAACGAGCACCAAAACCAATAAGTAATCCGCCAACAATTAAAATAAGTATTGTTTTTATATCGCTTAAAGCGGAAATAGAAAATAACTCCGCAGGCAAGTATCCATTATTTGTTGCGATATTTATACTTTCTAAAGATACTTTTGTTGCTTCACTTATCGCTGGCATTTCTCCATTGGATAAATAGTGCGAAGCCACAAAACCACCAAGCATCGCTCCTACTACAACGAGTAAATTCCATTTGTCTGATTTCCAATCAAACTGAAAAAAAGAACTTACTTTTCCTGCACCACATGCTGCACAAAAGGTTCTTAAGTTGGAAGACATACCAAACTTTTTCCCCATTAATAATAGAACCAGCATCGTGCATGCTATTAAAAAACCGGAGATATACCAAGGCCAAGGTTGAAAGAAAAATTCCATAAAATAAATTTCAACAAAAATACATGCTATAAACTACTTTATGGAAATTATATGTACTAAAAATTAGTTAATCTATTTTATACCGCAACTTGCTCCTTCTTTTCGAATCCCTAATTTCTGCAAAATAGTTTCTAACAAACACCATTTTGTAAATGCGGATTGGATTAAATTCACACCTATAAAAACGGTAAACCACATCCAATTCGGACTCACATAAACAGATAGTATGACACTCAACAATACCATTACACCAACAATTACTCTAAAATATGTATTTAACATTTTGATTTATTTTTTAAATTTATATAGACTTTTCAATAGGAATAACAACCGCTTTCAATGGATTATTGGTTTCAAGATTTGTATTGAATTCCTTAATTAATTGGAATAATGTATCAATGTTTTCATCTTCGGTAAAAGAAAAAAACATGCTCGATTCGTTTCCTCCTTTTTCTACAGAAAACCAATTGGAAGCCATTAATAATGACGGTTCGCTTTTGTAACCATCAATATCTGAACTACTAAAATTTTCAATATTTGCTTTTTTGAATAATTTCAAAACCTCTTTTTGAAATTCTTCGACTGCTGTAACTATGACTAATTTCATAATTTTTAGTTTTTTGTTTCCCGTAGATTTCGCAAATTCACGCAGATTTTCACTATTCTTTTCTGCGGAAATCAGAGAAATCTGCGGGACAATTATTACTTGTAATTCTTCTTCTCTATCATATAATAAACCAATGGCACAACTAACAACGTTAACACAGTAGAAACAATAGTTCCTCCCATTAATGAGATAGCCAATCCTTGAAAAATAGGGTCAAATAAAATAACAAATGCGCCAATAACAACCGTTCCTGCAGTTAATAAAATGGGCGTTGTTCGCACTGCTCCTGCTTCTATACATGCTTGTTTTAAAGGAATACCTTCCGTAGTTCTAAGGTTGATAAAGTCAATTAGCAAGACAGAATTTCGTACCATAATTCCTGCTAAAGCAATCATTCCAATAAAGGAAGTTGCAGTGAAAAACGCTCCCATAATCCAGTGCCCTAGAATAATTCCGATTAAGGATAACGGTATGGCAACCATCATTACAATTGGCGCTTTAAAATTTTGAAACCATCCTACAATTAAGATATAAATCAAGATAATAGCTCCTAAAAAGGCAATCCCTAAATCTCTAAATACTTCTAAGGTAATTTGCCATTCGCCATCCCATTTTACAGTATAATTATCTTCAAAATCTGGTTGCCCCAAATACATTTCATTTAATTCAAAGCCTTTTGGCAACGGAATTTCTTTTAACTTTTCTTCCATTCCTAGAATAGCATACGCAGGACTTTCTAATGCTCCGGCCATATCTGCCATGACATAAACCACTCGTTTTTGATTTTTACGAGAAATACTTTTAGCAGCTATGGTTTGTTTAATATCCACCAAATCTGCAATAGGAACCATATTGCCTTGTTTCGATTTTACTTTTAATTGTGAAATATCTGAAATAGTGGATTTTTCCTTTTCATCTAAAGCCAATACTAAACCGACTTGATGTACCGCATTTTCATCATATAAATTCGTGATAGGTCTGTTCGACAATGCCATATTCATGGTGTATGCTATTTGTTGTGGAGCCACACCATACAGCATTGCTTTTTCTTTATCAATATCGAATTGATATTCCGTTTGATCTGCTTCTACCATCCAATCGATATCCACTACATCTTCTGTATTTTTTAAGATATCCTGAACACTATTGGCTATTCTAATTTGCTCGTTATAATCTGGCCCATAAACTTCAGCAACAATAGTGGACATTACTGGTGGTCCTGGTGGTACTTCGACTAATTTTATATTCGCATTATATTTTGCTGCTATCTTCTGAATGTCTGGACGCATTAATTTTGCAATCCCATGACTTTGAATATCACGTTCTCCTTTATCAATTAAATTCACTTGAATATCTGCCATATTAGATCCGCCACGTAAATCATAATGACGTACCAAACCGTTAAAAGTAATTGGCGCAGATGTACCTACATAATTTTGATAATTCACCACTTCTGGTCTTGTAGATAAATACTGTGATACTTCTTGAGCTACAACTCCTGTACGTTCTAAGGTGGTACCTTCTGGCATATCAATGACTACCTGAAATTCATTTTTATTGTCAAAAGGCAACATTTTAACCGCTACCGATTTGGTAAAAAACAATACCATAGTTACCATTAACACCAAAAATGTTCCTCCTAAAAACAACCAACGTTTTGCCTTACTTTCTAACAACGGACGCTCAAACCTATTATAGACTTTATAAATAAGCGTGTCTTCAACTGCTTTCTGTGGTTTTTCGACCGCGCCTTTCTTATCTTTTTCTCTTAAAAAAATATAACCTAAATAAGGTGTAATTGTTAAGGCTACAAACAACGATAAGATCATTGCTATTGAAGCTCCAATTGGCATTGGCGCCATATAAGGCCCCATTAAACCAGAAACAAAAGCCATAGGTAATACCGAAGCAATTACTGTAAATGTTGCTAAAATAGTAGGATTTCCAACCTCATTAATCGCATATAGAGCAGCATCTTTAAAAGGCAAGCGTTTCATTTTAAAATGCCTATGCATATTTTCGGCAATAATAATCGAGTCATCCACCACAATTCCAGTTACAAATACTAAAGCAAATAATGTAATTCGATTCAGAGTATAATCCATCATATAATAACTCAACAACGTTAATGCAAAGGTAATAGGAACCGATAAAAACACCACCAATCCACCACGCCAACCCATCGCTAACATTACCACAAGTGTTACTGCAAAGATAGAACCGATAAGGTGCCACAACAATTCGGATACTTTATGCGATGCTGTTTCCCCATAGTTTCTAGTAATCTCTACATGTACATCATCCGGAATTAAAGTGCTACGTAAATGCGCTACTTTATCTATAATGATTTCCGAAAGCTTCATGGCATCAGCGCCTTTTCGTTTTGCAACAGAAATGGTAACCGCTGGGTATTCCGATTTATAATCCAAAGATTTTTCTCCTCCTTTTCCAAATCCTAAACTCACATAATTCTGTGGTACTTCTGGTCCATCCAAAATTTTAGCAACTTGCTTTAAGTAGATTGGCTGATTTTGCTGCACGCCAACCACCAAATTCTCCACATCGGTAACCGATTCTAAAAACTTTCCAGTATTCACAAGGAATTCCGTATCATTTTTATCAAAACTACCGGAACTTAATTGGCTATTATTCGCTGTAATCATTTCAGAAACAGACAAGAAATCCAATCCACTAGCCGCCAATTTATCTTTATCTAAAACCACGCGTAATTGACGATTTCTACCACCAATTTTATGGGTTGTCGAAACATCGTTTACCTTTTTAATTTCTGCTTCCAATTCTTGCGCCATTTGACTCAATTGGTAATCGTCATAATTTTCACTCCATAAAGTTAAACCTAACATGGGCACATCATCAATAGCACGTGTTTTTACTAATGGAAACGTTACACCTTGTGGCATTTCGTCCATGTGCTTGTTGATCTCGTTGTATAATTTTACAAACGAACGCTCAATATCTTCGCCAACATAAAATTGCACGATGACCATTCCTTGCTCTTTCATCGAGGTAGAATACACATATTCTACACCTTTGATATTCGAAATTAATTGCTCTAATGGCTTTATCACTCGAGATTCTACTTCCGTAGGACTTGCTCCTGGATATCCAACAAAAATATCTGCCATTGGCACATCAATTTGTGGCTCTTCCTCCCGCGGAATTAAAAATGAACTATACACACCAACTACCATAAATACAATCATTAACAACACGGTTAACTTCGATTGCATAAAGACTTTGGCAATTTTTCCTGCGATACCTTCTTTCATAATTATTACTTTTTTTAGCTACCTCAAAGGAGGTAATCTTTATATTTTGGGCGTTTTAACAGGCTATCCACTATATCTTTTTACTTGTTCTCGATACAAATTTGCTTGGGCAAATGCACTCGAACTGACGTAAAAAGGATGTCGTTTCTATCCTTAACGCGATACATCGTGATACTCCTTTTATTTAATACCTACAAGGTTTTAGAAACCTCGCAGGACAACTATTTAGTTTCTTTCCGTACTGGTTTCCTTCCCTTTGGGAAGGACTGAGGATGAGATAATTTTAGCACCATTGTAAAGTTTTCCTTCTGCAGAAATAATATATGCTTCGTCTGCATTTAAACCGGATAACACTTCTATTTGATTCCCGTAAGTTCTACCTAAACGCAACCAACGTAACATGGCAGTATTGCTTTGGCTTGCGGTATACACTCCCGATAATTGTCCGTTAGTAATTATTGCATCCTTCGGAATTAAAACCATTGTGGATTTCGCTTTTCTTTCCACGGGAAATTGAACGGTTGTAAACATTCCGGATAAGATTTTAGCATCTGTTTTCTCTAATTCTATTTTCACTAAATATTGTCCGCCAGTATTTTTAGCAGAAGTACTTACCTCTGTAACTTCTCCTTTCATAGTTTGGTTTATCGATTTCACCAACACATCTACGGTCGTTCCTTTTTTAATTTCAGAAATCTCAGATTCCGGAACCATAGCCATCACTTCAAAATTTCCTGGAGTTTCCATACTTATTAAAGGCACTCCTGGATTTGCCATATTACCGGCCTCCACGTTTTTACTAGTTACCGTTCCACTAAAAGGAGCAGTAATATTGCTGTAGGCAAATTGTGCGTTAATTTCGTTTTTCATTTGGTTTGCTGCTTCTACTCGCGCTTTTGCCATTTCAAAATTAGCAGTCATATCATCCATTTCTTTTTGCGATGCACTTTGATCTGCAAACAAATTCTTAAAACGACTATAATCTTTTTGAGCATTATTTAAAGCAACAGTAGCTTCGGTGATTCCCGCATTTACTTGTGCTCTTTTAGCTTGTAAATCGCTATTATTTATAGAAACTAATAACTGGCCCTTTTGTACTTTATCACCAACATTAACGTGCACCTTATTGACATAACCCATCATTCTAGTACTTAAATCCGCACTGTTTGAAGCTTGAATTTTTCCGCTAACAGATAAGAATGGACTGTTTCCATTTGCTTCCACCTGACTCGTTTTTACGCTAATTGCTGGCGAATTATCTACAACTGGTTTTTGGTCTTCGCTACCACAACTTGCGACTAATAGCGTTACAGAAAGCACTAGGATTGTATATGTTTTTTTCATCATTATTCTTTTTTATTTAAGACACTTCGACTTCGCTCAGTGTGACAGTTTTTAGTCCTGTAAACTCAAGAAAATCAATCTTGATTCTTGGTTCTATTGTCTTGTTTCTCTTTTATTCTTTGGTTAAAAATTGTAAGTATGCTTGTGCATAATTGTATTCAAAAATGGTTTGGTAATACTCTAATTGCTTTTGTGCATATTTTGTTTCGGCAATTAACAAATCGGATGTTTTTTCTAAACCTTCTTTAAACCTATTGGTTCTAATTCGTAAAGATTCTTCCGATTGTTCTAATGCTAAAGTGGTTAGTTTTAATTTATTTTCGGCATCCAAAAAAGCGCGTTTCGCTTTGTTTAATTCTAAATTACTTTTAGATACATATTGTTGGTATTCTAACTTCGATTGTTCAAATTGGGACTTACTTTTTTTCGCTTTTCCAAAACGTTTCGAACCTTGAAAAATATCCCAACTTAATTGTGCTCCAAATAAATACCCATTGGCATCCCCCTGAAAAATTTGATCATCGTATAACTCATAACTTCCAAAAGCATTCAGTCTTGGCAAAAACGCCATTCGGTCTGCTTTATTCATAGCTTCGTAAGCATTTGAAGATAATTGCATTGCTTTAATATCCGATCGGTTTTCGGAAACCTTTTTATCTTCAATAGTAAAAGCAGTAACAGTCAATTCATCTGTTGGTAGGTACACCACGTAAGTTTCATCATTAATTAAAAAGGACAAATAATTGGAAGCATTTTGCACATTACTCTTAGCGGTTTGTAATTGATTTTGAACTTCCGTCACTCGTACTTCTACATTTAACACATCTGCACGTTGCAAATAGCCTTGTTTAAAACTATCGTCTGCTAATTTATTATTGACATTTGCAGCATCTAATGCTTTTTCTAAAACAACAACTGCTTTATATGCCAATTGTAATTGCATGTATGCTTTTTCTACTTCAAACACTAAATAATCTTGCGTACGCTCCGTTTTTAAAGACATCGCTTCCATTTTAGTCTTTGCAGCTTTGCGCTGGTAAACGCCATCTAAATTAATTAGCGGTTGCTGAATTTCGAACTTGGTAGCATAGTTTTCAATCTGCGAAGGATTGTTTAATAACGCTGGATTAAAATCGTTAGCCGTTAAAATTTCTTGATTTAATTTAGATCCAAAAGCCATTAACGGATTTGTAGTTGCAATTCCCGTATGACTTGCTGTAATGTTTGGTAAAAACACAGCGTTGGTCTGACTATAATCTGCTTTAGCTTGTTTAAATTCTTCTTCAGAAATTTTTATACTTGTGTTATTTTCAGACACTTTAGATAAAACTTCCGTTTTTGTAATAGCTACTACTTCTTGTGCTTTTACAGTCACGCTGAAAACAAAAAGTAATGCAGATATATAAATATTTTTTTTCATTCCTTATTAATTTACAGTACAAAAATACTTCAGGAATATACTTTAGTCAGTAACATAGGTTACTTAAGAAAAGTAATTTGAATTAAGGCACCATTAATTGTTCTAAATTAAAACAAACAAAAAGGGCATACACTGATAATTATCATATAAAACACTGGCCAATAATTAATTAAGCACACATAAAATAATGAAAAACACACGTATAAGTACCGTTTTATTAACCAAGTAAAAAAGGAACTTTAAAATAAAGTATTAGTATAATTATATTGGTATCCCTTACTTTTGCATGCTATATGGATTCATTAACGCAAATAGTATTAGGAGCAGCTGTAGGAGAAGCTGTTTTAGGAAAGAAAGTTGGAAACAAAGCAATGCTTTATGGAGCTATTGCTGGTACTATACCGGACTTTGATGTCTTTGCTTCCTTTTTTACAGATACCGTTTCTGCACTTTCCATACATCGCGGATTTACACATTCCATTGTGTTTTCTGTACTTTTTGCTCCCATTTTTGGGTGGATTGTTTCTCGATATGAGACCTATAAGAACTTTAAAAATTGGTCTTGGTTATTCTTCTGGTCCTTTGTCACGCATCCAATTTTAGACGCACATACCACTTGGGGAACACAACTCTTTTGGCCTTTTGATCTACGATTAGCATTCAAGACTATATTTGTTATTGATCCCTTATATACAGTGCCTTTTTTAGTGTTTTTAATTCTTGCCATGCGACAAAAAAGAACCTCTAAAAAGCGTCGTTTGTATAATAAAATTGGGTTAATAGTAAGTTCTTCTTATTTACTACTTACCTTCTTTTTAAAAGGCATGGCATTTACTCAATTTGAAGCGGCTTTAAAAAACCAGAACATAGCCTATTTACAAATAGACACGAGACCTTCTCCTTTAAATACGATACTTTGGAGTGCCAATGTAGAAACGGAAGACGCCTATTTATTAGCTAATTATTCCTTTTTGGATACGAAACCGATCACTTTTGAAAGCTATCCTAAAAATCACGCGCTTTTAGGGAATCTAGTGACAAACGAAAAAGTGCAACGTATGATATCTATTTCCAAAGGATGGTATACTATTTCTAAAAAAGATGAGAGTCTTTATTTTAATGATTTACGATTTGGATTGTTAAGTGTAACGCCAAAATCGGACAACTTTGTTTTTAAATATAGTCTAGATGTAGATGCTTCTGGGAAAGTTACATTTACGGAAGAACCTAAAAATAATCGCGATGGAAAAAAACTGCTAACAGAATTATGGCAACGATTAAAAGGAAATTAATTTCAACAAAACAATTAACTATTAACATCTTTCAATTTTGGAATTAGAAGTCTTTCAAATTTTGAATATCTTGTAAACTAAACTTATAAATTTATGGACATTACTGCTGCTTATACCGATCTATATCAAATTACCATGGCACAAGTCTACTTTGTTACGAAACCAAACGGTAAAGCTGTATTTGATTATTATTATCGTCGTAATCCTTTTGATAATGGGTATGCCATATTTGCCGGATTAGAAGATGTATTAGATATTTTAGAATCATTAAAATTTTCAGATTCCGATATCTCATACTTAAAACAAAAGGGATTTGAAAACGAGTTTTTAGACTACTTGAAAAATTTTAGTTTTAAAGGGAGTATTCGGTCCAGCAAAGAAGGTGATCTTGTTTTTCCTAACCGCCCTATTTTACAAGTAGAAGCCAATATTATTGAAGCACAAATCATAGAAACACTTTTACTTAATATTCTTAATTTTCAAACCCTAATAGCAACCAAGGCAAGCAGAATACGATACAGTGCTAAAGATGCTATATTATTAGATATGGGTTTACGTCGCGCACATGCTACTGGTGGCTATTATGCGTCTAGAGCGGCTGCAATTGGTGGTTTTGACAGTACTAGTAATGTGAAAGCAGCAGAAGACTACAATATTCCATCTACAGGTACAATGGCGCACGCTTTTATTCAGAGCTATGATAATGAATTAGAAGCTTTTCGCGATTTTGCACAAGTACGACCTAAAAACTGTGTGCTGTTAATAGACACGTATAACACTTTAAAACTAGGACTTCCAAATGCCATTATAGTAGCAAAAGAAATGGAAGAAAGAGGAGAGCAATTGTTTGGAATACGTTTGGATAGCGGCGATTTAGCCTATTTATCTAAAAAAGCCAGAGCGGTTTTAGATGCTGCGGACTTGGATTATGTAAAAATTGTTGTTTCCAATCAGTTAGACGAATTTGTTATAAAAAGTTTAAAAGAACAAAACGCACCTATTGATGTTTTTGGTGTTGGAACCAATCTAGTTACCGGAAGACCAGATGCTGCATTAGATGGTGTTTATAAATTATCGGAATACAATGGTGCTCCACGAATTAAACTATCTGAAAACATTATAAAAGTATCGTTGCCTTTTAAAAAGCAAGTATACCGAATGATAGATGCCGATGGTATGTTTTATGGTGCAGATGCGGTGGCTATTTTTTCTGAAGGTGAAATAGACCAAATGGAACATCCTTTTGATATTACGAAACAAATAGATATTAGTACCCTTAAAAAAGAACCTTTATTAGAATTAGTCATGGAGCATGGTAAACGTGTGGCACCGGTTAGAACAGTTACAGAAATTGCACAATATTCGCAATCCCGTTTAGCACAACTCCCTAATGAATATAAGCGTTTTCAGAATCCGCATACCTATAAAATCGGACTTAGTAGCCAACTTAAAAAAGAACGAAATAATCTTATTAACCAACATAAAAGCTAAATATGAAAACACTTTTAGTGATTGATGCACAAAATGATTTTATGCCTGGCGGATCCCTTGCTGTTCCTAATGGTAATAAAATTATACCGATAATAAATAGCATACAAGATAGATTTGATTGGATAGTAGCAACGCAAGATTGGCATCCTAAAGAACATTCTAGCTTTGCTATAAATCAGGACGGGAAATCTAATTTTGAGACCATAGAATGGCGTGGACAAATGCAAACCTTATGGCCAGAACATTGTATACAAGGCAGCGAAGGTGCTAAATTGCATTCGGAATTAGACACTACAAAATACGAAGCTATTTTTAGAAAAGGAACCGATAAAAACGTGGATAGTTATAGTGCCTTTTATGACAACAATCACTTAAAGCCAACCGGATTAACTGGTTATTTAAAAGAAAAAGGAACAACCCAACTATATTTTTGTGGTCTTGCTTCAGATATTTGTGTTTACTTTTCTATTTGTGATGGTATTAAGGAAGGTTTTGACTGCTTCTTTATTGAAGATGCTTCAAAAGCATTAAATACAGGAGAATTTGAAAACATTAAAAAACAGATGATAGCAATGGGTGTGCATATTATAACATCAGCGTCTTTATAGAACAAAGAAACCACTGCATCAACTAACCTTTCTCGTGCCTCCATGTCCGCCAGCAACAACTAACATTATTTTTATACTTAAATAAATAAATTTAAAAAACTGAATAATAGGATTCATCATTTTAAATCTTTGATATTTTGAAATTCTTTGTGTCATGATTTCTATTTTTTACTGCTTACTAAATACTGCGAATGCATACTTGTTTTATTCTGGAATCAACCACCAAAAAGGTTTCATTTTAGCTTTATATATAAAGGCATAATGCAAAGCTAGTTTCAACCAATGCCCTGCTAAACCAATTTCCCCAAAGGTTTTCCCTAATTGCCGACCTTGAGTTTTTGGATATTTTTCATAATCTGGAACAATTGGAAACGTTGTAATACTTACGCCACTTCCGGATGTCATACCGTAACCAGCAGAAGCAATACAAGCTGCTCCCATATTTCCCATAGATCCTTTATGATTTAGCGATTCATTTCCACTTTTTATAGAATCGATAATATTATCTGCAACTAATTTTGCGGTAATACCAGAAGGCATTCCTGTTCTTGGTGGTGCAGGAGAAATAACAGTCCCATTTTTACTAGTTCTTGGTCTAGAAATAGCATGAGGAGGTGCAAATGCAATTCCTGGCGCAAAAATATTTTTGTAACTTGGATTCTGATACGTTTCTGGCCAATCTTTAACAGACCATTCTTCATATGGTTTTGGTGTATAATCTGCGTCGACAATCATAAATCCTTTAAACAACTTCTCTGTAATGTCCTTTTCATTTTTATCATACGCTTTAAAACCATGACCAGAAAATGAAGGAATTAACATTGCAAAATCATAGGATTCTGTTTTATATTCCCCTTCTAAATTTTCGTAATGTGCTAAACCATCTTCAATTTTATTGACTCCTGCTCCAAGTATCCATTTTATATCTCTGTCTTCAAAAATCATTTCTACCATTTCACTAGATTTCATAGTCATACTGCCATAACTCAACAACATACCATCCATACCGAAATCGCCTAATTTATGTTCATTTGCAATCCAAGTAACTTCTGCCATATCGCGAACATTATGCCTGCACAATTCTTTTTCCACATTCAATATATATTCAAAAGCAGCACCTTGGCAGGTAGATTTTGCATGTCCTGTTCCAATTAAAATTTTGGCTTTTTTACCAGCTTTCATTTCTTGAATCAAGGTGTTTAATCCTTCCCAAGCATGGTCTGCATGTGTATAGGTACAAACAGAATACGCTTTATTTTTACCAGGAATTAAACCTTCGGTTGCTTCAAAATTTAATTTCGGACCAGTAGCATTAATTAAATAATCATAGGTTATTTTTTCTTGTTGTCCTTTATTATTTCCGGCAACATATTCCGATAAAACATAAGGTTTCTCTTCGGTTTTATCTCCTTCAGGAAAAAACGAAATGGCTTTGGCTTGTTTATAACCAATACCCTTCTTTTTATATAAAGGTTCTAATGGGAAATAGATTTTTTCCGATTTCATTCTACCAATTCCAACCCAAATATTAGAAGGAACCCATTGGTAATTACTGTTAGGTGAAACAACCACAACTTCATGTTTTTTCGGCAGTTTTCTACGTAAATGAGTTGCTGCAACGTGACCAGAAATTCCTGCTCCTAGAATTACAATTTTAGCCATATTATATATATTTTTAATAAAGGTAATTCTCTTTTTAAAATTGTACAGTAACTTAGGTTACAGAAGGATTAATAATACACAATTTTTTCACTTCCGTTAAAACACGCTGCATTCTTAAATCTGATAATCCTATATTTTTCATTTTCTCTGTTGCATTAATTAGTTCCTTTACTAAAATAACATCCAATTCAATTAGCTGATGCTTTTCTTTTTTATTTAATGTTGTTAATGCAGTCACAGGATATAAAGCCAAGGAATCTATATTTGCTTTTAATCCATTATTTTTTGGATAATCCCAACTTAACAAAGTTAAACCAACACATTTCGCATAATTAATGGCATCTTCTGTAAATCTGGTATTGGTTACCAACCAACCTTGTTTTAAATGTGTTTTATTGTCTGAATTAGAATTCCATTGCTCTTGAATATCTAAAAATCTAGAATTAATATATAAGGGAACTTTAACGTTACTTGTAGCTTTAGCATCGGAATGAAACTTACATTCAATAGCATATACATTTCCATCTTTTTCTGCCAATACGTCCATTTCATGAGTCACGCAAGCACCATTTAAAATGACACTTACTTTAGTTTTATATCCTTTTTCTTTTAATAACGCACCAACCAATCTCTCAAAAGGAAAACCTGTTGGCCCTAAATCGAAAATAGCACGTTTTAAGCTGTAACGAGAAGCAGACACTTTGTTTTGTTCTTTTAATAAGGAGAAGGCTTTTTTATAGATTTCATTGGAAGACATACCATCATAGATATCTGGTTGCATTCTTTTCACTATAGTTTCAACTAATTCTTTAGATGCTTTAGCTGATTGAAGGGATTGTCTTAATTTTTCGAATGAAAAAAGTTCGATCTCATCATTACTCTTTTTAATATAAATTTGTTTTTCCATGATACTTAAACGTTTTAAAATCTTAGAATTTCTGTCATAATTCCAAATCGAATAATTGATAATTGATGCTCAAAATATATATTGTAATAATCCATTCCGTGATAAAACTGAACAAACAAACCTATATCTTCTAAAAACTTTGGATGGTAATAAAAGGTAAGACTTGCATTGCATCTATCTAAATCAAAAACATCCAAGTCTTTATAATTATCAAGCATAAATGTTGTTTCCACTTTTAAAGAAAAATTAGCTCTATTGTTCTTCGATATTTTAAGAGGAAACTTAAACGATGTAAATGCATTATGCCATCTTAAACCACTATACTTACCTTGTAACTCATCAAGCATCCAACTTTTCGGATGAATTTCCATTGCACTTTTTAAAGTTTTTATTGCTTTAAGCTTGTTACTATATGCCGTTTTAAGAAAGCCAAATTCAACAAAATTAGTAGCAAAATTTCCTGTTTGTAAGTTGATTGCGTCCTCTTCGTTGTAAAAGTTACCATCTTGTCCGTTAGAATGATGTGCTATTTTTCCGAAGAAAACCAAATAGCTAAGTGCTTCTTTTTTGTTAGCTAGGTAATAAAGGGAAATCTGAGGAATGTAACTTGGTGTACGAACAGGATACGAATCTTCTTTATACATCCTAATGGTAATTTGCGGTGTTAACACTGCCATTAGTTTAGAATCCTTTCGTTTTCTAATAACAAATGACGGATTTAGATTTGCTTCAAACATTAAAGATTCTATATTTCCAATATCTGTTGGGAATGTGATATAACTATCTGTTTGATTGATTAATGCTATTTTGTACAAATCGAGATGTGGTATTGTATCCACATCTTTTTGCGAAAAAACAACATGTGATGAACACAAACACATAAACAAGATGTACACTTTCATTTTTATAACATGTTTACTTTAATATTGTCTTTTTATTCTTTATCCTTTGTGCCACTAACTATTCTTGAAATAATTCCTTTTTGGTTCGTAAATTCTGCAATTAATACTCCTGTTAAATGGATGACTATAAATGCTATCAAATAGTAAATACCAAGTACGTGGATTTCTTCCATTGGTTTTTTTAATTCTTTTGGTCCTAATTCTATAATTAATCCTGTAACAAGTGAAACAATGACACATACATAAAAAAGGATATAGGTCCATTTCTGAATTTTCGTTTTTGTAGTTAGTTTTGTTTCAAAAGGATTTTGAAACTTCATTTGCCCGAATGCAGGAAGTATTAAACGAATACTAAATAATCCTACCAATACATAACCAATGTAAATATGCCAATCCCACATGGGTTGTCTTATTTTTTTTGCTAATGTAATGAGCTGGTCTTCCGTTAAATTCTGCCCTGTATTACTCAAATAATCTTGAATAATAGCTGCAACGTTATACTTATTCATCCATGTTAACCGCAAAAATATCGTGATTAACAATAGTAAAAATGAAATAGCAATTCCCCAATGAATAATTCGATATACTTTAGAATACTTTGTATTTTCCATAATATTAATTTTTTATTCTGTTAAATTATTTTGATTTATTTTTATACTTTGGTTTTAGTACTTATCCTACTTTCTTTAAAATTGAAATATGCCAGAAGAGAAAAACCTAAAGTCACCAACATTCTAAAAACCATGGCTTTTATAGTTTTTACTTCGTGAATTCCTCCATTGTTGATGTAAAATTGCAAAGCAACAAAGGCAACAATTAATACAGCCAAAGCAGCTATTAAGATCCCAAAAGTCCATTTTTCTCTTTTTAAAAAACCATAAACAGCAATTAGATATAAAATGCTACAAATAAAATTTACCCAAACTATAAACAAGACATAGTTTCCTTCTTTTGCCCTAATACCAAACCAATCAAAAATCACAGAGCTACTTAAAAATAAAGTGAGCAATGCAAACAGTGCTAAAATAATAGCACTTACAGCGGTAATAATCTTTCTGTTTTTCATGTGATATTTATTTATTTATTAGTTGATTCACCAAGCCACCATTTTGGTTGGACTTGTTTTTTAATTAATCCGAATTTTTTAATAGAATGTGTTTCAATATGTGTCATTAAATCTTCCACAGAATCTGTTACAAATAGCAGTTTCATATCTTCTGGACTAATACTTTCATTTTCTGCCATTAAATGAATATGTTGGCATAATTCTTTATGATATTGCGAATCGAAAATAACAACTGGGAAATTTTGAATTACTTTAGTTTGAATTAAAGTAAGTGCTTCAAACAATTCGTCTAAAGTGCCAATTCCGCCAGGCATAACCACAAAAGCATACGAATATTTTACTAGAATAACTTTGCGTAAAAAGAAATATGGAATGTTAATCCATTTATGTAAATACGGATTTGGCTTTTGCTCAAATGGTAGAATAATATTGCAACCAACAGAATTTCCACCAGCCTCAAAAGCACCTTTATTGGCAGCTTCCATAATTCCTGGACCTCCACCTGTCATTACTGTAAATCCGGTTTTTGCTAAGGCTGCACCTATTTTTTCGGCATTTTGATAATGATCAGAATCTTTTGTAAATCTTGCAGAACCAAAAACAGTCACGCATGGACCAATAAAATGCATTTTCCGAAAGGCTTTTATAAAATTGAAGAACACTTTTAAAGCAAAGGATAATTCTTTAAAACGCGATAGAGGCCCTCTAACAAACAAAGATTCATCTGTAGATAGTTTTATTTTTTTATTAGTCTTCATACACGATATTTTTAGTTTGTTTTTTTATAACTCCAAACTGCTAATCCATTCATAACTATAGCATAAAGCAATGTTTTTAATAGCTGTGGAAGAATATCCATAAACCCAGAACCTTTAAGCATTACCATTCGCATCACTTCTACAAAGTATTTTATTGGATTAAACTCTGTAACTATTTGAGCCCATTCTGGCATACTTTCTATTGGCGTGAATAACCCACTCATTAAAATAAAAATAACGGTAAAAAACCAAGCGATAAACATAGCTTGTTGCTGGGTATCTGTAAAATTAGAAATGAATAAACCGATCCCTAAAATCACTAAAATATAAATAGAGGTATAAAAATACATGAGTGGTAAACTTCCAAGCATTGGTACATTAAATATGAGTTTTGCTAAGATTAATCCAACCGTTAATAACCCCATTCCTATGACCCAAAATGGAAAGAGCTTCCCAATAATAAACTGACTTTTTTTAATTGGAGTTACGTTAATTTGCTCTAAAGTTCCTATCTCTTTTTCACGAACGATATTCATCCCTGAAAGAAACAGCGTAATCATAGTTACCAATAAAACCAGTATTCCTGGAACCATAAAGGTTTTGTAATTTAAGGTTTCATTATACCAGAATAATGGAATGGTTTCTATATTGACTGGCTGTATTTGTTTATCTGAAACTTGAAATAAGTCTACTTTTATATTTTGGTTAAAGCTTTGTACAATTTGGGTTACATATACATTTTCTACACCTGCAGCTGCGCCATCAATTGCGTTAATGGTTATTCCTAAATTGTTGTATTTCTCTTTTTGTAAATCACGTTCAAAATATTGCGGAATTTGTAGAATAACATCTACTTTTCCTTTAAGCATTGCTGCACTTGCTATTGCTTCCGAAGGGAAATCTGTTAAAACATTAAAATAGGTGGAAGCATTAAATTTTTCTACTAAAGCTCTGGATGTGGAAGAATGATCGTTATCTATATATCCGAATTTAATATGCTGAACTTCAAAAGTAGCTGCATTAGATAAAATAACGAGTTGTAATAATGGCAAAACAAAAATGATAGGAAGCATGCCTTTATTTCTAAAGATTTGCTTGAACTCCTTTTGTATGATGTATAAGATTGTTTTCATGTGTCTATATCTATTGTTTTTCTATGGTCACATGCTGTTCGCTATTATTCATTTACTTGTCTGATAAAATTTTGAACATGCTCGATTTATATAACTTCCAGCGCAGGCCGGAATCTCTTTTATTAATTTAAAATACCTTCAAGGTTTTTAAAACCTCGCAGGAAAACGTACTTTTTTACTCTAATCTTATTTTATATTTCTTCACACTTAATGCAATAAAAAATATAGTCATTCCCAATAAAATCAAGGTTTCTTTCCATATAAATTGCAATCCTACTCCTTTGAGCATAATCCCTTTAATAATGATGATAAACCATTTTGCGGGAATAATATTACTTATAACTTGAAGTGGAACAGGCATACTTGAAATAGGAAAAATAAAACCTGATAATAAAATCACTGGAAGCATGAGTCCCATTAACGAAATCATCATTGCTGTCTGTTGTGTTTCTGAAATAGTGGAGATTAAAATCCCTAAAGCTAATGCTGAAATAATAAACAAAACGCTTTCTATTGCCAATAAAAAGAGACTTCCTTGTACTGGCATCTTGAAAATAAAAATGCTTAATAAAACAATAACTACTGCATTAATTATAGACAGAAAAATATACGGAAACACTTTACCTATAATTACCTGAATTGGTTTTATTGGCGACACTAAAAGAATTTCCATGGTACCTAATTCTTTTTCTCTAGTAATAGAAATGGAGGTCATCATTGCAGAAACTAACATTAAAATAATAGTCATTACACCAGGAACAAACATGTACACACTTTTTAATTCTGGATTGTAAACCATGCGTGTTTGTGGAACTATTTGATAAACTATAGTAATCTCTTTGTTTAATTCTTTTTGATATTTCTGAAGAATAGCATTTACATAATTACTTATCGTATTTGCAGTATTTGGGTCTGTGGCATCTGTAATAATCTGAATGCTTGCATTATGATCTTTAATTAGGTTTTTGCTGAAATTCTTTTCAAAATTTAGAACTGCTTTTACTTTTCCTTTTTTGAAAATAGTTTCAATATCTGATTCCTTTTCGATGATTTGATTAATACTGAAATATTTTGAAGCTGAAATTTTACGGATAATTTCTTGGGTAGTTGCATCTTTTGAATGATCTAAAATAGCGATATCTACATTATTGATTTCATTAGTAATTGCAAAACCAAAAAGCATGATTTGAGCAATAGGCATTCCGAAGAGTATAAACAACGAGCGTCTATCCCTAAAAATGTGGTAGAATTCTTTTTTTATGAAGCCTATGAATCGTTTCATTTCTTATTTTCTTTTTCCGCAGTTTTCACCGATTACCACAGATTTGTTAATCAAACTATATTTTTTTCTGCGTAAATCCGAGAAATCGCAGGAAACTATTTTTATAACCCGTTTACTTTTCTGCAATTCCCTTTTGTTATATCAGCAAAATTGAAGTTTACTATATAGACTTTAAAAAGTCCTCCTCTAATTATATAGGATAATTCATTTCCTGTTCTTTTTTCCATAGGTCATTTATTTTTTTCATTTCTCCCACTGATTACAACGATTACCACAGATTCTTTTAGTCTCATTTCTGCGTAAATCTGAGAAATCCGCGGGAAACTATTTTATAACCCGTTTACTTTTCTGAAAATCCCTTTTATTATACTAGCAAAATTGAAGTTTACTATATAGACTTTAAAAATCCTTCCTCTGATTATATAGGATAATTCATTTCCTGTATTTCCTTCCATAAATTACTTGTTTTTTCTCCCGCAGTTTTCACCGACTACCACAGATTCTTTTAGTCTCCTTTCTGCGTAAATCTGAGAAATCCGCGGGAAACTACTTTATAACCCGTTTACTTTTCTAAAAATCCCTTTTATTATACTAGCAAAATTGAAGTTTACTATATAGACTTTAAAAATCCCTCCTCTGATTATATAGGATAATTCATTTTCTGTTTTTTCTTCCATAAATTACTTGTTTTTTCTCCCGCTGATTTCACCGATTACCACAGATTCTTTTAGTCTCCTTTCTGCGTAAATCATAGAAATCCGCGAGAAACTACTTTATAACCCGTTTACTTTTCTGAAAATCCCTTTTGTTATATCATCAACATTGAAGTTTACTATATAGACTTTCAAAATCCCTTCTCTGATTATATAGGATAATTCATTTTCTGTATTTCCTTCCATAAATTACTTATTTTTTCTCCCGCTGATTACAACGATTACCACAGATTCTTTTAGTCTCCTTTCTGCGTAAATCTTAGAAATCCGCGAGAAACTACTTTATAACCCGTTTACTTTTCTAAAATTCCCTTTTGTTATATCAGCAAAATTTAAGTTTACTATATAGACTTTCAAAATCCCTTCTCTGATTATATAGGATAATTCATTTTCTGTTTTTTCTTCCATAAATTACTTGTTTTTTCTCCCGCTGATTACACCGATTACCATAGATTCTTTTAGTCTCCTTTCTGCGTAAATCTGAGAAATCCGCGGTAAACTATTTTTTAGACATCTGCAAAAAACTTCGTCATCCTCTTGCCAGTTTTAAAAACACATCATTCATATTATCTACCTGAAACTGTTCTTTCAATTTTTTAGGCGTATCTAAAGCTTCTATTTTACCATTTACCATAATGGAAACTCTGTCGCAATATTCTGCTTCATCCATATAATGCGTGGTTACAAAAACGGTTGTTCCTTCGCTAGCTGCTTTGTAAATCATTTCCCAAAACTGACGTCTAGTAATTGGATCTACGCCACCTGTTGGCTCATCTAAAAACACAATTTTAGGATCATGAAGTAGTGCAACAGAAAAGGACAGCTTTTGCTTCCAACCTAATGGTAATGCACCAACTAGTTTGTTCGCAACTTTTTCTAACCCTAATTCTTCAATTAAAACAGTAGATTTTTCTTTGATGCTTCTTCTTGATAATCCATAAATCCCCCCAAAAAAAGCAATATTTTCTTTAACGGTTAAATCGTCATACAAAGCAAATTTCTGACTCATATAACCAATGTTTTTCTTGATGTCTTCGGCTTGTTTATACACATCAAATCCTGCAACCTGTGCTTTTCCCGCTGTCGGTTTAGAAATACCAATCAACATTTTCATAGCTGTAGTTTTCCCTGCTCCATTTGCTCCTAGAAATCCGAATATTTCACCTTTCTCCACTTCAAAAGTAATGGCATCTACAGCTGCAAAATCTCCGTACATTTTGGTTAATCCTTCTACTTGTATGACTTTGTTCTTGTTCATATTCATTTCCCACGAAAATGGGAATCTTATTAATTTACCTGCTTTTTTTTTATACCTACAAGATTTTAAAAACCGCGCAGGATATTTTAGAAACCTGTCAGGCCTAATTAATTTATTTTGCTAATTCCATAAAGGTATCTTCAATAGTTGCTACTGTTTTTACTATTTCCACATTGGAAATATTTTTCGATTCTAAATACACTTGTAAATCTTTCGGATTAAAATCTGCTCTACGATCGGTATAATGCACAAACTCACCAAAAGGATAAACACTATGGTTATACTCGTATGCTTTTAAACTATTAATTAGCGAATACATATTATTTGCACGTACGTTGTAAATTTGTTTTGGGTAATGTTTTACAATCGCCTGAGGTGTATCTATCTGCAAAATTTCCCCATCTTGAATTAAGGCAATTCTATCACACAAAGCCGCTTCATCCATATACGGTGTAGAGACCAAAATGGTGATTCCTTTTTGTTGTAAACGTTTCAACATTTCCCAAAATTCTTTTCTAGAAACTGGATCTACTCCTGTGGTTGGTTCATCTAAAAACAACACTTTAGGTTTGTGAATTAATGCACAACATAAAGCGAGTTTTTGCTTCATTCCTCCAGATAATTTTCCTGCTCTACGATCTTTAAAAGGTTCTATTTGAACGTAAATCTCTTTTATTAAATCGTAATTTTCTTCTATCGTGGTTCCGAAGATAGTTGCGAAAAAACTCAAATTTTCTTGGACCGTTAAATCTTGATAGAGTGAAAACTTCCCTGGCATATAGCCAACGCTATTCCGAATCTTTTTATAATCTAGAACCACATCAAAACCAGCAACTGTTGCGGTACCTTTATTAGCAATTAAAAGGGTTGTTAGAATTCTAAACAACGTTGTTTTACCTGCGCCATCCGGACCAATGAGTCCAAATATTTCACCCGATTTCACTTCAAAAGAAATGTCTTCTAAAGCTTTTACATTTTTATAAGATTTGCTAATATGGCGGACAGATATACTCACAAGATTTTAATTTTGAACACTAATTTTAGTTTCCATTGTAATTTTTGAAGTAATAGAGTTTGAGATTAAACAAGCCTTTTCCGATTTCTCTAAAATTCGTTCTGTGCGTTCTCTTTTAGATTCTTCTGTAATCACAACTTCTGGAAACAATAATACTTCACTAATTACAAACTTGCCATCCACTTTTTCTAGAATACCTTTTGCCCCACATTTAAAGCTTACAAATTCTAATTTTGAATATTCCGCAATGGCTAAAAAAGTAGTCATTAAACAACTGCTTATTGCTGCTGTAAATAAATGTTCTGGAGTCCAAATGTTGGGCATTCCGCCTGGAAATTCTGGTGGTGTTGCCACTTCGATGCAATTCGTTTCGTTAGTTCCGTTATTTTTCAATTCCGGAGAACACAGCGTTCCTTTTCTGTCTTGCGTCCAATTTACATTGACGTTATACATATGTTTTTCCATAATGCTTTATTAAAATTATTTTACTGATTTTTATTGCTAATTTTCTGTGGAATTATGTATCCATAATTCCGCAGGCATTCCTATTTTTAGGCTACCATCATTTTTCACATCCACTTTTACAGCATAAACTAAAGCAACACGTTCTTCTTTCGTTTGAATTATTTTTGGTGTGAACTCTGCTTCTGAAGCAATCCAACTAATTGTCCCTTTAAAGGATTGCATAGCGTCTGCATCATCGATTTTAATTGTGACTTCTTGTCCGATTTTAATATTTGCCAATTGTGTTTCACTAATATAAACGCGTAATTGCATGGTGTTTAAATCTGCAATTTTATACAGTGGTTTTCCAAAAGCTGTAATTTCATTTGGCTCTGCGTATTTGGTTAGAACCGTTCCATTTACTGGATTAATAATTTTACTTTTTTGAATTTGATCTTCGATTTGTTTTACCTGAACATCTATGGATTTCAGTTCGTTTACCACTGGACCATTCTGTATTTCTACACTTCTAATTTGGTTTCTAATCACATCGATTTCTCCTGAAACATCATCCAATTGTTTTTGTGTTCCTGCATTATCTTTTAATAGATTCACAGCCCGATTTTTGTTGGTGTTTGCTGTTTTTAATTTTGCATTTAGCACTTGAATTTGAGATAAAACACCTTTTGATTTTGAACTAATCACAGCCTTAGCCACTTCTAGTTGTTCACGTTTTAATGCTAACGGAATGCTGTCGATATAACCTATAAATTGTTCTTTTTGAAGCACATCTCCTTCGGTGACATTAAACTGTATTAGTTTTCCATTATTCTCCGCTGAAATAGTGATCTCTATTGCTTCAAAATTTCCATAGCCATCTGCTCTTTCACTATCATTTCCGCAGGAAAATAAGCTAGAAGCCATGATGCTTAATCCTAATATGTATTTGTAGTTCTTCATGATTATTTTATTTTCTCCCGCGGATATACGCAGAATTTTTTAATTGATTATGCAAACTTTTTCTGCGTTAATCTGCGCTATCTGTAAGATTTTATTTCTTTTCTCCTTTAATAACATTGTAATTTGCTTTTGCAAGTTGTAACTGAATTTTATGTCGTACCAAAGTATTTTCATCTTCATATAAATTGGTCAATTCTGTGATATATGCTGAAGACGTAATCACGCCATTTTTAAGTTGTGAATCTGCTGTTTTCAAAACTTCCTTTCTAAGATTTATTACCTCTAAATCAGAAGTAATAAAAGCTTCCGTTTTATCTATTTCTTTTTGTTGTTGATTTAATTTAATGTTTGTATTCAGTTTAAAAATTTCTGTTTCATTATCTACAATATCTTTGTTGATAGCTAAGGATTGTCTTTGTTTTTTATTGGAATTCCAGTCGAAAACATGCCAATTCAGTTTCACACCAACAGTATAAAATGGTTGAAAGGAATTATCCAACATATTCAATCCAGGATTGCCATATCCACCAGTTGCAAAACCAAGAAGTTTTGGTCCATTTTGCTTAGACATTAGCTTTTCTGAATTTTGAATTTCTTCTTTTTTAAGCTGAAATAATTCTAATTCTGGTCTACTTAAATCTTGCTCTAATTGTGTTTCTACTATTGGATTTTGGAATTGTGTTGCAGTATTTAAAGGAAGATTTATTAAACTGGAAAGTGTTTCTATATGTGTTATTTTATTACTTGCTAATTCTTGAAACTGTTGGTTAATTTTTAATAATTCTGCCTCTAATATTTTATCAGAAGTTGGCAGAATAACGCCATACTTAATTCCGGATTGGACTTCTTTTAATTTTGCTTGTAATTGTGCTTGTTTTGCTCTTAATAACAACTCCGATTCTTGAATTAGCAAAACTGAAAAATAGATTTGGTTGATTTGCTGTTTTAGTTGATACAAGCTGACTTCTACTTGCTTTAGTTTTGTTTTTAACTGAGCAGATTTCAAATGTAATGAAGCATCTGTTGCGCCTCCATTATAAATCAATTGATTCACAGAAACCGTTGCACGATATTGATCTTTATTTAATCCTTCCATATTTGCATTTGGAATAGGAATTTCAATCACGTCTGACTGATAGGTTGCTTGTGCATCCAAATTAATTTGAGGTAATTTGGAAGTGGCTATTACAGCTGCATCTAATTCGTTTTGCGTTTCTAATAGTTTTGTTTGTTTTGCTAACGGATAATTTGACGTCACAAATAGGTAACATTCCTCCAACGTGATACTTTGTTGCGCAACACTAGGGAAAACAGTTAAGAAAATTAGAAGGATTAATAATTGTTTCATTTTATGTGTTCTTTATAGAATGGATAATAAAATTAGCAACTTCGGTTTTACGATCTTCCATTAATTGCTTGTATGCTTTATCGTCTGTATTTGTAAATGCTTTTATTAAAGGTTTGGCTACAAAAGGAAAAATATTTAAAGCCAATATATTAATGAATAAATGTTCCGCACTAATTGGTTTTAGTATCCCATTTGCAATTTCTTTATCTACTTGTTTCTTGAACTTTTCAATATTTGGAAAACCATTGGTGTCTTTCATTTTAAGAAGAAACTCTGGATTTCTATTCAATTCTTGAAGGATGAAATTTGGCAAATAAGGATGTTTAACAATGAATGTTATATAGTCTGATGTAAAGTTCTTCACCTTCGCTTCAATAGAAGAATCATCATTTAAAATAGCATTTAATTGTGGTGCTAATAAGCTAAATGCATTCTTAAAAACCGCTTCAAACAACAACTGCTTACTTCTATAATAATAATGAAGCATCGCTTTGTTAATACCTGCTTTATCGGCAATCTCTTGCATACGAGCACCATCCATTCCTTTAGACTGAAATATATTTTTAGCCGCATTTAGAATCTGCTCTTCTGTGTTTTTGTCTTTTGATTTTTTCATTATAACTACATGGTTTAACCAAGTGGTTAACAAATATATAATGAATTGTAATTGTAAAAAATGATTTATATCATGTAATCTGAATAAATCGCTATTTGTTCAGCTTTTTATAGATTAAATTAATAACTAGTACTCCTAAAGCGCCTCCTAAAGCAGAAACAATACCATTAATTATAAATAATGATGTATGAAATGTTCCGTTTTCCATTATCGATAGCGGATCAAAACCTAGTCTTCCAAAGGATTTAATTAGAAATATGCTTCCAAAAACACCTGCAATAGTATTTCCTATCACACCAAAGGAATATTTTTTAAACAACACTCCGGTACTATTAGCAGCTATTATTCCGATTAGAATACTGATTAAAGAAATTAATGTTTCTGTCATAATAGTAGGTTTGTACTAATGTCCATAATCCATTTTATCAACCTTTCCTCCCATCAGTCTTTTTTGAATAATCATGTACACAAAAAGAAGAATAAAGCCAACAATTCCCCACGTTAAAGCCACAGATAAACCATACTCAGGAGCTGCAGTATTATAAATAGTTAAATCTTCATGAATATTATTCACAGAAGGTAATATCACAGGAAATAGCGATGCTAATGAAGATGTAATTCCTCCAACTATTAATAAGGTAGATAATACAAAAGCATGACTATCTTTCTTTATTTTTTTAATAAAAAACAACCCAATTAATCCTATTAAATAAAGAAGAGGAAACACTAATAAATAAGGTCTGTCTATAAAATTATCTAAAGCATTCGGATTCACTATTTGCCATACAAAAAGAGAAAATACAGTAAGAATAGATAAGGTAATATTTAATTTTAAAATAACGTATTTAAGCTTTTTATTAACGCTGGAGTTTGTTTTTAAAATTACCCAATTCGCACCATGAATTGCTAAGGTGACCACCGAAATTAAACCAATAACAATGGTAAACCAATCGATAACTCCGGGGTTTTCGGTTAGCGGACTAAAGCTACTATTCCATAATGGCAAGAAAAAATAATGTCCTTCATGAGCAGAGATTCCGTTTTCTACACCTCCTAAATTGACACCTCTTACGATATTACCTAAAGCAATTCCGAAAAACAAGGCTAATAACAAACTAGAAACCCCAAAAGAAGTATCCCAAATATCTTTCCACATTTGATATTTAAACTGACCTCGAAATTCTAAACCAATCGCTCTAAAAATAATTAACCACAAAACGATGATTAATGGTAAATAGAATCCGCTAAAAACAGATGCATAAAAAGTTGGAAAAGCCATAAACAACATGCCACCGGCAGCCACCAACCAAACCTCATTAGAATCCCAAAAAAGACCTGCAGATTTAGCAATTACTTCTTTATCTTCTTCGGTTTTAGCAAAGAATAAATGAATAATTCCTGTTCCAAAATCATAACCATCTAAAACAAAAAACATCGCTAAAACAATTCCTATTATTATATACCAAAATATTTCCATAATTAATGTGTTTTCGGTTTTGGACCTTGATTAATAGTTTTACCAACTAAGACTAAAAAAAGCAATCCTAGTAACATATATAAAGCAACAAAACCCAATAAAGTAAATAAGGTATTACCAGAAGAAACTGTTGGAGAAACACCATCGCTTGTTTTTAATAAGCCATATACCAAATAGGGTTGCCTTCCTAATTCTGCGGTATACCAACCTGTAATATTTGCGATATAAGGAAACGGAACTAAAAACATAATAAACCAAAGTAATGGCTTAAAAGTGAACAATTTTTTTCGCCATAAAAGGAAAAGTGCCAATACCATAACCCCTATAAATATGGTCCCTAAACCAACCATTATATGATACGAATAATAAAGTGCTGGAATATTACTTGGCAATTCTTCCTCTTTAAACTGATCCATTCCTGGGATTTGTTTATCCCAATCCTGATGTGTTAAAAAGCTTAATATATTTGGGACAGCAATTTTATTATCCAATTTTTTCTCTACCATATTTGGCTGACCAACCAATACAATTTCTGCTCCAGCTTCTTCGGTTTCAAAAATGCCTTCCATAGCTGCAAAAGATGCTGGTTGGTATTTTGCTACATTTTTAGCATTCCAATCTCCTGTTGGAAAAGCAACTAAAATGCTAGAAACTAATCCGAAAGCAACACCTGTTTTCAAGAATAGTTTACCATATTCCACTTGTTTATTCCTTAAAATATAAAAAGCGCCTATACTTGCTACAACAAAAGAAGAAGTAACCACAGAAGCCATTTGATTATGTAAAAAAGCAGGTAATAACCACGGATTAGTAAACAGCGCTGAAAAGTTTTCTAAGACAAATTTTCCATTCTCTAAAATTTCATAACCTACCGGATGTTGCATCCAAGCATTGGTTGCTAGAATGAACCAACCACTTGCCCAGGAACCTAAAAACACTAAAAATCCCGTTAAGAAATGTAGCTTTTGTCCCATCAATTTTTCACCAAAAATAAAGAGTGCTAAAAAAGAGGATTCTAAAAAGAAGGAAAACATCCCTTCCATTGCTAATGTTTGTCCGATAATCCCTCCCGTTAATTCCGAAAATTTCGCCCAATTGGTACCAAATTGAAATTCCATAGGAATCCCGGTTACCACGCCCATGGTAAAATTGATAGCAAAGATTTTCATTAAAAATTTTGCTGCATTATTATATTTTTCAATTTTGGATAGTAAATATTTTCCTTTAAGAAAGACGATCAATAAAGATAATCCCATGGTTAATTGCGGAAATATATAGTGAAATGTGATAGTAAATGCAAATTGCAACCTATCGTAAAAGATCATGTCTTCCATATTCTAATTTTAGACTATAAAAATACAACACAAACGCGTAACGCTATGTAACTTTTATTACAAAAAAGCCTCTAAAAGAGGCTTTTTAAAATTAAGAAATAATAATTCAGACCTTTTTAAGAATCGTATCTAATACTAAGTCTTTATCTAATTTTTTCGTACCGAAAAACCAATCTATATAATTGGTACTAAAAGAACTTTTAATACCATTAAAATTTTTCATTTGTGCCTTTAGTGTTGCACATTAAATTCTTTAACCGCATCGCTAAGATCATATACCGCAACATTATCTATTGCATTTGAAATAATACTGCTACCTGCTGCACTTCTATATCCACCAGCGCAATGCACTACAATGGGTTTATCTGTAGGAATTTTGTTTTTAGAAGCTCTTAACTGATGTAGAGGAATTGAAATAGCATTTTTAAAAATCTTACCTTCCTCCACTTCACTAGTATTTCGAATATCAATAATAGTATATTGATTTGGGTGTTTTTTAAAGTCTTGTATATCTAATGATTTGAATGTTTCAAATGTATTAGCACCTAAAGTTATAACCGATTTGATTTGTTTTTCGTAACCAATTTTAGCTATACGGCTAAGAATGTTTTTTCTATCATCTATAGAATTAATTACTAAATGAAACGCTTCCTTAGGTGCTACAATAGAACCTAGCCATGTTTCCACTTTGTCCTCTTCGGTTTCTGCAATAATATTAATACTTCCTTTAAGATGATTTTTTTTAAAACTGGATGCACTTCTTACATCAATAATTAAACTGTTATCCTCCTTAAAATCTGTTATTCCAAACGAGAAAGGTACATCGCAAAATGCAGTTTCAAAATTATCTGCACCTTCCTTATTTATAGCAACGTTAAATCCGAAATAAGAAGGAATAAAAGGTTGATCTTTTAAAATGTGATTTTTAAACTGATCTACCGTTAAATCTTTAAAAGCCCAATTTTCATTACGTTCTCTTCCTAAGGTACTAGATGGATCTGCACTCATATTTTTACCACATAAAGAACCAGCTCCATGCGCGGGATATACTAGTGTAGCATCTGTTAAGTGATTAAACTTATCTTTAATTGTATAGTACATACTTTGTGCTAATTCTTCTCTTTTTGCTTTCATATTACCTGCTTTTTCTCTTAAATCAGGTCTTCCAACATCCCCTATAAATAAAGTATCTCCAGAGAACATGACATGATTATTATCTGCATCTGTAGCAATGATAGTAATACTATCTGGAGAATGTCCGGGAGAATTAATTGCAGCATATGTAATATCGCCAATTTTAACAGTATCTCCATCATCAAATGCCTGGTGTGTATACATAGCACCAACCAATTTACTTACATAAATTTTTGCGCCAGTCTCTTTATGTATTTGCAAGTGACTACTCACAAAATCTGCATGTGGATGTGTTTCAAAAATCGCTGATATTTTTGCATTATGTTTTTCTGCTAATTCGTAATAAGGTTTTGGATCTCTTGATGGATCCACAATAGCCATTTCATTATTACTTATTATAGCGTAAGAATAATGAGCCAATGGTTTATCTTCAAACTGTATAACATTCATAATTTTTATATTTTTATGTGTATTAATAGGATAAAAAAATTAGTGATCTTATAAATTTAAAACTAAAATGGTAAAACAGCATTATATTTTTCTATTTTGATAAGAATACACTATTACTAATGAATTAAATAAAAAAAGAGCCTTTAATATAAAGACTCTTTTTAAGTTTAAAATTATTTTACTTTTTAAGAATCGTATCTAATACTAAGTCTTTATCCAATTTCTTTGTACAGAAAAACCAGTCTTTACAATCTAAACCTTCTGTTGATGTCATTCTTTCTTCAGCAACACCACATGATCCGGCAGGAGATACAATAACATCATCTCCAGGATTCCAATCTGCCGGAGTTGCCACGTTAAATTTGTCGGATGTTTGCATTGCAATCAACGCTCTGTATAATTCATCAAAATTACGTCCTAAACTTAATGGGTAATAGATTAATGCACGAACTGTACTTTCTGGATCTACAAAAAAGACCGCTCTAACCGCTTGTGTTTTACTTTCTCCAGATTGAATCATTCCATATTTTTTGGCAACATTCATAGAGATATCTTCAATTAAAGGAAATTTAACTTCAATGTTTTTCATTCCGTTAAATTCAATTTTCTCCTTAATAGTTCTTAACCAAGCGATATGACTGTATAAACCATCAATAGATAAACCTATAAGGCTACAGTTAGCTTTTTTAAACTTATCCTCTAAATGTGCAAATGTCATAAACTCTGAAGTACAAACTGGAGTGAAATCTGCTGGATGGCTAAATAATATGGACCATTGCCCTTTATAATCTGAAGGGAAATTAATTTCACCTTGCGTTGTTGTAGCTGTAAATTCAGGAGCCTTATCTCCAATTCTTGGCATGGTAAAAACTTCTTGTTTTTCTGTTGTTTCTAAAGTATTCATAGTGGTATCGATTTTATTTATTAATAGTATAAAATTACACCACAACCAATTATTGGTCTGTAACATTTGTCACTTAAACTACAGCAAATTCTTATGCTATTATAAGGATTGACAATAGTGGATAAAAATATCCGAATTATTTATAAACATGATAAAAATCAGCTTTAAAAGAAATTCTGGATCTTATTTTTGTTGTAATGAAATTAAGCACACAAATATTCGCTATTGGTTTAACAACGCTCCTTCTATTTAATGGAATGCGAGTAACGTTAAATTATGGGTATTACCATATAGACACTATTGGTTTTATAGAAGCATTTTGCGTAAACCAGGACAAACCAGAATTAAAATGTAATGGAAAATGTCATTTAAAAAAGGTTTCCAAATCACAAGATAAAGACCAAAAAACTCCGGAAAGTATTGTAGATTTTAAAGAGCTCCTTTTATTCACAAATACAATGGAAACTATAGTATTTCAGCAAAAAATACGACTTAAAAAACAAAACCCAAGTACGTATCAAAACCTATATTCTTTCCACAATATAAACGATTGTTTTCATCCTCCAAAAGTGTAGTTTTTCATTTCCTTATTTTCAGTGAAACCCACTGCAAACACTTAAACAAAATATAAAATTACTATACATGAAAACAGTATATAGTGTGTTATTATGCACATTAATTTCAGCAATTTCTTTTGGTCAAGAACAAAACGAAATTAAACAAGACAGCACAGCACAAAAAACGACCACTTTAGATGAAGTTATTGTTACTGGAAACTTAAAAAAAGATCCCGTATTAACCGTTGTTTCCAATACCTATGACGAAAAAATTGTACAACCTAAAAACGTTGCCGATTTATTTAATAACATCAACGGTTTTTCGGTTATAAAAAGAGGAAATTACGCGATTGATCCTTCCTTTAGAGCTTCACAATACGAACAATTAAACATTCAATACGATGGAGGAACAAAAGCAATGCATGCTTGTCCGAATCGAATGGATCCCATAACCACGCATATTATTCCGGAAGAAATTTCAAAAATAGAAATCATAAAAGGGCCATACACAGTTCGCTACGGAGCAACTTTTGGAGGCATTATTAATTTGGTAACTCAGAAACCAGATTATGAAGATTATGGGTTACACGGAAAAGTTTCGGCTGGATATGAAAGCAACGGAAATTCTTTAGTAAACTTGGCACAACTTCAATATATTCAAGAAAAATATGACATCGTTGCAAATGCAGGTTATAGAGATTTTGGTAATTATGAAGATGGAGATGGTACCGAAATACCTTCGTCTTTTAAAAGTACCGACTACGGCATTAAAGTAGGTTATAACTTTACAGACGACCAACGTTTACAAGCACATTGGAGACAATCTTTTGGACGTGATGTACAGCATGCTGCTTTGGCGATGGATACCGAATACGATAATAGCAGTATTTTGTCTTTAGATTATAAACTAGATAATATTGGAGAAGTAGCAAAATCATTAACCGCAAAAGCGTATTACAGTTATGTAGATCATTTAATGACTAATGATAACAGACCTTCTTTTATGATGATGGAAGCAGCTTCTGGCGTGGATGCAACAACTATTGGAGGAAAGCTAGAACTAAACTGGAAACCTGTAGAGAAACTAAATGTATTTTCTGGTTTAGATGCCATGCATATTGCTAGAGATGGCGGAAGAACTAGATTGGTGAAAATAATGAATGGAAATATGTTACCAACACCCATGACTTTTAATGATAAAGTGTGGCAAGATTCTTATATCACAGATTTAGGAATTTTTACTGAAGCCAAGTATAATATGACTCCTAAAACCATATTTACAGCTGGTATTCGTTATGATCATGTAACCTCAGACATACAAGATCCAGAAGCAGATTTTGCTGCTATGTATGATTTAGAAAAACGCACAGAACATAATGTAAGCGGAACAGTATCTCTTAAAAACAGAGTCTCTGATAATTTCACTTTAGAAGCTGCTTATGGTCGTGGTATTCGTTCTGCAAATATGATTGAACGTTTTATAAATCATTTTACTGTTGGCCAAGATCCTTATGAATATGTTGGAAATCCTAATTTAAAAGCAGAAGTAAATAATCAATTTGAAATTGGTTTTAAAGGAAAACAAGCTTTAAAAAATGGTTTTAATAGTTTTCGATATGAAACCTCTTTTTATTATTCCTTTTTTGAAAATTATATTGTAGGTGTTATAGATCCAACAATTGCTAAAAAGTTTAATCCTACAGCAGATCCTACCAACGTAAAAGTATTTCAAAATATAGACGAGGCATACAAAACTGGTTTTGAAGCAATGGCACAAGTAGATTTTTTAAAAGATTATTATTTTAAAACAGAATTTGCTTACGTATATGCAAAAAACAAAGATTTAAAAGAGTCGCTGCCACTAACACCACCTTTTACTAGTAAGCTAAGTTTAGGATTTCAAAAAGAAAAATTCTGGGGAAGCGTTCAATATAACTTAGTTTCTAAGCAAGAAAACATTTCAAGAAGTTTTGGAGAAACGGAAACCGATGGCTACCAAACTTTAGATGTACGTTTTGGCGTGAAACCGATTAAGAACATAACTTTAGGGGTTGCCGTAATTAATGCTTTAGACGAAGCTTATAATAACCATTTAAACTTCTCTTTTACGAATCAAGCAGACTTTGGAAGAACACCAATTACAGAACCCGGTCGTAATTTCTCTGCTTTTTTACAGTATAAATTTTAGCACATACTTAATCTAAAAACAAAAAAGTAGCGTATTTAAAAATATGCTACTTTTTTTTTATAATTAAATGTTTTACATAAAATTATCTTTCTTTAGGTTCTTCATTATCTCTATCGTTGTTAGACATAGATTTTACTAAAAAACCAACAAGAGCTAGACAAACTAATCCAAAAATAGCTATCATAATTACGCCGTTATTCCAGTTCGCTAATGCAATGCTTTGAGATATCATAAAAATAGGTGTTAGTGTTTTTAAAAGTATAAAAATAATAATTATTTGTCTTAATAAATATGACTTTTATCAGCTAAAAAAAAGGATAAATATGGATTTCTTTTTAAAATTTTTATATAATAGGAATACGATATTTTCCCTTTTTCAGGAAATACATCTTTTATTAAACAGTAGTTATTATATTCTTTTTCTGAATGATAAAAAACAACTCTTTGTCTTGTCTTGATGCAATAGAATTATAGGAAGCTTCCATTATTTTAGTATCAAAATAATGCTTAAAATATTCAATATATTCTAATTTACAACCTCCAAAAGGTGGATGTGTTTTATTTAAAGGTACATTAAAAAGCAGGCCTACTACTTTTCCATTTACCTGTAACATTTCAAATGCTTTTGCGGCATAAGCTGCTCTTAAATTAGGATCTATAGCGCAAAAAAAAGTTTGCTCCATAATGACATCAAAAGTCATGTCGACATCAAAAAAATTATTTAGAATAAGATGTGAAGCAGGAAAGGAAGGTACTCTCGTTTTTATATTGTCGAGTGCTGTTTTAGACAAATCAACAACATACACATTTTTAAATCCTTTATTATGAAGGTATTCCGCTTCATAGCTATTCCCTCCTCCTGGAATTAGTATTTTCAACTCTTTATTAGATAACTGATCGATATATTTTTTTACTGGTGGAGAAATTTCGCCTAAATCCCAACCAATATCCTCAGTTTGATATCTATTATCCCAGAATTTTTCGCTTAAATCCATTAATTAGAAGTGGTAATTATTTTAATTAATTCTTCTTTTTGAAGGACTCCAGATTGTCGCCAGACTTGTTTACCATTTTTAAACAAAAGCATGGTTGGCACACCTTTTACTTGGTATTTTGCTGCTAATGTTTGATTTTTATCCACATCTATTTTAAGTATAGAAACGTTTTCGCCTAAAGCATCTTTTACTTGTTTTAAAACCGGAGCTAATGCTTTACATGGTCCACACCAAGTTGCAAAAAAATCTACTAATACTGGTTTATCTTGATTTATTATTTCTGAAAATTTACTCATAACTCAATTAATTTTATTTATCAAAAGTTACACTCCAAATACCTCTAACCTCATTAACACCATAACCGATAGCTTTATCTTGAGGATATAAACTAGAAAGTTTACTTAATGTTAGGTTCTTTATGTCTTGATCAGGTTTTCCGTGACATTGTAAACACATTGCATTGGTTGTTATAGGATAATACACATGTACTTTATTGTCAAACAGATCTACAATAGGTTCTGGTTCTTTACTTTTTTTTATATCGTTTTTAAAAGAATTAATATACGCTAATTCTTTTTTATTTGCTAAATTATTTGGATTTCTAGGTTTATCGGAAACACGTTTTATAATTGCATGATGCACTACAGACATACTATCGGTTAAAGGATATGCTTTTTCATTACAAAAAGTTAGCGCTTCTAATGTTCCTTTTTTTTGAATAGTTCCCATTAGGTTTTTACCTAAAACCGCTTTGGTAGCTAGTGCATATTTTAAACCACGTTCTCCATAGGTTAAAGAATCCTTATTAGCGTTTGCTTGTTGCTTTTGCATGCCTTGTCCATTTCTCATTCCTTTGCCTTTACCCATTCCATTACCTTTCCCTTTGTGCATGCCTTTTTCTTCGTTAAAATGGCTTTCAAACCATTCCGGTTGTTCAATATCAAAATCGAACATATAGTCTGCAATTTGAGCAATAGTTTTCTCTGGAAAAGTTTGTTTTGGCATTACTCCAAAACGTTTTACTGCTCCAAACATTTTAGCATCTTCGGTATTTGGGTTTATAATCCAAGCTTGCATATCTGCAATAAATTGTTGCTTGGTAGTACCTTTCTTGATATAATGCTTTTTAATGGCAATCATTGGTGGACCAATTCTATCTTCCTGACTTGCAGTTGGACTATGACATGTATAGCAATTAGTTTCCAATAGTTTTTTTCCTGGATGCTGGTTAGCTTCCATTTGTTTTTCGAAAGCAGTATATTCTTTTTTGGAATTGTTACAGCTAAAAATCAACGTTAAAAAGACAACGAATAGTATTACATTTTTCATGATACATTATTTTATTTAGAAAGCCTCCCTGTTGCACAGCTCACAAAAGATTTTGCTTTAGATACAATATTATTATCTTCATCAATGGAAGGATAACCTAAAGTTTTAAGTTTATCTTTTACAGCTAAAGGATCTGCTTCATTACTAAAACGAAATGAAATTCTACTTTCATCAAGGTCTATATGAATATCAGAAATATTTTTAATTTCAGATAATTTAGTAGTTATCGTATTTACGCAACCACCACATTTTAGGTTTTGTACTAGTATGGAAGTTTTCATTTTTAATTATAGTTTAGTATTCCACCTTTAAGATCATAAATTTCTGTAAAACCCATTGCTTCTAATTTTTTTGAAGCCTTGCTGCTTCTTCTTCCACTTCTACAATAGATATAAACTGCTTGATCTTTGTTTAATTTATTAAATTCCAAACTAAAATTATTAGCGTAGAAATCGATATTTATGGCTTCCGAAATATGCCCAGTCTCATACTCTCTTGGAGTTCTAACATCTATTAATTGTACGTTTAGATTTTCTGTTTGTCCTTTGAAATCTTCCGAAGAAAGCACGGTAATCACGCTACTTTCTGTACTATTTAATCCTAATAATGTTGTTATAAAAAATATGCTTATTATGTATTTCATTTCATGATTTATTTTCTATAAAAATAACGAATAAAACACTATTAGTTAGTAACCTTTGTTACACAAAAAAGCGCGTATTACCATAATGCAATACGCGCTTTTATTAACTAAAAACTAATTTTATTTTAAGGTACTAGGACAAACATAGTCCGTTGTTGGTACATTTGTTTTTTTAATAGCGCCATAACCACCAGCAACATCGATTAAGTTATGAATACCTCTACTTTTTAAAATAGAAGCTGCAATTACCGATCTATAACCACCAGCACAATGAATATAGAAAGGTTTATTTTCTGGAAACTCGCTTAGATGGCTATTAATAGTATCTAACGCTGTGAGTTTTGCACCATCTACATGCTCTGCAAGATATTCGCCATCTTTTCTAACATCAAAAATAACATCTTGGTTGGCTTTATAGCGTTTTGCAAATTCTTCGGCAGATATAGAAGTTATAGAATCATATTCCATTCCTGCTTTTTTCCAAGCTTCAAAACTACCCGCTAAATAACCAATAACATTATCAAAACCTACACGAGAAAGTCTGGTGATTACTTCTTCTTCTCTTCCTATTGGCGCAACTAATAATATAGGCTGACTTACATCTGCAATTAATGCGCCTACCCAAGGTGCAAACCCACCATCAATACCAATAAAAATAGAACGTGGTATATGTCCTTTAACAAAATCTGCTTGATTACGTACATCTAAAACAATAGCTTCCGTTTCATTAGCTGCGGCTTCAAAAGCTTTTGGTGTTAATGGCTTTTGGGATTTTGTCATTACTTTATCAAAACTTTCATACCCTTGAATATTCATCATTACGTTTTGAGGAAAATAAGCTGGTGGTTCTGACAAACCATCTAAAAGTTCGGCAATAAATTCCGCTTTAGTCATATTTGCACGTAAAGCATAATTCACCTTTTTTTGATTCCCTAAAGTATCGGTAGTTTCTTTACTCATGTTTTTACCACAAGCAGAACCTGCTCCATGCGCTGGAAAGACAATAATATCATCTGGAAGCGTCATAATTTTATTTCTTAGAGAATCATATAAATAGCCCGCTAGCATTTCTTGCGTTAAATTTGAAGCTATTTTTTGCGCTAAATCTGGTCTACCAACATCCCCAATAAAAAGTGTATCTCCTGTAACGATACCATATTCTATTCCGTTTTCATCCATTAGCAAATACGTGGTACTTTCCATAGTATGACCTGGCGTATGGATTACTTTAATTTTGTAATCTCCCACTTCAAAGACCTGTCCATCGGTAGCTATTATAGCGTCATACGAAGGTTTTGCTGTAGGGCCAAATACTATTTGTGCTCCAGATTTCGCCTTTAAATCTAAGTGACCAGAAACAAAATCTGCATGAAAATGCGTTTCAAATATATACTTGATTTTTGCATTATCACGCTTTGCTCTATTAATATATGGCTGTACTTCTCTCAATGGATCTATAATAGCTGCTTCGCCTTTACTTTCTATATAATACGCTGCATGTGCTAAACAACCGGTATAAATTTGTTCTATTTTCATTTTTTAATTCTATTTAATTTTGGTAAAAATGTATTCGCCTTTCGGCTTGGTGCATTTTTTAATTCTATTTAATTTTGGTAAAAATGTGTTCGCCTTTCGGCTTGGTGCATTTTTTAATTCTATTTAATTTTGGTAAAAATGTGTTCGTATATGAGACATTCCAATTATTTTACTACTTCAAATTTACTACTATTTTTATTCTTTTTTTGCAACATAAGTTACATTCTTAAAAAACCAACTCCTTGAAAACAATATAAATAGACATGACCAATACAAACCACCCAAAGCTCTTTTTTAGTTTTTTACTGGATATAAATTTAGAAAAATAACCACCTACTAAAATTCCTATAATGGTTAAAAGAGAAAATATTAATAAAAACGACCATTCTATTTCTAAGACTTGTACATCTCCATAAAAACCTATTAACGAATTTATTGCTATTATTATTAAAGACGTACCTACGGCTTTTTTCATATCTAAACCAGCCCAAAGTACTAATGCTGGCACATATAGAAATCCGCCACCCGCTCCTATAAGACCTGTAATAACACCAATAATAACACCTTGGATAAAAGTTTTATAATAGGGTTGCGAACCACTACTAATTTGCTCTTTCTTTTTTGATTTAATCATAGAAAAAGCAGCTAAAAACATGATTATTCCGAAAAATATCATGATTGCCATTCCTTTTGTTAAAGAAAATGCTCCAATAGTAAAAAGTGTTTCTGGAATTGCTGGAACAAGAAATCTTCTTGAAATATATACCGCCATAAACGACGGGAAACAGAATGCTAATCCTGTTTTAAAATCTACCAATCCTTTTTGATGCTTTTGAATAACACCAACTAGTGAGGAAGAACCTACCACAAATAAGGAATATGCTGTCGCTATTACAGGATTATATCCTAAAAAATAAACCAATAATGGCACGGTAAGAATAGATCCTCCTCCACCTATTAAGCCTAATACTGCTCCAATTAAAAAAGCACTTAAATACGTTATTATTTGCTGTACATCCATATGAATAACAAAGGTAATTTATATAAATTAACAGTGTGTAACATGCGTTACAAATCTAAAATTTTAATACTATTTCTGTGTAATTCAATTTTTCCTAAATTTTCTAGTGCTTTAAGTAATCTAGAAATGACTACTCTTGAAGTATGTAAATCTCTAGCTATTTCTTGATGTGTTACCACAATAACCTCATTATGATTTACCATTGCTTTATCTTTTAAATACTTAAACAAACGTTCATCCATTTTTAAAAAAGCAATAGTATCAATAGCTTCAAGCAATTCTGTCATTCTGTTATGGTAACTCTGTAATACAAATTGTTGCCAGGATTTATATTTACCCAACCATTCTTCCATTTTTGCAATAGGTATCATTATTAACTTGGTATCTGTTTCGGCAATTGCTCTAATTTCACTTTTAGAATTTCCCAAACAACAAGATAATGTCATGGCGCAAGTATCTCCTTGCTCAATAAAATATAAAAGAAGCTCATCTCCATCTTTATCTTCCCTTAAAATCTTAATGGCTCCGCTTACTAAAAGTGGCATGGATTTTATATAATCTCCAATTTCTATTAGTTTAAAACCTTCCGGAATGTCCTTATAAGTACCTACATTATTAATTTCTTGAAGCAATGCATCTTCAAATAAATAACCATAATACTGTTGTAATTCGTCTAACATAATAAAATATTCTTCTTCACAAAGTTATATAAATAACTTCGTTGTAAATTACTATTGCCATATTATTGAAGTAAGTACTTCGTAGTTATCTAAAACCACAGCCTTATGGCGTTCTTATTTGCTTTTCATCGATTAGAAATAAAATAAAATATATAGATAAGAAACAAACCATTTATTTTTTTAAAATTGCAATATGACTAATAATTACTCCATTAATTGCACCCTCTTAATTGATGACGATAAAGTTATCAATTTTTACAATGAAAAAATTGTAAACAGACATAATGATTTCGGACAAGTAACCTCTGTTAACAGTGGCCAAAATGCATTAGATTATTTAAAAGATGCTAAGAATGGATTAATAGCAAAACCAGATTTAATATTTCTAGATATTAATATGCCTGCTATGAATGGTTGGGAATTTTTAGAAGAATTTAATAAAATAGATTCTAACTTCACGAACTCTATAAAAGTTATTTTATTGACTACTTCTAATAATCCGGATGATTTTAAACGTTCTAAAACCATTGAAATAATTTCAGATTTTATTAACAAGCCACTAACTTCTGATATTTTAGACCACGTTAAGCAAAGTCATTACATATTAGCTTCCAGTAAAAAAACGTAAAGCCCTCTTCACTTTACAAAGATTTTTTTATACTTGAAGTTTTTACTTACAAGTAATTATTTTTTCTTAATTTAGTATTGCATGTTAAAACTAAATAATTCGGTGCCATATTTTAATAAAAATGCTTTAATTTTCTTAGTTATATCACTCTTTACCTTTTCTGCATTTTCGCAGAATAAAGTTAAAATAACAGGAAAAATATCAGATCAATTTGGAAGTCTTCCTGGAGCTAAAATTAGCATTGAAGGGTCAAACACGTCTACTACTAGTGATGTTAATGGAGATTACGTTTTAAATATTGAAGAAGGTGATGTTATTATTCATGTAGCCTTTATTATGTACAAAACAGCAACCAAATCGGTACACGTTAACGCTGGTGAAGAAGTGGTTTTCGATTTTATTTTAGAAACTGGTTTTTCTATAGAACAGCCTGTTTCCTTAGGCTCTAGGGCAGAACCTAGTTCCGTATTAAAAACAACTGCCCCTGTAGATATTATTTCTCCACAAGATATTACGAACTCACCTCAAATAGAGTTAAGCCACATATTACATTACTTAGTACCTTCTTTTCACTCTACAAATCAAACCATATCGGATGGAACAGACCATATAGATCCTGCTACTTTAAGAGGTTTTGGTCCAGATCAAATATTAGTATTAGTAAATGGTAAACGTAGACATAACAGTTCCCTTTTAAATGTGAACGGAACCGTTGGTAAAGGAACGGTAGGTACCGACTTTAATGCAATTCCTGTGGCATCGATTGAAAGAATAGAAATTTTAAGAGATGGGGCAACCTCACAATATGGATCGGATGCTATTGCGGGAGTTATTAATATCATACTAAAAAAGCAAACGCAATCTATAGATGTACAAGGACGTGCGGAACAAACGACGGCAGGAGATGGTTTTACTACTTATTTTTCGGCAAATTTTGGTTTTGAAGTAGGAAAAAAAGGATTTATAAATATTACTGGAGAATACCGAAATAGAGAAGCATATAATAGAGCTGGTGATTATAATGGTTTAGTATATTCTAATGATCCGGATGAAGATGCAGACTTAATTGCTGCAAATAATTTTTACGGGCAAAATGAGTACTCCGGGAAAAGAGTCATGGAAATTGGTAATGCTTCTACACAAAATCTTGCATTATCCTTTAATGGAGAATTCCCCATTTCAAATAATTCTTTATTTTATTTTCATGGAGGGCGAAATTACAGAGAAGGAAAATCTAAAGGTTTTTACAGGTTTCCGAAAGAGATAGATCGTGTGGTATTAGAATTATTTCCGAATGGTTTTTCTCCAGAAATATTAACCGACATACAAGATGATGCCATTTCTTTAGGATTTAAAGGAGAAAAAAATAATTGGAAATTAGATTTTAGTCATACCATTGGTATTAACACTCTAGATTATACGGTAAACAATTCAAATAATGCATCCTTAGGGATTACCTCTCCTCGAACTTTTTATTCGGGTGGATTTTCTTATAAACAAAACACATCTAATCTAGATATTTCTAGAGGTTATGATTGGTTATCTGGAGTAAACATCGCCTTTGGAGGAGAATTACGTGTAGAAAACTATAACATTATTGCTGGTGAAGAAGATTCTTATTTGGATGGAAACAACACCTATATAGATAGTGATGGTATAGAACAGCAAAGTATTGCTGGTGCTCAAGTATTTCCAGGTATTCAGCCTGAAAATGAACTAAGCAGATTTAGAACCAACAGTTCTGGATATATAGATGTAGAAGTAAATACATCGAAAGAAACCTTACTTAAAGCTACTGCTAGATACGAGGCTTACAATGATTTTGGAGCACAGTTTGTTTGGAAACTATCTGGAAGATATAAAATAAGTAAAGATTTAAATTTTAGATTAGGCTTATCTACAGGATTTAGAGCTCCTTCCCTACACCAAGTATATTTTCAAAGTATAAGTACACAATTTATTGATGGAGAAATTGTACAAGTGGGAACTTTTAATAATGAAAGTGCCGTTGCTAAAGAAGCTTTTCAAATTAAAAATTTAAAACCAGAACTTTCCAACCACTTTAACGCAGGTTTTTCTGGTAAACTAGCTGAAAAATTATCCTTTACTGCAGATTATTACAATATAAAAATTAAAGATAGAATTGTGCTTTCTGGACGATTTGATGAAGGCTACGAAGCAACCCTAGAACCATTTAATGTTGGTGCTGCTCAATTTTTCTCTAATGCCATAGATACAAAAACGATTGGTTTAGATGTGGCTGTACATTACAAAAACAAAATTGGTAATGGTGAATTAAACGCATCTTTAGCAGGAAATTTAAAACAAACGGAAGTTATTGCTCTTAATAAAGTTTCTGATTTTTTAGAAGGTCAAGAAAGCACTTTGTTCAATCGTGAAGATATAGCTAGAGTAGAATTTGGACAACCAAATTATAAAGTAAATTCTATCATATCCTATCATTTTGATAAATACAGAATACAATTAGGAAACACCTTTTTTGGAAAAGTAAAATATGTAAACGCAGAAGATGGTATTCAAGAAAATTGGGTATTAAATGAATTTTCTGGAGAACTGGAAACTAGAGACCAAACGTTTTCTTCTAAATTGGTAACAGATTTAGCACTATCTTACACCTTTGAAAAAATATGCAATATCACACTTGGAGGAACAAATATCTTTAATGTGTATCCAGATAAACACACACACGCTGCCAATACAGAAAACGGTAATTTTATTTATAGTAGAAGGGTTCAGCAATTTGGTGTTAAAGGTTCTAATTATTACGTTAGATTTTTATTAAAATTATGATAATAATTACAACTAAATCCTCCTTAAATTTAAAAGCTATTTTAGCCTTTTTGTTCGTCTGTTTTCTTTTTAATTTTACTGCACAATCCCAAGAATCCAATAATGAAGAGATTAAACGTATACAACGAAGTATCTTTATTTTTAATTTTGCACAACAAGTAAGTTGGTCTAACCTAGAGGAACTTGACCAATTTAAAATTGGAGTTCTTGGTCCCGATAGAACCATTATAGACTTAAAATCCTTATCCTTAAAACGAAGAATTTTTAATAAACCTGTTCAAGTTGTAAATTTTAATGCTGTAAAAGACATTGGGAATATTCAGGTGCTTTACGTTAATAATCACTACAATTATAATATTAACTACATTCTAAACAAAATAGCAAATAAAAACATTTTACTTATTACAGAAGATTACAACTATAATACTTCTATGATTAATATGGTTAATGTAGATAATTCTTTTGAATACGAAATAAACGAAAAAAGCATAGAACGTGAAGGATTTCAAACTGCTGAAAGTTTAGGTGAACATGCAATAACTTCTTCAGACAAATGGAAACTTCTTTATAAAGATGCAAGTAAAAATTTAAACAAAACAAAAGATACCTCAGCATTACAAGAAGTAATAATTAAAAATAGTGAAAAGGAGATTCGAGATAAAACAAAAACGATCCTAGATAAAAATAATGTAATAGACACTATTTCTATAAAATTGAATGATCAGAAAAACTGGATAAATCAATTAAACAAATACAATAGAATACAAAACAAAAAGATAGAAGATAAAATTGCTATAGAAAAACAGTTAGAGCAAATTATAGACTCACAAATAGACACCTTAAAATCGCAAAGTGAAACGATAAGAGAAAGTAACGAAAAAATTAAAGTTCAGAATGATTTTCTAACAACGCTATATCAAGATATTGAAAAAAAGCAAGCTATTCTAAAAGAAAATGATAGTCAAATAAGCAAACTAAAGCTATTTAATTATTTATTAGCAGCATTAGCTTTGTTAACGCTTATTGCCTTTTATAGCATCTATAGAATGTATGTTTCTAATAAAAAATACCTGCAAGTATTAAAACAAAAAAATGCTGTTATTTATAAGCAAACACAAGAATTAGCCTCGCAAAATAAAGAGCTAGAACAATTTGCTTATATTACTAGTCATGACCTTAAAGAACCTTTAAACACCATTTCTGGATTAATTGTATTGTTACTAGATGAATACGAAGACAAATTAGATGAAGACGGACAAATGAGTTTAAACTTTATTAATGAATCTAGTTTAAGAATGAAATCACTCATTGATTCGCTTTTAGAATATTCTAGATTAGGAAAAATTAAAGAGTACAACGCCATAAATACTTCTACATTAATGGAAGCTATAAAAATAGATTTAGGGAGCATGATATCTAAATCTAATGCTAAAATAACCACTAAAAACCTACCAATTATCACTGGTTCTGATATAGAAATACGCTTATTATTTCAAAATTTAATAAGTAATAGCGTTAAATTTATAGATGCAAACACTACGCCCAATATAATGATTTCATGCATTAAAACCGAGGATGAAGAATCTCAAGAATATTGGCAATTTGCGGTAACAGATAATGGTATTGGTATCCCAGAAAACTACCAAGACAGAATATTTGCTATCTTTCAACGGTTACATAATAGAGAGAAATATGAAGGAACTGGTATTGGATTAGCACATTGCAAAAAAATTGTAGAATCGCATGGCGGAAAAATTTGGTTACAATCTAAAGAAGGAATCGGAACCACTTTTTATTTTACAATACCAGTGGAAACAAACGCTACTTTTTTGGCTGCTGAAAACAAACGGAAAGCATAGCATACAATTCGGGATGCTTCTGTTTAAAAAGCTTTGGTCTTTCAAAAAAATACTCCGAAGCTACCGCAAAAAATTCAATGTCACTTGTACCTCCATAATTTCTAATATCCGATGCATCGTTATTAATAGCTTCCATTTCTTTGTGCATTAATGCTAACCAAGGCGCAATATATTCTTTACCTAGAAAAAACGCAGGAATACCATCGGTTTCCCCATCCATTTTATCTAACAAATGTACAAACTCATGCACTGGCGTATTGTGTTTATCTGTTTTGTTATTAAAGGCTAATCGGATTGCCTTTTTAGAGAGAATCATTTGTTTCTCAAAACGACCAGTTCCTACCATTCCAAGAATTTGTTTATTTTCATCTGTATCCGAAAACTGTAAATCCGCATTAAAACTATCGGGATAAACAATAATACCAGACAAGTTATTGTAACTCCAATTAGAAAACCCAAATACCGGAATAATAGCACTAGAAGCTATTAAAATCTTATCTAGTTCTTCTATTTCTGTATTTACTCCATCAATATGTATTTCACTTAAAAAAAGCATAATCCGTTTTCTAAATATTGTTTGATTTTCTGGAGTTAAATTTTTATAAAAAAGTACCTTTTCCATTAAAATAGCATGCCAATGTTTTGGCGTTTCTTGTACCTTTTTAGCTTTCATGACATAGAAAGCATAGCAAACAAAAATTACAAATACTATAAAAACAAATGTGTAAATCATATTCTTAAATTGTATTTGCAAAATATTCTATTTTTTAGAGAATAAAAAAATATACGATCACTTATCTTCGTAAAAAAAACAAAATGCTAAAAGCGGTTTTATTTGATATGGATGGTGTTATTGTAGATACAGAACCACTACATCACAAAGCGTATCACAAGATGTTTAACGACTACAACATAAAAGTAAACAAAGATTTATACGAAAGCCTTACCGGACAATCCACAAAAAATGTTTGCAAAAAATTATGTAACCATTTTGATTTGAACGAAAACCCAAATGCACTTGTAGATAGAAAAAGATACCATTTTAAAGATCTTTTTTTTAACGATCCTAGCCTAAAGCTAATAGATGGTGTACATGATATTATTAAAGAGTACCATAAAAATGGAATCACCTTAGTACTTGCCTCTTCTGCTTCTATGCTTACCATAAATAATGTGTTTACTAAATTTAATTTGGACCAATATTTTGTAGCCAAATTAAGTGGGGCAGATTTAAAAGCATCTAAACCGCATCCTGAAATATTTATAAAAGCAGCGGAAGCTTCTGGTTTTAAAAGAAAGGAATGTTTGGTAATTGAAGACTCGACTAGCGGAATTAAAGCTGCTTTTGACGCGGGAATTTATTGTGTTGGTTATGATAGCTTAAACTCTAAAAACCAAGACTATTCTTTAGCAAACAAAGTAGTTTCTAACTTTAATGAGATACCTTTTGAGAAGGTTATGAATTTAGTATAGAACGATACAATCATTTATGTATTTACTTCTAAAAAGGAATGTATTTACTAGAAGTCAAGCATTATAATTTCATTTAACCTTAAAAAATATAATGCTTAACAACAGATAACTCTTTTATTTTATATACTTATTAAGGAGACTTTTAAGAAGTCTTACATCTTTATCTTTTTCACGACTTAGATTCTTTTTACTATCGCATTCAAATAAAGAATAATCAATTTCGATGAAATGGATTTCCTTTTTTTCAAGAACATCTCTTCGTCTTTTATTATACTTTTTTATTTGTTCTCCTCTAGTAATACCACTAACTGTCATCACATCTAGTTTTTCTAAATGCTCCTTTGTTTGGTTTTGCTTTTCTGAAAATTCAACCACTAAATTAGCTCCTTCATAAAAGGCTGCTAAAGGTAATTTTGTTCTTGTTTTTCCTTTTTTATGCATATCGCCAAACAAAAAAGAAAAGGTATGTTTACGGGAAGCTTTTTCTTTAAGTATTTCGTCACAAAGATCTAAAATGTAGAACTCATCACTATTCTCTCTAACTTCTTTGGATCTTTCTTTTTTAGAAATAGTACTTACAGTTTCACTCTTAGGAAACGTAACTCCTTCTCGTACCAAATACCAATAGACAGCTGTCTCTGTTCTTTCTGCATGCACAAAAGGTATCGTGTTTAATGTATTCTCTTTATCTAAAGCTCTTAATACTTTTCTAAGCGGTAAGCCTTTTTTTTGATCCTTTGTAAAAACACCAGCTTCTATTAAATCAGACATGATGTCTTTTGCAGGAATCCAATCTTTATCCGTATTTGTAGTAAAGTAATTCTCTATTACCTTATTTATTTGCGTTACTCTATCTTCGCTATTACTTCTATTCTCCATGATTATCACTTTTATATTACTTGCATGGACTGCAAATAAAACGGCTGCAAGATAAGTGAATATTATCACGAAATAATTATACTACCTATTTAATTCTATACTAAATAGTATATGTACTTACTTCTGTTGGTTTTACGCTTTTTAGAACGCCATAATATAAACCCTTTGTGCTTGCTATTCCTTTAAATCTAAACAGTATTTTATATAAAACAGGTAGTAAAAATCGCCCATATATTAGAGCGATAAAAAACGTCATACATCGTATTATAGAAAGCTTTAAAGAGTAATTAAGTAGTTTAACGATTAAATTCTTTTTGTGGAAGAACTCCACTTATTTTCGCTTCTCTCATTAAGATTAATAGCAAATTATTTAATGAACAAGATTTTGTCATGGCGTTATGCCAATGGCTTGACCTATAAAATGATTGCTATTATGAAAAAAAATCTACTTTTTTTTACGCTTGTTATAACTATTTTTACACATAGTTTTAATGGATTTTCGACAAATGTTAAGCACCTATCCCTTGACACAACTTCAACTAGCGCATACAACAATACGTCTTTAAATACGGAAGCCGCTTTGTTTTCTGAATATAAAACGGATACTCTAAATAATTCGACATTTAGAACTATTACAACTTGTCCAGGTCCAAATATTTCTAGAAATGTAGATCCAGGAGTTTGTAGTGCAGTAGTAACATTTGCACTTCCAACGACAAATATAAGTGGTGGCTCCATGGTTTTAAGAACTCCTTCTTTAGGTGATGGCGACACTTTCCCTGTTGGTATAACCTCTGTGACTTATGATGAACATGATGCTGCAGGTCACGCAACGGGAAACAGCTGTACTTTTGATGTAATAGTTACAGATAATGAAGCTCCTATTCCTGACGTAGCAACTTTAGCTAACATAACAGCCCAATGTGAAATAACTACTTTAACGTCGCCAACGGCAACAGATAATTGTAGCGGAATGGTAACTGTTACAAACGATGCTACACTTCCTATTACAACACAAGGAACAACAGTGATAACTTGGACATATACAGATGTTAATCTAAATGCTTCCATACAAACGCAAAACATAGTAATTACAGATGTTGCTGCTCCTGTTGCTGATCTTGCAACTTTGGCAAATGTAACGGCACAATGTGAAGTAACTACTTTAACACCCCCAACTGCAACAGATAATTGTGGTGGAATAGTTACTGTTACAAACGATGCAACACTTCCTATTACAACACAAGGAACAACCTTCGTAACTTGGACATATACAGATGTTAATCTGAATGCTTCCACACAAACACAAAACATAATAATTACAGATGCTACTGCTCCTGTTGCGGATCTTGCAACTTTGCCAGATGTAACGTCACAATGTGAAGTAACGACTTTAACTGCACCAACGGCTACCGATAATTGTGGTGGAACGGTAGCTGTTACCAACGATGCATCACTTCCTATTACAACCCAAGGAACAACTGTTGTTACTTGGACATATACGGATGTTAATTTGAATGCTTCCACACAAACACAAAATGTAATAATTACAGATGTTACTGCTCCTGTTGCTGATGTTGCAACTTTAGCTAACGTAACGGCACAATGTGAAGTAACTACTTTAACCGCACCGACTGCAACTGATAATTGTGGCGGAACAATAACAGGAACAACAACCACTACTTTTCCAATCACAACGCAAGGAACAACAGTTGTTACTTGGACATATACAGATGTTAATTTAAATGCTTCCACACAAACACAAAACATAGTAATTACAGATGTTATTGCTCCTGTTGCTGATGTTGCAACTTTAGCAGATGTAACTTCTGAATGTGAAGTAACTTCGTTAACTGCTCCTACTGCGACAGATAATTGTGGTGGAACGGTAACAGTAACAAATGATGCAACACTTCCTATTGCAACCCAAGGAACAACTGTTGTTACTTGGACGTATACGGATGCCAATTCAAATGCTTCTACACAAACACAAAATGTAATTATTGATGATCTTTCTGCTCCGACTCCAGATGTAGCAGTATTATCAAATATTACTGCGGAATGTGAAGTAACTAGCCTAACTGCTCCTACTGCTACAGATAATTGTGGTGGAACAGTAACTGTTACAAACGATGCAACTTTGCCAATCACAATCCAAGGAACCTCTATTGTTACTTGGACATATAATGATGGTAACGGAAATAGTAGTTCACAAACGCAAAATGTGATTATTAATGACACAACACTCCCTGCAGCTGTTTGTCAAAATTTCTCAGTGACATTAGACGTTACTGGTAATGCAACTATATCAGTTTCGGATATAGACAACGGTTCTTCTGATAATTGTGGAATTCAATCCATGTCATTAGATAATACACTGTTCGATTGTTCTAATTTAGGAAGCAATACTGTAATATTAACGGTTAGAGATTTATCTGGTAATATATCAACATGTACAGCTACGGTAACCGTTATAGACCCTGCAGCTAGCGCAAGTGTAAGTATTCTTTCTGATGACGCTAATAATGAAATTTGTAATGGCGAAAGTTTAACTTTTACAGCAACACCTTTTGATGGTGGTGCCACACCTATATATGAATGGTTTATTAATGGTACTTCTTTTGGGACAAATAGTCCAACATTTACACCGTTTACACCTTTGCCTGTTGGTACAAATACTATTTATGTAGAAATGCAATCGAGTTTATCTGCTTGTATTTTACCTAAACCGAGTAATACGATTTCTGTTATAGTACATCCAGCACCAACAATAACAGCTCCTACACAAATTTGTATGGGGAATTCGCGAACGCTAACACCAAATACAGGTGGAACGTGGACAAGTAGTAATACCGGTATTGCTACGGTAACTAACGCTGGTGTGATTACACCTGTTGCTCCTGGAAACGTAACCTTTACGTTTCAAGATAACACAACAATATGTGCAAGTACTACGAATACTGTGGTTATTAATGCATTGCCAATAGCATCTGCACCTACAACCATCTGTGTTAATGAAATAAATAGTGCTTCACCTGCAACTGGTGGTACATGGACTAGTAGTAATTCTAGTGTTGCAACCATAACAAACACAGGATCTATAACAGGTGTTACTCCTGGGTTTGTAACTTTTACCTTCAATGATGCTAATGGATGCAGTGATACAACCAATAGTATGGAAGTGTTAGATATACCCGTAATTACTTCTGTAACGGTTTCAGAGGATCCAGTTTGTGCTGGTGATCCTAGTATTTTAACGGCCACTGTATTAGGTGCAGGAGGAAACAACGTAACTTTAGTAAACTATAATTTCAATACAGGTAATGGATATACCTCACTAGATGGTCAACCTTTGCCTGGCATAACTACTAGTGTAGCTGGAAGCATTGATTATAACAGACCTAATCAAGGAGTTACAACAACTCCCGCTGCTTTTACACAGAATAATACGGCAGGTAGAGCATTACGTCAGATTGATGATTATAGTGACGGACAATGGTGGGCAGGAGGCGCTCCTGATGACGGATATTGGTATTTCAATGTAGGCGGTGCAAACTTAGCTAATTATCAGAATTTCGGTGTTTATTTTCAAGCCAAAAGAGCAACTAGATTTGGAAATAATAAATTTATACGTGTACAATACAGAATTAATAACGCAGGACCTTGGAATAATATAGGAGTTCAATTAAATATAAACAATAACACAAATTGGCGAACATTTAACGAAAATTTACCTGTAGAAGCAAATAATCCAAACGTATTAAATTTTAGACTTTATGTAAATGATGGATCAACTGGCCCATTCTATAATCCAAGAGAACCGCACATACTTTTAGATAACTTCCAAGTACAGGGTGAAACTGCTGGAAATTCATTTGATTATGCTTGGACTGCAAATACAGGTGCAAATGCAGGTCTACCTGCAGGAGTAGGAACACCCAGCCCAACGAACAGTCAAATAACAGTTAATCCACTAGTTACTACAAACTATACCGTAACCGTAACCAATAGTGATGGTTGTCCAGTATCAGCTACTGAAACAGTCAATGTATATCCTGTACCAGACTTAACCATTTTTACGGATTACTGTCCAGCACCACCTAATCAAAATACCGTACAATTAAATGCAACTGGACTTGGTTTTGTTAGTTATGAATGGAATACGGGAGAAACAACGCCGTCTATATTTGTTGATATTGCTGGACAATATCAAGTTTTTGGCACAACTGCAGATGGTTGTTCCGTAGGAGCAACAATAAATGTCGCACAAGAACTAGTTGTAAATGGAGATTTTTCTCAAGGTGATGTGGGCTTTAGCAGTGATTATTTATTTATTCCAGATGTGGGCGGAAATAATGAACTGGTGAATGATTCTGGTAATAGAGGTTATTCTATAACAACAAATGGTAACAATGTTCATCCTAATTTCTGGGGCGATGATCACACCAATGATGCCGTTGGTAATTTTATGGCTGTTAATGGTCATGGTAATACTTTGGTTGTATGGGAGCAGGATAATTTGATAATAGAACCAAACACCACATATTATTTTTCTGCTTGGGGAATGAGTTTAAATAACTCAAGTCAAAGAGCACAGCTTACATTCAATGTCAGAGGAAACAATGATGCAACAGATACTAATATTGGTACTGCTCCTGTTTTACCTACTCATCCAAATAATAACAATCCAGGTTCTGATAATTGGACACGATTTTATGGTACTTGGAACTCTGGAACAAATACTTCTTTAGATATAGAAATTAGAAATTTAAACAATTCTCTAGGTGGAAATGATTTTGGATTAGATGACATATCATTCGCTACATTATCCACATTTATTCGATTAACAACTCCAGTAGGAACAGATAATCAAATCGTTTGTCAAAATGCACCAATAACGGATATTACTTATGATATTGGAGGAGGTTTAACACCACCAAGTATTTCGGGATTACCAGCAGGCTTAACCACAACTTTCGATGGATTAGAATTTGTTATTACAGGAACACCGACTCAGGTAGGGACTTTTAATTATACCCTTCAAACCACCTCCAGTTGTGATGTTAAAACAGCCACTGGGATTATTACAGTTAATGAAGCACCTGTTGTAGCTATTAATACTTTACCACAAACAGTTTGTCAATCTAATGCATCCATACTACTCGCAGCTAATCTAACATTTGGAGCTACGGTAGGAAACGCAGGGTCTGGTTGGTCCACTTCAGGAACTGGTACATTTGATGATATCTATAACTTAGCACCAACCTACACTTTTGGTGTTGGTGAAACAGGAACTGTAACGCTTACGTTTACCTCAAATATACCAACAGGTCCTTGTTTAGAGACTACAGATAGTATAGATATAGAGATTACACCTTATATTATTGCAGCTGCTGGTCCAAATCAATTAACAACTAATTGTTCAGACACAACTGTTACATTAGCCGCAAATAATACTACAGGAAACTGGACAGCTACTCCTAATACAGGATATTTTTCAGATCCAACAGCTTATAATGCATCTTTTACGGGAGAAAGCGGGGAAACATATATATTAACATGGACAGTAACTAACGTTTCGCCTTGTAGCGACACAACAGATACAGTAGAAATTACGATTCCTAATTGTGCGGATAACTTAGTATTTGATGGAACAGATGACAATATAAGTTTTGCCGATAATTATGGTTTAGATACAGGTTCTTTCAGTATAGAAGCTTGGATAAAACCAAATACCGTTTCAGGAACACAAACCATTATATCTAAACGAAATGGGAATAATTTAAATTCTGGTTACGACTTAAGTCTAATAGGTAATAGACTATATTTCCGTTGGAATAACAGTGAAATATTTGCAACACAAACTATGAATAACACCAAATGGTATCATGTAGCTGTTACCTATGATGGTGCAAATTACACCATGTATATTGATGGTTTTGTTATCCGAGCAGCAACTGCAGGTGCCTCTCCAATAGTAAATACGAATAAAGCACTTATTGGTGCAATGGATAGAACAAACAATAGTGCTACAAATTTCTTTGGAGGTGGTATTGATGAAGTTCGAATCTGGAACAGCTCCATATCCCAAACGCAAATTCGTGAAATGATGAATCAGGAAATTGAAGCTAATGGTACCGATGTTTCAGGTGTTGTTGTTCCTTTAAATATAAGTGGTGGTTTACAATGGAATAATTTGATTGGTTATTACCAAATGAAGTCAGGATCACAAGCATCTGTTTCAGGAGGAATGATTCAAGATATTTCTACAGCAAATCCAATAGCTGGAAATCTGAATAAAATGACTACTGATCAGTTAGAAACGGCTCCTATACCATATGTATCTATTGCAGGCACAGATTGGGATTTAAGTACGACATGGTCAAGTCCTTCAGTTCAACAAATACCAAACTCTAAATTAAATAGTATAAATGGTTTTGAGCAAACATGGAATATTGTACAAACCGAAACGAATGTCATTACAAATAGACCAGCAACCGTGTTAAGCAAAACAGTTTTGCTCGGATTAATCGTTGAGAATAATACATTAAGTATTGCAAATGATCAACCATTAATAGTGAATAAATACCTCAAAATAAATGGAACTTTAGATTTACAAGGTGAATCGCAGTTGCTACAACCAATTGGAAGTATAGTCGATTATACAGGAAATGGTAACTTACACAGGGATCAACAAGGAACAACCAACTTATATAATTACAACTACTGGTCATCCCCTGTAAGTTCAGATGGGAATACGTATCAAATTGGAAGTGTGCTATATGATGGTACTTCTCCTGTAAATTGGACGCCGGCTCATGATGCAAATGGAGGTTCTCCGGTAACTATGAGTAGTCGTTGGTTATATTTATTTGAAAATTACGCATACGATTCTTACATCAATTGGCACCGAATTGATCAAACCTACGCTATTAATGTTGGTTTAGGTTTCACCATGAAAGGAAGCGGAAATTCAACTGCCTATCAAAATTACACCTTTGTAGGCCAGCCTAATAATGGAGATATAACACATGTCATAAGCGCAAGTATAGATCCTGTAATTGGAAATGAGTCTTTAATTGGAAATCCATACCCATCCGCAATAGATGCTAATGCAGTCATTGCAAGTAACCAAACTACATTACTAGATGGTACGATAAGATATTGGGAACATGCACCAAGCAATAATTCGCATGTAACAGCGGCCTATGAAGGTGGATATGCCTATTACAATCTATTAGGTGGTGGAGTTGCTGCCGTTTCTCCTCCTGAAATAAATGGCGTTGGAAATGCTACCACATTGCCTAAACGCTTCATTCCAGTTGGGCAAGGTTTTATGGTAACTGCTAAGCCGGCTGGTGGAACATTCGAGTTTAATAATAGTCAACGTGTTTTCATAAAAGAAACGAGTGGTAATTCCGTTTTTATGCGAACAGAAAATAGAGATCAGGAATCTGATGATCATGGAAATGAAAATCAATTAATCCGTATTGATTTTAAATCACCGGAAAATGCCGTTCGTCATTTACTATTAGGTTTCACACCAAACAATGAAGCTAGTGAAGGAGTGGATTATGGCTACGATGCACTAAACACCGATTACTTCGCAAGCGACATGTCCTTTATCATAGAAGGTGAAAAATATGTAATTCAAGGTGTTGGAGCATTCCATGACGAGAATATGTATCCGGTAACCATAGATTTGGGTACCACTGGAAACATACAGATTAAACTAGCAGAACTAGAAAATTTTAACGAAGAAATTGATGTTTTTGTATTTGATGCTTTATTAGAAACGTACACGCGGATCAATGATACTCATTATCAAATTACATTAGATGCAGGAAGCCATAGCGATAGATACTTTATTAGTTTCAAAGATGGAAGCGCATTAAATACTCCTGACGCGCAATTCTCTAACGTAGTGATTAACTATTTAACGGATACAAGTGAAATTTATATTAATGTACCAACTTCTGTAGATATTAAACAAGTCTACTTGGTTAATTTATTAGGACAAACGGTTAAATCTTGGAATGGAACAAACGCACCTCTATCCCATGAATGTAAACTTCCGGTTAAGAAAATATCAGAAGGCACCTACATAATTAAAGTACGAACTTCGGATAATGCGCTCATTAACAAGAAAATTGTAGTAAAACAATAACGAATACATCCGAAATTACAAATTAAAATAGCGATCCTTTTGGGTCGCTTTTTTTTTGCTAAATAAGTATAGAAACGTCAACTATATCTAAGACTTCAAAGCTACTATCTAAACAAAAAAAAGCACAAAAATACAGCTACAACTAATACACAATTTTAAACCGACAAGAAAAAAAGATGTATTTCGTCGATTATTTATGCTTTTAATAGATTTTTTTGTTAAAATCACATATCTTCGCAGTCCCAAATCATATCAATTCATTTAAAACCTAACAAAATGAATAAACAAACCTACTTATGCCTTATTGTGCTTTTTACTAGCACATTAATGAGCGCCAATCCATTTTCCAAGAACACAGCAACAGCTATGGCTTATAGCGATATTCAACGTGTTAGAATCGATTTCACCATGCCAACCGGCTATATAAAACACTTACTTTTAGGCTTTACGCCTAATAATGCGGCTTCCGATGGAGTAGATTACGGCTACGACGCATTAAGTATCGATGATTTTCCAGATGACCTTAACTGGATTATAGAAGATCAAAGTTACGTAATACAAGGTGTTGGTGCTTTCAATAGCTCGAACCAATATCCTTTAGGTATGTTTATTTCTAATGCTGGCGATATATCTATATCTCTGGATGAATTAGAAAATTTTGAAACTGACATTGACGTTTTCTTATTTGACTCCTTATACAACACCTACACTTTACTTACGGAAATCGATTTTCAAGAATATGTTAATGAAGGAACCTATTTAGATCGTTATTTCATTTCTTTTGGAAACAACACAAACGGTTCTGTTTTTAATAGTTATACGATACAGCTTGCTGTAGATGAAAACAATATGGAGGAAACTTCTATTTCTTTTTTAAGACAATCGAAAGAAATCTACATCCACTCTAACCAAAACATTTCTAAATTAGAAGTGTACAACTTACTGGGAAAGCGTATTTTAAATAAAGAAGATCTAAATACAAAAACATTGAAACTACCAACACGGTTTACTAACCAAACATATGGTATTGTTAGGGTTTACAGTAACCAAGGCGTCACTAACAAAAAACTGTTGTTTAAGTAAGTATAAAAATATCCAGAAACTTTTGAAGAAGTTTATAGTTACTTTCCAATACAGAAGTTAGCAAAAATATTACCCAGCAAATCATCGCTAGTAATTTCACCTGTAATTTCACCAAAATGATAAAGTGCTTGTCTAATATCTATAGCTAGTAAATCCCCTGACAAATCAGATTCTAGACCATATTTCACTTTGGTAACCTCTTCAAAAGCTTTTAGCAATGCATCATAATGTCTAGAATTAGTAACTATAGTTTCATTATTACGCAACGCTCCAGTATTAACAAAACCTAAAAGTTTATCCTTTAGTTCTTCTACTCCAATTCCTGTTTTTGCAGATAATAAATGTAGATTTTCAATGGAAGTTTTTAAAGCTTCCACTTCAGTATCGGAAAGGATATCTAATTTATTAGCAATCACTAATAATGGTTTTAAAGGATATTTATTTTTTATTTTTTCTATTTCAACGATAAACTTTTTACTATTGGTTTTAAATTTTTCAGCATCAAATAAATAAACGACTACCTGTGCTTGCTCAATTTTTTCAAAAGTTTTTTTAATCCCAATACTTTCAACAACGTCTTTAGTTTCTCTAATTCCTGCGGTATCTATAAACCGAAAGCCAATTCCGCCAATAACAATTTCATCTTCAATAGTATCTCTTGTCGTTCCAGCAATCTCACTAACAATAGCTCTTTCCTCATTTAAAAGGGCATTGAGTAATGTCGATTTACCAACATTTGGTTCTCCAACTATAGCAACAGGAATCCCATTTTTAATAACGTTTCCAACAGCAAAACTGTCTATTAAGCGTTTTAGCACAAAAACAATTTTTTCTACTAAAGACTTAAATTGTGTTCGGTCTGCAAATTCAACATCTTCTTCTGCAAAATCTAATTCTAACTCAATTAAAGAAGCGAAATTTAAAAGTTCTTCCCGTAGTTTGGCTATTTCCGAAGAAAAACCACCTCGCATTTGCTGCATCGCAATTTGATGCGAAGCTTCATTATCACTCGCTATTAAATCTGCAACTGCTTCGGCTTGACTTAAATCTAGTTTTCCGTTTAAAAAAGCACGCAAAGTAAACTCTCCGGCATTAGCCATCCTGCACCCATTACGTAAAAATAATTGTATAATTTCCTGCTGAATAAATATAGATCCATGACAAGAAATTTCTACTACATTTTCACCGGTATAGGATTTTGGATTTTTAAAAACAGAAACCAAAACTTCATCCAGTGTTTTCGTTTTTTCTTTAATATGGCCTAAATGAATAGTATGCGTCTTTTGTTTCGTTAAATCTTTGTTATGAATAGATTTAAAAAAAGCAGCACAAATGTTAATCGCTTCTGGTCCCGAAAGTCGTATTACAGCTATTGCTCCAGCACCTGAAGGTGTTGCTAATGCAATTATAGTATCATTTAATATCATGTAGCAAAAGTAAGCAATTGTTAAAATAAAACTAACATATTTACATTTTGAAAATAAATAAGTATTAACTGTTATATTTGCATAAAAAAAATAATTTATGCAACGTATTCTATCCTTATTATGTATTTCTCTTTTTATTATTTCTTGTACTAAAGAAAAAACAGATGGTTTTGTGGTTAATGGAAATGTAGACAACGCTAAAAATAATAGCTTGGTTAAATTAATTAGAACAGAGAATAGACAGGAAATTCTTTTAGACTCTGCTAGGGTTACAGATAATACTTTTACATTAAATGGAAAAATAGAAAATCCCGATATGTATTTTTTAACTATCGAAGGTGTTAGAGGAAGCCTTCCTTTTATTGTTGAAAATGAAACTATAGATTTAACTATCGTCTCGGACAGTATTTTCACTTCTACTATTAAAGGAGGAAATGAAAATGATTACCTAAATGAATACCAAGAATTCATTAAAACACTCCGATTAAAAAACAATAATTTAACCAAAGAGTTTCAAGCTTCCCAAAGCGCAAAAGACACTGCTCAAATGTCTGTTTTACGTAATAAATATGAAGCGATCATGGCTGAAAATGATGCCCACGATATACATTTTATTACAGAAAACAATAGCGCTGTTTTGTCTGCTCTTATTTTAGAACGTGCTTTAATGTCTAACAAATTAGAATTTGCGAAAATTAAAGAACTATACACTAATTTTGAGGAATCTTTAAAAAACACAAGACCAGGAAAAGCAATTGCAACCTATATTGAATCAAACGAAAAAACAGCTATTGGTAGTGTAGTACCAAATTTTTCTGGACCAACTCCTGAAGGAAAAACAATAGCTCTAAATGATATCAAAGGAAAAGTTACGCTTATTGATTTTTGGGCTGCTTGGTGCGCACCTTGTAGAAAAGAAAACCCAAACGTTGTAAACGTTTATAATAAATATCATGAAAAAGGCCTAGAAATCATTGGGGTTTCTTTAGATGGTACGCCACAACAAAAAGATGCTAAGCAAGCTTGGACAGATGCTATTCAACAAGACAAACTAACTTGGAATCACGTTTCTAACTTGCAATATTTTAATGATCCTATTGCTAAGCAATTTAATATTAACGCTATTCCTGCAACCTATTTAATTGATGCAGAAGGAAAGATTATTGCTAAAAACCTAAGAGGTCCAGCACTAGAGGAAAAAATAGCTTCCTTGCTAAACTAAAAACGATTAGCACTTTTACTTTCTGAATTTATTTTCAGAAACTACGTATTAGATATAAAAAATGCTGAAATAATTTTTCAGCATTTTTTATATCTTTTTTTGTCATTTTAAGCAAAATAGAAAAATCTTGTTAGCGAATTACGAGTAAAGAGACTTCTCCACTTTAGTCAAAAGGACATTTTTATTTATATCTTATTCATTCGTTTTAAAACAAACAATAATACAATTGGTATAGCTAATAAACCTATCATTAATAGATTCGTTTCAAATAGCCATGTTGCTAAAAGTAGTGTGATTACGTAACCACCAATAGCACCACCAAAATGCGCGTCGTGACCAATATTACCGGATCTTGTTTTCATTCCGTAAATAGAATATAAAAGATAACCAATTCCAAATACATAAGCTGGGATTGGTATAGGCACAAAAAACATATACAAGCTCATTTCTGGTCGTAATAAAATAGCCGAATATAAAATTCCTGTTACTGCTCCACTTGCTCCAACGGCACTATAATGATATTCATCTTTATGAAAATATAAGGATAATACACTACCAAGAATCAAGCTACCAATGTACACAAGTACAAAACTTAAGGTTCCTAAATCTTGTACAACAATATCGGCAAAAAAGTATAACGTAAGCATGTTAAACAACAAATGCTGCGTGTCTACATGTAAAAAGCCAGAACTAAACATTCTAAACTTCTCCCCTCTTTTTATACTACCAACATTGAATTTATATTTTTCAAAAAAGTTAAAATCACTAAACCCTTTGTAAGATATTAATACATTTGCTACAATAATTACTATTGTTACAATACTTAAATTGCCCATAAATTTGAAACGTTTAAATCAAATATAACATATATTTGTTCTTGCAAATCTAAAATTATTTCATGCAATTCCTTGCTTACATTTTAATTTATCCGCTTTTGTGGATTATTTCTATTCTTCCGTTTAGAATTTTATACGTTGTTTCCGATATTTTATATGTTTTGGTATACTATATCATTGGTTACCGAAAAAAAACAGTAAAGTACAATCTAAACCTTGTCTTTCCTGATAAATCGGAAAAAGAAATCACTACAATTTCTAAAAAATTCTACCATCATTTATGTGATATGATCTTAGAATCTGTAAAATCTTTAACCATTTCTGAAGCGGAAATGATGAAACGTTTTAAGCTTACGAACATTGAAGAAATACACAAACTAGAAAAAGAAAATAGAAACATTGTTCTAATGTGTGCGCATTATGCCAATTTTGAGTGGATTTTTATTACTCAAAAATTTGTAAAACATAAAGGATATGGTGTTTATAAACGTTTGGCAAATAAATATTTTGATCGCTTAATAAAACGAAAAAGAGCTAAATATAATACACAACTTATCACCACAAAAGAAACCATTCCTGTTTTAATGGAGTCTATTAAAAATGGTGAATTATCTATTAGTGGCTTTGTATCTGACCAATCACCAAAAGTAAATAAAGCATATCATTGGAATGATTTCATGGGAATTAAAGTTCCTGTCCATACCGGAGCAGAAATGCTTGCAAAGCGCTTAGACTCTTCGGTTGTTTTCTTTGGCGTTAAAAAAATAAAACGTGGTTACTACGAAACTACTTTTAAAACCTTAGCTAAAAATGCCAATGATTATAAAAACTACGAAATTACCGATATGTTTTTAAAATTGGTAGAGGAACAAATTTATAGCGCTCCAGAATATTATTTATGGACACATAAACGTTGGAAACATAAAGACAAAGTTCCAACTGAATTTCAATAAACAATTGCCTTTTCCACATAAAAAAACAGCGTACAAATTATAATGCATTTGTACGCTGTTTTTATTTTATAATGTAAGCTTTATACTACTTTGAAATAGCTTCTATTTCACCAATAAATCGATCTGCTAAAGCATCTGCAATTTCTTGTGATTTTGCTTCTGTATAAATTCTAATGATCGGTTCTGTATTACTCTTACGTAAATGCACCCAGTTTTCAGCAAAATCAATTTTCACACCATCTACAGTAGTTATGTTTTCTTTAGCATAACGAGCTTCCATGGTTTTCAAAATAGCATCGACATCAATTTGTGGTGTCAATTGAATTTTCTTTTTACTCATAAAATAGCTCGTATACGTTTTACGCAACTCACTTACTTGCATATCTTTTTCGGCTAAAAGACTTAAAAACAAAGCAACACCAACTAAAGAATCTCTACCATAATGGCTCGCCGGATAAATAATTCCGCCATTACCTTCACCACCAATTACGGCGTTATTTTTCTTCATCAATGCTACAACATTTACTTCTCCTACAGCACTTGCTTCGTAGGTTCCGCCATGTTTTTCAGTAACATCACGTAACGCTCTAGAAGAACTCATATTACTCACTGTATTTCCTGGCGTTTTACTCAACACATAATCTGCACAGGCAACCAAAGTATATTCTTCCCCAAACATTTCGCCATTCTCGTCTACAAAAGCTAACCTATCTACATCTGGATCGACAACAATACCCAAATCGGCACGTTCTTTAACCACCATTTCCGACAAGTCTGTTAAATGCTCTTTAAGAGGTTCTGGATTATGAGGAAAATGTCCCGTTGGATCACAATACAATTTTATTGGATGCACTCCTAAACGTTCTAATAACTCCGGAATAGCAATTCCTCCTGTAGAATTTACGCCATCTACAACTACTTTAAAATTAGCGTCTTTTATCGCTTTTACATTTACCAAGTCTAAAGCTAAAACAGCATCAATATGTAAATCTATGTAGGCCTGATTTCTAGTTATTTTCCCTAAATCATCTACTCCTGCAAATTGCATCGTGTCTGCTTCTGCAATATTTAAAATCTTCTCTCCTTCCACGCCATTTAAAAATTCCCCTTTCGCATTTAAAAGTTTTAATGCATTCCATTGTTTTGGGTTATGGCTGGCCGTTAAAATAATTCCGCCATCCGCATGTTCCATTGGTACAGCAATTTCAACCGTTGGCGTTGTAGATAAACCTACATCTACTACATGAATGCCAAGACCAACTAACGTATTCATTACCAAATTCTGAATCATCTCCCCAGAAACTCTAGCATCTCTACCAACAACAACTTTATAATTTTCTTTATCACGTTGCTCTTTTAGCCAAGTACCATAAGCCGCCGCAAACTTTACCGCGTCAATTGGTGTAAGGTTTTCACCTACTTGTCCGCCAATAGTTCCTCTAATTCCAGAAATTGATTTTATTAAGGTCATAAATATTATTTTAAAATTGAATTACAAATATAGTATTTCAAAAGGGGAAATCTTAAATCGGTTTTTGTAAATTTACATTCATGTCTAACGAATTAAAAGATTCCCAATTTCGTGGGAAAAAATTATGAATTTTCTCGCACACATCTATCTTTCTGGAAATAATGAATCTGTAACCATTGGTAATTTTATTGCGGATGGTATTCGAGGTAAAAAATACCAGCAGTTTCCTAAAGAAATTCAAACCGGAATATTATTGCACCGACAAATAGATACATTTACAGATGCGCATAAAACGGTAAGAGAAAGCACCAAACGATTGCATAAAAATTACGGGCACTATTCTGGTGTGATAGTCGATATACTCTACGACCATTTTCTTGCGAAAAATTGGAGCAACTATTCTGATATTCCATTAGATATCTATGTCGATACTTTTTATGATTCTTTGCAAGACAATTTCGAGGTTCTACCAAGTAGAATTCAGAAAATGATGCCGTATATGATTGCAGATAATTGGTTATTAAGCTATGCCACTATTGAAGGTATTTCTAAAGTTTTAGTTGGAATGAACAAGCGAACAGAAAACCGTTCTAAAATGAATTTAGCAGTAAACGAATTACAAGAGTTTTATAACGAATTTGAAGATGAATTCACACGCTTTTTTGAAGAATTAATTCAGTTTTCCAAGGAGAAATTATTAGAAATTCAAACGAAACAAAACAACTAATTGTCATTGCGATGCGCTTTTTTAAGCGACTTAGCAATCTCATTAAACTATAGAGAGGTATGAATTTAAGAATTATTTTTATAATACTAGTATTTAGCTTAACCGCTTGTAAAACAGAAACTAAAAAACAAGTTACTGGACTTATCACAGAAAAAGCAATGGTTGTTTCTGCCCGTGAAGAAGCTTCTAAAATAGGAAGTGCTATTATGCAACAAGGCGGAAATGCTTTTGATGCTATGCTTGCCACAGATTTGGCTTTAGCGGTTGCATATCCGTATGCCGGAAATCTTGGTGGTGGTGGTTTTATGGTCTATCGTTTAGAAAATGGAGAAACTGGTGCCTTAGACTACAGAGAAAAAGCTCCTGCAGCGGCGACAAAAAACATGTATTTAGATTCGCTTGGTAATGTAATTCCTAATTTAAGTACTCGTGGCGCACTTGCTGTTGGTATTCCTGGAACCGTTGCAGGAACTTTTGAAGCACATAAACGTTTTGGTAAATTACCAATAGAAACCATTATGAAACCAGTAATTGCCCTTGCAAAAAGAGGGGTTGTGGTTACCAAAAATCAGGAATTACGTATTGCTGAAAAACAAGAGGACTTTAAAATTACGAATACGGAAGATTTTCTATTTACTAAAGCTTGGAAAGAGAACGATACCATCAAATACAATAGTCTTGCAGAAACGTTAACCAGAATCATGCAAAATGGTCCGGATGAATTTTACAAAGGAGAAACAGCAAAAATACTAGCAAAGCATATTCAAGATAATGGCGGCATTGTAACCGAAGAAGACCTAGCAAACTACAAACCAAAGTGGCGTAAACCTATTAGCTTTTCGTATGATGATTTAAATATTATTTCTATGTCGCCTCCTTCCAGTGGTGGCGTTTGTTTGGCACAAATCATGAAAATGATTGAACCTTATCCTTTAGAAGAATTTGGTCACAACTCTGAAAAAGCGATTCAGATTATCACAGAAGCAGAACGTCGTGCCTACGCCGATAGAAGTTTCTATTTAGGAGATCCTGATTTTGTAACAGTACCTCAAGAAGAATTAATTAGTGCACGTTATTTGCAAGATAGAATGCAAGATTTTTCATTTGAAAAAGCGACTAAATCTTCCGAAGTATCCCACGGAAAAGTACAAATTATTGAAAGTGATGAAACCACGCACTACTCTATTGTAGATCCGTTTGGTAATGCTATTTCAGTTACTACAACTCTAAATTCTGGTTTTGGTTCTAAACTATTCTGTAGCGAATTAGGTTTCTTTTTAAATAATGAAATGGACGATTTTTCTAGCAAACCCGGAGTCCCAAATGTATATGGATTAATTGGTGCAGAAGCAAATAGTATTCTTCCAGAAAAACGCATGCTAAGTTCTATGACACCAACTATTGTAGAAAGAAATGGAAAATTACACATGGTTGTTGGTACTCCTGGTGGCTCTACCATTATCACTTCCGTAATGCAAACTATTTTAAATGTACATGAATACAAAATGGGCATGCAAGAAGCAGTAGATGTTTCTCGCTTTCACCACCAATGGTTACCTGACGTAATTATGATGGAACCAAATTCTTTTGCTATAGAAACCATAAAACAATTGGAATTAAAAGGGTACAACATTAATGAAAAAGATGCTCCTATTATTGGAAAAGTGGATGCTATTTTAATTTTAGAAGATGGGAAACTAGAAGGTGGTGCAGACAAACGCGGTGATGATACCGCTGTAGGTTTTTAATTAAATTCCTTTCTTTATAAAAACGATAACAAACACAAAATCCAGTGGCTAAAAAAACAAGCATAAAAAAAATAGTAAAAATAATTGCAGGAGTAATCATTTTCTTCACCTTACCAACCTTCCTTTTCTTTGGATTTTTATATTTTAAATATAACGAAGAATTACCTTTAGGAATACAAGATCAACAAGCAGATGCTTTGGCATACAAAATGCTTGATGCCTTAGATCATAAAAAATATGAAGCTACAGATTATATAGAGTGGACCTTTAAAAAAAGGCATCATTTTAAATGGAATAAAGAAGCAGCTAGTAGTGAAGTCTATTGGAAAAATTATAGAGTAGATTTAGACTTTAATGATAATTCTAAAAGCGAAGCCTATATAGGCGAAACAAAAATAGAAACAAGTGAAGCAGAGGAATTAATACAAAAAGCAACAGACTATTTTAATAACGATTCTTTTTGGTTAGTCGCACCATATAAAGTTTTTGATGCAGGAACAAAAAGAAGTTTAGTAACTTTAGATAATGGAAAGCATGCGCTTTTAATCACCTATACTTCTGGAGGATCTACTCCAGGAGATTCCTATTTATGGCTATTGGACGACTCTGGTAAGCCTACTAGTTTTAAAATGTGGACTTCCATTCTGCCCATTGATGGTCTAGAAGCTTCCTGGAGCGACTGGGAAACTACCGAAACTGGAGCAATGCTTCCTACTTTTCATAAAATGCTAGTTTTAGGATTGGAGATTGAAGATATTAAAACCAAATAAAACGCATTTATTTTAAGACTATATTATCCTAATAAAACCCATCATGATTCAATCTTATAAAAAGAAACTAGCCCTTCAAGAAAATTACGATACTATTATTATTGGATCCGGTATTGGCAGTCTTGCAACTGGCGCTTTATTAGCAAAGCAAGGGCAAAAAGTCTTAATTCTAGAACGCCATTATGAACCTGGCGGATTTACACATACTTTTAAACGTAGAGGCTATGAATGGGATGTTGGTATTCACTACATTGGGGATATGGAACACCCAAAAAGTATTTTAAGAAAATTATTTAGTTATATATCTGATGATAATTTACAATGGGCAGATATGGGAGAAGTATATGATAAAATCATCATAGGCGACAAAGAATATGATTTTGTTAAAGGTGTTACCAATTTTAAAAACAAAATGATTTCCTATTTTCCCAAAGAAGAAAAAGCAATCACCGAATACATCAATACTATTTTTAAAGCTAGTAAAACTAGTAAAAAATTCTATTTAGATAAATCACTTCCGCCGGTATTAAGTAAATTAATAGGTGGTTTTATGCGTAGACCTTATAATACGTATTCTGATAAAACCACTTATGAAGTATTAAGAAATCTTACCGATAACGAAGAATTAATTAAAGTTTTAACTGGTCAATATGGTGATTATGGTTTAGCACCTAAAGAAAGTAGTTTTGTCATGCATACCGCAGTTGCTAAACATTATTTTGCTGGTGGTAGCTTTCCTGTTGGCGGATCTTCACAACTTGTAAAAACCATTGTTCCTGTAATAGCAAAAGCTGGAGGAACACTTTTAATAAGTGCCGAAGTAGATAAAGTTATCATTGAAGATAATACGGCGAAAGGTGTGAAAATGAAAGATGGAAAATCTTTTTATGCTAAAAACATTATCAGCGGAGCTGGTATTATGACTACGTACAACAAATTACTTCCCGAAAATATAGTAGCAAAACACAATTTAAAAGAGCAATTACAAAAAGTAAAACGATCTGTTGCTTCTGCTTGTTTATATATCGGTTTAGAAGGTTCTCCTGAAGAACTTAAATTACCAAAAACGAATTACTGGATCTATCCCGAAGATTTAGATCATGATGCGTGTATTGCTCGCTATTTAAAAGATACAGACCAACCTTTTCCCGTTGTTTATATTTCTTTTCCTTCGGCTAAAGATCCAGATTGGCCAAATAGATATCCTGGAAAAAGTGCTATAGATATTATTACCCTTATGCCTAGCACTACTTTTAACGAATGGAAAGGTAGCAAGTGGAAAAAAAGAGGGGAAGATTACGACCTGTTAAAAGAAAAAATAGCCCAAAGATTACTAGAAGCCTTATTTAAAAAACTACCACATCTTAGAGAAAAAGTGGATTGTTATGAATTGTCTACACCATTAACCACACAACATTTTGTGAATTATGAAGAAGGAGAAATTTACGGATTAGATCATAGTCCGAAACGTTTTAGACAAAAGTTTTTAAAACCTAGAACACCAATTAAAAACTTCTATCTTACTGGACAAGATATTATGACTGCAGGAATTGGATCGGCACTTTTTTCTGGTGTTTTAACCGCTACTGCTTTAACAGGAAAAAACATCTTAAAAAAAGTGCAAGCTTCTAAAAATTAATTGCAATCGCAATATTTAGAGGAATACATATCTTATACCAAAAACGAACACTGCAAACGGCATACTTATTTACTCTTTTGTCCAACAAACTGTTGTTCCTTTACTTTAAATAACACATTAAACGTGGTTAAGCTTCCGTAAATACGCGTGATGTATTGTTGTAAATCTATTTTTTCTTGTTCTTCAAGACTACTAGAATTCACCTTTTGTTCCATAACACGAAGTCGGTCTCTAACCATCGTTATTTTATGAAAAAAGTCTTCCACTTTAATTTCTTTACTTTTTAAATTGCTATCTCCTGGTTCTAAAATAAGTTTTCCGCCTTTCCACTTATCTCCTATCGAAATTACTTCCGAAACATCGCTCCATTTTTTTAAAATTTGGACTAAACTACTTTCTACATCAAATAAACTCACGGTATCGACTTCCTTTTCTGCTGCTTCAATAACTTCAAATTCGGTATCTAATTCTATTTCTTCTAATCCGTTCTCGATAAAAGTTACCCAATAATGGGTACTATCGACATTTGTAATTACTCCTTTTCCAAATTCGTCGTGGTTTATTCTGGAACCTATTCCTAATATTTTCATATAAAATTCATATTTAATTTCCGTGAAAACGGAAAACGGTTTATACATATTCTCATTACAATATTAATAAAATCCTAACTAAATACCTTTCAAAAGGATAAGTAAAAAGCGTATCTTTGCAACTTTGTTTACCAAACAGTCAGGTTGCTTAATTTATGTCTAAATTCGAAGAAAATATAGAAGTTCAAGGTGCTCGTGTTCATAATTTAAAGAACATAGATGTTACTATTCCCAGAGAAAAACTAGTGGTTATTACTGGCTTGTCTGGTAGTGGTAAATCGTCATTAGCTTTCGATACTATTTATGCCGAAGGGCAACGAAGATATATTGAAACGTTCTCTGCCTACGCAAGACAATTTCTTGGAGGTTTAGAGCGTCCGGATGTGGATAAAATTGACGGACTTTCGCCTGTAATTGCCATCGAGCAAAAAACAACGAGCAAGTCACCACGATCTACTGTTGGTACCATTACCGAAATTTATGATTTTATGCGTTTGCTTTTCGCAAGAGCTAGTGATGCGTATAGTTATAATACGGGCGAAAAAATGGTTAGCTACAATGATGATCAAATAAAAGCTTTAATTATAGAGAGTTTTTCTGGTAAACGTATAAACATTCTTGCTCCTGTAGTTCGATCCCGTAAAGGACATTACAGAGAATTATTCGAGCAAATTGCAAAACAAGGCTTTGTAAAAGTACGTGCAGATGGTGAAATAAAAGACCTTGTAAAAGGCATGAAGCTCGACAGATACAAGAATCATGATATTGAAATTGTAATCGATAGATTGAAGATTGATGCTTCCGTAGATAATGATAAACGCTTAACCGAAACCATAAATACTGCCATGTATCATGGTAATGATGTATTAATGGTTTTAGATCAAGATACGAACGAAACACGTTTTTTTAGTAGAAGTTTAATGTGTCCTAGTTCCGGAATTTCATATCCAAATCCAGAGCCTAATAACTTTTCATTTAACTCCCCAAAAGGTGCTTGTCCTAAATGTAATGGTATTGGAACGCTGTATCAAGTAAACGAAAGTAAAATAATTCCTGACGATTTGCTTTCCATTAAAAATGGCGCTCTTGCTCCGCATGGACCAGAAAAAAATTCCTGGATTTTTAAACAGTTAGAACTAATAGCGCAGCGTTATAATTTTAAAATTAGCGATGCGTATAAAAGTATACCTGAAGAAGCGAAACAAATGATTTTGTATGGTGGAAACGAAAAATTCACAGTAGATAGCAAAACACTTGGTATAAAAAGAGATTACAAAATAGATTTTGAAGGGGTTGCCAACTTTATAGAAAACCAATATGTAAACGCAGATTCTACGTCATTAAAACGTTGGGCAAAAGACTATATGGATAAAGTAGATTGTAGCGAATGCCATGGCGCACGTTTACGTCAAGAATCTCTATATTTCAAAATAAACGATCAAAATATTGCCGAACTAGCAAATAAAGACATTGTAGATTTAGCGGAATGGTTTAAAGAATTACCAAAAAACCTTTCTAAAAAACAATTCAAAATTGCAGAAGAAATTATTAAAGAAATAACAAACAGACTACAATTTTTGTTAGATGTTGGTTTAGATTACCTTTCTGTAAACCGAAGTTCTAAAACACTTTCTGGTGGTGAAGCGCAACGTATTCGATTGGCGACACAAATTGGATCACAACTGGTTGGAGTGCTTTATATTTTAGATGAACCTAGTATTGGTTTACACCAACGCGATAATGAAAAACTAATAAACTCTTTAGTTGCTTTGCGGGATGTTGGTAACTCTGTCATTGTTGTGGAGCACGATAAAGATATGATTTTACGTGCAGATCACGTGATTGATATTGGTCCGCATGCAGGAAAACATGGCGGTGAAATTATTAGCCAAGGCACACCGGAAGAAGTTTTAAAACACCATACCCTTACTGCAGATTACCTTAATGGAACTAAAAACATTGAAGTTCCAAAAACGCGTCGGGAAGGTAACGGTAAATTCATGGAGCTTAAAGGCTGTACCGGAAATAACTTAAAAAATGTTTCGGTTAAATTTCCATTAGGAAAAATGATTGGGGTAACTGGAGTTTCTGGTAGTGGAAAATCTACTTTAATTAACGAAACGCTCTATCCTATTCTTAATGCATATTATTTTAATGGTGTAAAAAAACCAATGCCTTACAAAAGCATTAAAGGTTTAGAACATATAGATAAAGTAATCGATATTAACCAATCACCAATTGGTAGAACACCGCGCAGTAATCCTGCAACTTACACCGGTACTTTTAGTGAAGTACGTAGTTTATTCGCCAAAATACCAGAAGCAATGATTCGTGGTTATAAACCAGGAAGATTTAGTTTTAATGTAAAAGGAGGACGTTGTGAAACCTGTCAAGGTGGCGGCTTACGTGTTATTGAAATGAATTTCCTTCCTGACGTATATGTAGAATGTGAAACCTGCCAAGGCAAGCGTTTTAATCGCGAAACCTTAGAGATTCGTTATAAAGGAAAGAATATTAGTGATGTTTTAAACATGACAATTAATGAAGCAGTGGACTTTTTTGAGCATATCCCAAAAATTAACAGAAAACTAAAAACCATTAAGGATGTTGGTTTAGGATATATCACATTAGGACAACAAAGCACAACGCTTTCTGGTGGTGAAGCACAGCGAATTAAACTAGCAACAGAATTAAGTAAACGCGATACAGGAAATACTTTTTATATTTTAGATGAACCTACCACAGGATTGCATTTTGAAGATATTAGAGTATTAATGATTGTGCTCAACAAACTAGCAAATAAAGGAAATACCGTTTTAATTATTGAACATAATTTAGATGTTATTAAAACCGTAGACCACGTTATTGATATAGGTTATGAAGGCGGAAAAAATGGAGGAGAAATTATAGTAGAAGGTACTCCAGAAAAAGTTGCAAAACATAAAACGAGCTACACAGCGAAGTTTTTAAAGAAAGAATTGGAATAAAATAAATAGTATCTAGTTTTGTTGATGTGCTAAAAAAAGAATTAAATTAGCAAGTTGCCGAAAATACAAAATACTAAAATAAATATTAAAATAGATGAGAGAAGAAAAACACCATAAAGGTTGGAATGAAAGTAAAACAAATGACTCATGGGCGATTTTTAAAATCATGGGTGAATTTGTAAATGGTTATGAAAAATTAAGTAGAATTGGACCTTGCGTTTCCATTTTTGGATCTGCAAGAACAAAACCGGAAGATAAATATTATAAATTAACCGAAAAAGTTGCACATAAAATTGTAGATCATGGTTATGGTGTAATTACTGGTGGAGGACCAGGAATTATGGAAGCTGGTAACAAAGGAGCACATCTAGGTGGTGGAACCTCTGTAGGTTTAAACATAGAATTACCTTTTGAGCAACATGATAATCCGTATATAGATCACGATAAGAGTTTAGATTTCGATTACTTCTTTGTACGTAAAGTAATGTTTGTAAAATACTCACAAGGTTTTGTAGTAATGCCTGGAGGATTTGGAACTTTAGATGAATTGTTTGAAGCAATCACTTTAATACAAACCAATAAAATTGAAAAATTCCCTATAATTCTAGTTGGTACCGATTTCTGGGAAGGTTTATTAGACTGGGTAAAAGCAACTTTATTAGATAAATTTAACAACATTAGCGCTAAAGACTTAGACTTAATTCACCTTGTAGATACCGAAGATGAAGTAATCAATATTTTAGATGCTTTTTATAAAAAGTCTGGCTTTAGTCCGAACTTCTAAAGTATTTGGCTCTTAAATAAATAAATTAAGATTTCACTTTCGTGGAAAGTAAGCATGAAAAAAAACCTATTACTAGTTTTTCTAAGTATACTAAGTATTCAAGGTGTCTTCGCTTTAGACACCTTGAATATTAGGTTTTATAATTTGTCTTACACCAATTCACAAGGGATAACCGCTAATAAAAAAAGCTTTTCAAATAACAATTTCATAGCTATTTCTACGCAATTTATCCGCATAGCTCAAGGTTTAGATGCAACGGCGCACAGATTGGATACTCGTTTTGATTTTATATTAACTGCAAAAAACAAGATCACTAGTTTCATTTATTATGAAATAATTGGCATAAATATAATATCTAATACTTTACATTTACAAACCAACCATCAGTCATTCACCAACAAAAAACCAAACATTTTTAACACTTTAGGGCCAGTAGTAAAAACTATTCCTTTAAACAATACAGAAATGCATCACATGAACGTTTCTAACATATATAAAGGGCTATATTACATGACAAGGCCTAATTTGAATTTAGAATCCTTAAAGTTTGTGAAAGTAAATTGAGAAATAAACACCTACTTATTGCCCTATTCACCTTTGTGAATTTTTATAGCTTTAGTCAAAACACCATTGACCTTAAGGCTACATTTGATGTGGAAAATAAAAAGATAAAAATAGCGCAAACAATTCAATATCAAAACACAACAAACAACACTTTAGAATATATTTATTTAAACGATTGGAGCAATAGTTATTCTACAAAAAGTACTCCTTTAGCAAAACGTTTTGCTGAAGAATATAAAAATGATTTTCACTTTGCAAAAAATGAAGATAGAGGTTACACCGTAATTACTTCGTTACAACAAGACAACGAAGATGTGGTGCACGAAAGGCTGAAAGACCAACTCGATATTATTAAAGTAAAATTAAATAAAGCTTTAGCGCCAAACGAAACCTATACCCTTCATTTAAACTATATAGTGCAGATACCTAATGCCAAGTTTACACGCTATGGTATTTACAACGATAATAATATCACTATAAAATATTGGTACATCACTCCTGCTATTTATGATGGCACTTGGCAATACTTTAGTAATAAAGATTTAGAAGATGGATATATCCCTAAGGCAGATCACAGTTTCGAAATCACCTATCCGGAGCGTTATATCTTAACTTCAGAACTTAACGAAACGGGAAGCACAAAGGAGAACAATACAATCACAACAACCTTAGAAGGAAAAGATAGAATTAATACCAAATTATTCCTATTACAAGAACCAAAATTCAATACGGTTGAAACAGATTATTTTAACGTGGTATCTAGTATTGATGACGAAAATATAGCGCAAGTAGAAAGAGTTATACTAACCGATAAAGTTGCAGGGTTTATAACTAAAAACCTTGGTGATTATCCGCATGAGCGTTTATTAGTCTCCCATACCGATTATAAAAAGAAACCCATTTACGGACTTAACTTATTGCCAGATTTTTTCCGTCCTTTTCCGGATAGTTTTCAATATGAATTAAAGCTTTTAAAAACAGTATTATATAATTATTTAGAAAACACACTCCTAATAAACCCGAGAAAAGACCAATGGTTAATTGATGGTTTTCAGATATATTATTTAAAAAAGTATGTGGAAGAATATTATCCTGAAAAGAAAATTTTTGGAACACTATCTAAAATTTGGGGTATCAAGTCTTTTCATGCCGCACAACTTAATTTTAATGATCAGTATAATCTTTTGTATATGAATATGGCTAGAGGTAGGCAAGACCAACCACTTACGATGCAAAAAGATTCCTTATTAAAATTCAACAAAAACATAGCAAACCCTAACAAAGCAGCAATTGGTTTAGAATACTTAAATAGCTTTGACGAAAACTTAGATTTAGATAAATCGATTTTGGATTTTGTAACCAATCAAAAACTAAAAGCGACATCCACAAAAGATTTTGAAAACTTTATAAAACCAAAAGCTTCTAAAGATATTGATTGGTTTTTTGAGGAGTATCTTAAAACTTCTAAAAAAATAGATTACACCATTAAAAAGGTAGAAAAAGGAAAAGATTCGATTACGGTAATAGTTAAAAACAAGAGCAGAACAAGTATGCCTTCTTCGTTATTTGCTTTACAAAAAGATAGTATTTTATCTAAATCATGGATTCAAAGCAACAAACACTTGGATACCATTACACTACCAAACAACCATGCCACAAAATTGGTTATTAATCAAGATAAAATAACACCAGAAATAAACGACAGGAATAATACTAAATCGCTAACTGCTTCTTTATTAAATAAACCTTTACAGATTAGACTTTTAAAAGATGTAGAAGACACCAGGTATAACCAAGTCTTAATTATGCCTATTTTAGAGTTTAATAATATATATGATGGTATTGTTGTGGGTACAAAAGCATATAATAAAACCATGCTTAAAAAAGACTTAACGTATAAAGTTGCACCACAATACGGATTAAAATCGCAGTCTATAACAGGCTCTGGAAACCTAGTATATCAACAATATAATACCAGTAACAGAAACTTATTTAAAATTCAATACGTGCTTACCGGAAGCTATGATAGTTATGCTCCAGATTTATTTGTTACTTCCATAAAACCATCTATAACGCTTCATTTTAGAGATACTAAAAACTTACGTGCAAATAAAAGAGAGTTTTTAAATTTTAGATATGTTAGCATTCATAGAGACAAAGATGTTGAAAAGATTTTATTAGAAGAAACGAAGCCCAATTACAACGTATTTAATGTAAGATATATAAATAAAGATCCAGGATTAATAGAGCATTCTAGTTGGTTTGCAGACTTTCAAGCATCCCAAACATTTAGTAAAATATCCTTTAATTACGAGTACAGAAAGCTATATCAAAACAACAGACAACTAAGCGTTCGTTTCTTTGCTGGAGCATTCTTAAAGAATAAAAACGAAGCGAATAGCAACTATTTTAGTTTTGCGCTAGATAGGCCAACAGATTACTTATTTGATTATAGTTATTTAGGAAGATCAGAAAACACAGGCCTCTTTAGTCAGGAGTTAATTATTGCAGAAGGAGGATTTAAATCGAAACTAGAAGTACCTTATGCAAATCAATGGATGGCAACCACAAATATTAGCACATCTATTTGGCAATATATTCATGCCTACGGAGATTTAGGTACATTAAAAAACAAACACCAAAACGCGAAATTTGTATACGATTCTGGTGTTCGCGTAAATCTAGTAGAAGATTATTTTGAAATCTACTTTCCTGTTTATTCTAACCTTGGTTGGGAAATAGCACAACCGCAATACAGTCAAAAAATACGTTTCAAATTTACAGCAGACATTCAATCGCTATTAGGATTGTTTAGAAGGCGTTGGTATTAATATTTTTTTCTTCTGAAAAACGCAGTATAAGAAAAAGAATGAAAGATCTTATACCTAAAAAATAGTTTATAAACACTTATCAGAAAGCCTCTTAATACTATTCTAAAGAAATAGAACAATAAGTATCTCCTTTAATGCTATTTTCCCCTTTTTATTTACTACATTAAAACCATTGAGAATTTTAACTTTTATAGTTATATAACTTTTGAAATAGATAAAAAAACGTTAAATATTTCATTATCTAAAACAAAAATACTTTAAAAGATATTCAGCAAAAACCTATATAATCACATTGTTTTCACTATTTGACAAAAAAATGGCTATCAAAACAATAATTATACATTTTTTTAAGACTTTGCGATATTGCAAAAATGCTTTATTATTCTTAAATTTGTAACTATATGAAAGCATCTAAAATGACAACAAATCCAGAGGTAATAGAAGACATTTCTTTTAACGATTTTAAAACGGAAGTTTTAAAAGACTATACCATTGCTGTAACTTCCAGGGAGTGCAGTTTATTAGGTCGTCGTGAAGTACTTACAGGAAAAGCGAAATTTGGAATTTTTGGAGATGGTAAAGAAATACCGCAACTTGCTTGGGCAAAAGCTTTTAAAAATGGAGATTTTAGATCTGGTTATTATCGCGATCAAACTTTTATGATGGCCATTGGTGAATTAACCATCCAGCAATTTTTTGCAGGTTTATATGCGCATACAGATATTAATCACGATCCAATGTCTGCAGGAAGACAAATGGGAGGACATTTTGCAACCCATAGTTTAGACGAAAATGGAAATTGGAATGACCTTACAAAACAAAAAAATTCTAGTGCAGACATCTCTCCTACTGCAGGACAAATGCCTCGTTTACTAGGTTTAGCACAAGCTTCTAAAATTTATAGAAATGTAAAAGGAATTGATACTACTAAATTTTCGGATAAGGGAAATGAGGTTGCTTGGGGAACTATTGGTAATGCAAGCACCAGCGAAGGTCTATTTTTTGAAACTATAAATGCAGCCGGAGTTTTACAAGTACCCATGGTAATGAGTGTTTGGGATGATGAATATGGAATTTCAGTACACGCAAGACACCAAACCACAAAAGAAAATATATCTGAAATCTTAAAAGGATTTCAACGTGAAAAAGGAACTAATGGTTACGAAATCTTAAGAGTAAAAGGCTGGGATTACCCTGCTTTAGTAGATACGTATCAAAAAGCTTCCAAAATTGCAAGAACACAACATGTTCCAGTTTTAATTCACGTAAATGAATTAACACAACCGCAAGGACATTCTACTTCGGGATCGCATGAGCGCTATAAAGACACCGATCGTCTTAACTGGGAAGCAGATAATGACTGTAATCTTAAAATGCGCGAATGGTTAATTGCAAATAACTTTGCGACCAAAGACGAACTTAGAACCATAGAAAAAAATATAAAAAAGGAAGTCCGTGAAGGTAAAAAAGCAGCTTGGCTTGCTTACAATAATCCTATCAATCAAGAACGTAGTGAACTTATAGTGCTTTTAGAAAATCTTGCTAAATCAAGTACCAATAAGGCTTTCTTAACCAAACTTACAAACGACTTAATTGCAATTGTAGAGCCTATTAGAAAAGATAGTCTTTCTGCTGCTCGAAAAGCGTTACGTTATGTACTTAATGAAAATTCTTCAGAAAAAACACAGGTTGCTAACTGGATAAATTCATATATAGAAAAAATACAACCCAAATATAGTTCCCATTTACATAGTCAATCTAGTCTTTCGGCTTTACACGTAAAAGAAGTAAAACCAACCTATGACGATGATGCGAAGTTAGTAGATGGACGATTAGTAATTAGAGATAACTTTGATGCCCTTTTCACCAAATACCCAGAAGTTTTAGTTTTTGGTGAAGATGCAGGACATATTGGCGATGTAAACCAAGGTCTTGAAGGGATGCAAGAAAAGTATGGCGATTTGCGTGTTTCCGATGTTGGAATTCGTGAAGCTACCATTTTAGGACAAGGAATTGGAATGGCAATGCGTGGTTTAAGACCAATTGCAGAAATACAATATCTAGACTATATTTTATACGCTTTACAGATAATGAGTGATGATTTAGCAACACTACATTATAGAACTCATGGCCGCCAAAAAGCACCATTAATTATTCGTACACGCGGCCATAGACTAGAAGGTATTTGGCATTCTGGATCACAAATGGGTGGTGTTATTAATCTGGTTCGTGGTATTCATGTTTTAGTACCAAGAAACATGACAAAGGCTGCTGGTTTTTATAATACATTATTAGAAAGTGATGAACCAGCCTTAATAATAGAATGCTTAAACGGATATCGACTAAAAGAGAAAATGCCAAATAATATTGGTGCATTCAAAACACCTTTAGGAGTTGTTGAAACCGTTAAAGAAGGAAGTGATATTACATTAGTTTCTTATGGTTCTACATTAAATATTGTAGCGCAAACAGCAAAAGAATTAATAGAAGTTGGTATTGATGCGGAAGTAATAGACATTCAATCTTTATTACCTTTTGATCTCAATCATGATATTGTAAAAAGTATAGCCAAAACAAATCGTCTAATGGTTATAGATGAAGATGTTCCCGGAGGCGCTTCTGCTTATATTTTAAACGAAATATTAAACACACAAAATGCATACGAGCATTTAGATAGTAAACCGCAAACCTTAACAGCAAAAAGTCATCGTCCTGCTTATGGTACAGATGGTGATTATTTTTCTAAACCGTCTCACGAAGATATTTTTGAAGCTGTTTATAAAGTAATGCATGAGGCTAATCCTGGTGATTTTCCAAAATTGAGATAACTTAACATTTAAAAATCAATTAACAAACCTTTCAATATTTCTTGGAAGGTTTTTTTTATATTTATAGGAAATCAATCTGAAAAGCAAATGCTAACCAAAATAGACAAAGAACAACTTCGAGGAATTATTTTCAGGCACTTAGATGGTATTGCTACAGCTACCACCACTTTTGCTCTTTATAAAAAAGGAATTTTTGCTTTTTTACTGAAAAACAAAAAAGTTACTATTGAAGAAATTTCTTCTCATTTTGAAGCAAATGAAGGCTATTTAAACATTGCATTACGCGTTTTAGCTTCGCAAGGTTGGCTGGTACAACATATAGATAATGCTTCCAATGCCGTTACCTATCAAATAAATGAAAATAGCGAAGAAGCTTTTAAACTTGCTCCTTTATATGAAGACGCAGTAAAGCTACTCTCCTATTCGGTGAGATTCCCAGAAAAGCATATTGGCGCAGATGCTTTTATAGCCTTAGAACGTATTTTTAAAACGTATCAAAATAACTTCGATTTAAAAGCACAAAGCGAGATAGAACAACAAGTCTTAAAACATATTGAAGGCTGTATCGTTGCTCCTATAATTGTAATGTTAGGCGTAAATGGCTTATTCCATAAATACTTTATGGAAGCTTCCTTTACTGCTGAAGAATATCACAAAGATCCAGAGAGCTTTAAAAAAATACTCGATTTCTTTTCCCATTTGGGTTGGTTTACAAAAAAGAAAAACACCTATCAATTTACAGATTCTGGTTTATTTTTCGCAAAAAGAGCAAGTGCTTATGGAGTAACGGTTTCTTATTTACCTACCTTTTTACAATTAGACGAATTACTTTTTGGTAATCCTTTAGTACTCAAAACAGATTCACCTGACGAAACAGAAAAACACGTCCATAGAGAAATGAATGTTTGGGGAAGTGGTGGCGCGCATTCGACATACTTTAAAGTGATAGATCAAGTAATCATCAAACTCTTTAATAAGCCAATTGATGAACAACCAAAAGGTATTCTAGATATGGGTTGTGGTAATGGTGCCTTTATAAAACATATATTTGATGTCATTGAGCACCAAACAATACGTGGCAAAATGTTAGAGGAGCATCCTTTATTATTGGTTGGAGCAGATTTTAATCCGGCAGCATTAAAAGTAACTAGAGCCAATTTAATTAAAGCAGATATTTGGGCAAAAGTAATTTGGGGTGATATTGGCAGACCAGATTTATTGGCAAACGATCTTAAAGAAGATTATAATATTGAACTTAAAGATTTACTAAATGTGCGTACCTTTTTAGATCATAATAGAATTTGGGAAGCCCCAGAAACGATTACTAATAAAATAAGTTCTTCTACAGGAGCGTATGCCAGTCAAGGGGAACGTATTAGCAATAATTTGGTAGAAGATTCTTTACGCGATCATCTGTTAAAATGGAAACCTTATGTAGAACAATTTGGTTTATTAATTATTGAATTACATACTATAGATCCAAAATTTACAGCCAGCAATATTGGTAAAACTGCAGCTACCGCTTATGATGCGACACATGGTTATAGCGACCAATTTATTTTAGAAGTGGATGTTTTTAATAAAATAGCAACAGAAGTTGGATTGCAACCCGATAAGAATTATTTTTCAAGATTTCCAGATAACGATTTGGCAACGGTAAGTGTAAATTTATTAAAAGGATAATATTTAAATGAAAGAAGACAACAAATTAACGACTAGAGATTGGTTGGCAATAGAAAGAACCAAGCTTGCGAATGAGCGAACCTTTCTAGCATATTTTAGAACCTTTTTAGTAATTCTTGGTACCGGAATTGCCATTTTAAAATTAGCTCTTTTTAGTGAATTGAAAACTTTTGGTATTACGCTAGTTGCCATTTCTCCGGTGATACTTTTAATTGGTATTATTCGATTATTTAGAGTAAAAAAAACCATAAAAAAGCATTACAAAATACAATAGGAATCCTAAGCAATCTCTTATAACAGACTATAAAATAATATAAAAACCTTCTTGATTCTGTTTTTGTATTTTTGCAACGTGAATTAGAAAAACAGTTTATGAAAAACATATTATGCATCCTGCTCCTTTTACCATTAGTAAGTTTCGGACAGAAAATAAAAATTAAAAAAGGCAAACTTATATTCGATGATACTCCGGTTGCCAATTTTGATTCTAAAGACAAAACATACCATTTCTCTTATTTAAATGGCGAAAAAGCTTTTGATGCTATTTTTCATGGCGAAGAAGAATATAAAATAGAAGGTTTTCAATGGGTAGAAGTCATTAGTAACGAAGGTATAAAAACCGAAATTCCTTTCGAAATTCTAAAAGTATCCTTTAGTGCTAAAAAAATAATGGTCCGTTTACTTTCCGAAAAATATAACCTAATAGATCCGAACGGCATTAATAAAGCAAATGTAGCAAGTTTCTTTGCTGAAGAAAGAATCTCTTTAAGTGAAAAATATGCTGGAGACATTGCCGATTTAGAAAATAAAGAAGCGCTTAAAAAGAGCTTAATGCGTAAGTACAATCCCTTTGTAAAAGACGATGGTACTATTTTATTTGGCGGTTTTCAAAGTACAAACATCGTGGGTCATGCTTCCTTTCATGATAATGTATATACCATTACAGATCTAGACAGAATTTCTGTAGCACAAACTAAAAAAACATCTAACACAGATACTTCTGTTCATGTAATCACCTATTCTGGAGATTCGTTCTCCTACGATTATGGTTCAAGAACCATGTTAACCGGACAATTTTCAAGAAGCTTTGCACAATTATTGGTGGAAGAATTATTAATAAAAGGTTATACGTTTGGCAGACAAGCAAAAGCAAATAAGGTAGCATTGCACAAAGCAAAAGTAAAGGTCGCTAAAGAGAATAGCATCAATCTTTATGACGTTTTGGGTTCTATTATAGATGAAGAAGGTGTGAAATATGAAGGAACTATTTATGCCGTTTTTGAACAATTAGAATTAAATCCAAACCAAGAAGAACCTAATGTTTATGATGCTACATCTATAGATAATTATGGCAAAAACGTTAGTATAAAATACTTAAATGATAAAGGTAGATCACGAATTAAAAAATTCGCAGCAAAAGACAACGTTTCTTTTTGTGCCATGGATAATGGTGTAGAAAAATGTTTTTATGGTTTAAAAACAAAAGGAAATACCATGAAGAAAATTGCAAATGCTACTAATTTCGGATTCAACAATTCGTATTTCTATCAAGTAGTAGAAACTGTAGATAATAGTATGGTGCTTACCAAACCAGGAGAAAACGGTACCTATGTTTTAAAATTTTCAGATAAGGAAGATGGATTCATGATAGACAATAGAAATAATGATAAACTATCAGACGCTTTAGCAGAATATATTTCTAACTGTACTAATGTATCAGAAGACATTAAAAACAAAGAGTTTGATCTTTCCGAAATACAAAACTTAAAACAAATTTTAGAAGAGTATAAAGCTTGCGTTAACTAAAAAAAGATTCCATTTTAGAGAAAAGTAAAGATGAAAACAGCTACTGTAAAACAACTTAAAGACGAATTGAAGCATAACTCTACCGAAGAGTTAATGGATCTTTGTTTGCGTTTATCTCGTTTTAAAAAAGAAAACAAGGAACTGCTTACCTACCTGCTTTTTGAAGCGCATGATGAAGCTAGTTATATTGAAAACGTAAAACAGGAAATAGATACACAGTTTGAAACTATCAATACGGACAGCTTTTTTTACATTAAAAAGAGTGTCCGTAAAATATTAAGACTCATTAAAAAGTTTAGCCGATATTCTTTAAAAAAGGAAACCGAAGTAGAACTACTACTCTATTTCTGCCAAAAGTTAAAGGACTTTAAACCTTCTATCCAAAGAAACGTTACGCTAACCAATATTTATGACAGGCAAATTGCCGCTATAAAAAAGATTATTTCTGCTTTACACGAAGACTTGCAATATGATTACACTATGGCTTTAGAGGAATTAGAAGGATAATTAAAAACGGTTTTCCATTTAATTTAAAGCTCAATACTTTCACCAATATCTAATAACATAAGATCTTTGTCTTTATTAAAAAAGAGTTGTTTGGCAACTTCATGATCTATTTCTATATAACCAAAAGTATCAAAATGATAGCCTAAAACCTTATCGCAATCCACAAAATCACTAGCAAGAATAGCGTCTGCAATTCCCATTGTAAAATTATCACCAATAGGTAAAATGGCTAAATCTAATTTGGTTTGCATAGGTATTAATTTCATATCCATAGTTAAAGCAGTATCCCCAGCGATGTAAATATTTTTATGTTCGCTTTCTAAAACAAAACCTCCTGGTTGTCCACCATATTTTCCATCTGGAAAAGAAGAAGTATGAATAGCGTTTACATATTTCAGACTTCCAAATTCAAAATCCCAAGTTCCTCCAAGATTCATAGGATGCCCTTCAAAACCTAAATTTTGAAAATGCGTAACAATTTCAAAATTAGAAACAATTACAGCATCTGTACGTTTCGCAATAGCTTCTACATCTAAAATATGATCTTGATGCGCATGTGTAAGTAATATATAATCTGCTTGCAGCATATCTATATTTATATGTGAAGCTTTTGGATTTCCTGTGATAAATGGATCTACAAGAATGTGTATATCTTCTATTTGAATTCCTAAACTTGCGTGGCCGTAAAATGTGATTTTCATTCGTTATTTTTTAGAAAAGAAAATTACAAAAAAAACTCAGACATATTGTAGAATTTGTCTGAGTTTTTCAATCCCCAAAATTGAAGTTAATACCCTCGTATTTTAAATTACTAGGATGTATCAACATCTTAAATATACATATAATTATTTGTTTTACAAACAAATAAACCTATAATTCACTCCTATACAGCGCTTTATAATAAATAGATTACAATAAATGTCCTACAGACAAAAGAATTGCTAATAAAAATGTGGTTAGTGCTAGTTTTTTAAGTTCTGGATCTAAATGCACAGGCTCTTTATTATTTTTCACCTTTTTAAGATGCAGAAATAAAGGAATATACGCGATAAGGAATAAAAAATTAAATACGGAATTATAATATAGAATTCCATACAAGGTAGATAAAGCAATCGCTGAAATAATTAAAAAGTAATGATACTTCTTCGCTTTATTACTCCCGAGTTTAACAACAAGTGTGTTTTTTCCTGCTTTTCTATCCGATGCAATGTCTCTCATATTATTAAGATTTAGCACTGCAGCACTTAGCAAACCTAAAGTACAAGCGGGTAAAAAAGTAACATGATCTATTTGTTTGCTATATAAAACATAACTACCTATTACACTTACTAAACCAAAAAACAGAAATACAAAAACATCGCCTAAACCTTTATAGCCATAAGCATTGCTTCCCATAGTATACTTAATGGCAGCATAAATTGAAAGTAAACCAATAACAAAAAAGACTAAAGCATATACTAAATGTTTAGAGCCAAAGGCGGAATAAATTAAACCTAAGGATAAAACAATACAAATAAGAATGTTCTTTTTTATGGCCTCCAGCATTTGTTCTGCAGAGATATTTCCGCTTTGTAAAGCGCGCTCCGGACCAATTCTATCTTCATTATCGGTTCCTTTTACGCCATCACCGTAATCATTTGCAAAATTAGATAATACCTGAAGGCTAATGGTAGTTAATATAGCAAATATGAAAATTTGCCAATTAAAAAATCCATTATATGCAGCCAAAGAAGAACCCACAATAATTCCTGAAACAGAAAGCGGTAATGTTCTTAATCTTGCTGCTTGTACCCAATATTTAAATGTACTCATAAATCAAGGAATCCATTTTTTTGGAAAATTTGGTTTACGCTTTTCTAAAAAAGCATCTCGACCTTCTTTTGCTTCATCAGTCATATATGCTAAACGTGTCGCTTCCCCTGCAAATACTTGCTGACCAACCATACCATCGTCTGTTAAATTCATTGCGAATTTCAACATTTTAATAGATGTTGGCGATTTTTCTAATATTTCTTGTGCCCAATTAAAAGCTGTTTCTTCTAACTCATCATGTGGAATAACGGCATTTACCATTCCCATATCATACGCTTCTTGTGCAGAATAATTTCTTCCTAAGAAAAAGATTTCACGTGCTCTTTTTTGTCCAACCATTTTGGCTAAATATGCAGAACCATAACCACCATCAAAACTAGTTACATCTGCATCTGTTTGTTTAAAAATGGCGTGTTCTTTACTCGCAAGCGTTAAATCGCAAACCACATGTAAACTATGTCCGCCACCAACAGCCCAACCAGGAACGACTGCAATTACTGCTTTTGGCATAAAACGAATTAAACGTTGTACTTCCAAAATATTTAGTCTGTGATAACCATCTTCTCCTACATAACCTTGATGCCCTCTTGCTTTTTGGTCTCCTCCAGAACAAAAGCTCCAAATGCCATCTTTGGTAGAAGGCCCTTCCGCAGATAATAGAACGACACCTATACTTGTATCTTCTCCTGCATCATAAAATGCATCATACAGTTCTTTTGTTGTTTTTGGTCTAAATGCGTTTCTTATATCTGGTCTGTTAAAAGCGATTCTTGCAACGCCATTACATTTTTTATAAGTAATGTCTTCATACTCTTTAGCGGTTTTCCAATCTATTTGGCTCATGTTCTCTAATTAGACTGTAAAAATACATTTTTTTTATTATTTAAATCATTGCATTAAAACATCCATTTCAATAATTTCTAAAACCCACACAAACAACTGTAAAACAATAAATTATATTTTACTAAATTTAATTATGTAGTAATTTCCTACACAAAACATGTATTTTGGCTGATTTATAACCCCTTCATCATGTTTTTAAGAAAACAAAATTAAAGAACTGATAATAAGACGTCTAGTATATAATTTTGTCTCACACTAATAACCACTATGAAATTAATTGATTCAAAATTTGCTCCCTCAATTGAAGGTATCCACGTCACTAAATTTGGTGTAGTTTATTTTTTTAACACGTTTATCGTCACCGAAATAAATGAAGGTGAGCTATTTAGCTTTGCATCATCCATTCAACTAACAAATTTAATTTTTGACTATTATGGAACAAATACTAATTTACAGGTAATATCGAATAGAATAAATAATTACTCTATAGAACCAACGTATTGGTTTGATTTTTATAAAAATGAAAATGCTAACTCCTTAAAAAATGTCTCTTTTGTTTATTATAATGAATTGGCTTATGCTAATGCAAGATTAGAACAAACTTTTATTAAATGTAAATCAGAATGCTATAAAAGCTTGCATGATGCTATAGATAGTATTTCCAGTATTACTGATAAGAGGACCGCTTGAATAAGGTAGATTAAAAATCCCTAAACACAATTAGTAGCACCTAGAAACTAATTTAATCTACCGCAAGCCGCCTTTTCTTTTTTGCTCCAAAACCTACCTTTTTATTTTGTTAGTCTATCTAACATTCTATAGAACCTACAAACAAATAGCTTAATAAAAATTAAGCTATTTGTTATTAATTAATTTTATAAAATATTATTAATGAGAATTACAGACACAAACTTAAAAGAACTCATAGAAGACACACATGTTTTTGAACATGGCGTATATTACTTCTTTAAAGATTTTATTGTTTCTGAAGTTAATGAAGGTGTGGACTATAATTGGGGGATTACACAAGGAGTTGTAACATTAGCAAAAAACTATTACGGGAAAGATGCCCCAATATGCCTAATATCAAACAGGATAAACCAATATTCTATAAATCCATTAGGTTGGCATAATTTCTTTAAAACGGGCAGAAAACTAAATGGTCTTGCCGTAGTAACTTACACTAAAAATGCTAGAGCAAATGTAGCTATTGAAATGCTGTTTTTCAACTCCAAACTAGAACGCTTCCATAGTATTTTTGAAGCTATTAATTGGGTTAAAGAGGTAAATTTACAGCAGCAAACTTCATCTATAGAAAATAAATAGAAATAAATTTCTAAATTAGGTGAATACCGTCTTCTTTAATGGTTACAAGTTTCTGCTTATATAAATTACCTAAAGCCTTTTTAAAGCTTTTTTTACTCATTTGTAGGACCTCTTTAATAACTTCTGGACTAGATTTATCTGTTAGATTTAAAAACCCATTATTATCCTGCAGATAGCCCATTACTATTTCTGCATTTGGCTCTATATTTCTATAGCCCACTTGACCTAAAATAATATCTATCTTATTACCTGGTCTTATTTTTTTAACAATTCCTTTTAGCTTATCTCCTACGCTAATATCTTGAAAAATATTATCGGTATAAATTAAGCCGGAGTGTATTTTATTTATAATAACATTCCAACCAATATCACTTTTATGAGATGCGATTAAGTCTACTTCGTCATATTCTGCAACCGTTAATTCCTTATTATCTAAAAATTGATTGGTTTTGCTAGAAGCTACTAACCTATTGGTTTCTTCGTCTAAGTAACAATACACCAAATACCAACCTCCTTTTATCATATCATAGGCCTGTTCTTTAAAAGGGCAGAATAATTCTTTTACCATTCCCCAATCTAAAAAAGCACCATGTTTTGTTGTTTCATTACAGCGTAATAAAGCAAATTCATTACGTTGTATATACGGTTTATCTGTAACTGCTACTAACCGTTCTTGATTATCTAAATAGATGAATACTTCTAGCTTGTCCCAAATTTCAAATTCATTTGGCACATATCTATTTGGCAGTAAAACTTCATTATCTTCTTCATCACTCAAGAATAATCCTGGTTCTGTTTCACGTATAATAGTAAGCGTATTGTATTCTCCTAAATGTATCATACTGCAAAAGTAAGGATATTAAAATTCAAAAATGTAATTTTTTAAAAACGAAATCACTAGAAAACAAAAAAGCGCTACATTCCTGTAGCGCTTCGATATATTTAGTAAAAAAAATCTATTTATAAATAGCCTCTTTTTTAAAATGTTGTGTTAGTAAGTAATATACAACTGCTCTGTACTTACTTCTATTAGACTTACCATATTTTTCCATTACCGAATCAATAGCTTTGTCTAAATCTGCAGTATCTGCTAAACCTAGTTTTTTAATTAAAAAATTATTTTTAACGGTTGCTAGTTCTGATGCATCAGATCCTGAAACTGTAGCTGCATCTGCATTATAAATAGATGGTCCACAACCAATAGTTACTTTCGTTAGTAAATCCATATCTGGAGTCACACCAATCTTATCTTTTAAATCTGCAGCATACTTTACAATTAAATCATCTCTTTTACTCATGGTATTATATTTTTTAGTTATTGATTGTTTTAAGTATCTTAAAGATAAGGTATTTAAGCATTTTTCAATATTAATAAATTTTTAAATACTGGATATGATCGATGAAACACAAAATAAATCGACAAGCTACTTTAAAGCTTTAAAATAATTTAATAATGTAGTATCATTAACGGTTCTTGGTGTAAAGACTTCTAAAATTTTAGGAGTATCAGTTTCCAAATAAAAGGACGACAAAGCAGTTTTTAATTCTATCTGATTACTAGCACTTTCATAAGTAAAACCATACATATCACTTAATTGTTTCGCTGAGAGATTGTGTGTGGTTTCAAAAAAGGTATCAAAATTTTCAGAATTTTTTTCTCCAGGAAGAATTCTAAAAATACCACCTCCTTGATTATTAACTACAATAATTCTAAAATGATTAGGGATGTAATTATTCCAAAGTGCATTGCTATCATAAAAGAAGCTTAGATCTCCAGTAATAAAAACAGTTTGTTTTTGGTTAGCAACGGCACAACCAACTGCTGTGCTTGTACTGCCATCAATTCCGCTAGTTCCTCTATTACAAAAAACTTCCAGCGTTTTATTTAGATTAAACAGTTGGGCATATCTAATGGTAGAACTATTACTTAATTGTAAAACCGAATGATCTGGAATAGATTTAAAAATAGTTTTAAAGGCTATTAAATCGGAAAACGATATGTTTTCAAAATACGCTGCATGTTTCTTTTTTCTATCTTTTTTTATTGTTGTCCAGTATGCTTGGTAATCACTTTTGGTAAGATGCGTTACTTCCTGAAAAAACTGCGTAAAAAATAAATTTGGCGTTATTTTTAGATGATGTTCTAAACAGAAAAAAGTATCGTTCGCTTTTTCTGTTCCAATATGCCAATGTTGTTTCGGTTTGTGCTTTCGTAAAAAGGCTTTAATTTTTTTCGATACAATTAACCCGCCAAAAGTTACAAGAATATCAGGTTGTAAGGCTTTAAATTCTTCTTCATTTAAAGGGGCTATTATTTTATCTATACTATTAAAAAAATGTCGATGATGTATATTAGAAGTAGTTTCTGTAAATACAACAACACTTTCATCCTCTGCAAGTTCATCTAACCATTTTTGTTCTATACTATTCGGTGGATTTACACCTACAACTACCATCTTCTTTTTAGCATCATACCAATCACTAACCAAATTAGATAACAGTAATTCTTCTATTTTATTCGTTTTTGGAATTACCTCAACTACTTTTGGTGCAACCGTTAACGTGTCAACGGTTTCATATAAAGGTTCATCAAACGGTATATTAATATGTACAGGACCTCTTTTATGAATCGCTATATTTAAAGCTTCATTTATTTCTACTTCATTTTGCGATTGAATATTTTGCTGTAAACCTAAAAGCTTTTCTAATTTATTTTCAATGTTCTTAAAAATGGGCAATTCCTCATTTTGAATAAAGCTATTTTCGGCTTTCAAATCTTGTTTCAAATTTGCCGAATATAAAATGTGATTTTCATACACATTTTCTTGATTAATGGTTTGTCCATCACCAATTCCCAGTAAATGTTTTGGTCTGTCTGCCGATAAAACTACCAGCGGAATATTACTATAAAAAGCTTCTGCAATTGCAGGATAATAATTCAATAATGCACTACCAGAAGAACAAATAACAGCAACAGGTTTTTGCATTTGTTGCGCAATACCTAAAGCGAAAAATGCAGCACAACGTTCATCTACAACGCTGTAACATGTAAAATAATCATCGTTTGTAAAACCAATGGTTAAAGGTGCATTTCTACTTCCTGGAGAAATAATAATATGGTTTATATGCTTTGCTTTACAAAGCTGAATAACGGTCTGGGCTAAAGGGATTTTCGGGTATTTCATGCGTACTTCCCATGAAAATGGGAATCTTTTTAAATTAAGAAAAAAGCGATATACAAATGTAAGTTTTTGCTACTAATACCCGATTATATTTTGGTTTTATATTTTTCAGTATTAGCTAAAAAACACGGATAGATTCTTGCTTGGACTACAAAACAGCCTTCATTGTTTCCGTTTTATTTACGGTTTCCTGCCATTCGTTTTCTGCAATAGAGTCCTTCGTAATTCCACCACCAACATATATACTTGCTTTTATATCTGTTAACTGCATACAACGCAAATTCACATACAAGTTAGATACCGTTTTAATGGCCGAATATGCGTTATTTTCTACATTCCTGCGATTGGTATTTCTTGCTGTTATTTCTTTACTATTTATTTCGCCTAAAAAACCCGTATAAAATTCTCGATTATAGTTTTCATTTTCTAAAATAAATTCCTTCGCAGCCATTTTTGGTAATCCGCAAACAGCTGGTGTTGGATGCAAAGCCATTACGACCTCTTTTAAATTGGCGTTTAAAATACCAGAAACCCGAGTCCTTATGTGTAGTAAATTCCCTGCCTTTATAGTTTCTGTATCTGCTACCTTGATATTACTTACCGAAGTCTCTAAACTAGAAATTAAATAATCGGTTACTAACTGTTGTTCTTCCGTTTCTTTAGCTTCCCAATTTGGATTATCGTCTCCCAAATAAGCTTGTGTTCCTGCTAAAGCCATAGTTGTAAACCTATTTCCGGTTACACTTAATAAGGTTTCTGGTGTAGCTCCAAGCCATAAACCAATTTTTGGGTGATACCAACAATACACAAAAGCAGTTTGGTATTGTGCTAATAAGCGTTTAAAAAGTTGCAGCGGATTACTTTCTATAAGCTTTACTTCTTCTTTTCTGGAAACAACTACTTTTTTTAAGCTCTTTTTTTCTATTGTTTGAATTGCATTGGAAACCAAATTAACATGAAATTCTTGTGCTTCTTTTAATACACTTTCTTCTTGCTGCTGAATTTCGCTTTTTTCTTGTACATCTTCCGTTATAAATTCTGAAATAATAAAACTAGACTCCAAAGTTTCCGAAGCTGAAAACGGCATTAAAATCGTTTGCTTTTTGCTATTGAAAGGTGCAAAGACAAAACCACTTTCCGTTAGATCTTTAGAAGTATACACCGAATCATTATTTTGAAAAATCCCTTTTAAAACGGAAGCTTTCGGTTTACGGTACAGCACAAAAGGCAAAGCATCGTCAAAATGATTCTGGGCAATTTCTAAAAAATCGGAGGTTTGCATAAATACTATGTGTTTCATTTCCGTGAAAACGGAAACCTATTTCTTTTTAGGTAATGAGATGGTAGATAGTCTACAAATTGACACCAAATTATCCTGATCATCTGTAACTCTAATATCTAATAATTGTGTCGTTCTTCCTTTGTGCAAAAAAGTAGCTTTTGCGTATACAAAACCTTCGGTCACACTTTTTAAATGATTTGCTGTAATCTCTAAACCACGAACAAATTTATTTTCAGTATCCATAAAAACATGTGAAGCAAAACTACCTACACTTTCTGCTAAAGCAGCAGTTGCTCCTCCATGTAAAACACCATCTGGTTGATATACTCTAGAATCTACAGGCATTCTTGCTACTAAAAAATCTTCGCCATAGTCTACCATTTCAATATTTAAGGTTTCCATTAAGGTGTTTTTACTCGCAGCATTTGCTTTTGCTAGGACGCTTTCTTTAGATAATTGCATATAAATAATGTATTTTTATTGTCGGATTGTAAAAGTACAAAATGAATTTAGAAGAAAAAGAAATTTCATACACAACTACCAATAGTTATGCTACTTTAAATAAGTTAACCGACAAAACTAAAAACGTCTGGTTTGTTTGTCATGGAATGGGTTATTTAAGTAGATATTTTTTAAGATATTTTGAAGGATTAAACAAAGACGAAAACTATATTATTGCACCACAAGCACAGAGCAAATTCTATAGCGCCCCAAAATTCAAACATGTTGGAGCAAGTTGGTTAACTAAGGAAAATACCATAAAAGAAACGGAGAACGTTATGCGTAATTTGGATGCGGTTTTTGAAGCTGAAAACATACCAAAAAACATAAACCTCATCGTTTTAGGCTACTCACAAGGTGTTAGTATTGCCACAAGATATGTTGCAAAACGGAAACTACAATGTGCACAGCTCATCTTGCATTCTGGAGGAATACCAAAAGAAATAGAACCTAAAGATTTTGATTTTTTTAATGCTAAAGTATCTATGATTTATGGTACCGAAGATGAATATTTAAATGAAGAAAGAATTGCCCACGAAACCAATAGAGCAAAAGAACTTTTTGGTGACCATTTGCACATTATTCCTTTTGAAGGAAAACATGTGGTGAATGTGGCATTGATAAATGGATTGGTTTAATTAAAAATATTTTCGCTTTCGCGGAAAGCACACATGAAAGCACAAACCTTAGAAAACGAACATGTAAAACTTAGTCTTTTAGACTTGAGTAATTACGAACATTTAGCAACAATTGCTAGAGAAAAGGATTTAGTATTCTACTCACCTAGTGCAATTTCAACTCCTGCAAAATTAAAAGCATATGTACAACAAGCTGTAGATAGTTATTACCAAAAAACCGCAATTCCTTTTATAATTTACGATAAGAAAAAACAAGCCTATGCAGGATGCACAAGGTTTGGCTTAATAAATTATAAAAATAAAGTACTGCATATTGGTTGGACATGGATTGGTGCAGATTTTCAAGGTTCTGGATTGAATATGCAAATGAAATTTTTAATGCTTCAATATGCTTTTGAAACTTTAGCCTTTGATAAAGTAGAGTTTCGAGTGGATGCGCGCAATATAAAATCTAGAAAAGCTGTTGAAAAAGTTGGAGGAATTCTTGAAGGCCTTTTACGAAAAGACACTTTAATGCTAGATGGTTTTAAACGTAGCACTTGTTGTTATGGCATTTTAAAAGAAGAATGGCCAGGAATAAAAGCTAGTGTTTTTAAAGATTTCGTTTAATGGATTATTTTCTAGATTTGCCAAAAACAGATAAAACCTAGTTATTACAAATAAAAAAACCCTCGAATATTTTCAAGGGTTTTTACTATTTAAAAATGTTTGTTTTACATTTTCTTACCTACCATTTCTCTTCCTCCTTGCAAAAGGGTTACACTTTCTATTTCTCCTGAAGCATTTTTATTAAACGTTAATTGTGCTGCAACTACTTTTAGATAGAATACGTTATCCGATTTTGGAAAAATAGCAACCATACCTTGTCCTGTTGCTTGTGTATTTAATTGACTTCCATCTTTGGTTACTTTAAGTATAAATCCTGGAGCAAGTTCGTAATCCCCAACATAACTTTGTAAAATACTATCTGCTACAACTACTTCTTTTTCTAAACCGGAAACGTCTGCTCCTAACTTCTTTAGGTAATCGATACCATTCTGGTTATTTGGGTTTATTTCTACCGATTTTTTATAATTTACAATTGCTTGTTCTTTGTTTCCTTGAGTCATTAAAGCTTCGGCATAACTGTCATACGCATTAAATGATTTTGGAAATTCATCCACAATAAGTTTAAAAACAGTAATTGCTTGGTCTATTTTTTCCGATTGTAATAATTGATAACCAACAGCATTCATATCACTTTCATCTACATCATAATCACTAGAAGATTTAATGGTATTATAGTACAGTATTGCAGCATCTATTCCTTTCGATTCTATTGCATTAGAAAATGCTGTCGCCACCGATTTTTTAGGGAAGTCATAGGTTTTATCATATAAAATACCACGAATAGCTCTAGCCATTTCGCTAAGTGGTGCACCTCCAGTATTATTTAATAATACAATTAAAGACTTATCCGATGGCACTCTAGTAATTAAGGTATTAAATCCGTTAATTCCTCCGCCATGACTTATTGCTTCCACACTTTCTTCTGTGTTTCCTATCGATTCACTTCCAATAAACCAACCATAACCATAATGTCCGTTTCCGGCTTTAATATGTTCTCCAAAAAACAGATCCATAGATGCTTTAGAAAGAAGTTGGTTAGTATATAAAGCTTGATCCCAAAGGTATAAGTCTTCCGCTGTAGCGTATAAAGATCCTGCAGCATACGGAATAGACATGTCTAAATAACTAGCATTTACAAAATCGCCGCCTTGTTTCTCATAACCTGTTGCTCTATGCTTTAAAATGGTTGCATGATGATCAAATCCGGAACCTTTCATCTGTAAAGGTGTGAAGATCTTTTCTTGTAACATTTGCTCGTAGGACTTTCCCGAAATTTTTTCAATTAAAACCCCTAAAAGAAAATATCCAGAATTACTATAGCTAAATTGTTCTCCTGGAGTGAAATCTAAATCCATTTCAGAAAACTCTTTAACAAACGCCGTTGGTGTATACGGATCTCTACTTTTATTTTTGAAAAAATCTGGAAAGGACGTGTAATTAGGTATTCCAGAAGTATGCGTTAATAAGTGATGTGTAGTTATTATATCTCCGGTTGCTTTTGGATAGTCTGGAAGATATTTAGTGATTGGTGCTTGCAAATCTATTTTGCCAGCTTCTGCTAATTGAAGAATTAACATGCCAGTAAATTGTTTAGAAATAGAACCTAACCGGTGTTTGGTAGCTGAAGTATTTGGAATATCCCATTCCATATTCGCAAATCCGAATCCCTTTTTATAAATAATCTTTCCTTTTTCTGCTATTAAAACAGAACCATTAAAGGATTTATATGCGGTGTATGTATTAATTAATTTGGTTATTTGCGCCTCTTTAACTTGACCAAAAGTTACTTGGACAAAAAATAATAATGCAAATACGATAAAAGCATTGGTTTTACGAGAATGGTGTTTTGATTGTTTTTTCATGATGATTGTTTTTGATTGATTAAAAATATAGGACGCCTAACAGTGCCAATAAGTTACAACAAAAACGAAACATTTTTTGAAACGCGGATCTTACTTTTTATAAAACAGGTATTTATACCCTAGGTTTGTTTTTTAAATCTATGATTAATAGCGCATTTATTAATGCGTCAAATTCTTAACAATATCTATAGTAGGTAAAATCTCTTTCGTGTATTCTATACTAGGTCCTGCAACCCAAACGGTTTTGTAGGTCGCCTTTGTTGCAGCATTTTCTGCGGCTTTCATACCAATAGAAAAACGAACCATTTTAACCCATTTTTTTAATTTCTTATTTTTATTTAGAACCGTTTCTAACCACGTTTGTTTGGTTCCTATTTTCTCTACATAAGGCGTATTTATCACGGTACATGGCGTTCCAGAAATACGCTCTGTCATCACAATATCTTTCTCTCCATAATCTACACAAGCTTGTTTATACTCTTGCGTTACTCCAGCTTCTATAGATGCTATAAACGGACTACCAACAGAAACTCCTGCCGCGCCATAGCTTAACATTTTATCTATATCTGCCTTACAACCTACTCCACCTGCAGAAATTACAGGAATATCTAAAGCGGTACTTAATTGGTTGGTTAATTCCTCTGGAGATAAGTTACCTCGATGTCCGCCAGCTTGATTGTTCACCGCAATTGCAGCATCTGCTCCTAATTCGGCTACTTTTTTGGCAAAACGTAAATCGGTAACATCACAAAAAACTTTTATACCTGCTTTGTGTGCTTGATTTATGGTTTCTTCTGGACTCCCTAAAGAGGTGATAATAAAATCACAACCTTCCTCACAAATTACACGTAATTGTTCTTTATATTTTATGTTCGATTTATTTACAATCAAATTGAAACCAAAAGAACCACCTGCTACTTTATTCGCTTTTAATTCTTTTAAAGCAGCTCTTAACTCTTCTAAAGTTCTATAATTAAGTGCTGGAATACAACCTGCAATTCCTCCTTTCATTGCCTCTGTTACCATGGCAACATTAGAGACCAAAAACATTGGCGCTTGAATTATTGGATACTTTATATTTAAGAGTTGTGTAAGTTTGGTTTCCATATCAATTTTCCACAAAAGTGGTTGTCCTATTTTATTAAACTGAAAATTCTATTCGTTCCATTCCTAACAAAGGTTTTGGAATAGCTTCGCAAATATAATAATAAATTTATTATGCATGCATAGTTTATTTTGATTTGTATAAAACAAAAAACGCAATCCAATTAATGATTGCGTTTTTAATATTAAGCTAAACCTCTTGAGATCCCAAAATGAATTTGGGATAAGCGATTCACACCATTTTCACTTTATGAAAATTGGTTCTCTGAGATGCCCACCTTCGTCGGCATAAGCGATTCACACCATTTTCACTTTATGAAAATTGGTTCTCTGAGATGCCCACCTTCGTCGGCATAAGCGATTCACACCATTTTCACTTTATGAAAATTGGTTCTCTAAGATGCCCACCTTCGTCGGCATAAGCGATTCACACCATTTTCACTTTATGAAAATTGGTTCTCTGCTTATTTTACTTCTTCGAAGTCTACGTCTTCTACGTCGCTTTCTTCTTTAGAATCTGTTCCAGCGTTTGCATCAGGAGCTCCTTCTGCTCCACCTTGTGCATCTGCTTGTGCTTTATACATTTCTTCGCTAGCCACTTTCCAAGCTTCGTTTAAAGTATCTAAAGCTGGAGAGATTACCGCTACATCTTTAGTTTCATATGCTTTTTTAAGTTCTTCTAAAGCTGCTACTACTGGTGCTTTTTTATCTTCTGATATTTTATCACCAAATTCTGCTAATTGTTTTTCCGTTTGGAAAATCATAGAATCCGCTTCATTTAATTTTTGAGCGTTTTCTGCTGCTTTAGCATCTGCTTCTGCATTTTCTTCTGCATCTGCTTTCATTTTCTTAATTTCTTCTTCTGTTAATCCAGAAGATGCTTCAATACGAATATCTTGTGTCTTACCAGTAGCTTTATCTCCTGCAGAAACTTTAATAATTCCGTTTGCATCAATATCAAATGTTACTTCAATTTGAGGAGTACCACGTTGTGCTGGTGGAATTCCGTCTAAATGAAAACGTCCAATCGTATTATTATCTGCGGCCATAGATCTTTCTCCTTGTAGTACATGAATTTCTACGGAAGGTTGGTTATCTGCTGCTGTTGAGAATACTTGACTTTTCTTTGTAGGAATCGTTGTATTTGCTTCAATAAGTTTTGTCATTACATTACCCATTGTTTCAATACCAAGAGATAAAGGTGTTACATCTAAAAGTAATACATCTTTAACATCTCCAGATAAAACTCCTCCTTGAATTCCTGCTCCTAAAGAAACAACTTCATCAGGATTTACACCTTTACTTGGTGTTTTTCCGAAGAATTTCTCTACCGCTTCTTGTACTGCTGGAATACGTGTTGATCCACCAACTAAAATTACTTCGTCAATATCAGATTTTGATAAACCTGCTGCTTTTAAAGCGGTTTGACAAGGCTCAATAGTACGTTTTACTAAATCGTCAATTAATTGCTCGAATTTAGCTTTCGTTAATGTTCTAACTAAATGCTTAGGTCCTGAAGCTGTAGCTGTAACGTATGGTAAGTTTATCTCCGTTTGTGCAGAAGATGATAATTCAATCTTCGCTTTTTCTGAAGCTTCTTTAATACGTTGTAAAGCCATTGGGTCTTTACGTAAGTCAATACCTTCTTCAGCATTAAACTCATCTGCTAACCAATCAATAATTTTTTGATCTACATCATCTCCTCCTAAATGCGTATCTCCATCTGTAGAAAGCACTTCAAATACACCATCTCCTAATTCTAAGATAGATACATCATGTGTTCCTCCTCCAAAATCAAATACTACTATTTTTTGGTCTGTTCCTTTTTTGTCCATACCATAAGCTAAAGCTGCTGCTGTAGGCTCGTTGATAATACGACGTACTTTTAAACCTGCAATTTCACCAGCTTCTTTAGTTGCTTGACGTTGTGCATCGTTAAAATAAGCAGGAACAGTAATTACTGCTTCTGTTACTGTAGTACCTAAATAGTCTTCAGCCGTTTTCTTCATTTTTTGAAGAATCATAGCAGATAATTCTTGAGGCGTGTATAAACGACCATCAATATCCACACGTGGTGTGTCATTATCTCCTTTTACCACTTTATATGGTACACGTTCTGCTTCTTTTTTAGATTCAGAATATTTGTTTCCCATAAAACGTTTAATAGAATAAACAGTTTTAGTTGGGTTTGTAACTGCTTGACGTTTTGCTGGATCACCAACTTTAATTTCTCCGCCTTCTACAAAAGCGATAACAGAAGGTGTTGTTCTTTTACCTTCTGCGTTTGGGATTACAACTGGTTCGTTACCTTCCATTACAGAAACGCAAGAGTTGGTTGTTCCTAAATCGATTCCAATAATTTTACTCATAATTATATTTTTTGTGTGTTGAAATTTATTTTTATTTGTCATGTATAAGTCAAGGATTATGCCAATACAATATGACTGACACGATGTCATAAAATACTTAAATCATTAAATTATGCTTTTTTAACAATTAATATTAAAAGTGATTTGTAACTTTAAACAAAAAAATTATGAAAAAGATTGTATCGATATTATTCGTATTTGCATTAATATTAACTTCTTGCCAGGGCGAAGATGGTCTTGATGGGCAAGATGGAGGGATTTTTGTTGCTAGTGCTTTTGAAATTGAAATTGATTTTAACAGTACTAATAATTATGAATATTTTGAAGATTATGGCTTTCAAGTATATCCTTCAGATGTGACATTGGTTTATATTTTATGGCCAGGAACAGACGGACAAAATGCATGGAGATTAATGCCACAACAAGTTACTTTTGATGAAGGTACTACCAATGAAAGTATTTTAATTTACAATTATGATTTCACGCAAACAGATGTTCGATTCTTTTTAGATGGTACGGTAAACTTGAATGCTATAGATTCTGGTTGGACTCAAAATCAACTTTTTAGAGTAGTTGTTGTTCCTGCAGATGATGTGGACGCTGTAGACACCTCTAATATAGAAGCTGTAATGAAAGCAAATAGTATAGAAGCTTTTGAAAAAAAGTAAGTTTCTTACCCTACAAAATGTATATTTACGCCAACTTTAAAAGGTTATTGTAAATGGAATGTATTTCAGTTTTTGATATGTTAAAAATTGGTGTTGGACCTTCAAGTTCCCACACTTTAGGTCCTTGGCGTGCAGCAGAACGATGGATCAAAGAATTAAAAGCAAATAACACTTTTGAGAAAGTGGAAAGTATTCAAGTCGATCTTTATGGCTCTTTATCTTTAACAGGAAAAGGGCATGCTACAGATTATGCGGTAATGCTTGGCTTATGTGGATTGGATCCGGAAACGATTCCTACAGAAAATATTCCAGAAATAATTTCTACTATTAAAGAGACGAACACTTTATCTTTTAATAGCGAGAAGCCTGTTCCTTTTCATCCTTCGGAAGCTATTATATTCAACCGGAAATTTTTACCATTTCATTCTAATGGAATGGCATTTACAGCAATCATAGATGGCAAGAAAAAGAAGTCTACCTTCTACTCTATTGGTGGCGGTTTTGTGGTTAAAGAAGAACGTAGAAACTCGAAACGTAATTTTGAAATAAAATGTTCCTTTCCATATCCTATAGATAAAGGAACCGAGCTTTTACAGTTTTGTAAAAACTTAGAATTGCCAATTTCACAAGTCGTTTTAGAAAACGAAAAATCGATTCGCTCTTCGGAAGAAATTGACAAGGAATTACAACGTATTTGGGACACGATGTTAGAATGCATGTATCTTGGTTGTCATACGGAAGGAAATCTTCCTGGCGGATTAAATGTACGACGTCGCGCCTATGATATGCATCAAAAGCTAAAAGGCGAAAAACCGTATACCACACATGTAGAGTGGCTCTATTCTATTAGAAATACCGAAGTTAAGTTTCGACAAATATTAAAGTGGGTAAGTTGTTTTGCATTAGCTGTAAATGAAGTAAACGCGTCTTTAGGTCGCGTTGTAACAGCACCTACAAACGGAAGTGCTGGAGTAATCCCTGCCGTTTTAATGTATTATCTGGTTATTGAAAACCACGATGGTAATTTTGAAGACATCAAACGTTTTCTATTAGTTGCCGGAGAAATAGGAAGTATCTTTAAAAAAGGTGCGACCATTAGTGCTGCAATGGGAGGATGTCAAGCAGAAATAGGTGTGAGTTCTGCTATGGCTGCAGGTGCTTTAACGGAATTACTTGGTGGTACTCCAGAACAAGTATTGGTTGCCGCGGAAATTGCTATGGAGCATCACTTAGGTCTTACTTGTGATCCTATTGGTGGTTTAGTACAAATACCTTGTATAGAACGTAATGCAATGGGAGCAATTAAAGCTATTAATGCCGCAGAATTAGCCTTAGATACTGATCCTAACAATGTAAAAGTTCCTTTTGACAAAGTAGTGGCTACCATGTGGGAAACTGCTAAGGACATGAGTTCTAAATATAAAGAAACTAGTGAAGGTGGTTTGGCGGTTAGTGTTAATATGGCAGATTGTTAATTCAGTAATCAGCCATACCGCGTTAGCAATATGTAAACGAATCTTCTAACTCAAGTATTTTTACAGAGATATTTTTTTCTATAAAACAGAAAAAACTTGGAAAAGCGTGATAGCACTTGTTGCCATATTCTTGAATTTTCACTTAAAAGAATTGAAGATTAGCATTTTAAGACCTCTTAAAAGAAAAGTATAACAATATACACTTAATTTAGTACTTTTACATTCTATCAAACTAAACAAAAACAGATGTCTGTAGCAAAAAAGGAATACAAAAGAGTAACCGTAAAATCATTAGTCGATATGAAGAAGCATGGTGAGAAAATCTCTATGCTAACTGCTTACGATTATACCATGGCAAAAATTGTGGATGGTGCGGGAATTGATGTTATTTTAGTTGGTGATTCTGCAAGTAATGTCATGGCTGGGCACGAAACGACGTTACCTATTACTTTAGATCAAATGATTTATCATGCATCTTCGGTAGTTAGAGCAATACATAGAGCTTTAGTAGTTGTAGATTTACCTTTTGGTAGCTACCAAAGTGACCCAAAAGAAGCGTTGCGTTCTGCCATTAGAATTATGAAAGAATCTGGCGGTCATGCTGTAAAAATGGAAGGTGGAAAAGAAGTTAAAGAATCTATAAAAAGAATATTAAATGCAGGAATTCCTGTTATGGGGCATTTAGGTTTAACGCCTCAATCTATATATAAATTTGGTACGTATACAGTACGTGCTAAAGAAGAACAAGAAGCACAACAACTTAAAGATGATGCTTTAATGCTTGAAAAAGCGGGATGTTTTGCTATTGTTTTAGAAAAAATACCTGCTAAATTAGCAAAAGAGGTTGCAGCTAGTGTTTCTATTCCTGTTATTGGTATTGGCGCTGGAAATGGTGTGGATGGTCAAGTTTTGGTTACCCATGATATGATTGGTATGACACATGAATTTAATCCACGTTTTTTAAGACGATACATGAATTTATATGAAGAAATGACTACTGCCTTTACGCAATATGGAAATGACGTTAAGACTGGTGATTTCCCTAACGATGAGGAGCAGTACTAGTGTTCAGTGTTCAGTGTTCAGTGTTCAGTGTTCAGTGTTCAGTGTTCAGTGTTCAGTGTTCAGTGTTCAGTGTTCAGTGTTCAGTGTTCAGTGTTCAGTAAATAAAAATTATTCAAGTATTTGTGGGAAGACCATCAGAAAAAATTTTATCTAATAAAAGTAATCTTCAAGTTATTTACGAAGACAATCACATTATTGTTGTAAACAAGCGTGCTGGAGATCTTGTACAAGGAGATAAAACGGGAGATAAACCATTAAGTGATGTGGTTAAAGAATATATTAAAGATAAATATAACAAACCTGGAAATGTATATTTAGGAACGGTACACAGACTAGACAGACCTACAACTGGGGTAGTGATTTTTGCTAAAACGAGTAAAGTATTACCGAGATTAAATAAACTTTTTGTTTCCAAAGATATTAGTAAAACGTATTGGGCAGTTGTAAAAAATGCACCGCCAAAAAATAGTGACACGCTAATACATTGGTTAAAAAAGAATCCGAAAAACAACAAATCTACAGCGTATATAAAAGAAGTTTCGGATAGCAAAAATGCAATTCTTCATTATAAAACATTAAAAAAATTAGATACTTATTATTTATTAGAAGTAAATCTAGAAACGGGAAGACACCATCAAATACGTTCGCAACTATCCACTATTGGTTGCGCTATAAAAGGCGATTTAAAATACGGATTTGACAGAAGTAATAAAGATGCAGGTATACATTTACATGCTAGAAAAATAGCGTTTACACATCCTGTTTCTAAGGAAGATATTAATATAACTGCTCCTTTACCAAAAGATCCTATTTGGGATGCTTGTACTCCATAAAAAAAAAGCGAACTTTATATCTCAAAAACAAATTCACTCTTTCTTTATAAAAAATATTTTGTCTTATTTTTTAAATATATCTGAATTATATACTAAAATTCACCTTCCTTTTTCTAAAGTACGGAGTTGGAATAGAATTACAAATTAAAATTCTGTGTTCGTTGGCTAGATGTAATTTGAGATGCTTGGATTGCATAAAACATAAAACTCCTTCCAACCTTGGAGAAACCTTGCTTAAAGAAAGATTAAAAAAGGATACCGTCTATTAACTTTCTTTATGCAAAGGATAATTAATAGTAAGCACAACACCTTCTCCTATTGTTGAAGCTAAGCTAAATGTAGCATTAATAAGTGCCGCTCTACTCTTCATGTTTAATAGTCCAGACCCTTTTTCTGCAGTCTCAACATCAAAACCTTTACCATCATCACTAGCTTCAATTAGTAAACTTTCGTTTTGGTAATCTAAGATGATTTTTAAGTTTTTTGCTTCGGAGTATTTCACAGAATTAGACAAAAATTCTTGAAGAATTCTAAACATAATTATTTCATGCTTTTTATTTTCTATAGGAATCGTATTTCCTTTTACATGTAATTCTGCTTTCGTAAATTTCATTCGTTTTAATCTATCTAGTTCGTTCGTAATAGATTTTTCAAAACCAATATTTAATATAACTTCATTGTTAAGCGATTTAGAAAGGGAACGCACTTCCTTTAAACTCTCTCTAACAATATTTGTAGTCTCTCTAATATTCTCTTTCATATCTGAAGAAACTTGCGTGCCTAAAACACTTAATTGCATACTTGCTACCGATAAAAGTTGTCCAACATTATCATGTAATTCCCAACCTATATTTTTTAAAGTTTGTTCTTGTATTTCGGTTTGCGTTCTAGAGATCTCTTCGTCAAATACTTTTTGCTGTTTAATTTTATCTAGTAATAATTTATTTTTCCGTTTCTGAAAAACAATAAAAAAGAGAACGACTAACGAGGTTACAATTAACAAAACACCTACCATATAAATCAAAAGGTAACGTTCTGCACTTGTAGAAACTAGCGGGTCTTGTATTAAATTAAATAACATATAATTTGTTTAATGTTTTGGCTTGGAAACTATTAATCCTATAGCAAAACAAGAATACATAAAAATACTGGAAGCATAAATTAAAATACGATGCAAATAAACATAATGCATATCATTTGCATTATAATAGTCACTAAAAATACTTAAAGGCATGGTAATTAGCCACCAAATTAATATACTTGATGCAATATAAAAATTAATATCTCTATAAAAAGTTAATATTCTATTGGTTAACAAAATTTCTAAAAAAAACAGAATTACACTTCCTATAATTAAGACCGTATTAAGGTAGTCTAATATTACAAAACCAAAAGTGAAAAAGTTATTATAATCCTTTACTATCCATATTACAGATAGCGCTATAAATGCAAATCTGCCATATTTTAAAAGGCTTTTAAATCGCTTTATTTTTAGTACTTTTTGAAAGTAGTAACTATAGAAAACAGCACTGGCAATAGTCCAAAAAATAGTGTAATACCAAAAATTATTATTCAAAAACTTATTATCCTTTGTCCATGCAAAAGACTCTAAAGCATTTAACTTAGGGTAATTCGCAATCAATTCCATAAGGAACACATAGATTAAAAAGTAAATAAAATACCTTGTATATGTATTTTTATATTTTTTTAAAGAGAAATATCCAATTCCAGCAGAAACAGTTAGTGCTGCATTTGCCATTATAGATAAAAAGTTCACTATTTCTGAAATCATGAATACTTTAATTTGGGTTTAGAAACAATCCCGTTTCCTTCAAACATTTCAAAAACAGATACCCAAAAAGGAAGTTTTTAAAGGAAAGTCCCTTATTTCTCAAAACCTTCTTTTTCATTTTCTGGCTTAGAAACTATTAGGCCTATAGTAAACGTTCCATACATAAAAAGTATAACCAATAAGTTAATACAACTTCTAAGGTTTATATAATCCGTATCCTTTGTATTGTAATACTGTTCATAAAATACTAATGGTGTTTTAATTAACCAAAACAGTAAGATGGCAACACTTATATAAAAAGTTAGTGATTTATAAAAGGTAAGAATTTTTTCGTTCTGCAAAATTTCAATGAAATAGAAACAAACACATTGTAAGATTATTATTCCTCCCATAATACTAATAATGGGGATTGGTTTTTTAAAAAAATCGGGTAAAGTAAATAAAATAATTAGGACAGAAATAAGCATAAAAACACTTAAAGATGTTTTTAGAATTCTTTTACTCCTTGCATTATGCAATACTTGTAAATAATACCAACCAAAAAAAACAATTGCTCCTATTTTCCAGCAAATGGTAAACCACCAGTAATTTCTTTCTAATAAGGTATTTTGTAGAAAGCTAAAAACTCCATCATTAGGAATTAAATAAGTGTATCTACCACAAATAACCATGAATATTACATAGACTAAAAAACAAATAAAATATTTAGCAGCGGTATTTGTAAACTTCTTAAATAACAAAAGTCCAGTTACAGCTGCTAATATTTCTATAAATAATATAAAAATTGATCTATTATCTATTAAATAATCAATCATTTTATTGTGGGTAATTTGCAGAAGGTGGCTCACCGCCAGATGCATCATTCAATCCAGATCCTCCAGGAATATCTCCGTTACCAGGAGGAGCAGAAAGTACTTTTCCTTCCGATAAAGAAGCATTACCGGTTGGCACCATAAACATGGTTGTGTACCCTACCATTTTTCCTTCGTCTGCATGCGCTCCTAAATACACACGAATACCATTCATGTCATATCCTAATTTTTCACTTTGTGCTTTAGCATGTTCAATAAAACCTTCTATATCTTCTAAAGACCACCAAGCAGAACGGTTGTCAGGTCTACCAACAATAGAGTCGCTAATTAATTGATGCCTAGAATCGAAAGCTTTATCTAAAACCTTTGCTTCTTGTGGTGTAATAATCCCTTTGGGTGTTGTCATATGTATATTTGTTTGTGAGTTACAGAAATAAAAATAACAAATCAAAAATCCAATAGCAAAGCCAAGTAGTAGTAATAATAATTTTTTCATAAGTTATTGATTAATTAATAGCTCCATAAAGGTAATAAAAAAAATAGCCTGGACAACGTTCTCCTTCAATACTTCTATATTCTTTAGTAAAGCTATACTCTTTAATTAATGAACCCAGTATAAAAGGGTAAAAGGGAATTCTATCTGCACTGTAATTTTTACCCTAACCAACCTTCTCTATCCAAACTTCTATATTGAATGGCTTCACTAATATGCGAACCGGTAATTTCTTCATGGTTTTCAAGGTCTGCAATGGTTCTAGATACTTTTAAAATCCTGTCATACGCTCTTGCGGAAAGATTTAAACGTTCCATTGCTGTTTTTAATAATGCTTTAGAGGCTTCGTCTAACACACAATGTTTTCGTATTTGCTTGGTATTCATTTGCGCATTGTAATGAACAGTATCTGAATCTTCAAATCGTTTTGTTTGCAGCTGTCTAGCTGCAGTAACTCGTTTTCTTATTTCTACAGAAGTTTCGCCTTTTCGTTCTTCGGAAAGCTTTTCAAAAGGAACAGGAGTCACCTCTATATGAATATCTATTCGATCTAATAATGGCCCGGATACTTTACTTAAATAGCGTTGCATTTCTGCTGGGCTAGAAGTTACAGGAGCGCCAGGATCATTAAAATAACCACTCGGACTAGGGTTCATACTTGCTACTAACATGAAAGACGAAGGATACGTAACTGTAAATTTCGCCCTAGAAATAGTAACCTCTCTATCTTCTAATGGTTGACGCATTACTTCTAAAACTTCGCGTTTAAATTCTGGCAATTCGTCTAAAAATAAAACACCGTTATGGGATAGGGAAATTTCACCAGGTTGCGGGTAACTTCCGCCGCCTACAAGTGCTACATTTGATATTGTGTGATGCGGGCTACGAAAAGGACGTTGCGCCATAATACCTGCATTTGCTTTTACTCTACCAACAACACTATGAATTTTTGTAGTTTCTAATGCTTCGTGAATAGTCATTGGAGGCAAAATACTTGGTAATCGTTTGGCTAACATGGTTTTTCCCGCTCCTGGCGGACCAATTAAAATAATATTATGTCCGCCAGCAGCTGCAATTTCCATACAGCGCTTTATAGATTCTTGTCCTTTAACATCACTAAAATCGAACTCTGGGAAATCCAGATTTTTTTCAAACTCTTTTTTAGTATCTATTATGGTTTGTTCTAGCGCTTCTCCTTTATCAAAATAATCAATTACTTGTTTTATATTATCTACTCCAAAAACTTGCAAATCATCTACAATGGCAGCTTCTTTTGCATTCTGAATTGGAAGTATAAAACCTTTAAAACCTTCTTCTTTTGCTTTAATAGCGATTGGTAAAGCGCCTCGTATTGGTTGTAAGTTTCCATCTAATGAAAGTTCTCCCATGATGAGAAAGTCTTCTAAGTTTTCCGCTTGAATTTGTTTGGTTGCGACTAATATGCCAACCGCAAGTGTTAAATCATAAGCACTTCCCTCTTTGCGCAAATCTGCTGGAGACATGTTTATAATAATCTTCTTTCCGGGAATTTTATACCCATTATTTTGTAATGCTGCGGCAATTCTATAATTACTTTCTTTAATAGCATTGTCTGGTAGACCAACTAAATGATAACCAATTCCAGAATCTACATTTACTTCAACGGTTACTGTGGAAGCTTCCACTCCAAACACAGCACTTGCATAGACTTTTTTCAACATTTATAGACTATTTTCTATAAATGTAATAAATAATAATGACATAGATATTGTATTACGTATAAACACCTATTTTAACAAATTAGTGTTATTACTCTAACAATCAGTGTTTTAAAGTTTTAATTTTACTAAACATTAATAACACACAAAATTAAAAATCATGAAAGCAGCAACAGCAACAACGGGATTCCTCAATCTAACTCCTCCAAGTCAATTACTAACTAAAGTAACAAACCCTCAGACTAATAAACCAAATTATGCTTTTCCACTTCAAACCAAAGCATGGTTAAAAATGCAAGTCGTTACGCATACTGCTATGGGATTTCCTATTACAGCAAATACATTTACAAAACTATATGGAACATTTGCTAATGAACAAACTATATTAGATGCGGTAGCTGTTCTAAAAGCTATTCAGCAAGTGCTTACTGAATATGGTGACCCTAACACGTTATTCACAAAAATTGCAGCATTTCAGGAAGCAACAAGTGCTCCTAAATCTATTTATGGAAATGCCGTTTGGTTATCCAGCAGTACACAATTTGCTGCGGAATTCATTATTAAACAATTACAAGAAGGTCTGAAATTTATTGGTGAAGAGCCAGACCCAGTAAAACGACTTGCTGATTTAAAAGGCTTACTATCTGGTCATGGCGGGATTACCCAACGAGCGACATCATTAAAAAAAAATATAGCTGAATTTTCGACCAAAACTGCTAATTTTTATACCACACTAAACAACGAATTAACTGGACCAACAAAGTCTTTACAAGTATACTTAAACCAAGACGGTAATGTACTTGATGCGGCAAAAAAAATTGTAAAAACAGATCTTGCAAATTTAAAAAAATTAAACCACCATATTGATAAGCTTAATGATGAGTACATTGGTTTTACAGTTGCTGCGAGTATGTCACCAATATTCTTACTAATTCCGTTCTTTGGAATATTATTTGCCATAGCAGATGCTGCAACCTTTGGTGCCCTTGCAAAAGAAACTAAAGATGCTTTAGATCAGGCGAGAAAAGATCTAGCAACTCAAGGAGCAGAAGAAAAGAAAAAAGCGGCTTTAGTTGCTATACTTGGGCATTTTAATAAAAGTGTAGTACATGTAAAAGAAGATGGTGACGCATTTGTTAAGACTATAGGATCAATGGTTGCTGGCTGGACAGATTTTGCAGGCGAGATTGAAAGCCAACTGGAAGATTTAACTCCAGAAGATTTAAAAGATTGGAGCGCCTTTTTACAAAAAGTAAACTTTCAAACTGCCTTAGATTCATGGAAGATAATTGCATCAAAAGCAGAGCAATTTTCAAAAGCAGGGTTTATTTCATTTAACCCATCTAACTAACTATTTGAAAATGCTGTTATCTATCTAAAAGGTGGCAGCATTTATATCTATACATTAATAAAACAACTTTATCATGTCTAACTATCAACCAAACTGGAAATTACTCGAAGCACATGCGGCAAATTATAAAAATTCATCTGCATTAATTCCCCAAATAGCAACAGCAGCACCTCATAAAGGATTTGTATTTACAAGTTTAACTGGAGATTTAACTAATATAGTCAAAACTGCATTGAAAACTCACAATCCATTAAAAGGAGGGCTTGTAATAGTTGTAGATACTTTAAATATAGCCGAAGGTGAAATAAAAATACCAAGTATTGGTGTTCAAATAATTGCACGTTCTGTAAAGGTATTAAACAATGGTAATGCTAATCTTATAGTAACATCTATAAACATACCAAATTTTCAAATTGCTACTTCTGAAATAAAAGGTAAATTATCTGTTACATTAGGAGTTGGTGCAACTGCTCAAGTAGTAAAAGTTGCTTCCGATAAAGCACCTCCACAAGTACAAACTTTATCCGCAAATGGAGCCTCTATAAGTAATAGCGCAAATGACATTGCCGATGTATTTCATTCTCCTTGGTCCATATTAGGTGCAGAACTTACATTTTCTGCCGCTTCGTATTTAGTAGAACTAGACAATAAAGAAGCGAAGCAATTAGCATCCCAAATGTTGCGTTGGGTTACAGGAGTTTCACATGCATTAATTAAAGAACGTGCTAATTATACTAATTTAGATATTGCAAATATATCTTCATTACAAGCAAATAGCATGGCGTTATTAAGCTTCACACAAGCTTCAGTAACTAATGCAACCTATGTACCTGCCCTATCTGTTAATTTATATGAAAAGGAGATGAATGGTTTATTAAAAGTCGCTGGTGCATATAATCAAAAAATACAAGATTTTAAATCGCAAGAAAACACAGATGAATTACTAAATAAGTTAGCATCCACATTAAAAAGTATCAATTCTGAAGCAAAAACACCTTTATTTAACACCTTAAAACGATTAGTAAATCAATCACAATTAGCACAAGGTGAATTAACAAGTGCTGCGCTGCAGTTAAACAATATAAGTAAAACCCTTGCACCTTTACAAGACGCAATTGATAAAGCTGTTGCAGATCAATTTCAAAAGGAATTATTAGAAACTGCATTTAAAATGCTCTTTAAAGTAATCACACTTTATATTAGTGTTGGTGCAATTTTAGTAGATCCCGCCTTAATAGGAGCCGAATCTGGTGAAATTGCAAAAGCTGCCCTAGAGATCGCAGAAAAATTAGCGGAAGCTGGAGAAGAACTCATAAGTCAAGCCATTGAATCTGGTTCTACTGCAGCACATAGTCCGCCAACCATACCAAATTTAAACGAAACAGGAAATGGTGCAGAAGTCTTAATGGGTGCGCAAGTTGGGTTTGGCCTTGCTAGTGCTTTACTTTGGGATATTGTGAGTCGTGCCATTGCAAGTGGTGAAAATCAAATTAACTTTTCACCAGACATGGTTAAAGCAATGGATAAAATTCCAAACTTAAATGGGTTTTCTATTGGAGGCATAGACCCAACAACATATTGGGAAATTATGGTTGTTCAGGTTAAAGCATCACTGGAACCTTTATTAAGTGGATCAGAAACTGGTGCGCCAGCTCGAGCGTATATAGAAGCTATTGAGTTATCATCCACTTATGGTAAAGGTATTGGTGACCAACAAGCAAAATTACTAGAGCTATATAATCAAGGTATGATTGCCTTTGATCAATTAAGCGTTATACACCAAGCAGAAGCACAATGGAATGCTCTTGAAGCAAAACTAGCAACAAAAGAAGCCAAAATAAATGCCGCTATTGGCTTTCTAGAAAAAGGATACACAAACCTAAAAAGAAGTATTGTGCTTTCTGTAAATAATTATCGAGCTGCTTTTAACTACCAATGGTTACGTCCTTCAACTGTTACAGTAGACTCGTCTATGACGTATTTACAATTGGTTCAAAATGTGGAAAATTCAATAGAAAGTTTAAAAAATGTACTACATGGTAATTTACCAAATGTTATAAAACCAAGACAAGATTTTGGCCCAATTGATTATTATGTAAGACCAGAACTAAACCCTTTGTTTAAGGAAGTTAATGGTAAAGGACAAGCGCAATGGTCTATTACTTTAAAGGATACTACACTTTCGGAACAACTTAATGGAAACACTGCATTCTTTATAACAGAAGCTACATTTGAACTTCAAGGTGCTTCGCAATCTGGTGAGGTGGAATTACAGATTGAGACTTCTGCCAATTATTCTAATAAATTAAATGGAAAAGAATTCCGATTTGTTTCCTCTGGATTTTCTATGTCTTCCGATTATAAACCAGACCTATTACCTGCATTTATTACTAAATGGGAATTTGCAAAAGAAGATGCTCCTAACTATTTAACACCTTCGCCATATACACAATGGACGCTAACAGTAGATAAAGGAAACTGGAAAAATGTTACCGCTATAAAAATGACTATTTCCGGGTTCGAAATTCAAAATGCACGTAATATTTAATTAAACAATTAAAAAAAATAAAGATGGCAACCGGTGAACAAGATATTGCAGTACTAGTAAATTTTCCGACACAAATAAATAACGTTGCGAAGGCTGTTGCAGCAACAACATTAGGACCTTATCGAATATACGTTACATGTTCTTATGATGCGGGATGTAAAGATTGTGAATATTCGACTGGTGTTGAAATATCTACAGCACCAATAGTAGAATTAATCAATGATGCACAAACCAGCGCAAAAACATTCTTTACCAGTTTTCAACCTGTAACAAATTGGCTACAACAAACGCTTCCTAATTTTAGCGTCACTTTTGATGCTTCCGCAAAAATAATACTGGCTATCTTAAAAATAATAGGTTCAAGCAGAACAATAACGCCTGCGCAACAAGCCGAATTGATTAAACAATTTGATATTATACAAAATGGCCTTACGCAAAGTGAAACAGAACTTGGACAAGGTAATATTGCAATGGTTGCTTTTGTGAATAGGCAAAACACCGCTACTTTAGCTGTACAATCTGTTCAAAATAGTTTAGAAGCCGATACACAAAATGCACTGACAAGAATGTTGGATTATGCTAATGGACAACCTTGCGGACAATCGGATGCAAAAGCACAATACAATGTTATGGAAGCATCTTACAAAGGCACTGTAAACACATTAAGCATACAGTTTACAGAATTAAGCAATGACACCAACACTGCTAACAATGCTGTAAAGTCTTTAGTTGGACTTGTAGTGGATTTTATAGGTCAAATGCAAAATATAAGTGCTAGTGTAAATACGGTTCAGAATGGTGACTTATCCAACTTTATGAAACAAGTAACAATAATGGCTACTACCGATCTTTGGACTAATCTTGCTCAAGAAGCCAATCAACAATTTGGGACTAACAAAAAAGCAATACAAGAGGTTAATAGACAAATAGCATCTATTTGATTAAAATAAAAAAACTAACATTATGGAATCTGATCAAAATTCAATACACAATCTAAAAAGTTTTTTAGAAAAAATCTCTACAGTAGATAAAACCCTAACACAATTACCAAGGGGTTCTTGGGTAATTAATATTACGGCAGAACATCACCGTTTGCTTTTTAAAAACAGAGATAAAATCAACCTAAAGTATGATGTTAAATTTACAAAAGTACGTACTACATTGACCAAGTTTTTAGCAAGAGAAAGGCTAGCAATCAACGCATTAGAAGTTGGCATAAAGCCACTTCGTGATATTATAAAAAACCAACCAACATCTCCTAACCTATCTATGAACGATACAAACCAAGCTTTAAGTGCTTTTAAAGTTTATAATCTTCAAATGAAAACGCATGCTACACATGTTAAAGCTATGCAAGTGGCATTAAAAGAATCTCTTAGTACTACAAAAGCTGGCTTGACTGCATATTTAGAAGATAAACCTGCAGGCCAAAAAATAGCATTAGAACATTATAATGGTTTTGAAACACAAATAAAACAAACGGTTTCAAGAATACGAGAAATTTTGAATGAAGAAATTCCTAGTATATATTCGGAAGCTATAAAGTTACTAGAAACAACCAAGAGTACTTCATTATAATGCTATAGGATGAAGGAGATACAAAACTAAAAGTTGTTTAATATTTAGTAGTATATTTTAAAGGTTTGTTTTTTTTCGGCACTTAGAAACAGTAAAAATACTGGTTCGAAAAAAGCCTTCAGAAAACCGAAAAGTTACATTTTATTTGTAATGGACAACTAATTAGATCCTCTAGCAATGTATAAATCTCTTTCACATTGTTTAAAATCGGATCTTGCTTTTTCTAAAGCAATTTTATATTCGTCAATAGTAGCTTTAGAATCTTTTAATTCGCTTAATTGAATTTTACCATCTAAAAGCTCGGCATATACCGATATTATACCTGTATACATATCATATCTATAGGTAGAATCTTTAGTTGGAATCGTTTTTTGTAAGTCCACTAATTTACCACTAATTAATGAGTTTTGGTAGGACAAATTTGCACCTTTAATTTCTAAAGAATCAATCATTCCACGAATACTTTTCATTTCTTTTGAAAAACCATCTTGAAAAGTCATTTCCTTTTCTACAGATTTTACTTGGTCTTTTAATATTGCATTTTCTTTATTTGGAACTTTAAAATTAAAGTATACCGCAAATAAAATAGCAGTAATAGTTATAACAAAAAGTGCTAAAAATTTTAAAAAGGAAGCACGTCTATCTTTACTATTTTTTGGTTTCATAAATATTTAATTTTAGTTTTTTATTAATCTAAGAGAAAACTTCTTCTGTTTTTAACTTCTACGTTATCTACAACTTCTTCTTTTACAAAAATGGTAGAATCTGATTTTTTACCGATGTAATCTAATTCGTTTAATTTTTTAAATAAGGAAAGCATCAGTTTAGAAAAGGAAGATACTTTTAATAGAGCTTCATTAATATCTGTATGTTCGTATTTAATCTCTAACATTTCAACTAAAACATTTTCAAAAGCACCTTGATTTAAATCACACCAATCTGTTAGGTAATTTAGTAATTCTTCTTTCCCTGTTCCTACATAGACATCTAAACTACTTTTGATAACTCTTGCTAAACCAGAAAGTTTATTAATCATTACAATTGGCGGTTCATATTGATCTTGCATTCTAAATTCTGGAATACTTCGGTTTAAATTTTCTAATACGCGTTGCGAAATATGAAGTACCATGTGTGATAAATCGTTCGCTTGTTTTTTCTGATAAATTTTTTGAATAATATGCATTGCATACGATTCCATAAGATTAAAAAAGGTAACAATTTCTTGAAATGTAAACTTTAAGTCGGCATGACTTTGAATAGATCTACATGGCGGAATAAAGTTATCTACTAATCTTGGCGTACCATCTTTTACTACTATTTTACCAATGGTTATATGATGTAAACCAAGTTCTCTTTTGGAAACTTCTGCACTTGCCAGCACATCTAGTTTATATTCTGGTAATACGTAAGGATGTCTTGGTGGTTCTTCATTGGGATCTGCATCACCAACCGGAACTCTAATATAAGGATTTACAGTAAGTACAATATAAAACTCATTATCTTCTGTACCAACATCGTATTGCTGTTTTAAAATGTAACCAGATTGCTCTAATAGCGGTTTTGTTTTTTCTGAAATATTAATTTGATACCCACCTAAGGTAATGGCATGACACTTATTAAGAATAACTTCTATGGTGCTTTGTCCATCTATAGAAATTAATAAATCTATAGCGCTTCCTTGTTCTGAAAAATCTGGTAATAGTCCGTAACTTACTGGTGTAATTTGTTTTTGTTCGGAGTTTTTAATGGCATAAATCATAGACTCCTCAAAATCAATAAAGTGATCTTTATTAATTTTCATTCCATCAATCCAATTTACTCTATGTTTATCTTGTGCGTTCATTCTTTCTTTCTTTAAAATATTCCAAATCCTTTTTTGTAATCTATAGTAATTGTTTTTATACAATTAGATCCTTTATCTCTAAAGATTTCGAAATTTTTAATTTTTAATTTTTTGTCTTTAATCTGTTCACAAAAGACTAAAAATGTAGTGTTTTTACCATTTGCAATTATTGGTTTATTTATATCTCCGCAAAAGTAATCTACAAATTGATTTGGACTCATTTCTTCTTTAGAAACAAGAATAAGTTTTTTCTTAAAATCTTCATGACCAATATAGGGCACTAATTTTGGAGTATTAGGTCTATCTTTAATGGTTGTATTTTCTGGTGCTTCTTTAATATCCCAAACAGGTTTAGAAGGTGCATCAGGTATATCATCAAAGATATTATTCACTACTTCTTTTAGAGGTAATACTTCAATTTTTTGTTTAGAAATATACTTTAATTCTCCATTTACAATTAAAGATATGGTTTTAAATCCTGGTTCCTTATATATATAGGATGCTAATTTTGTTTTTGAATTTGCTTCTGCTGTTTCACCAAATCTCCATTCCCAACTGGAAGCATTTTCCGTTTTGTCTTCTACCGTTAATGTACGACCAACACGAATAGTTTTTGGAATATTAAAAACCGGGAATTTTGTAGAATCTAAAAGTTCTTTTTTCTGTAATATGGTGATAATTTCCGATTGCTCACAAATACCATTTACTAGCAATCTTACATTGTAGTCTCCTGGTTCTTTATAAATATGTAATGGTTTCTTTTGCGTAGAAATGATGGAATTATCTCCAAAATCCCATTCCCAATTTGTTGCACTATCGGTAAAGTCTTCAAATTTAATTAGCGAACCTATAGTATAATCATTGGTATTAATATTAAAACTTACATCTTCACAAGGTGCATATTTTGAATATTTATAAGCAAACATAGATGCGGATAAAAAAAAGACAATCAAGAAAATATAAATGACTGATTTATCTAGATGTGTGGATGTATTTTTCATTGTAGTATTCATTTTTCAACCCTATAAAATTAAGGATTAATTTACTATTTTTATTTTATATGGAAATATATTTATAGATTTTTTTTCTAGAAAGAGCAGCAAATTACTATTAAGTGAATCCCATTCTTTTTGTTCAAATTTCATATTTTTATTAGCATACAGTTCAATTTCGATACATTGTGTTATTCCTTTATTAACCTCAATACTATTCGTGTATCCTTTTTTTATTTCTACTGCTTCAATTTTATCATTATATAATTCATAGCATAATGCTTTAATATCTTCTTTGGTTACAATTCTGTCCCTAGAAAGCAAAGAACGTCTGTAAGAATTTAAACGCTCTTCCATGTTTAAATTATTTCGACCATTAAAAGTGGTAGTTAATAAGTAACTGCCTTTTTGTTTTATTCCAATGGCCTTGTAAACCTCTATATCATTTCCGGATTTAATATTATTTGCTTCGTCTCCATTGGTTGTCCAGTAATCTATTAATAAGTTTTCTTTTTTACTATATGGCTCCAAGGTGATATAACTACTCTCGGTAAGATTCTCTTTTGTTGCAGCTACTTTTTTCTCTAATAACGAAATTAGCTGATTTAAGTTTTTAAGATTACTATGTAAAAAATCATTGTTTAAAAAGGAAAAAGAAGCACTTTCATCTTTAAGTAATTCTATTAAATGAATTAAATATTCTTTTGCTCCGCGTTGGTCTAACTTACCAACATTATTTCCTCTTACCGTATAATTGCCTTTTCCTGTATTTAAGGCATCTTGAAGTTTTGGAATATATGTTTGGCCATTGGTATTCACAATAGACTTCACATCTAAAAAGTAATTTTCTGTCTTAATAGGTAAAATATTAATGTAGTTTTTAACCTGGTATGTAAAGGAGTTTAATTCTCTATTTAAAACGGGAAAAGCATTTAAAGAACAATGCAGTTTTTGCAATATAGCATTACTTAATACTCTTGAAAACTCAATTTTAAGCCAAGTTATATTTTCAGGAATTTCTAATTGGTTTACTGCAATAAAATCTTTTAAATCATCACAAGCAGCAGCTTTATAGGACTTCACATCTTTGATAGTGATGTAATTTTTTTTATAGAATTGTAATACTTGACTTTTTATATTTTGTGTATTTCTAGAAACTTCTTTAAAAATGGATTGAAGCTCGATTTTATTTAAGGAACTACTATTGTAAAAGCCTTCTTCTATTTTTAATTCGGCATTATTAATAGACCATTTTGCATGTTTTAAATAATGGTAAAACATTTCGCTATTATCAATATCATCGATTTCAAAATACATAGAAATATCTTGTAAAGGCAACTCTTTCAAATTACTTTCTATACCTAAATAAATGGTCGACGCGGGTAATTCTTCTTTATCCGTTTTTTTAGTTATTCTAGTTTTTTCTTTTTTTCCATCCAAACTAAAGCATTTGTTTCCGCTTGCTAGATATTTAACATTAGCATTAATAAGGTTAAAGTCTTGCACAGGAGAAAAGAAAATATTTTTTAGTTTTTCCGAACCTTTTTTTTCTGTGGTTCTCTTTTTAAAATAAAATTGATACTCTGGTTTTATGTTTACTTTATCGTCTAAGGTGTTTGCATGTAAAATAGCATGAGCAGGTTTAGAGCCTATTGCCGTTTCTGGTGTCATTAGTTGCACTAACTTCTCAGTAACCCTGTTTTGAGATTCGTTTAACTCGGCCTCAATTTTCAAAATTTCAGAAGCGCAAGCAGAAATTAATAAAGACACCACAGGATCAAAGGACGTTTCAATTTCATTAGCAGCTACTCCCCAAATAGAGGCTGCTTTCTTTACCATTCTGTTTTTTATATGTTCGAAAGATTCTGTTTTCATTTGGTAAATTTATTGATAGGATAATGGTCCAATATAAAAGTATTCTACATACTTAAAATCTTCGTTCGTTTGTTTTACTTTAGCTCTAATTACAAGGTCCACTCTTTTTTTAATTCTATTTGCTGCGTCTGTGCTTAAAATTTCTTCTTGTTTAATTTTAACTTGAACGCTAATATTGGTTAGTCTTTTCTCATGTGCTTTTATAGAATCTTCAATAGAATCTTTAATTAAAGATTTTAATTTATTAGCACTCTTTAAATTATCAAAATCTAACTCCCAGATAGAGCTACCAAAGGTTTCATCAAAAGTAGATTCCCCAAAAGATGTTGTATTTATTAAATGAATATAATGTGCTATAGATTGTTTTATATCACATTTATCATGCTCTTTTTTAGTAAAAAAGCTGTCCGGTTTAATTGGTAATTTATAAAAGCGTTTACTCATAATTTTGTAAAAGTAAATATAGAATATTAATTATACTAAAATTTCACGTTTTTGTGTTTTAAATAAAAAAAGAATTTAATTGACGATTTTTTTTACAAATAATAGATTTAACATTGTTTAAATACAATTATTTATTACTTTTATTTAATATTATTTTTTAATGTTAGTTAACATTAATTTTAAAAAAAACATTAATTATCAAAACATGTTTCATGAATCATAAACTGCTCCTTTTTATAACCCTTTTAGTAACTACTTTTACCAATGCGCAAACCTCTTTTAAAGGTATTGTAATAGAAGAAGACACCTCTCTCAATGTCACCAACGCTATTGTAGCAATTGAAGGCACAGCTATTGCGCAACGAACAGATTTAAATGGTGCATTTAACATATTAAAAGACATCCCTAGCGGAGACCATGTGGTAACCATTACTAAAGATGGTTATGTTACAAAATATATACTTATTGAGGTGAGTCCTGGTAAAAACATCATACTAGATAATGTTAAAATTGAAGTTAACAAACAAGAAAGAAAAAGAAGAGATAAAGCGATAAAGGCACAACAAAAAGAAGAAAAGAAATCTCAAAAGGAAAGAGATAAGTTTCTTAAAGAATCTCAAAAGGAAAAAGAAAAAAGAGATAAAATCTTAGAAAAGCAAAAGAAAAAACTTCTTAAAAACAAAAAAGACAATAACGAAATAAATATAGAAAACACCACACCTATTGAAGCAACTCCTTTGCCTGTAACAGCAGAAGTGACTAGCTTACAAATAAAATATGGATCTAAACTAGATGTCACTCCAGAAACCATATCTAATTCAAAATTATACGAATTTATTGATAGTTGGGACGGAACAAAATATGTCTTAGGAGGCGAAACTAGAGAAGGTATAGATTGCTCTTCATTTACACAAAGACTTTACACTAGTGTTTATGATATTTATTTAGAACGTACCGCTCAAAAACAATTCGACTCTAAACTTACCGATAAATTTGGAAAAAAAGAATTTTTACGTGAAGGAGATTTAATTTTCTTTAGAGGTTCTGGTGAAAACAAAGAAGTCATCGTTCATGTTGGTATATTTCTTCATAACGGCTATTTTGTGCATGCCACTTCTTACACTAAAGATAATGGTTTGTCAGGAGTACAAATAAGCAATTTAACAGATCCGTTTTGGACTAAAAGATTTGTAGCTGGAGGAAGAAGATAAAAAAGGAAACACTGGTATGAGCACAGATGAATTAGAAGCAATATTTGAAGAACTAATTTCTGTTTATCAAAACTTAAAAGCGGAAGTTGTAGTTGCCGACTTGAAAAAGAACACAACTATTCATGAAGATGATATAATAATAAAGAACAAAAGCACCTTTAAAAGATCCCATAGAAGAGATATCTTAGATGTAGGCAATGTAGATGAAGATGGTAAATTACACCTAAATCTAAGTAGAAATGGTTTGTATGACCAATTACCAGAAGGTTTATTTCATACCAAAGACACCTCTAAAGGTAGCGTTGGTTTTTCAGAATTAAGAAAGACCTATAAAGAGGAAGAAACTAAAGCTAGACATTTTTTTTCACCATTAGAAAACGAGTTTTTTAATCAGAAATTGAAAATTGAAAGTAAAGAACAAGATTTACTAAATAATTTTCTAAATTTAGAAGATGAATTTTTAATAAAATTTTGGAAAGTAGATGCATCTATCCCTAAAATGTATTTACTTAAATTATTAAAACTATTGCCATATAGCTACAAAATAGCTGGAGATTTAGAACTCACCAGTCTTTGTTTAGAAAATATTATAAATAAAAAAGTAAAAATTAAGAAAGTATATAGTCCAAAAACAACTTTTGAACGTAAGTTAAATAGTACAGATAATTATTTGGGTACCAGTTTCACCCTAACCAATAAAAAGGATTCGATTTTGCAACCAGTTTATCAAGTGGAAATCGGACCGGTTTTAGAAGATAATATTGAAGATTATTTAAAAAAAGACGGCTTTACAAAATTCTTAAATGTTTTTTATGATTATTTTTTTCCAATAGAAGTAGAAATAAAAACATCCTTTAAAGTTAACCTTAAAGATGGTTTTTTATTAAGTAGAGAAAAAGAACCAATAATAGGTTTAACAACATTAATATAATTATACAAGAGTATGAATGCATTAACCCATATAATGAACGGAAACATGTTTAAACTAAGTTTAGGCTTGTTTTTTATTAGCTCTATTATTCTTGGTTTAATGAAAAAGATACGAGCGATCTTTAACAAAAACAAAAAGGCAGCAATACTGTACTTACTTTTTATTCTTGTAACCTTTGCTCTTACCGCTTTACTAAGCTCTCATTTTGTTTTAAATGACACACCATTAAACAGTTTTATTGGTATACAATTAGTGTTCTTTGCCCTAGGTATTTTACACCTACATGTAATGGATAAATACTTTCCAGACTTAAAGAAAGATAAATCCGGAATATTTTACGAGTTACTATTTACCATCATTATATTATGTATTGGCCTTATCGCTTACATGAATGTAGTACATAGATTTAGACCTAATTTTAGCATTTTATTTTTAGGAACAAGTTTATGTTTTATCACGCCGTTTTTATTTCAAAAACTGTACGAATTTGCATTTAGCATTCCTATTCCTGTATATAAAAAATGGTTATTCCCTTTAGACGGAAGTATTAAAGATCCAACCAAAAACGAATTAATAAATCCAGCTGTTATTAGTTTTGAATTTCAGAAAAAATTTGAGATTAATGAAATCACCAACTTTAGAATAAAAGCACCAGAAAACATGGAATTTGGTAAACTCTTTTATTTCTTTATTAATGATTATAATGAAAGACATCCTGAAAGTACTATAGAGTATTTAGACCCTAATAACATGCAACCTCAAGAATGGGTTTTCTATTTTAAACCCAACTGGCTAGGAAACATAAAACATATCAATTTTGAAAAAACAGTAGTAAATAATGATATTCATGAAAATGATGTTATTGTTTGTCAAAGAGTAAATAAATAAAATACAGCAAACCAAATCTTTAGAAATATTATTATTTCTACTGACCTGCATAAAAAATAAATAAAATAAAGAATGCCTTTGTGTTAACTTTTTATTTTAGAGAGTATTAAATAGTAAATAAATTAAGTTATAGCTTTTTTAAATTTTGTAGTATTTAGTAAAATACTACAATTATAAATAGTTCAAAAACCTTTTTATCATTTGTTAATTATTAATTAAAATTCAATTATTATGTCATTTAAATCAAAACTAAATGTTGGTGGAAAAGAGTACAACGTACTAAACTGTAGTTATGAGCTGCACCAAGAAACTGACGCAACCGGACGCCCTTCTTCTATTACTAGAGGAGGTAAAATTAAAATCACTGTAGAATCTACTGCAGACACATCTTTATCAGATTGGATGTTCAACAACTTTGAGCGTAAAGATGGATCTATCACTTTCTTAAAAAGAGATACAGATGCTAAAGCTAAAGAATTAAAATTCACAGAAGCTTACATGATCAATTATAGCGAAAAATTTGACCATTCAGGAGACAATCCTATGGCTGAAACTGTAGTTATTTCTGCAAAAACTATAGGTATAGGAAACGGAGAGCACGTTAACGAGTGGACTTCATAGTTTCGTATTTCATTATAATACATTCATAATTTAAGGAGTGTAAACCCACTCCTTAAATTTATGCTACACAATTAATTAATATAAATCACAGGTCATGTCTTTTTTAGCAAAATTAAGTATAGATGATCAAGAGTATAATGTACTTTCATTTTCTTTTGATGTTGCCCAACAAGTACACCATGGTTCTAGTAGACCAACTGGTATGCCAACAATTAATCATTTACATATATTAATTGAATCTTCTAGTAATTCTGGCTTTTTTGCATGGAGCATTAGTCCGTACGAACAAAAAGATGGCGAGATAATTTTTTATAAAAGAGATGCAATGGCAAGCTCAAGAACTTTAAAATTCACTGGTGCTTTTTGTATTAATTATAATGAATCTTTTGAAAACAATAGTAAAACCCCTATGTCTACTAGCTTAGTTTTAGCAGTAGAATCCTTAGAGTTAGACGATAGCTTATATCAGAATCCTGGAATGGGCATAAATTAATACTTCTTAATTACAAATTTTTCAACAATGGCTATTCTTTCAACAACACATATACATATAAACGGAAATAAACTTCCCTACTATAATAGTTGTAGTTTACATCAAGAAATTGGGGAACACCACACACTAGATTTATATTGCTTGTTAGAAACTATTGAAAAATTTTGTGGTGACAATAACCAAGAAATGGAAGAACTCTTGGGAACCATAATTACTATAGAAACTAAATCTTATGCAGGTATAAGTTTTCATGGTACCCTAAAGTTTAAAGGAATTATAACCGGATTAAGTTATCAAAAAGGACTGTATTCTAACGCAGGTGACTTAATTTTAATAAAAGCACAAAGTCCTACAATAATTGCTGATGATGGTCCGCATCATACTTCTTTCAATGATAAAAGTTTCATTGATATCATGGAAGATACTTTTAGCAATTATGATACTTCTAGATTAAAAATAAATACACAAAATTCAGACCTTTCAGAACCGTTAACGTATACCGTACAATACAATGAAAGCTGCTTTAAATTTGCACAACGCATGGCAGCCAGAAATGGAGAATGGATGTACTATGATGGGGAAGAATTAATGTTTGGTGTAGACACAGAATCGGAAGAATTAGAACTAATACTTGGTAGAGATCTACAAGATTTAAATACCTCTTTAGTTCCAATACCTCAAAACTTTAATTATTATACCAATGACTATCTTACAGATGATGTACATGAAAAAGAATCGTCTTCAGCAACCAAATCTAGCAATGGATATTTTGGTGTAGTTAATGATAGCTCCAAAGACATTTATGCGAACCCAACAAAGATTTGGGTTAACATTTCTGATGATACCAATGCGAAAAGCAGATTAGATAAATATGTAGAACTGCAACAAAATGCACTACAAGCCAATCAAGTAAAAATCAATGGTACTTCAGATAATCCTGGCGTAATGCTAGCAACAACAGTAAAAGTATCTCAAAACAATTATATAATTACAAAAGTGACACACTCCTATTCTAGTAATGGAGAATATGAAAACTTTTTTGAAGCGACTTCTTCGAACATAAAAACATACCCTAAAACGGAAATTAATGCATTTCCTATTGCACAAAGCCAAGTAGCTAAAGTAATAGAAAATCATGACCCAGAAGGAATGGGAAGAGTAAAAGTGCAATTTGTTTGGCAAAAGAAAGACGGATTAACAACACCTTGGATACGTTATATATCACCTAGTGCATCCCAAGGACAAGGTTTTTTCTTTATACCAGAAGTAAATGATGAAGTTCTAGTAGACTTTGAAGGTAGCAATGCAGAAGCTCCTTTTGTAATGGGAGGCGTTTATAATTCAAATGCCACTCCTCCTGAAGGTAGCGCAAACGCTAGCAACCATATAAAAATGTTAATGAGCAAAAGCGGTTCGTTTTTTAAATTAAATGACGAAGATGGTAGTATCACTATTCAAGATAAAGCCGGCAGCTCCATTGTTCTAGATGGTAATGGTAATATAAGTATTACAGCTGCTTCTAGTGAAGTATCTATAACAGCCCCTTCGGAAGTTAGTATTTCTAGTGATGATGAAGTTTCTATTAATGGTGCATCTGAAGTAAGTATTGTTAGTGGTGATGAAGTTTCTATTAATGGAGGATCCGAAGTAAGTATTGTTAGTGGAGATGAAGTTTCTATTAATGGAGGAAAAGAAGTGGCTATTAGTGGAGGCGTTGAAGTAACAGTAACAGGAGGCGCAAAAGCAACATTAACTTCTTCAGGAACAACTTCTGTAGCAGGTACTATAATAAAGCTGAACTAAAATGGGTCAAAACAATCCAATACAAGAGCGCGTAGATCAAATGCTCCTAAAATGGACATTGGCTATTAACACACCAAAGGTTAAAATTGTTCGCGTTTTAGCAGCAGAAGACGAACAAGATATGCTGGGAGCCTATTACCAGTATATGCTAGCAGTAGACTCTAATCAGCAAGACTTTGTACTCATTTTAACATCCCCTTTTACTTCGGCAGCAGCTTACAGTAACGATTTATTACAAGAATTAGAAGAGGAAATAAATAATTGGAATACTGCAGAAATCCCAGACGCTATACCATTTGAAACCATTACATGGAAACCAGATTATAGCCTAGGTAATCCTGAAAATCCTGCACAACTACTTATAAAAAACTTAAATAGTTTTGCTAATTACTTACAGCCAGAAAAAAAAGTAAAAATTAGTATTGTTCTATTAATACAATCTATTTCAGAAAAAAACGCGACAGATTATTTTAATGCAGTATTAGAGACCGATATGGAATCGCATCTTATTATTGGAATTGACGATACTAGAGAAAATCCTATTTATAATTCCTTAGCAGAAAACTATCCGGAAGAAGTTTATACTATTGAACCCGATTTTAACATCGACGCTGCAATAGAACAAATGGCAGCACTAGGAGATCCTACTGCAACAGAAACGCCGTATCGCGCAAATCTAGCCAAACTAATAAATGGCGTAAAAGAAAGAGACGAAAAAAAAGTACAACATGCAGCAAAAAACTGTCTAGATATAGCTACCAAAGCACTTAAAAAAGACGCAAATTGGCTCATGCAAATAGTTACCGTGTATACCATTTTATACAATGACCAATTAGGGTATAAAAATTATGACGATGCGCTTTATTTTTCTAATAAAGCCGTAGAAACCGCCTTAATATCTAAAGACTTATTAAAACCAGAAATGGCTTATCGCCTTATTGGGCAAACCCATTTAGGTAGAGGTGCATTGCACCAACTAAAAAAGAATAAAAACCAATCGGTAAAAGATTACGATTTAGCAGCAAAGGCATATGCAACGGCAAAAGATTATTTAATGCAATGTGAATCTCTACGCTTAGCAGGTTATATGGCTAAAAAATCAAGCTTAAATGATGAATCTACACAATACTATCTACAAGCATATTATTTAAAAGATGCTTTAGGCGCAGATTTAGCAAGGTCGTCTACCTATCCTTTAGTAGTACAACAACTGTTAAAAGATTATAGTAGAAACCAATTTTTAAGTGACAACCAAATGAACCAAGACATGTCTCCGCTTTTTGGTGAACAATGGGAAGAAACGATCGAAGAATTTGGAAAACTAAGTAAAAAAATAAAACAATAAAAATGGAAGAAATCACAGAAGTAATGACATCAAATCCGCAATATGGTTACTTATTAGGTATAGGTGTTTTTCTGTTCATTATATTAGGACTAATATTAGACTGGGATTGGGTAGTAGAACCTGGTGGAGGTTATTTTAATATCGCATATTTTATTAATGCATTTGGTAGAAAAACAGTGCGTATTATTTATGGCTCTATTATGCTAATAGGTATTATACTCTGTTTATATGGTTATTTTAATTATAATCCGGATTTATATAAATAACAAGTACCATTTAAAAATTAGTACCAACAATACCCATATAATGTTTTATAAAAGTGGAAGAATTTTTCAACAACATACCTTTCAAAAAAATCTTTGCTAGTATTTTTATAATAGCATTAGTATTTAGTGCCTTTTATAAAGAAAATTTTTTGTTAGACAAAGGAGAGAAAAAATCTTTACAAAACTTAAGTAATCTAACTAATAACAAGCTATCTGGTAAAACAGTAATGGCTATTATTTATTTTACAATTGCATTAATTGCTTTAGCAATAGGGCTAGTAATTTATAGAAATTAATCATTATACACATTTAACAACACGTATCTATGCCAACAGATAAATCATATTTTGATAATGTAAGCGAGCAAATAAGCCTTACTACTGGAGAGCAAATTGAAGGCTTTAAAAAAGGCAATCAAGAACGTGATGCTATTTCTCAAAACACAAATCTTACCGCTAGTACCGCAGATGTAGCACATAATTTAAATGCTGTGGATACAGGAATACAAACCTTTAGTGCACTTACTGGTACGGTAGACAGCATTGCACAATCGGTTTTGATGCCTGCAATGGCTGCCTTAGGCATGAAAGGTATTGCCAGCTTTCCTATTTCCAAACAAATGGATCCTGTTATAGGTATTGACGTGCATACGGTTATGATACCGCCTGCTCCTCTTCCTATACCAATGCCACATCCATATATTGGAATGTTATTTAAAGCAGAAGATTTTATTGCAGCAGCTCTTGCTTCTTTTATTGCACCGCCGCCAGTAGCTCCAGAAGGACCTAAAGCAGGGGAACAAGCAACAGAAGGACAACAACAAGCAGCAAACGATCATAAAACAGCAACACTGGTGAACACCGGACTTAGTATGGTGGTTGGTATGATTGGAGCTACCGTTAAAATTGGTGGTTTTATACCAAGAACGGTTGCAGGAACACCAACTAAAAACATTCCGCATTTCCCGATGGGCGCTACCTTTGCGCCGCTTCCTCCTACTAATACTGGTCACGCTATGCTAGGTAGTTTATTTGCTTTAGCAGATAATGACCCTATTGCCGGTGGTGGTTTGCACTTACACTTAAGTTGCCAATCGCACCCTATTGGTATGCCTTCTGTGCATGCTACAAGAAAAAGTAAAAATACCTCTGGAGGTACTAAAGAAAAAATGACCTTGTATTTACCTACAAGTGTGGTTATGCCTATTCCAATGGCACAATCTATTGTTACCAGTCCTATTCCTGCGCCTTTTAATCCTATGGCGCTTTTAACCAAAGCCGTTAAAGGTGCCTTTGGTAGACACTTTAATAAATTAGCAGCTAAACTTGGCCATGGTGCCATCAATAAAGTATTAGGAAATAATAAACTAGCAAATAAACTACATAAAAAATTATGTACTAAAACAGGACATCCAGTAGATGTAGCTTCTGGAATGTTTTTTACAGACGAAGAAGATTTCTTCCTTCCAGGTCCAATTCCGCTTTCGTGGGAACGTTCTTGGTATTGCGAAAGCGATTACAAAGGTCCGTTAGGAAACGGTTGGCATCATAACTATGATATTGCTATTGTTGAAGACGAAGCCGAAAACAACGTCTCTTTAAGAATGCCGGACGGAAGACCCTTAGCCTTCAGAAAACCAACTACCGCTACACCAACCTTTAGAAAAGGCGAACAATTGGAACTTCGTGTAAACGATAGTGGTGAATACCATGTTTGGGATATTAACGAAGATGTATACTACCATTTCACTAAAGAAAAATTTAACGGGGTACAAAAATTACGTAGCGTTGTAAATGCGAACAGTTTTAGTATTCAGTTTAACTATAATAGAGAAGGTCATTTAATTCAAATTACAGACAGTGCACATCGTGTACTTCAAGTAACCAATGATAAAGAAGGACGCATTACCGAGATTACGGCACCACATCCAGAATTAATAGGTCAGCGATTTACCATTGCTAGCTATGTTTATGACGCCAAAGGTAATATGCTGAAGCAAACCAATGCCGTTGGAGATAGCATGCATTTTGAATATGAAGGCTATTTAATGGTAAAGGAAACCTGGCGAAATGGTTTAAAATGGTTCTTTGTATATGATGGAAAAGAAATCGGTTCGCGATGTATTCAAACTTGGGGAGATAATAATATTTACAACCACAAACTAGCATTTTTTGACGGTTTAACTAAAGTTGAAAACAGCCTTGGGCACATCACCGAGTATTACCATAAAGGAGGTTTAGTATACAAAAAAGTAGAACCAAATGGCGCTATTAACCAATGGTTGCATGATGAAGATAATCAGCTTACCTCCTACACAGATCCTTTAGGAAACAAAGAATTGTATACCTATGATGACTTTGGAAATGAAATTCTAAGCATCGATCCTGCTGGAGCCACTGTAGAAACAGAATACAGTGTAAAAGAAAACAAAAATCATCTTCCTGTAAAAGTAAAAGATGCCAATGGTGGTATCTGGAAATGGGAATATGATGCAAATGGTAACGTTATAAAACGTACCAACCCAATGAGTGCAAGCTCTACAATGCAATATAAAGATGGCTTATTAGATAGTATTACAGATGCTTTAGGCAATACCACAACCCTACTTTACAATGCACAGTATAATATAAAAGAAATAAGAGATAGCCTAAACAATATTTCTACGTACAAATACGATGTTTTAGGAAATTGCATTAAAATCACCAACCCAAAAGGTGCGGTACAAACGAAAGGTTTTGATTTAATAAACCGAATTCAAGAGGTTTCTAACTTTGATGGTAACAAAATCCATTTAAAGTATGATGGTATAGACAATCTTTTAAAATACCAAGACACACACCAAGAAGTAAATTACAGCTATTCTGGTATGTGGAAAATGACCAGACGTAGTGATGCGCGTGGTACCACCTATTATTATTACGATACCGAAGAGCAGCTTACCAAAATTATAAACGAAAAAGGAAATCCATATACCTTTACCTTAGACAGTGTTGGTAACGTTACCAAAGAACAAAGTTTTGATGAAGCTACCAAACACTTTAAACGCGATTTAGCAGGACGTGTTCTAGAACTGACTAAAGCCAGTGGTAAAAAAGTAAAATACACCTATGATACTGCGAGTAGAATTACCGAAATAGATTACGGTAACGACAATACACAAGTATTTAATTACAATCCTGCAGGACAATTATTAAATGCTATAAATAACGATGCCGAAGTTGTATTTACACGCAACACCTTAGGTTTAATTACGAATGAGCAAGTAGATAAACATAGCATTACGAATCAATACAATGCTTTAGGTGTACGTACACAATTAGAAAGCAGTCTAGATGCTCATATTAATTATGCACATGACACTTTTGGTAATCTAGCCAATTTAAGCGCCAGTCAAGACACCAACAATTGGGAAGCACAATACAAACATGATAGTTTAGGTTTTGAAACCGAACGTATGTTGCCAGGTAAAGTGGAGCAACAATTTAGTTATGATAATATTGGTAGACTAACCTCGCAGCAAACACTTACCAAAAAGCAACAAAAACATCAACGTAAATACACTTGGGGAATTAACGACCGTTTACAAAAAACAGACGATAGCAAACAAGGGATTACTAAATATGGGTATTCAGCAACAGGACATTTAGAGCAAGCCAACTTTCAAGATGGAACCCAACAAGTACGTGACCAAGATAATGTTGGTAACCTTTTTGAAACCACCAACCATAACGATAGAGAATACAGTAAAGGCGGACGACTAGAGAAAAAAGGAAGCTGGAACTATAAATACGATGCCGACGGTTTTTTAACCGAAAAGTACAAAGGTAGTAGCAGTATTTTTAGAAGTAAAAAAGACCATTGGCAATACGAGTGGAATGCTGCTGGTATGTTGCAAACCG
>NZ_JBSHNV010000107.1:0-617 GCF_053601575.1 Lacinutrix sp. MEBiC02404 | reverse complement strand
AAAAAAAACACTTTTCGCTATTCAACTGTAAAAGCAAAACACGTTTAGCTTTCCTCCTTTTATTGCGCAACTTAACGGCAAAGTAATTCGTGCTTAATTTGATGTTTAGCTACATTTTATAACAACGTATATAAAAAATTGCTAGATTAGTGCTGAAATAAAGTTGGTTGCTCTTTTGTTACTTCTGATTTTCCTTCGGAAAATCCGCCTGTACCAAAACGCAACTTTCCATATACAAACACGTTATAAAAAATAGCCGAGAATCCTCAATTTCAACAAACTGAATTTCTTAAAACATAAATAATCGGATTATTTCCTTACTCAAATCTTAATAAAATAATCGCGAACTCTGCTTACTCAATTCACGAATTGAATTCTTTGCGGAATTTTGACGCTAAGGAGAAATAACTCTTGCACAGTTTTTTAAAGCCAAGGAAATTTTAGCTCGCCAGGAAATGCTTACTCAATCGGAAAATGCTCCAAAGAGTTTAAAAAAAACACTTTTCGCTATTCAACTGTAAAAGCAAAACACGTTTAGCTTTCCTCCTTTTATTGCGCAACTTAACGGCAAAGTAATTCGTGCTTAATTTGATGTTTAGCTACATTTTATAACAACG
>NZ_JBSHNV010000106.1:0-419 GCF_053601575.1 Lacinutrix sp. MEBiC02404 | reverse complement strand
AATCAAACAGAATCCAATCCGTAACGTTTTTCAGATTACATTATTCATCTGAGTAATTATTCCCTTGTTGGAAGTTCAGACTTATAGATTTTCCAATAATTTTTGTTGGTGAGTAACTTATAGATAACGTTGTTGTATATGGTTTGTTGCGTGTTTTAAGCACCTAATTTAGTAAATAAAAACGGAATAGAAAATCTGCAAAGATTTTCGTAAGCAAGCTAAAACTAGCCATTAATTATATACGTTGTTATCTATAGGTCTTTTCATAGTTAGCCAGTGTTCAGATGTTTAAATTTTTATATAAATATAATTTAGGAATTCTGATTTTAGCAACGGTTTAAGCGCAATGATACGTTTCTACTGTCCAGATTAGCTCAGATTGGTTTTTCTGCGTGTAATTCAGTCGTAACGATAAACGC
>NZ_JBSHNV010000105.1:0-3538 GCF_053601575.1 Lacinutrix sp. MEBiC02404 | reverse complement strand
CCTAAAGCATCGTAGGTAAAATGTACTTGTAATTTATCTGGTCGTGTTACGGTTTGTAACATGCCAGCAGCATTCCACTCGTATTGCCAGTGGTCTTTTTTACTTCTAAAAATGCTGCTACTACCTTTGTACTTTTCGGTTAAAAAACCGTCGGCATCGTATTTATAGTTCCAGCTTCCTTTTTTCTCTAATCTTCCGCCTTTACTGTATTCTCTATCGTTATGGTTGTGGCAAACGAAACAAAATATGCTGCTGTTGGATTATGAAATTCATACTTTCTGCTCATACCTTAAAAATACAAAAAGCTACCTAAATGAATAGATAGCTTTTATTGTTTAATTCTTTTGTAGAACTTACTCGGTACGGCACTCGTTACAAACGTGCGCTAGCGAGGGAGAAAATGAAGAAGCAGATCTTTTTAAGAATCCAGACATGCTTGCTCGTTTTAAAGATATTCTTTCGTTTTCAAATGAAAAACAAAATCACATCTTTTTCACTCTAGATTCTATGATTAAAGCTATTAAATTAGAAAAAATTTAAACCATAAAAAAACCACAACTTTCGCTGTGGTTCTTTGTTTTTTTATATAGTGTATTTTAAGCATAATCAATGTCTAAAGACTCAAAACCATGACTAAGAAAAAGCTCTTTATCTTTTTCTGAAAAAGGTTTTTTACAGCTGCTAACACTTAAATGTTTTAAATTCTTGTGCTTTAATAAAGCTTCTATATTGATAATTTTATTATTATCTACTAATTCTAAACTTTCTAAATTCTTTAACTCTAAAAACAAATTACAATCTAATTCTAACCTATAATAAACAAGTTCTAACTTTTTTAATTTTTTAACTTTAACAATATTTTCTAAGGCTATTTTTTTTCCTGTACAGCCTAATAATCTTAAATTCTCTATATTTGAGTTTTCTAAAGGAGTAAATAAATCCCATTTTTTACCATAATTTATAGTTAACTCTTTCAAATTAGGCAATTCCGCTATTGCTAAAAGTTTTTCGTTTTTCTTTTCAACAGTAAAATCATATTCAATACTTTCTAAACTGGTAAGTTCCCTTAAGTTTATTTCATAAGGGTGTAATAATTCAGGTACAGATAAGTGTTTTAGGGTATTAAATTTTAAATTTTCTGACCATTTTTCTATATTCTGTTTTGAATAAACCTGTTTAGTTAAAATTAATTCTTCAATACTTGTTGGAATATCAATTTTTGATAACCAGTCTATAGGTAGTCTAACTGATTTAAGGTTAGGTAGTCTATTTAAAAAAGAAGGCAATTCTTTTATTTCACTAATTTCATCACCGTGTATAGAAAATATAACACCATCAACTTCTAAAATATCTTCTTCTTCAGTAGGATATTCTTCAAAAGTTTTTCCTAACATTGTTTCTCTAGCAAAACGGTTTCTCCTTTCAACCGAAAAAGACCACTGTTTGAATTCTGTCATTATTTGTTATATGTTGTTTTCTTACCTTTTTTAGATGCATTATAGTCATCTATTAATTTTTTGTTTCTATCATTTTTATGAAGTGCTTCTGCTCTTCTTTGATTTGTTTTAAATCCATCATCTTGAACTTTATCAAGTTCTATCTGTTCATAATGTCTTAAAATATTTCCTTTATTACTTCTTTCTGATTTACCGCCTCCTGCTGTTACATTATCTAAATCTACTTCTACAATTTCAATTGTAGTGTCTGGTTTTTTAATTAAATCTTGAGCTTTCTTATGGCTCGTTTGAGATAACCTGTCATGATTTATTATCACCAGTAAATCAAGCAAATCAATGAACGTCTTCATTTCTACTTTCTCAAAAGTACAAAATAAACTTACTGCATAAAAAAACCACAGCTTTTAAAACTGTGGTTCTTTGTCTTTTATATAACTACGAAGTTATCTTTTTATTTTAAAATATCTTTTAAGGGCAAAGAAAATGTAATCTTATCTCTTGTTCCTAGAACTTTAATTGCATCTTGCTCTATTACTAATTTCTTAACTCTATGTGCATACCTATATTCATCTGGTACAGTTTCTAAAATAACATTGTTATAAATTTCTACTTTATCTTGATACAATTTTAAAGTTAAAATAAATTTGTCTATTGTAACAGCACAATGTAGTTCAGCTAATAGTTTCCTAGTTGTATCGGTTTTCTTTTTCCCAAGCCATTCGTTAACAAAGTTTTTTTCTTTTAACTCTTTATAAGAAGCTAGCATTTCTGAACTTGGAATCTCATATTTAGCTTCAATCTTTTTAAAGGTATCAACCATATATTCGTAAATAAACTCTCTAAATTCATTATCTGTTTTTAAAGAATCATATTTCGCTTTGTCAAAACGAATAAAAATACCAACACACTTACTTAAGGTTATGTATGATTCATCAATATTAGACATTTTTTCTTCAGGATAACCGTGAAGAAATGTAATTACAATGCCATTATAATCTTTGACTTCGAACTTCAGTTTCTTTAAGCAAGTACGTTCAATATAATTACATATATGTTTAGTTTTTAATTTTAAATTATAGCAATAATCATAACAATCGTCAACTATTTTTTCTTTATTCTTTTCATTATCTATTTTTAGAGAATCACTATCAATTTGAAGTTGAAAGTCTAAATGTTTTAATGTCTTCATAGATTAATCAATTTCGGGAGATGGACGTTTATGTATATTTCTATCTAGTGTTCCACTATGTTTATTAGTATTTCCTTGTTCCCATTCATATATTTTTCCTCTTGCATTTTTCCCTCCCTTTTGGTGCTCAACTATTTTTGATGTATAAGGACCATTCTTAAACTCTGTTGGCTTGTTGTTTAAGTTTTTCACTTGTTTGTCGGCTCTTTTAGATTGGTTTCCATCAAATTTCCCACTACTTACACCTGTCTTTACGACTTTCCCATCTTTATTGTAAATCTCATATCCATGTTGAGCTTTTGTGTTTCTTTTATCATTACCATGATACGATTTTAGACCTAAAGCATCAATCCATCCATTTGGGTCTCCAACATAATTATAAAAATTAAATTCTCCACTATTTAACCCAATAGGATCGACAGAAATATACCTACCATCCTCAGGATCATAATATCTAAATCTATTATAAGCCAATTCAATTTCAGGATCATAATACTGCCCTTGATACATAAAAGGGCAACTATTATTATCTCCTGTAATTACCTTTCCAAAAGTATCCAGTTTACGTTCCCAAGTTTGTTCGCCTTCTGCATTATGCATGCTCGTTGGTGTACCCAAATGGTCTGCTAAAATACTAAATTTTTTGTTGTTTTTAAGTTTGGCTGTTGGTATAAAACTGTTTTCTTCAAAAACCCAAGTGACGATACCATTGTCGCCAACGGTGCTATTACTTAAAATGTCTCCGTTTTGGTTTTCTTTCCATTCGTGTAATGGTACGTTACCATCCCAAAGCCATTAGGTTGTGGTGCTTTTAAAGGTTTTACTTAGTCTTCTGCCTAAAGCATCGTAGGTAAAATGTACTTGTAATTTATCTGGTCGTGTTACGGTTTGT
>NZ_JBSHNV010000104.1:0-276 GCF_053601575.1 Lacinutrix sp. MEBiC02404 | reverse complement strand
AACAATAGAAGTCCAATCAATTCCAGTATTTTCTTTTTTCAAAATAAGAGTAAAAGCCATATATGCAATTGGTGGAAAATAGATTATAAAATTTCCTAATATTTTTTTATCCATAATTTTTGTTCAAATGTTGGGTAACGTATACGTATATGGAAAGTAGCGTTTAAATAATGACTTGTCTTTCCGGCTTGTATATATTTTATAAAGAAACAAAAAATATTGATTAAACAACCAATTAGCTATTTTATATATACGTTGTTATGTTTAGTAATTTGG
>NZ_JBSHNV010000103.1:0-3589 GCF_053601575.1 Lacinutrix sp. MEBiC02404 | reverse complement strand
TTCTCGGCTATTTTTTATAACGTGTTTGTATATGGTTTGTTGCGTGGTTAAGAACGTAATTTAGCAAATAAAAACCGAATAGAAAATCCGCGAGGGTTTTCGTAAGCAGGCTAGAACCAGCAATAAATTATATACGGTGTTAGGCAACGTTTTTTATTATTTTTTCAATTTCAGAGTCCGTTTTTATTTTCTTTCCGCTTTCAGTAAATTCATAAAGTAAAGGTTTATCCGATACTTTTCTGATATAATTTTTCTGAACGAGTAAATTCAAATACCTCAAAATTTCAGTTTTAGAATTATAGGTCATTTTTGAAACCTCAAAAACCTGAAATCCCATATTTTCAATTGGTTCAGAGCAATTGTTTGATTGTAACCACAATTGTTCAAAAAGTGTTTTCAATGTTTTAAGTCGTAATTTATCAGTTTCTAAATCTTCAATGACTTCATAGGTTTCCATTATATACTTTTCATATTTCTCTTTCGAAACTCCGAAAAACCAACTTTTTTTAGGTTTCCCCATAATCCGCTTATAAAGAAGTCGGATTTTAATATCGTTTTCATAATTAGGAAAACTGTCCAATATTTGATGTTTAGAAATTTGTCCACTAAAATATTTTCTTGCCATATAAGCAGCATATTGTCTGTCGGATTTCTGTTTATTCTCGGTCATTTCAAATGTTGCCTAACGTGTTTGTATATGATTAGTGGCGTGATTCAGCACCTAATTTAGCAAATAAAAACCGAATAGAAAATCTGCAAAGATTTTCGTAAGCAAGCTAAAACCAGCCATTAATTATATACGGTGTTGTAGGCAGTTTTTTATTTATTCATAATGTAATTCTTTGACATACTTAATATCACTTTTTTTGCATCTTGTATATTCATTGTATTTGCTGGTATTCCCCAACCCAACTCTCCGTGTCTTGAATTTATTCCTAGAAGCCCGAAATTATTTGCGGTTCCTGTAAATGCTTTAATGTCATTTTTAGTAAATCCACTTTGAGTTGTCAGAGCGTCAAAATCTTGAGAGTAAAATTTTAAAGTGTCATATATCGCATATAATGTTATCCAATTAAGTTTATTACCCGAAAGTAAAAGCAGACTTTGAACATCTTTTTCACTTTTTGAAAGGAAAGTTGCATAAACTATGAAGTGAGAATTCCGCAGTTTTGCTTTTTTTACATTATCAGTTACAGGATTTGCTGGAAATGGATTTATTGGAAGAATGTCGACGGTATTTAATGGTGTCAAATTCTGGTGTGTTACCCAATTTGTTAATCTTGTAAAACTTACTTGTGAATCCCAATCGTGATTTTCAAGATTTATATTTACTGCACCATTATATAAATTGAGAAGAAATAATCCTTTTCCCCAAATTTCATTTTTGTTGCTTAATTGAGTTAAGTATTCGGAAAAGAAAAAATATCGAGGTGGCATATCGTCTTCTTCAATAGCAATTATAGAAAACTCTTCGCTATTCAAGGAATCGTGTGAATAGTGAGTTGTGTTAGTATTGTTAATTCCAAAGATTTTTCTGTCTGCCATATCGGTTCATTAATTGCCTACAACGTGTTTGTGTATGATTAGTGGCGTGTTTAAGCACCTAATTTAGTAAATAAAAACTGAATAGAAAATCCGCGAGGATTTTCGTAAGTAGGCGAGAACAAGCCATTAATTATACACGTTGTTGCCATTAGTTTTTATTCAGTTTTATTGTCAAAAATTCAGTTGAATCCGTTTCAATTCCGTTTGAGTAAATTGGAATCAGATTTTTGTTTTTAATCAGATACTTTTTGGCTCTTTTTCCCCAGATTTTTTCCTTTACTTCCTCGCCTAAAAAAATAACATTGTCATTAATTTTGTAAATTCCTCTGTCAATAGTAGTCCATTCGTAATCTCTTGTCCGCAACATATATTTTCCATTTTCGAATAATCTTAATTCATTTCCAAAAATATCATTTGCGATAAATTCGGATTCTTTGTCAAAAAAATCTTTCGGAAACCAAAAAGAACTGATTGCTATAAAAGTCGAAATTAAGAGTAAAGTCAAAATAATTTTCGCTTCTTTAATTTCAATTTTGTTTTTAATCTTTTTTCCTTGTTTTACAGAAGTGTAAATAAATACTATAATTCCGAAAACTATAAAGAACAAATATTTAAAAAAGTCAACTAATCCTCCAAAAGAACCTTCTGTTCTTAATTCAGATAATAGAATTAAAAAAAGTATAATTCCGATTGGAATAAATGCTTTTAATATTGATTTGTAGTTCGTTTTTTTCAAATTAATGGCAACGTTGTTGTATATGGTTTGTTGCGTGTTTTAAGCAACTAATTTAGTAAATAATTACCGACCAAGAAAGTCCGCGAGGACTTTCGTAAGTAGGCGAGAAGCTAGCAATAAATTATATACGGTGTTAGCTGTAGTTTTTATTCCACTTTGTAACGAACAATGACTTCATTATCCAAAACGACATTAGTAGACCAAATAAATTCAGCACCTTTTCCACTAAATTTTTCTATGAAGTTCATATATGCTTTTTTATTATTTACTCCTATTTCATCTTCAGTATATGTGGTCGCATTTGGCCATTGGCTGTCATTGAAAGTAACGTCAAAACTATTTTTTGGAATTTTCCAATGAATACCGTAAAATGCTGTTCCATTATCAACTCCATCTGTACTACAATTTGAAGAGATTCTTTTTTCTCCAATTTCACTTAAACAACTTAAATCACTAATAGGTGCAGTATAAAAAGTTTGTGCTTTCCATTTACTATTTGTAATAGTCCCATCACTAAAGCTGGCTATAAAACCTCCATCTCCAGGATGAAAATCTTTTCCTCTATTATTTTCTGAACCTAAACCTAAATGTTCTTCCCAATCTATTAGTTTTACTGCAATTGTATAAGGTTTTTTTACTTTGAATTTTACAATGTTTGAATTAAATGGTGTAAAAGGTATTGGGTCAACTGCTATTAATTTTCCGTTAATGTAAAGTTCAAAATAATTATCCGCAAAAAGATAGCCTGTAATGATTTCTCCGTCCGAATCTATCTCAAAGACAGGAACGGAATTCATATCTATTTCTGAAAGATTATTTGGTGTTATAGAGTTACATTCATTATATAAATCAGAAGCTTTGGTCGATTCGTTGAAATGATTAATTCCGGGAACTGTCCAACTATTTCCTAAATCATCTTTTATTTCTCCAACTCCTGAAATTCTGCTACCTCCTTGATTACAAGAAATAAGACTTTTAATTTGTGTTTCCGCTAATCCTTGTGTTACGTTTCCTGTTCCATTGTAAATTTTTTCGTTAGTTGTTTCTTTAGGAATTGATTCATTAGTTGATGATTTTGCGTTTTTTTCCTTACAACTGATTATCGTAATTAATAGAAATAGAAATAGAATGTTATTTTTCATTATATGAGTTTTTTTAAATTACAGCTAACGTATACGTATATGGAAAGTAGCGTTTAAATAATGACTTGTCTTTCCGGCTTGTATATATTTTATAAAGAAACAAAAAATATTGATTAAACAACCAATTAGCTATTTTATATATACGTTGTTATGTTTAGTAATTTGG
>NZ_JBSHNV010000102.1:0-302 GCF_053601575.1 Lacinutrix sp. MEBiC02404 | reverse complement strand
CCAACAAGGGAATAATTACTCAGATGAATAATGTAATCTGAAAAACGTTACGGATTGGATTCTGTTTGATTTTATAAACCAAGATAATTTTAGATTAAAAAGATCAATAAAGTAAACCAAGATTGAAAAGCTTGCGTTTATTGTTACGACTGAATTACGCCCAGAAAAACCAATCTGAGCTAATCTGGACAGTAGAAACGTATCATTGCGCTTAAACCGTTGCTAAAATCAGAATTCCTAAATTATATTTATATAAAAATTTAAACATCTGAACTCTGGCTAACTATGAAAAGACCTATAGA
>NZ_JBSHNV010000101.1:0-995 GCF_053601575.1 Lacinutrix sp. MEBiC02404 | reverse complement strand
ATTATTCCTCAAAATCCAGTATTCCAATTCAAGTTTATTGCAAACTCTGTAATTTACAATGGGCTAATTGCAATGAACAAGGGAAGTTCCAGAAGTCTGGGATTATTAAACATAACGTGTTTGTATATGATTAGTGGCGTGTTTCAGCACCTAATTTAGTAAATAAAAACCGAATAGAAAATCTGCAAAGATTTTCGTAAGCAAGCTAAAACTAGCCATTAATTATATACGGTGTTAGGCACAGTTATTTTGTATTCAGTTATTAATTCGGTTATTTTTTCTTTCCAATATTCATTGTCTTTCCATTTCGAATAGTATGATAAAACAATCTGTTCCGCTTTTTTATTTTCCCCTTTATTCAATTGGTGAATTGCATAGTAAAGGTCAATAGGTTTTGATTTAATGAATGAGTCGTTTTCTTCTTTATATTCTAATATGACATTTTCTATACTCTGAAATTTATTCAAGTACGGAAATAGATATTGATTCAAATCATATTCTAATTCAGATTGTAATTTTTCTATCGAAGTTCTTGAGTTAATTTCATACCATTTATCTAATTCATCAGGAAGTAATTTTCCAATCCGTTTTTCGAGAGCGCAATCGTGAGGTTTTGGTGTTTTAATTTCTCCGAATATTGAGACTTTTTCATTTATTAACTTATCAAAAACTCCAATATTAATAGTGAATTGTAAATCCGTTTTAGAATTGAATTGGCTTTTTTGAATTTGAACTATTTTTCTGAATTCTCCATTGTCTTTATAAAAATTCATTGCAGGTGTTCTGAATCCGTTTTCCTTAAAAATCGGTTTGAAAAAGTTAATGACTAAATGGTCAAATTTTTCTTGTGCGTTGCTGCATTCAAGGTTCTAACGCAACAAACGTTGCTTTTTTTTAGTTTATACTAAGCTACATTTTTTAGTTCAAAATCCATAATTTCTTGAGGAGTTTTATAACCTATTATTTTCCGAGGTCTATTGTTAAGTTTTTCTTGA
>NZ_JBSHNV010000100.1:0-282 GCF_053601575.1 Lacinutrix sp. MEBiC02404 | reverse complement strand
CTGCTTGTAATGTAGTAGATGAAACGATAGAATGTGATGGTGATAATAACCAAACTTTAGCAGATACTTGGAATGCAGATAATATCGTAGAACTTCAAGCTTGTGCGGATGATATTAATGTAACTATTACTTCTGATTATGTTTTCACTAACCTAGCTACAACTTGTGGTGCTGGTGGAACTATTCAAGTAACATATACGGCTACTGATGATTGTTTAAATACTTCTTCGGTTACTGCTACACTTACTCTTAACGATTCTATTGGTCCTGACCTTACAGCTT
>NZ_JBSHNV010000099.1:0-5556 GCF_053601575.1 Lacinutrix sp. MEBiC02404 | reverse complement strand
CAATTTTTTATATACGTTGTTATAAAATGTAGCTAAACATCAAATTAAGCACGAATTACTTTGCCGTTAAGTTGCGCAATAAAAGGAGGAAAGCTAAACGTGTTTTGCTTTTACAGTTGAATAGCGAAAAGTGTTTTTTTTTAAACTCTTTGGAGTATTTAGCGATTGAGTAAGCATTTCCTGGCGAGCTAAAATTTCCTTGGCTTCAAAAAACTGCGCAAGATTTATTTCTCCTTTGCGTCAAAATTCCGCAAAGAATTCAATTCGTGAATTGAGTAAGCAGAGTTCGCGATTATTTTATTAAGATTTGAGTAAGGAAATAATCCAATTATTTATGTTTTAAGAAATTCAGTTTGTTGAAATTGAGGATTTTCGGCTATTTTTTATAACGTGTTTGTATATGATTTGTTGCGTGGTTAAGTACGTAATTTAGCAAATAAAAACCGAATAGAAAATCCGCGAGGGTTTTCGTAAGCAGGCTAGAACTAGCAATAAATTATATACGGTGTTGGCAAATCGTATTTATTATTAATATATAAAATCGGTTATTATAATTCTCTTAATGTAATAGTCAGAAAAATTTAAATCAGAATTTAACATCATATTTGAAACTATTTCTGGGTGTAAAAAGCCCATTGGTATTTTGAATTTGTAGTATTCTTTAATGAATTCATTTTGATTTTTTATAGAATCCAATGCTATCCAATATTTTCCTAAATTGTTTAGAGTTCTTGAATCCATTTCTGCAATTATCAAAGAATCTTTATCAAAGTTACTTGGAATATTTCCAGATTGAGTCTGAACATTGTATTGAATTATTCCATTTAGACTTTTATTTACAAATCTTTTTTTTATCAGAAAATCATTTTCTATCCAAACAGAATCTACATAACTATAAATTTCATGTTTTAAATTGCTTTGTTCAAATCGCTTTCTACTCTCTTTTGATACTGTTTTCAGTAAATCAGTTCTTCCATTTTTTAAATCAGTCAAGAATTGTTTGTAAGCATTTTTAGTGTCTAAATTCGGATATTGTCTTTTGAGAAAGTCAGATTCAAAGTCGTTCACGAGATAAGTCAGAGTTTCGCTGTTTTCTTTTCCCAAAACCTTTTCAAATTGTGCTATTTTTTTTTCATTTGAACAACTAAAAGTCAAAAGTAAAATTATTGTTAGTTTGATGAATTTCATTATTTGGACATATGTTTGCCAACGTGTTTGTATATGGAAAGTTGCGGTTTTGTATGCGAGGATTTTCCGAAGGAAAATCAGACGTAACAAAACAAGCAACAACCTTTGTTTAAGCACAAAACCAGCAATTTTTTATATACGGTGTTAGCTATAGTTGTTTTTTGCGAAGGAATAATTCAATTACTTTTGTGTTTTTAGCATAACTGTGATTAGAATAATATTTGGGTTTGTTTTCATTGTCAGTTTCAGTAGAAGCGTTTGGATATATGGCTACTCTGATATTGTTATTGGACAGTTTCCCATTTTCAAAATCAATAATTCTTTCTTGTGGTGCGTCACACTCCGAACAGGTAATTGAATATGAAAAGGGTTTTCCATTTAATTTTTCTAAATGTGCTGATTCGGTTCCAAAAGTAATTCCTTGTTTTGTTTTCCATATAGATTTTTTTGACAGTCTAACTCCATTTAATTCTTTTAATCCTATTTCATTTTCCCAATAAAACTCTACTTCTTTTTCAGAGTTTTTATATAATACTGTATATTTATATTCTCCCATTCCTTCTGGATAATAACCTGTTTCTATTGATACGTTTTTCTTTTCAAATTCATCTTCGATTTGTTTGTGAGAATTATAAATTAATAAATTTTCAAGTAAATAAATTTCTTTTTGATTTGAATTTGTATCAGATATAATTGTTTTATTTGAATTTGAATCAACTGTTCTTTTAGTTGTTATTCCATTTTCAATTCTAGTTATTATATAGCCATCATAATTTTCATCTTCTATAGCTGTTTCCCTTTCGTAATATTTTAAAGAATAAACCCCATTATTGAACTGGTATACTTCTCTATTAGTACAAGCAGCTCCACAAGCTCCAAAAAAGCGAATAGACTTATCATTTGAAAATTCATAACCACCTCTATTTCCAGCTGTAATTATACTAGTTAATTGACCTTTTTCATCTGACTCTGAATGACCAATAAAAATATTTTCTTTAGATTTTTTAAAGATTTTTTTAGGTTTTAAAGAACTATAATCAAATATTCTATTATATAAGTGTGGAGTATGCATTTCTGAAGGTATTACTAACTCATCTTGACCATCATAATCAAAATCTATAAATTTAATCCAATCAGTTAAATTTGATAGGTCATCATATATTCCAATAGGTATAATTCCTTTTTGTTCCGTAATCGTGTTAGTTATTACTAAAAGACCTTCTCCATCTTCGTTCAATTGGAAAATTGAAATAGATAAGTCTTTTATTTTTTCAGTGTATGTTGTTTTTTTATTTTCTTCAATATATTTTTTATGTTTATTTTCAGTATCCTTTAATTTTTGTTTAGTTTCTTTTAACGTAATTTCTAGTTGTTCTATTTCTTTCTGTAAATCACTAGAATCATTTTGTGAAACACAAGAATTAAGGATTAATACAAATACTATTGTCAAAAATTTCATTTTTTTCATTTTTATTTTTTTTAATTATAGCTAACGTTTATGTATATGAGCTGTGGCGTGTTTTTGCATGAACCTCTCCAAATATAAACTAACTTTGGGAAATCCATAGATTTTCCAAATGGGCACAGACCAAGCCATAGCTTATATACGGTGTTGCCAGTAGTTTTTATTTCCTCAATTTTGTTTTCAGTTCTTTTGCCTCCGATAAAGTGAATTTTTTATTTTCTTTAAATTCCTTTATACAATATTCTATATTTTTTAATCCTTTGCTCTTTAATATTCCTTTTTCTGCACAAACTTTGGCTATGAAATAACTGAAAATCAGTTTCCCTTTTGGATATGTTTTTATCGAACTTTCCAAAAAGTCAATTGCGTCTTTCGGTTTGTCCAATTTCTCATATATAATTCTAAACGGTCTTTCGTAATAGAAAATATTGTCGTTATAACCTTTTTCGATTTGAAGTTTCCAATTTTTCAAAGCTTCATCGTAAAGTCCCATCTCTTCGTACAATTGAGCCTTTTGAGAATATGCTTCGTCTTTTGCGAAAAATTCATTTTTTTCGCCAACTTCAAAAAGTTGTTCCAAAAGGTCGCTGTTTTTTTTCGCTATTACCAAGTCTAAAAGGTAATAGAAATCATCTTCGTCCAAATTAAAGTCTATTCCATAATTTTGTTTGGTAGAATTGGTTTTACCTTCCAAATAATCCGAAACAGATAATTTTTTTTCATTTACTTTATTCTCGAAATCATTGTAATTTCTATAATCCGAAAACATAAACATTAGAGCATCATTTAAGGATTTTACGACCAAATCAAGATGTCCTGAATTGTAAACTTCCTCTTTTAATTTAAGACGAACGTTTGTGTTATTTTTAAAAATACTATCTAATTTTTTTCCTGTTGCAAGTCGGTATTTATCATCTTTAGTTCCCGAGGAAACAAAATAGTACAAATTTTTGCTTTTATCTTTCGCTAGTGACTTGTTTAGATTTTCTATTTGTTCTTTTAATAAGTCTGGCGTTATGGCAATAAATCCTTGAAATGCATTATTTGGCATTGAAATAATTTGGCTTGCAAGTGTTGCAGTATTGGAATGACCAACTAATATATTAAATCCTGATACAGAATAATTTGAATTGATTAAAGGAATTATTTCTTTGTAAAGGTGATTTTTTAATTTTTCCGAACCTTCTAAAAATTGGTCTGTTGGAATGTTTATGTCATTTCCATAATTGGGTGTTGTTTCATAATTTCGGTCATTGTGAAAAATTCCAACCACAATACAATTTGGAATCACATTATATTTTGCTAAATAATTTTCGTAATTGGTTGTAATTTCAAAAAGCTCGTAGCCATCTAATGTATAAATAACTGGATATTTTTGTTTGTCGTCGTAGTTTGATGGCAGATAAATTTTTACAGTTCTCTCGTCCTTAAAAAAGTCTGATTTGAGTTTCTCGACTTTGTATTCGTATTTAAGCGTGTCTTTCGTTTCAGATTGTCCGAATGTTGAAAATGAAATAAATAAAATTACAATTGCAAAAATTTTGTTCATAGTTCGATTTTTTTTTCAAATTACTGGCAACGTGTTTGTATATGGTTTGTTGCGTGGTTAAGTACGTAATTTAGCAAATAAAAACCGAATAGAAAATCCGCGAGGGTTTTCGTAAGCAGGCTAGAACCAGCAATAAATTATATACGATGTTGTGCGTAGTTTTTTTATGTCGTTTTATAACCTAAACTTCTTATTCTGTCTTTAATTTCTGTATCAAATGCTTTTCGGGCAGTATAGAAATTAAAATGTTCTAATGATTTAGGTAATTCTTGATTTATGATATTTTCATATTCGAGTTTTAATGACCTTGATATAATTAAAGTTTTTAAAGAGTTTAATTCTTTCAAACCTTCCATTTTTAGTAACCCTTTACAATTAATAATCTTCAATTTTGAAAGAGAGTTCATTCTTGAATTAAATTCAATAGATTCTATTTGGGCTTGATTTTCAACTTGTAGATATTTTAGTTTTTTAAATCTACTAATATTTAGTGTGTTTAAATTTTTTATCCAAAGTATAGTTAATGATTCTAAATTCTCTCCAATAATTTCGTCTATATTTTCTCTACTCCCAAAACTCAAATAAAGTTCTTTTAAATTTTTAAGTTGATTTACAAAGTCAAATTTTATTTTATGATTTGTTCCACTTAGATAAAGAGTTCCTAAATTTTCAATTTGTCCGATAGATTCTGTATTTTTAAAATTACCCGAGATTCCTAACGAAGTTAAGTTCGTATACTCTTTTAAGTATTCGAGATTCAAATTTTTGGTTTTTGATGTTGCTAGATTAAGTTCTTGAATACTTTTAAAATTATCGGAATTCAGAATTTCTGTTTCTTTAAAATCATCTATTCCAATTATGAGTTTTTCTAAATGTTCTAATTTTGACAGTTCGTTAAGATTTTTCACCTTTTTTAAACAATTAATAGAAAGATTTTTGACGTTATTAACTTTTAAAAGTGTTTTGCAATCAAATGTTTTCTTGTCGTGTCCATAAAATCTAATTTCAAAATTTCTATCTAATTTTTTTGCTAAAATATTTAGGTCAGAAAGTATTCCATCATTGTAGGTTATTTCATCAAATTGAATAATAACATTATTGCCAGATTCAATTTCAGATTCAATAAAAGACTTGTCAATGTTTTCAGGGTTTGTTAATCTTTTAATCATCATTCAGATGCTGCATTCAAGGTTCTAACGCAACAAACGTTGCTTTTTTTTTAGTTTATACTAAGCTACATTTTTTAGTTCAAAATCCATAATTTCTTGAGGAGTTTTATAACCTATTATTTTCCGAGGTCTATTGTTAAGTTTTTCTTGAATACTCATTAGTGATTTTTCATCAATTTGATTGA
>NZ_JBSHNV010000098.1:0-413 GCF_053601575.1 Lacinutrix sp. MEBiC02404 | reverse complement strand
GTCAGATTAGCTCAGATTGGTTTTTCTGCGTGTAATTCAGTCGTAACGATAAACGCAAGCTTTTCAATCTTAGTTTATAAAATCAAACAGAATCCAATCCGTAACGTTTTTCAGATTACATTATTCATCTGAGTAATTATTACCTTGTTGGAAGTTCAGACTTATAGATTTTCCAATAATTTTTGTTGGTGAGTAACTTATAGATAACGTGTTTGTATATGGAAAGTTGCGTTTTGGTACAGGCGGATTTTCCGAAGGAAAATCAGAAGTAACAAAAGAGCAACGAACTTTATTTAAGCACTAATCTAGCAATTTTTTATATACGTTGTTAGCAAATGCAGCTCTAATTAGTCGCAAACTTAATTAAAAGAAATTTCCAAAGACAAATAAGAGCAGATAGATTTTCGCACCAG
>NZ_JBSHNV010000097.1:0-2681 GCF_053601575.1 Lacinutrix sp. MEBiC02404 | reverse complement strand
TGGTTTATAAAATCAAACAGAATCCAATCCGTAACGTTTTTCAGATTACATTATTCATCTGAGTAATTATTCCCTTATTGGAAGTTCAGACTTATAGATTTTCCAATAATTTTTGTTGGTGAGTAACTTATAGATAACGTGTTTGTATATGGTTTGTTGCGTGTTTAAGAACGTAATTTAGCAAATAAAAACCGAATAGAAAATCCGCGAGGGTTTTCGTAAGCAGGCTAGAACCAGCAATAAAATATATACGGTGTTGGCAATAGTTTTTTATTCACAATCTGATTGTATTTCTTTATTTTTCCATTGAATCCAATATTCTTGTAATCCTTCAGGTGTTTTTTTTAGATTACTAATATTTAATTCGTGTCCTTTCAATGTAACATTTTGAAGTTCTTTTTTTCTTCTTTCCAATGATGGTTTATGATTCCAGCCTCCAACGTGGTCAAAGGAAGTATAAGCTTCACATTTTGAGTCAACGGATTTAAAAGGAATAAAAAGGGTATAAATAACTTTTCCACTTCCCATTCCTTGAGTTCTCATTTCAATTTCAGTAAAGTCTACTTTTTTATAATTCTTTTTGTGATAGAGTTCTTTTAGCTTTTTTCCAACAGAATTACTCATTTTATTCGAGAATTGATGTGCAATATCTTTTCCGTTTATAAATTCAGAACCTATATATTTCCCATTGCAACCTTTTTCTGTACATTCTATTCCATTCTTATCTAAAGTTTCCGATTCATTAATTTTCTTATTGTCAGTTTTACAATTTATTTGAAATAAGCTAATAAAATAGATGTAAATAAGTAGTTTCATAAGTTCGGTTTTTAATTATTGCCAACGTGTTTGTATATGATTAGTGGCGTGTGTAAGTAACTAATTTAGCAAATAAAAACCAAATAGAAAATTCGGAAGAATTTTCGTAAGCAAGCTAAAACAAGCCATTAATTATATACGGTGTTGTACAACGTACTTACTTTTCCGTATCCATTAGCCAAGGATAAGTAAATTCCGTTGATTTTGTTAATTCCTTTTTTAATTTTTCTCGATCAAATTCCAATTTAGAATATTTAAATCGTTCAAAGAGTAAGTTATATGCTGATTGATGAAGCCCGTATTTTTTTAATGTATAAAAATCCGATTTCGCTTTATTTATATTTAGATTAGCATAATCAAATTCAATATTCAATAAGTCTATCAAAGTGTCATTTACAAACTGATTTTCGTAATCCAGTCGTTTTCTGTCTGATTTAAAAGAGTTAAATTCTCGTATTATTTCATAAACAATTGAGTCATTTTTCTCTGCTTTTCTGCGCTTCCAGAATTCGGCATAATAATTTGTTTGTATTTCAGGCTTTTCGTAGGTCAGTTCTAAACTGTCTGTTAAATTCTCGAAATTCTTTTTTATGTAAACGTCTTGAATTAGGAATTCATTATCACTTTTTAAAATCAGATTTTCAATTTTATCGTAACCGAGCTTTTTAAACGATTCGTGAATTGTTTTTAAATTTTCAGGTTTTCTAATCCACGTATTTTTTGTCCAATCCGAATTTCTTAAATCGAAAAATGAAGTTTGATTTTCTGTATAAAATTCCATTTCGCTTTTTTCTTTATCAACGCAAGAAATAAGCAATAAAATCAGAATGTTTAATGTCAGCAGTTTGTTCATTCGTATGTTGTACAACGTGTTTGTATATGGTTTGTTGCGTGGTTAAGAACGTAATTTAGCAAATAAAAACCGAATAGAAAATCCGCGAGGGTTTTCGTAAGCAGGCTAGAACCAGCAATAAATTATATACGTTGTTGTGCAACGTTTTTTTATTATATTAATGTTCTTTCTTTAAGTAATAACTTTTGTTCGTTTTACTATCAATATCATAAGGGAAAAGTTTATTACTCTTTTTAAAATACTTATAAGTAAAATTATAATATGTCCAACGTGGTTCATCTATCCAGTCGTATATATAAATAGTGAAAATGTTTGATTTAGAATCAACTACTTTATGTTCGTAAAATGGATATCCCAAACTTCCTGAGACAATAAAATCTATTTTAGTGTCTTTAGAAAGACTTAATATTCCTTCATCATTTGTTAATCTACTACTTTTTTTGTTATTAATGAATATTTCTGATAAACTAGAAATTGAATCATTCAAAATTATTCTAATTCTGATACTGTCAATATTCTTTTCAAAACTCTCTACAACTTTTGTCTTTGGATTAATATAATTTGGCATTGTGTCAGGTTTCATATAAACTGTATCAGCAATGAAATTCCAAGAGCCAGATATTGTATCTAAATATGGTGATGAGTAGGAAACTAAGGTAAATCTGTTGTCTTTTTTAATGTTAAGCTTACTAAAATCTCCATGATTGCCTTTAAAAGAGTATAATCCGTCGACACTGCTACAACTGACAATAGTTGATATTGATAAAATTAGCATGAAGAAGTTAGATGCTATTTTTTTATTTGGAAAAATGTACATTTTCATGAAAAAGTTATAGGTGCTTATTTTTGCAATGAGTGACGTTTAAATGTTGCACAACGTATACGTATATGGAAAGTAGCGTTTAAATAATGACTTGTCTTTCCGGCTTGTATATATTTTATAAAGAAACAAAAAATATTGATTAAACAACCAATTAGCTATTTTATATATACGTTGTTATGTTTAGTAATT
>NZ_JBSHNV010000096.1:0-53058 GCF_053601575.1 Lacinutrix sp. MEBiC02404 | reverse complement strand
GCTATAGAATCATGAATAATATAGAGTATCACAGCTCCTCGCTTTAGCTAAAGAGAGGTGGATTTCCAGTAATGGAAATTCGGAGAGTTTGGCCTAAAATGCGCAGCTATTTTAAAAATGCAAACAAGACTTCTCTATTTTTTAATTGCTATAGAATCATGAATAATATAGAGTATCACAGCTCCTCGCTTTAGCTAAAGAGAGGTGGATTTCCAGTAATAGAAATTCGGAGCGTTGGACCTAAAATGCGCAGCTATTTTAAAAATGCAAACAAGACTTCTCTATTTTTTAATGGCTATAGAATGATGAATAATATAGAGTATCACAGCTCCTCGCTTTAGCTAAAGAGAGGTGGATTTCCAGTAATGGAAATTCGGAGAGTTTGACCTAAAATGCGCAGCTATTTTCCCATCTGCATTCCGTCTTCCGTCTTCCGTCTTCCGTCTTCTAGACCAAACTACTGCCCTCTAAAAAAGATCATAGTACTCAAGGTTTTAATAATAATATTAGCATCTAAAAAGAAACTTCTGTGCTTAATATAATACAAATCATACTGCAGTTTTAATAAGCTATCATCCACACTAGAACCATATCTAACTTTTACTTGTGCCCAACCTGTAAGTCCAGGCTTCACAATATGTCTCGTTTCATAAAAAGGAATGACCTGGGATAGTTCTTCCACAAAATAAGGCCGTTCTGGTCTCGGACCAATTAAACTCATATCTCCTTTTAGAATATTAATAAATTGAGGTATTTCATCTAATCTCGATCTTCTTAAAAACTTACCAAATAAAGTGACTCTTGCATCATTTTTGGTTGCCCAGACTGCGCCATTTTTTTCCGCATCTTTTATCATGGTTCGAAACTTAATGATCTCAAAAGTATTCCCATTTTTCCCAACACGTTCTTGTAAATAAAACAAAGAACCTCTATTAGCTATTACATTCCCTAATATTATTAATGGCAAAATAACAATACCTCCCAAAATTCCCATAACAGAGAAAAACACATCAAAAAAACGATGAAAGAATTGATATAGTTTATTTTGATTACTTCTGCTAAAAGGGAAATACTTATAAAAATCTTTACCCACAAACTGAACAGGAACACGATAGGTCATGTCTTCGTAAACTTGCGTATATTCTTTTATAGGAAAACCTCTTTCTAAAAGGGTTATTAAATCATGATAAATTTCTGGAGTTATCGTCTCCGAATTATAACTAGCTACAACAATTTCAGAAATATTTTCTTGTGCAATAATCTGATGTATCTCACTTGGCAGAAACTCTTTAACGCCATTAATCTTAAGGGTTTCTGTACTTTTTTCTTCACAATTAATAAAGCCTAAAATTTTATAATTAGGATCAGAACCTTTAAACGCATCTATAATTGGCTGAATATTAGAGATTTCCCCTACAATTAATGCTTTTTTATAAAATCTAGGAGAGGTTATAAAATTAATATAAGCGAGTCGCCAAACCACTAAAGCCAAATTTATAGCTAAATAAAAATAAAAAATTTGCAGTCTATTCTCTGGAAGAAAAGGTGTGAAATAAGGGGTTAACAAATAAAATAAAACCGTAACAGATGCTGTTAATACAATATTGGGAAGTACAGATTCTGGTTGACTTGCTTTTTGTAAATCGTACAACTCGAATACCGTCCCAAAAATGGTAATATATAGTGCTAATATTAAAATCCACGTCCAGTTTTCGGTAGTTATATAGAAATAGTCAAATTCAAAAAAATGACCAATACCATAAAGGGACATAAGAATAAAGACAAGATCAAAAACGCGAAGTAGTATTTTCCTTTCAGAAATATTAAAATGAATGTCTTTTTTTTTTGTCATGCAGTTAGGGAAATGATAAGGTAAAGATAATAAGTTAAGATAATTACACAAGTATTTAGGCAAGTACTTGAAACCATTTGGTTTTAATGTACTCCCAGCGGAAATCTTCCACTTTTTTTCTCGCTGTAATAGCCATTATTTTAGACTCTTCTGGTGTACTAGCAATCTTTTTTATAGCTGCTACAAAACCAGCTACATTCTCTTTTTCTACGAGCAGGCCTTCTTTGCTATTTTCTATTAAAAATGGCATTCCTCCAACGTTTGTAGAAACAACCGGCAATCCTAATGCCATAGCTTCAATTATGCTTACGGGCATATTATCAAAATTGGTAGTATTTAGAAAGATAGTATATTTTTCAGACAAGGAGATCCATTCTTTCTTGGTTAATTTACCCGTAAAAGTAACCGCTACGTTTAAGGTTTTTGCCAATTGTTTTACTTCCTGTAAAGTACCATCGCTATCGGGACCAACCATACAAAGTGTTGCTTGCAATCCTTCCTCTTGTAGACTTTTTAATATGCTAACTGCCAAACTAGGATTATATATTTTAGAAAAAGAGCGTACCCAAAGCATATCTATGGTTTCCAGGTTTCGTTTTTTAAAGGCATATTTTTTAATTTCGATCGCATTCGGAATGAAATCTACATTGGTATACCCTGCATGCTTAAAAGCATCCAATAAATACAAAGAAGGGGAAATGTTTTTATACGCATTTTTAAATATTAGATTAGATAAAAACGGGCTGTTTTCCAATCTAGAAGGTAAGTTCCCGCCATGCAGTATTGGTATATATTTTAAATGCAACACTTTACAAAGTCGACTAACAATTAAGGCATAATAAAAGTTAGTAGTGCTATAGGTATCTATAAGCACAAAATCAACTTTCTTAGATAAGCTTACACAAGACTTTACCATATCGAGCATTCTTAAAACTTTATTGGTTTGTGAAGAAGCATAATACAAAGTGTATCCTTCCTTTTCCAATAAGGTTCCTAATACCTGAATAGAAGAGATATTAGCCTTCTTGCTTTTTAAGTTGTTTCCTATGTATAGGATTTTTTTCATAAGTCACGTTTAATAAGGCCAATGCATAAATAAATGCCGGAGCCGCTATTCGCATGGAGGAATGATTAACGGTTGCAAACCAAAAACCTAAAAATGCATAGAAAAAATAATTCTGTTTATTATTAGATCTAAAATATAATGGTTTAAAAATTAATATTAGTAAAATAATAACTCCAAACATGCCATGTTCTGCCAATAACCTACTGGTTTCACTATGTGAGGTAACTCCTTGCCCATCTTTTTCTATTCTAGCGTCTTTAGCCCTACTAGAGCCTATCCCAAAAAAAGGATGTGACATAAAACCTTCTAATTCTTCTGCAAACAACTCCCCTCTACCTGTTGTTATATCGTTTTTTTCTCGTCCTAAATGGTCTTCATTTGCATATCGCATATCAATATACCCATCGGTTTGGGCTGAACTAATAACCCAAGTTCCTATCATCGTAAATAAAAAGACTAAAGCCATCATTACAATTTCACTTTTGCGCTTAACAGATACTTTTAAATAATACATCACCAAAAAAGCAAGAATAGCAATAATACCAGTAATAACACCACCTCGACTAAAAGTAACAATAGCGCGAAAGGAAATAGCAGAAAAAATCACAATATTAAAAGCTTTCAAAAAAACACTAGGAGATTTGGTAAAAATACGAACTGCCATAACAAACATACCTAAACCTAATATAGTAGCTACTTGATTTGCTCCCCAGCCTCCCGATGTAGATCGATTAGAACCAGTATTAGAAATCACATCTCTTACACTTGGATTGTAGAAAAAGATATATACAGTATTCGCTATAATAGGTAAAACCAAATACAAAAGAATTTTATATAATTGCTTAATACTCACTTTTTTATCATAACAAAAAAGAGCAGCAATCCCCAAACACACAGGTCCGCTTAATACAAATGCAATATTGGTTCTAAAATTAGCATCAAAACTTAGGGTAGTAGAAGCTACAAATATAGAAGGTACCAAAAACATGAGATACATAAAATACGGGTATCCTTTACCTGAAATACCTTTATAAAACATACCCATCACCATAAACACGATAACTAGATACTTAGCGGCTTCATAAGATATAGATCCTTTGGTTGTTCGAAAAAGTATCTCGGCGCCCACAAAATAAGCACAAGCTTTTAGTACTTCAAAGGTTTTTAAATGATTTGGAGAGATTATAATTCTATATAAAAAATAACACAAAGCACTAAAAAAGTAAACCTTTGCTAAAGACTCATTAAAATAAATAAGTATCCCAATGAGTACATGTAATCCAATAGCAGCAGTATAGGTAATATTAGTCTTCAAAAAGTTACTTTAAAATTTACGTAAGTTCAATAAGGTAAAAATAATATAACCAAACCATAAGTGAACTATATCAAGCAAGAAATAACAGGAAGGTAACGCAAGAAAATATTCTTCGATAATCATCTAAAGGAAATCGGTAATAATAGCTCTTTTGTAAAACATATAAACCAAAATGTATTACAAAAACGGGAATATGAGGTCTAAATAATCGCAAACTAGAATCATACGTTTTATTGGAATAGTTACAGATTAAAAAAGGAATAGTATCTGCATCTAGGTAATTCTTTGTGATATTAGCTTCGTCCGTTGGCTTCAAAACATTAAAAGTATGAAAGCTTAGTTGCTTATTCGCTCTAACAAGCTCAAAGAGTTCTATTACAGATAAAGGTATCTCGTTGTTATGGAAAAACAAGGAACTGTTATACACATCAATAAGTATCCATTTATCATGTTCTGTGCTAAATATTTCGTTAAAGGAATGTCCTCCAAACTCCTTATTAAATGGTGCTCGTGTAGTTCCCCATTCACGGACTTTAACACCATTAATCACACAAAAGTTATTAAATATCTGCGCCATATCACTACAAACGCCGCCTTTACCTGCTAGCATAATTTTAAGTGCTGCGTCACTAGCTTCACTCAATCCGGGACCTCCTTTAATATTATTTTGCAACCAAACACTTAATTGTTTAACGACTTCAAAATCTGTGGATGGCATGTTATCTTTAAAGACAATAGCATTAATTTCTTTAAAAACACTGGGAATGTCACTTTCGGGATTGGATGCATTATAAGAGCAACCTTCAAGATCCTCTGCACTAGAGTTCTTAGATAGCAATTTAAAACGCGTGGTATATAGAAAATGGTGCCGTTTAAAAAACCAGGACACTTTTTTTAAAATCATTCAGATAAATTAATAGTATAGCTTACGATAAATGTAATTTTTTTTTTTTGTTAGACCTAATATTTTAAAATTAACAGGTTCAAAAGACTGAAAAACAGATAAAAAACACATTATAATAGCTCATGTACTATTCTTGTAGCATAATAAGAATAGGTGAATTTATGTATTTCCGTACCTTGGCTTTGAATCATTTTAGAAAACAGAACAGGTTGTAACTCTAAAACCTTACGAATAGATTGCAAAAGACTGTCTGCAGAAATAGCATCTAATAAAAACCCATTCCTATCCGATTGCACATATTGCCCAATAGAAGAAACATTAGAAACTATAGGCAAGCAGCCATAATTCATAGCTTCTGCGATAACTTTTGGAAAACCTTCGGATGCAGATGGCAGCACAATGGCATGGGATGTTTTATATATGTTATGTACATCATCACGTGACAAAAAACCATGAAACTGAAAGGGTAAACCACTATTTTTAGTGCTATCTATATATTTTTGTTTTGCTTTTCCGTCACCAACAATATGAATTGTATTAATACTACGTTTTTCTGTTTCCGATAGCATTTTAAAAGCTTCAATGAATACTCCTACTCCTTTTTCTTCTTCTAATCTTCCAACAAAACAAAACTGAAGCGATGCATTATCCAACACTTTATTCCCACTAATGCTTTGCCCCAGAGCAACCTCAGCCTCTGTTAGGCAAGGGTTTTCAAAAGTAAGACATGGTTTTGGTTGATCTGCCCATACACCATTTATAGTAACCTTTCGCTTTTGCTTTTGTAATAGCCAACGCTGAAAACTATAGGCTAATGGAGCGTTTTCTTGTTTCCAATTCCCTGCATATTTAAACCATCCTTTTTTCCTACTAAAAAACACCAAATATGGAAGGACAAATACACCAATTCCTGTTGGTGCTCGAAACTGAAAATAATCGGTTTGGTTTATTGCTTTTTTTATAGTAGCTACTATTTTGGGCGCTTTATAAAGTATCGCTAATTTATCCGTTACTTTCTGTCCGCCAACAGCTGGTAATGCGATAAACTTTATTTTACTGGAGGTATAAGGTAATGCGCTAGGTGGCGCAGAAACTTCATGCAGCATGGCGACATGAATAATAGCATCAAAAACAGTGGTCAAATTATTTATTTCCGTAACTGTAGAGCCTAACCCAACAATGGTACCATCTGGATTTTTATAATGCTCTGTATGCGATATAATGGTTAACGTTTTCATGGTAATAGAGTAATATAACGTTTTATTATAGTGGACCAATCATGTTGTTTTGCCCATTTTTTGGCTTCCGCGGAAAACATTTCTTTAGATTGTAATATGTTCTCTATTCCTTTTTCAAACTGCATCGTATTTCCTCCATCTATTAATACACCGGAAACATTCGGTTTAATAGCATCTTCAATACCACAATTTACAGATCCTATTGCAGGAATACCTAAAGCATTTGCCTCTAAAATAGCAATACCAAAACCTTCCACATCCCCAGTTTTACTTTCGGTACTTAACATCACAAAAACATCGGTTTCTAAAAGAATTTGCTTTAAAACATCCTGGGCAACACTACCATGAAAAGTAATATGATTCGCTACGCCCAGCATTTTAGCTTCTTCAATAAAAACAGGTGCTTCTGTGGCAATACCAACACAATGATAATGCACATCCGGATACTTTTTTAAAAGTGCTGGTAATTGTTTAATCACTTGTAATTGTCCTTTTCGGGTACTCACGCGACCAACCGTTGTTAAAACAGGACTTCCTTGTAAATCGATTTCTGGAAGGTTTTCCATTTCCCAATTTTCAAGCTGAATCCCATTAGGTATAACCACAACTTCTTTATTTAAATGCAGCATGAAGCTTTTTGTATAGGTAGAAACGGCAACAATAGTATCCATTTTTTTTAAAGCCATATCTATCGACTTTCTTAATAGAACAGATTTAAAATTAACCTCAGTACCATGCACTACAGCTAAAGTATTTCTTTTTTTAAACAGACGAATAAAAGCAACATTCCAAAGGGAAAATTTACCAGTTGCTATTACATGGCTAGCATTTGAAAAACCGTTATACGTGGCAATAATACGTCGGACATACATTTTAAAACGCTGCTGGTATCGCGGGATTCTAACTACAGTAAATGGTAAGGTCTTATCAAAAACAACTTCCTCTGCACCAGATAACGAACGTTGGTCTGCAATTACAGTAACGGTATAATTTCTATTGCTTAAAGAGTTCGCTAAATGATACGCATGGTTTCCTATACCTCCGGGTTGCGGTGGAAACTCAGAAGTAACAATAAGTATGTGTTTATTTATCAATGGTTCTTTTATTCTTAATTCTTAAAATACTGTAATTACGAGTTGGGTAGCAACGTGGCAATTCTCGATAAAAAATTGCGAAAAAAGCAATTTCACTCGAACTGACAGAGGTTTCCTTTTCACTCTTATCTCTCTTTTCTCTTTTCTCTTTTCTACATTTTCACTTTTCACAAAACTCCTTCCCTTCTTTTAAGGGAAGGTGGATTTGATTTCCTTAAAGAAATCAAAGACGGAAGGGTCTTTTACAACTCCTTCCTAAACCTGTTCTCGATAAAAAATTGCGAAAAAAGCAATTTCACTCGAACTGACAAAGGTTTCCTTTTTACTATTATCTCTCTTTTCACTTTTAACTTTTAACTTTTAACTTTTCCCTTTTAACTTCCCTCTTCTCTATTTTCACTAATCACAAAGCTCCTTCCCTTCTTTTAAGGGAAGGTGGATTTGATTTCCCTAAAGAAATCAAAGACGGAAGGGTCTTTTACAACTCCTTCCTAAACCTGTTCTCGATACAAAATTGCAGAAAAAGCAATTTCACTCGAACTGACAAAGGTTTCCTTTTCACTCTTATCTCTCTTTTCACTTTTCACTTTTCACTTTTAACTTTTAACTTTTCACAAAGCTCCTTCCCTTTTTTCAAGGGAAGGTGGATTTGATTTCCTTAAAGAAATCAAAGACGGAAGGGTCTTTTACAACTCCTTCCTAAACCTGTTCTCGATACAAAATTGCAGAAAAAGCAATTTCACTCGAACTGACAGAGGTTCATTTTCACCTTTCACCTCTTCTCTATTTTCCCAAATCACTAAACTCCTTCCCTTTTTTTAAGGGAAGGTGGATTTGATTTTCCTAAAGAAATCAAAGACGGAAGGGTCTTTTCACTATTCACTTTTCACTATTCACTTCTCACTTTTCACTTTTCACTTTCCCATCTTCCAACCTTGCAATCAAATCCCCTTCCTTCAACTTCTTACTAGCCAAACCCCAAGATTTAAAAACCTGATAAAAAACGATAGGTAAAATGAACATCGTAAGTAAAACACCTATCACTAACAAAGGCTTATTCTTTTTAAATTGATATGGAAAAATAGATAAAGGCACCATACGCAACATTGCTAAACGGGAAGCTGTGTTACCAAAATAGCGTCTAAAAAAGTATAATACACTAGGAATTGGTCTTGGTGCAAAAAAGTTAGAAGGCCTAAAAGCATCCCAACTTCCCATTTCACGTAAACCTCCAGTTCCTGCTTTTACATCGATACAAGATGCTATTGGGTTGGATACACTTTTTATATCTTCTAAATACACGCGCATCCCAAACTCACCATCTCCCATGCGTTGTTTTTCAAATTGCCGATCAAACAATCCTACCGTTTCAAAAACACTTTTATAAAGCATCGCATTTCCGGTTGCAAATTGAGAGGCTATTGCAAAAAAGGACCTGTCTTTGGGTATTTGTTTTCCTTCCGGATAAAAAACACCTGCAGATACCTCAGCCTTAAAAAAATCCAAACACTTTAAATGACTAGAAATCCAATTAGGCGCTATACGCACATCATCTTCCGATAATGCGATTAAGGCCCCTTTCGCATTCTTAATAGCGGTATTTCTTGCCAACCAAAGTGCTTTCTCTTCTTGCCGAACGAGGTTAATATCCAGTGCATAATCGGTATAGAAATCCGGATGAAAAGGTTCGGATTGATCCACAACAATAACTTCAAAATTAGGGTAGTCTTGCTGCTCCAGATCTTTTAGCACCTCTTTTAAATAAGCATAACGATTTAGCGTAGGTATAACCACGCTTACCTTTTGATTTTCTTTTATTAATGCCGATTCAAAAGCTCCCCAATCACTATAAACAATAGGATGACTTCCTATAGAAACACGTTGTACCTGTCGCGTTTTTAACCAAGCTGTAATTTCTTTAAAAGGATTTTTAAAAGAAAAAAGACGAAGTACTAAAACATAAAAAACCCATGCTTTATTAAAATACTTACGTATAAAATGATAGTTGTCTTGTACAGACAGTTTTTCAAAAGAGGCATAGGTTGGTGCGGACCCTATATATCCTTTTTGTACTGCTTGCCAAGACAAGTCATAATCTTGCGCTAAAGCAGATGGATAGGTTGCATCTAAAGTTAACTGAGATAAAACGGATTCCGGTAAACTTTTTACAATAGGAAAAACAGAGGTATTCCCTTTTGTTAATAGTTGGAAATAATGGGTTGGTTGTAAATATTTTAAAAAGTAAAATAGCATATAAAGGAATAAAAGCAGTTTAATCTATAGTCTTTGGATGTATAATAATATTTTTTATCGATTGGTAAATTACTTCTTTATCAAAAGTTTTCACATACAAATCTCTAAAAAATTTACTAGCCAACCCTTTATTTTCCATATACTTTTCTAAATGTTTTATTAAATCGGAAACAGCATTGGGATTAAAGGTAAAACTATTAAGCGAAAATTGTTTTACATCAATAAAATCTAAGGCTCCGAATTTTTCAGACACAATAACAGGAGTTCCTAAAGCAATTGCTTCAATAAATACGAGACCAAAAGCTTCATGATAACTCGGTAATACTACCACGTCCATACTTTTATAAAAGGCAACCATTTCTGTTGTAGACAAGTTTCCTAAAAATACAACTTGATTTTTTAATTCTAATTGATCTACCAAAGCTTCTAATTCTTGCTTATAGGCACCATTACCAGCTATATATAATTCCACTTTCTTATCACTCTTTAACGCACGTATTGCTTTAATAACCGTCTGATGATTTTTGTCGGAAACCAAACGTCCCGGACATCCTATTTTAAAAACACCTGTTTTGTTTAAAGCATGTAAAGTTTTAACACATGGGCTATAGTCACATATATTAGTCCAAAACGGAATTCGTCTAGTGCGTTTTCTTGGCACTTTATAAACCGTGTGCATTTCTTCTTGTAACCCTTTAGAATTTGCTAATACTAAGCTAGCCATATTTAAATACATCGTCTTATTCATTACTTTAATAAAACTAGGTTTTGTATGTCCATAAGCGGTATGAAACCATGCAATATTATCTTTTACGCCTAATAATCTACCTGCTAAAACAGCAGGATTAATATAACTGAAATTAGAAATAATAACATCTGGTTTTTCCTTTTTCACAAACGTATAAATCTTATAATAATTTTTAAAATATCCCCGTTTTTTATCGCCATAAACATGAACGCCTTTTTGCACAAAATAATCTTCGCGATGCTTTAAATAAAAATTAACCACTTCATAACCATCTTGATAAATTTTTTCAGAAAGTTCCTGAAAAAAATTAGAAAGCAAACCTTTATTATAGGTATATAGGATTAATATTTTCAATTTATTTTTCTTCAATTTGAATACTATCTATAAAGCTTTTAAAAATGAATTCTTTATTAAAATTATCTTCATACAGTTGTTTAAAGTACGATTTTGGCAACCCTTTTTTATCTAAATATGGAATTAATTTTTCTTGAAGTTCTTTTACAGAATTAGGATCAAAAGCTATTTCAGAAATCACTTTATTTTCCTTTTTTATAAAAGACAACGCTCCAAACTGAGAAGAAACAATAACTGGAGCACCTAGAGATATAGCTTCTATAAAAACGAGACCAAATGCCTCATGTAAACTAGGTAAAACAATCAAATCCATAGAATTATAAAAATGCAACATATCATTAGAAGATAAATGCCCTAAAAAAGTAGTATTGGTACTAAGACCTATTACTTCTACCTGTTTTTTCAACATAGAAAGCGCTACTCCCACTCCTGCAAAGTAGATATGGAACTCATAATTATTCGTGTTTTTTAATTTAGAAAGTGCCTCAATAATTATTTTTTGATTTTTATCTATTGCTAGCCTACCAGGGCAACCTATTTTAATTATATTTTTATTTTTCTCAAATTGAATTTTAGAAGAGATATTTTCTTCATCTGTAATAGCACTCCAAAAAGGAATCGCTTGTATTCTATTTTCAGGCACTTTATATAATTGGTACAGCTCTTTTTTAGTTAAAAAAGAGTTAGCAATAACCACATCTGCTAGTTTTAAAAAAAGTTTTTTTATAAAAACTTGAAGCTTACTAGAAGATAATTGTTCGCTTAAAGAATGAAACCAAACGATGTTTTTTTTTACACCAAAAAGTTTACCGAATAGAAGTGCTGGATTAACATAACTAAAATTAGAAAGAATAACCTCTGGTTTTTCTGTTTTTATAATACGATACACATTATAATAGTTATTAAAATATCCTTTTTTTCTTTTTACAATAACACGTACACCATCTATAATTCTATCACTTACAGATGCTTTCCATGAAAAACTAACCACTTCATGTCCTTCTTGAACTAACTTCACAGAGAGTTCATGAAAAAAACTAGAAAGATACCCTTTGTTATAGGTATGAAATAAGAGAATTTTCAAAAAAATATAGTTTTTATTAAATAATAACTCAACGTTATCGCTTATAATTTCATCTAAGCATTTTAAGTTCAAAAAAGTATTATCTTTTAATATTTAATACTTTATAAGACCAATAGGGGACAACAAAAAAATGTCTAATTTGTTTTAATGTAAACCGAACTAAGTTATCGTTGTACAAAGTCCCAAAACCACCGCTAACTCCTTCTATCCTTAGTGGCCATATTAATTGTTTAAAAGTTCCTTTATTATTATAATAATTAATTACAGCCTCCCATAATGCCATTTCAAAAGAATATTTTAAATCAATTTTTTTTCCTGTGCTGTTTAAGTAAGTCCAAAAACTTAATGTAAAAATAAAACATCTTGAATCCATTTTATTCAGTTTAAAAATATTACAAGAGACTATTTCATGATTTTTTTTATTATTGCGAATTAAATTAGCTACTAAAGCATTTAAATTCAACACTTTTAACCTACCAGTTATTTTTACAATAAAATCAGCTTGTTTTATTTTTATTGAATTTTTAATAGAAAAATCAATTATTCCTAATTCTTTAAAACCTTTACCTTTATCATTCGCTTCGTTTTCCTCCTTAGGTAAATCATAAACAAGAAATTCAATTCTATTTTCATATTCTTTAAAGTATTCTTTTAAGGAAACACCAGAGTTTTCAGTAAAAACGATATTATAATTTGTGTTCTGGAGGTAATAAGAAATAGCATCTATATATTGTTTTTTTCTAATTTCAGGATCTCTCAACACTAATGTCTTAAAGCTATTTGGATTAATAGTGCCTGTTAGTAATAGTACCACGCTTTTTTTTAAAATCTCCATAAACTATTTATACAATTCATTTATACCCAATAGCAATCAAATGTGCGGTTTCTTGGGACGTATTTGCAACGCCTTTAGATTGAAACCTATTTACTACATTAGAAAAAATAGACTGTATAGTTTGTATTGGTCTTTTTAAACTATAACTTTTTAAACCTTGTACTCTATATTTCCCTGTTTTTACACCATAATGCACATCTACTTTATCAAAATATTTCTCCAATAGCGTTTGCAATTCTAGTCGTGTATAATGTCTAACGTGATCTGGATTTTTATTAGGTCCTTCATTTTTTATATAATCGCCATTAGGGGTTGTAAAATAGGCCCAACCTCCCGAAGTTATTACTTTAGCAATGTTTTTCACGAAGATGTCATCGGCTTCTACATGCTCTATAACCTCTATACATACAACGGCATCATAGGATGCATCTGGTAAAGTAGATTTGGTCATGTCTTCAATAATAACATCCTTTATGTTACTACGTTTTTTCTGAATGGTAGTTAAAATATCTTTCGTAAACCCCAAATTTAATGCTTCTCGCGTTCCTTCTTCTTGAGGTACATCTAGTAAAGTAACTGCTGCAGGCAAATTAATGGTATACGGTGATTTACGTCCGCCAACATCTAAAATATTTAACCTATTGCCACTCGTTTTATGTCCTTTTATCAATCTTTTTATGTCATTGCGAACGGTTACTAAATGTGTGGTCATTATAGGAAAAGTAAACCAACGCAGGAATTCATATTGTGTCATAATTACGTATAGATAGTATCTTTTAATTTTATAGTAGTACAATAATAGATATTATGAATTAAAAAACGGTATTGTTTATGCAAAAGCTATACAGCAAAACAAAAAAGGAGGCTTTAACTTCTTAATTTTCACTATAAAAATGAACAAATGCTTCTTGTTGTTTTAGTAAACCAAACTCTTTATGCACTCTAGAAATAGCATTTTCTCTAATTTTTTGCTTTTCTGCTTCCGATAATTTTAATATTGCTTCTATTCTATTTGCCAAAAGTTTTGGATTTCGTTTTGGCACCACCCAACCTGTTTTGCCATTTAAGACATTCTCTGCCAGACCTTCTGCATTAGAAACCACACACAACAAGCCCAAAGCTTGCGCTTCTAAAACGGCATTACAAAATCCTTCTTGAATACTATATTGCACATATATACTAGCTGCTTCTAGGTGTTTCTTTACTTCTGTTTGTGGTAATTTACCGGTAAACGTAATATGTTCTTTAAGCCCCAATTGATGTGCAGCAAAAACAAGGCGTTCTTTTTCACTTCCATCGCCTATAATGGTATAATGAAATGCAATTCCCAATTGTTTTAAAAGCGCTAAAGCTTCTAAGGTGTATACCAATCCTTTTTTCCAATGCAATCGTGCTACGGTTACTAACTCTAGCCTACTATTTTTTTCTATAGAATGATTAGGTGTGAAAAAGGAAATATCTATGGCTGGTGTAATGACTTGTATGGCATGGGAAGGAATGTTATACGATATAAGATCTTGCTTCATTTCTTGAGACAGCACATGATACCGAATATCTTTTTGAAATAACATAGCATAGCATCCCGGATGCTTTAAAGGCGACAAATACAAATCATACCCTCTAAAACTAACAGCCATTTTTGCACACATGGCTGCTGAAACATTTTCTCGCCCTACGGCTAACATACCAAATCCAAAATGCAACCAATCGACATCCACACTAAGAAAAAAGGAATTTAGAATTAACTGTTTTATATTTTTAAGAAAAGGAATACCATCCTTTTTATTTAATTGATACAGTTTTAAACTTCGCTTCGGATGGAAAAACACAGTCTTTATAATTGCTGAAAAACTATAGCTTATTTGTTTTAATTTCCCTTTACCAAAATCATTTCCGGCGACTACTTTGCAGCCAAAATGTGCATCTGCTTCGTTTAAATAATCTACAAACAAAACAACATGAAAGCCATGCTCCTGTAATCCTTTTATTTTATTTCTAAAAAAGGTTTCGGAATATCGAGGTACTGTAGATAAAACAATACCAATCGTTGATGTACCTGTTTTATGCTTTGTCATGGTATAGGCTTTGGTATAATGCTAACATGCCGTTAACCATTTGCTTCTCGCTATGTTTTTCTGTTATAGTTTGCAAAGCGTTCTGTTTTATTTTATTTTTTTCTAGGATTGGTAAGCTACCTATACTTAATATTTTTTGCGCTATCGCTTCCGCATTTCGTGTAGGAACTATAAATCCATTCTTGCCATCCATAATGACTTCCTGCATACCTCCACAATCTGTAGTTAATACTATTGTTTTGTTCTGCATAGACTCTAGAACCACATTAGCAATTCCTTCTTCTACACTTGGTAATAATAATACATCTGCATATTGCATCAATTCCTGTACTTTTTCATAAGATACATTATCTAATAAGGTGACAGCCGCTGTTAATTTAAGATCCTTCACTTGATAAGTAGATTCTATATCGCTTTTAGCTCCAATTATGGTATAATGAAACTTAAAGCCCTGTTCTTTAAGTATTTTACAAGTGTCTAAAGCATAGGAATAGCCCTTTTTCCAATGCGCCCTTCCTACAGAAATAATTTGAAAAACAGTATTTGATTCTGCCTGTTTCTTCTTTGTTACCACTTCTGCCAATCCACTATATACCACTTGTATCCTTTCTTTAGGAGCACCATACTTTTCAGCCTCTAAACCTATTGCTTTAGATACGGCATGAAAGCCATCTACTTTTGGAAAGTGTGCCCTATACATGGCTGCTAATTTTTTATCAGCAATAGGAGAATAATTGATGTGTGCGCCTCGCAGACTAAGCACTAGTTTAATTCCAAATTCTTGCACCCAAATCCAATCTGCTAAACCTTTTGCCCATTGCACATGAAAAACATCTGGTTTATGCCATAATACCGGATAGCTTTTTACCTTGGCAAGTAATACGTTTTCAGATTGTTCTTTTAAAATACGATCTAGTTTTCGTTTTTCTTTATGCTTAAAGCAGAATAATAAAAAACTATATTTTAAATAATGTAAAGCCTTGCGTAATCTCGTGTTTCGATACCCAAATACAGAAACCGAATCCGGATACTTTGTTTTCTTTTTAACAAAACCAAACAAATAGATACTATTCCCGGTATTTGATAATCCCTGTATTAACCTTTCTATAAAAGTAGTACTTGGTATATCTCCAGAATAAACAGCTATTTTTAATTGGTCTTTCATTAATCAGGTATAATTACTTTAATAAAGTTTTAAATACATTGGCAAAATGTGTACTCGCAATTTGCCTTCCTTTTGTATTTACATGTAAGACATCATAAAAATAAGCTTCGTTTTTTAATAAATCGCTATGGTTAATGATTGAAAAATCACTGATTTCCGTAATCACTTTTCGCCCTTTTATAGGCGAAAAATAACAAATCAGTTCTATATTATTAGCCATACATAAGGCTTTTATTTTCGCTACATAAGGATTTGAAAAAGAAACAGGAAATGCTTTAAATTCAGAAATAACAGCATGCTTATTATCTTTTATTGGATAGGTATAATTCCCATTGGCATCGAATCTATTTCTCTTTTTGGACTGTATACTAGTAAACAAGGAAGGATAAAACACTTCCACATTAAAATAAGAAACGCCCAACATAGGTAACCATTTCGAATTGCTTATCAACTTTGCTCTAGTACTAGCGTACTGCTTAAAATACTGAAAAACATATGCTTCATTAATATACGGTAAAAACCGATAATCATTATCACTAATATCTAGATCTTTAGCATCAAAACTAGCAGCGCTCGGCGCCAAAACACAAAACTTCGCAGTTTTTCCTTGCGCTAAAAAATGTTCTAACATTAAGTACTGACTAGATAAAGCGGTGTCATCCATAGACAGATTGATTCCTTTAGTTGGAATAACCGAATCAATAACGGTCGTATTTAATGTAGTCAATCCTGTACTTGCTCCTAACACGATATAATCAAAGTCTTTTTCCGTTATAGCATTCACTAAAAAAGAAGGTTTATAAAAAGAAGATTGACGTAACGCCCATAAGCTTCCAAAAGAAACAATAGTGGAAACACTAATAAAAACTAGCAGGATAAAACCGATTCTTTTTAAAAATAATAGCATCATTAAAATTGAAAATAGATAAACTCCGATGGATTTTTAAAAACCCCCATAAAACAAATAAGAATGGCAATACCTATAGCAGTATATACGTTTAAAGTTACTTCCTTTTTGTTTTTTTGAATTGCTAAAAACTCAAACAGGAGCAAGATAACAATACTTAATACAATAATAGCGCTAAACAATACCATTTTAGAACTCTTATAAAATAGGTCTACCGAACTACCATTAAAACGAAGTATCTCTTTTATAAAAGTATAGGCTATTTCTACACTATCTGCTCTAAAAAAGATCCATGCAAAAGTTACAAATACAAAAGTTAGCACTAACATAGGTAGTTGCTGTAGGTTTATTTTTGTAGACGCTACATGCTTTCTATTAGATTTTAAAAGTAATAAAGGCAAGAACAAGATAGCGTGAATACCTCCCCAAACTATAAAAGTCCAATTAGCGCCATGCCAAAAGCCACTCACTAAAAATACGATAAATACATTTCTAACATTTTGCCAAGTAGTACCTCTAGAACCTCCTAAAGGAATATACAAATAATCGCGAAACCATGTAGATAAAGAAATATGCCAGCGTCTCCAAAACTCAGCAATATCTCTGGAGAAATAAGGGAATGAAAAATTAGTCTTTAAATCAAAGCCAAATAATCTAGATACACCAATAGCAATATCAGAATACCCTGAAAAATCACCATATATTTGAAAAGCAAAAAGCACCGCTCCTATAAATAATTCCATAGAAGAATAGTTTCCTGCACCATCAAAAATCTGATTTACAAAATAAGCGCAATTATCTGCTACCACTACTTTTTTAAACAGTCCCCAAATGATAAGATAAAATCCGCTGATAGCAAATTCACTATTAAAAACACGTTTGGTTTGAAACTGAGGTAGTAAATGTGAAGCTCTTTCTATAGGTCCTGCTACCAATTGCGGAAAGAAGGACACAAATGCTGCAAATTGAAGTAAACTATGGGTTGGTGCTATTTTCTTTCTATATACATCAATGGTATAGCTTAAGGTTTGAAAGGTGTAAAAACTAATACCTACTGGAAGTATAATTTTTAAGGTCGACGTTTGCATTTCTATACCAAACAGTTGCCAGGCGTCTACCCAACTTTCTATAAAAAAATTAAAGTATTTAAAAAAGGCTAACATGCCTAAATTAAAAAATAAACTAACAAAAAGGAGTGCTTTTCTTCTATTACGCACGGTTTCCTTTTGTAATTGTCTAGCAACTATAAAATCGACTAGAGTGCTTAAAGCAATTAAAGCTAAAAAACGATAATCCCACCACCCATAAAACAGATAACTAGCAGCAACGATAAGTATATTTTGTAGGGAAAGCGAACGCTTGGTTACAAACCAATACCCTATAAAAACTATTGGTAAAAAAATCGCAAAATCTACGGAGTTAAATAGCATAAATTAACTGTATTATTTTTTTAATGATTTCATTAATTTTTCTAATTCTATATTTAGTGATTTTGTTAATTTCTTTGCTCCATAAATATTTAAATGATCTTCATTATAAAACATATCTTTTTCATCTTCATACGTAGTTTCATAATTCAGGATATAGACTCTATCAAGCTTCTTATACTTTTCAAATACTAAATTTCTTCTCTCTAATTTGGTTGATGTATAATTTTTGTTATATGTACTGTATTTGGGTGGAGAAAACAAGATTAAATCTAATCCTTTTTCTTCACATGTAGTAACCATATTAGCCAACAATTTAGTTTCTATTTTATAATTATCTAAACTTTCTTTTATATGTCTACTCTTCAATTCTGAAGCAGGATAACCACTTTTATCTAATGTTTTTTTTGTGGAAGTAATAAAGCCATAGTTATTGTATTCGCCAAACTCAGGAAAAATAGATCTTGTCCATATTTTTTTTATATATGCTTTGGGATTAGCTGTTAACAATAGATTTTCAGACCACGGCGCAGCTCCTTCATAATTATTTACATCATAATATATATGAAACAAATGATTTTTATTCCAGCTGGTATTTCTAAATTCTTCAAAGGTATGGTAAGACGTTTCTAGAATTACCACTTTAAGGTTAGGAAAATTATCAACATATTTTTTAAATAGTAAATAATCAATATTCAAAGCACTCCCACCATGAGCTAATGGGGCAACATCCATTGTTAAATATTCCGGATTAATTGCTCTCCAAGTTTGCGAAGATCCTAAAATTAAAACTTCAATGGAGTTTTTGTTATCCTTAATATATTTACTTTTTGTATAAAATGTATTATTAGTTCTATTTTCAATTTCAATAAAGAGAAAACATAAAACCAATGGCAAAATAAACAGACTCGATTTAACTATAAATTTTTTCATATTTAAAACTGAAAATATATAAATTGTTGCTCATTACCTCCAAACCAAAATATGGCAATAATAATTACATAATAGAAACTATAGCGTAATATTATATGCTTTCTTAGAAACATTCGAGCAATGGCATACTGCTCACTTCTTCCCATCCACTCAATCACTAAAAACACAAAGATTAATAGTATTAAATAAGTAGGTGCAATTTTTGGCATAGAAAATAAAGAAACATCCAATATATGTCTCACGTAGTCTACTGCTTTTGTAATAGTTTCTGCTCTAAAAAAAATCCATGCAAAAACAGTAATTAAAAATGTAAATAGCATACTAAAAAACTCTTTTACACTAGGTAATATCGTGTTTTCAGCTACTAAATTTGTGTTTTTTTTGTTTTTATTAGATAGTAATAATGGTAAAAAATAGAGTGCATTTAAAGCGCCCCAAACTATAAAGGTCCAATTAGCTCCATGCCAGAATCCACTAACAATAAATATAATAAACACATTCCTAATTTGATTCCATTTACTTCCACGAGAACCTCCTAATGGTATGTATACATAATCTCGAAACCATGTAGATAAAGAAATGTGCCATCTTCTCCAAAACTCTGCAATGTCTCTAGAGAAATACGGAAATGCAAAATTCTGTTTTAGATTAAACCCAAATAATCTAGAAACACCTATTGCTATATCACTATAACCTGAAAAATCACCATAAATTTGAAATGCAAAAAACACTGCACCTAATAATAATGTACTAGCAGAATAGTTTTCATAATTTTCAAAAATAACATTCACATATTGAGCACAGTTATCTGCAATAACTACCTTTTTAAATAAACCCCACAATATTTGTCTTAATCCATCTACGGCTTTGTCATATTCAAACTTTCGTTTTACATAAAACTGAGGCAATAAATTAGAAGCTCGTTCTATTGGACCTGCTACTAACTGAGGAAAAAAGGAAACAAAAGCCGCAAAGGCAATAATATCATTTGTAGGTTCTAACTTTTTACGATACACATCTATCGTATAACTAAGGGTTTGAAAGGTGTAAAAACTAATACCTACTGGTAAAATAATATTTAAGGTATTAGATTGTATTTCGCTTCCAAAAAAGGAAAAAGCAGCTGTGAAATTATCTATAAAGAAATTATAATATTTAAAAAACCCTAAAAGTCCAATATTAACAAAAACACTAGTATATAACAGGATTTTTCTTTTTGAAGTATCTGCCGTTTTTTTTAAATAATTGCCAATCCAAAAATCAACAAGGGTGCTAAAAAGAATAAGTGCCAAAAAGCGATAATCCCACCAGCCGTAAAACAAATAGCTAGCAACTACAATTAATAAATTCTGAAACTTAAGTACTTGTTTATTTAATACCCAATAGAGCATAAAAACTATTGGTAAAAAAATCGCAAAATCTATGGAGTTAAATAGCATATCTACAATCTAATTTTTAAACCATTTAGAAAAAATCTCCTTTTTCACAATGTTATCCAAATCTTTAAATTCTGTTTTAAAAAAATCATCTAGTAATGCTACTGTAGCCGTGGATGCTTTAAATTTAATAGTGCTTTTTAAGGGATTCCATTTTTTATGTAATCTATCTATAATACGATATTGCAATGGCATTTTACCTTGAAAATCCGGTTGTAAAGGTAAAAAACCAGAATACCTATAGTTTCCACTTTTACGTAACCATCGATTTCTAAGAAGTTGTAATCTTATATTTTTTGGTGTTTTTGTTTTATTAGAATGTATATGAAACACACTTTTATCTAACTTAGAAAAATCTACTTCTAAAAAATCACATACTTCTTGTATACACCTTTCCTTATCTTCTAATAAATCTTCAAACAATACCACTTTAATCCTTTCGAACGGGATATGCTTATAATAGGCCTCTAACTGCTCATGATACATACTTCTTCTAATAATACTATTCGGATTATATCTTAAAGTATCCTCTAGAGAATAAATGGCTCTTCCTGATTTTAGTAAGTGTAAATAATTAGATATCGTTCTCTTGGTAGGATGGCGTAATATAAAAATAAGCTTCATGGGCTTGTCTTGCAAAGCGATTCGTTTTGCGGCGGTTTCCGAACATAAATACGTAGTAGAATCCTCCCCTATTATTTTTGCTTTTTTCTCGATACTTTTAAATTGCGATGCATACCAATTCCATAATAGCGTTGGCTGTTCTTGCATGGATTGGCTGGTCCAAGTCTCTTTTTTAGCATCGTAAAAATTATAATCTGGATGCTGTAAAATACTATCTATATCAAAAAAACCCAATTCATCATGTGCTATAGCAATATCTGGATGACTATGTAAAATAGCATGCAAACTGGTAGTACCCGATTTCATGGCACCTCCTATAATAAAATCTGGTAGCTGTTCTGGTGTTTTAGATTTCCATACCTCTTGTGCATTCTTTGTCATACAATCTATTTAACAATACTTAAATATAAGGATTCATGATTTTTTAGAAACTCTTCTATGGAGAATTCTTTAATTACTTGCTTTCGCATCGCTTTCCCTAAGGTACTTCTTTCGGTTTCCGACATACTCTTTACTGCCTGTATTTTTTCGGCTAACATCTCCACATTACTCGCTTCAAACAAGTATTCTGGAAAGGCCTTTAAAATATCTTTTACACCAGACACATTAGAACCTACCACCACACATTCTGTAGCCATTGCTTCTAGTGGTGCATTTGGTATTCCTTCGCGCCTTCCTTCGTCTTTAGTAGGGATAACAAACAAATCTGCTAAAGCCAAATAAGGTCTAACTTCTAGCTGTTTTCCGGCAAACACTATATTTGTGTTTTCACGATATCTTTCTTTTAATGCTTCGCCGTATGCATTGGTGTCATTTCCAACAATTAAAACCTTTATAGAAGTATCCTTTAATTGCTGTACCGCTTCAAAAAGAATCTCCATTCCTTTTACTGCTACTAGATTTGCGATAGATAATATTACAAAATCCTCCTTTTTAAAAGCATATTTTTCTAATAAAGCATCATTAGTTGCTGTAGCTTGATAACGACTTGTATCTATGGCTAATGGAAACTTCTTTGCTTTATGTAGCATGGTATTAAAATACTGCTGCATCATATCTTCATTCACAACAATAACCTTGGTGCTTAGTTTCGAGCGCCAAGACCAATACCTATTTCCCCAACCCATTGCTTTTTTGGTATACACATAAGGTATTCCTGCTAATCGGGCTGCTAGTGGTTCCGAAATATCAGAACTCCAATGCCAAGAATGAATCAAATCAAACTGGTTGTCTTTAAAAAATTTTCTAATTTTTAAAACTCGGGATAGAAAAGTTATTCTAGGCCTGTAGTTTGCTGTAAAAGGAAAAAGATGCATCTTAACCCCTAGCTTTTCCACTTCTTTATAATAGTTCCCTTTATTATGAAAACAACATATTTCTGGTTCAAACAGCGTACGATCTAATTTTTCAACCAAATCATAAACAGATCTACCACTTCCTGCGGTGTTAAAATTAGGTATGGTATATAAAACTTTTATTTTTTTCGACATAAAAGCATTTGCTTTATTTAATAATCCGTGCAGGATTCCCTGCGATTACACAATTAGAAGGAACATCTTTAACCACTACCGATCCTGCTCCAATAACCACATCATTACTAATAGTAATATTTCCTATAATAACCACATTTGCTCCTACCGTTACATTATTTCCAATGGTGGGAATTAAGGTGTTATCGTTACTTTTATTTCCTATGGTTAATCCGTTTCTAAACTGAAAATTAGTCCCAATAGATTTTGCATTAATCACGGTTGCAAACGGATGATAACACAACATACCTCCTGCTATTTTTGTGCTTCTAAATATTTTACAAGGTACCTCTGGCGTAAACCATTTTTTCCATCGATAGTTCTTACGTTTTATTCTCCAAAAGAAAATAAAAGCGAAATCCGGATAATAAATCATCAAGTGTTCAAACCTTTTTTTCAAAGTATCTGGTTTCACCGTACAACCTCTTACTTTTACGGTTTGATTAATATCTTCTTGAATACTGGTATTCGTAGCCACATAACGACGAAATAACTTTTTTAAAAGTAGTTTTTTAAATGCATGTTGGATAAGAAATAATAAGCGCTTCATTACTACTAAATCGGATTAAAGTTTTGGTGTAAAATTCTTTATATAAAAGGGAACAAGGTAATAAACATATACTTTAAGTAAAATAGAAACCGGTAATATAGTTAGTTTCCATAAATACAAACGCAAAAGTAGCGGGAGTTTTACGGGTTTAATTTCTTGTAATAATTCTTTTCTTAGCTTATTTCTATTCGAAAAACCTTTGGTTTGATAAATGCGCTTCCCAATGGTTTTATACAAATAGGCATATAACATTTCTTTATAGCGTATAGGCACTTCATTGGCTAAATAAAAAGGGAGGTGTGATTTTACAAAACGTGTCCAATGCAGTGCTACCAAGTCTTCCTTTCTTTTGGCCAACTCAATAGTAGAAGAAGCATGTTTAAAATACAAGTACACATAAGTATCTAAAAAGGCAACATTACTGGTCATTCCTAATTTAATATCAAAGGCAGTATCTTCTGTGTTTTTTATTCCTTCGTTATAAACACCTATGGTATCAAATACTCTTTTTCTATATAAAAATGCAGGTGGTCCTACCACATGTTTTAAATGTTCAAACCAATACATTCCCCAATATGGTTTTTCTTTAAGGATTACTTTATTGGTTTCATCTGTTGGTTTTTTCGTTTCCGAAATTCCAGTATGTGATTTCACCATTTTGCCAAATACAGCATCCATTTCTGGATTGTCATCTAAAACGGCAATCATTTTATGTAATGCTTCCGGATATATTTCATCATCCACATCAAAGATATATACATAGGTTCCTGAAGCTTTTTCTATTCCTAAATTCCTGGCTGGTGCTGCGCCTTGCTTTGGTTGTTTTAAAAGTTTTACGCGAGTATCTTTTGCTGTTAGTTTTTGTATGTTTTGTACCGAAGCATCTTTAGAATTATTATCCACATATAGAATCTCAAAATCCTCTAAATGTTGATTTAAAATGGAATGATAGGATTTCTCAATAAAATCGGCACCATTATAAACAGGAATAATTACAGATAATTTCATAAACTAGGTATTATAAAAGTGTTTTTTCCAAAGGGAAAAAGTTAATAACATACTAACAGGTGTGGAATAATAAACCGGATTTACGTTTTTAAACTTATCATAAAATTCGGTTACCACTTCTTTGGGTATAAACTCTAAAAAAGAAGTATCAAAAATTCGATCTTGCAGTTTTTTATCATTTGCTTCTCCATAAAACTGTAATTCAAAATTACGTTGAATATACGGATTACCTAGTGCTGCTTGAAATTCACGTTTTAATTTATTTAGTATTCTATACGGTAAATTATAAGGTGTTTTATTGTATTGATAATTATTTAAATGAAACGGTTTTTGCTCTTGCCACGTGATATTTGCTAAAGCGTTGTCTTGTTGTAAGTGTGCGATTTGCAGACGTCTATCTGCTAAATATTCCTCTGGAATAGTACAAATAAACTGCATCATTCTATCGTCATAATACGGCAAAGTAATAGGATGTGCTTCTGCAAAGACACTTAAATTCGTGGTGGTCCAACGATGTGCCCATTGCGAAGTTTTAAAAGCACGAACTCTAGCACTAATATTATCTATTTTAATTTTAGACAAACCATTTTCTATTCTAGAAATAAAATACGGTTTAAAAGTACCTGCTAAACCCCAAGATTTCCAGAGTGCTTCCGCGAATTCTAATCCGCCAGGTTTTAGCATTTTTTTTAATAAAAGCGGAATGACATCTTCTTCTTTAATATCTTCGGGAGCTCCTCTATCAAAAAGCACATCTCCCCAATGCCCTAAAGAAAATACGCCTTTTTTCTGTTTTAATTCTGGTAACACCGCCATTTGTCGGGCATGTGTAAATTCTGAAAAACAACCATTTATATGTGCTAAATCATCTATGCTATCCCATAAATATCCTTTTGGTATGGTATAGGCATCAAATTCAAATCCGCAAACTTTTGCTATTTTCTCGCTTATTTTATGTTCTGGAAAACCTCCTGGAAAAGAATAACTATAGGCTTGCACTTTATTGGTTAGTCCTTTAAAAATAAGTGCCTGACTTCTACTATCTAATCCTCCAGAGATAGGTAGAATAACAGGACCATCGCCTACTTGTTCTTTGGTTATAGTAGTTAATAAAGCTATATATTCTTCTAAAGCTTGATCAAAAGAGATTTCTCTTGGACTATAATGCCAATGAAACCAAGGCTCACTTTTAACAAGAACCCCTTCCGCATCTAGGCTATGCTCATGTGCTGGTAATAAACAAACTTCGTCTTTAAAATAGGTATCTCCATCCATAAAAAAACCAGTTGCTGCATAAATACATATAGCCTCTTTATGTAATTCATGAGGTGCATCTAGTTTTGTAAACGTTTGTTTTGTAGGTAATATGGGGGTTTTTAGAGGCTTCATATATCGATAACGAATATAGTATTATTCAAGGAAGAAGAAAAATCATTTATTGGCTAATTTATTGATGTTAAAAACCCTGGAAAATTAATTAATCATCGAAACAGAATTAATTACTAGTAACAAAATTAAATTCTTATTGTATTTAATAACTAAACAAACGATCACAAATTTTTAAAAACAAGTTTTGTAAGCCATTAATTTTATTAATAAACGGTAGCGACACCAATAAAAACATACATCTTACTTTTAATTTTACACCTAAAGACATATCCTTTTTATAATTTTTAAAGGCCTGCTTTATTTTTGCTTTATTTTTTCTAAAAAGTGCCTTTTCTAAAAAACGTAACTCTATTAATTTTTTAAATAACAGTTTAAAGTATTTAGAGTATAAAGTTTTATCTATTAACTCTAAACTTAAAGTTCCTGTTTCAATTATTTGTTCTTTTTGTATTGCTTTTGATTTTGCACTATAAATACCTCCTCCATGTTTTCTATAACTTCCTGTTATTTCGTTTATGAATTTAATTTTACCAAATTTTGATTGCCACAGCAAAATAAAAGTATCCATTCCTGGAGTATTTGGTAAATTTTTAAAATCTCTGTTTCTATAAACTCTTGTTAACGTTGGTGCCCAAATAGGCAAATCTTTTTGCTTATATTCTGTTTTACGATTATCTGTAATTAAAGCTTCTTTTGTAATGGTATTATTTTCATCTACAATACGAATATTTGTAAAACACACTTCGTAGTCTGGATTCACTTCTAAAAAATCAACTTGTTTTTGAAGTTTGAAAGGATCTGTCCAATAGTCATCTCCTTCCAATAATGCTACATATTTGGCTTCACTTTCAAAACATTTTTCATATACAGACATCGCATTATTAAATGAACCTATATTATTATCATGTAAAATTAATTCAATTGAGTTTGGGTATTTTTTTTTAAATTCTATACATATTTGACGTGTATTATCTATAGAGCAATCTTCACCTATAAATATTTTAAAACTAAAATTCGTTTCCTGATTTATAACAGATTCTATTGCTTGTTGAATAAAACCTTCATGATTATAGGTAACCATCCATATTGCAACTTTTAAATTAAATTCTTTCTCCAATTTTTTAATGTTTTTTATTTTTGAACAAGAGACTTAATTTTTAAAAATATTTTGCGATTAAAATTGCTAACCGTTTTCTTTTTTTTTAATGAAGGTGCTTTATTAGCGTGTGGAAAACTTCTATTCGGAATAGATATGTTTAAAAAAGGGCATAAGACTTCCCAACCTTCATTTTCGACTAAATCCATTGATAAATATGCGGAATCATTTTTAACAAAAAACGAATTTAATTCTTCATTAATTTTTATATAGTAATTTAATATTTTAGCCTTCGAGTTTTCTAATGTATCAACTTTTACAACTTCTATTAAATAATAAATTACACCATACCTGCCTTTTTCATGAAAGGTTTGCATGGCAGTACTATAATTGGAATCAAATTTAGTAATCATTTTTATTAAAGAATTATGCCAAGAATCAGCATCACGTTGTGTATGGATAAATTTAGCTGTAGGATATTTTTTGGCTAAATATTTATAAAAATCTGTTCCACCAAAAGGTAAATCTGTAAAGGCATCATAGTAATCGATAATTTTATCTATTTCATCAAATTCATTATTAACAAATAGACTTATTAAGTAATTTGTGTGATTATTATTAAAATGCCCTTTACATACCTTAAAGCCTAATAAAGATAAAGCTTCCTCTAAAGAAGTAGTACCTGTTTTAGGGAAACCAATACAAAATATTTTTTCCATAATTATAGTTGCTATTTTAATTGTGCATAGCCAAAACCTGATTTACCAAAACCATTTCCATTATAAAACAAGTACTTTTTATTGTTAGATTTAATAACATTAGGATAAGACATCATTTCACTATCCCAACCTTCTTTTGATAAATTTATTCCAACATTTTCATCTAACCGATTCCATGATAATCCATCTATAGATTCTGCATATCCAATTCTATAAGCTGAAGTTTTACTGTTTCGGTAATCTTTAGCTTTCCTAAAGGCATACCACATTTTATATTTATTATCTTCCTTTATCACGGAAGCACTTACAATGCCACCTTCTAATTCATCTTTAAAATCAATTGCTACCATTCCTTCTCTTTTCCAGTGTATTCCATCGTTAGATTCTGCATATTTAATGTGATAAAAAGGCTCTTTTTTTCCATCAATAATTTTCCATTTTACACAAGACAAATACCACATTCGCCAAATTTCTTCTTCCATTAAAACATAAGATGTTCCTGTAAAATAAGGTTCGGAGTGAATAGCAGGCAAAATTGAACCTGGAAAACATTTTTTAAATGTTCTTCCATCATCTTTACTTACTGCAATACCTATTGAGTTATGATAAGGTACAGTACTTTTTAGTGTCCAGCCAATATAAAAAAGAAATTTCTCACCTTTGTAATTCACTATAGATGACGGCATTAGTCCTGAATCATCAAACGTTCCTAATTCTCCAAACTCAAACAGAAAATCGGGATGTTCGTAAAGAATATTTTTAGGGTTTTCTGCTTCTACTTCAATGTAACTAATTTGACTTTGTCCTTTTGAATTTCTTGTAGCATAATAAATTCTCCAAACTCTATCACTTACAATATCAACAACAGGACATTGTGCATGACTTTTATTCCAAAAATAATTCCCTTTAACATTATAAATCAATCCTTTCTTTTCCCACTTCATATATGGATATCTAAACTTGATTTTTCGATTTTTCTAGCTGGATTCCCTATGTAAACACCATATGGTTCTGTATTCCTTGTAACAGATGCTGCCATTGAAATTAAACTTCCCTGAGCTATATTTAGACCATCTCGAATAGTTGCATTAACACCAAAAAAGCTATAAGATTTCACGATGCAATGACCAGAGAGTACTACATGTGAAGTAAACATGACGTGATCTTCAATTACACAGTGATGACCAATGTGATTACCACTCCAGAGGATAACATTATTTCCAATAGTAGTGAATGGTTGTATGGTATTATTTTCTAAAATAAAACAATTTTCACCAATTTGATTGTTAAAAGTAGTGGCTTTAGAACTTATATAACTAATAAAGGAGTAACCTTTATCCTTGGCACTTTTATAAATTGTTTCACGCAAGGTATTCATCTTTGAAGGAGCCATTGGCGCAAAAAACAAATACTTTGAAGGAGGAAAAACTTCTTCAACATTTTCAAAAGCTACAAGTGGTAACTCATTAAAAGTTTTACTTTCATTTAAGTATTTTTCATTAACACAGAATGCTATTACATTAAAGTCACTATCATTTTCTAAATAATAATGTGCTAATTCTGCAAAGTCTTGAATGCCAAAAATAATTACGTCTTTCATATTATTTATATATATACACTGTATATTCATAAAGTCCATAATCATTACGAATAACAAAGTTTCTAGATATTTTTTTGGTTATAAAGTCAATTAATAGATCTGTTGGCAAATGAAATAAATCCCAGCGCTCCCAATCTACACTTTTAGACATTACATTAAATGCAATACCTTTATTGGTTTTACTAAAAAGAACTTCTAGCATTTCCTGAAAATAAGACCACATAGCATCAAAAGATAGTTCTCTTTTTTCAGTAAAAACGCCATTGCAAATTAAATAATCGAATTCAGGAAGATCTTCTGTATCCTTTAAAATATCTAAACAATAAAAAGAATTGCTTGGAAATTTATTTTTAGCAGCATCTACAAAGGCATGAGATAAATCTAAACCTGAATAATTAATATTTTTGATAGAATTATCCTGTATAAATTGATATAAATGTGCTGTGCCACAACCAAAATCTAACACTGAGTTTTCAACTTCAGTTTCTCTAATAACGGCTAACATAACTTGATAACGCTTTATGGCATCTTCTAAATTTGGCCAATCAACTCCAAGATGATTATCTCCATGTTCTTTAAAGCATTCTTCGTAGTGATTTACAATATTTTTATAAGATCCCTTCATATTAGTTCAAATTCATTAAGCATTTTTTTTATATCCAAAATACTGTTGAACATTAACACATCTATCATAGAAAGCCAAGGTACAAAATCATTACTAAATTGCTTATAATTTATGTTATTGCTTTTTAAAAAATGAAGAGTAATATCATGACTTTCAAAGTCCTCTTTTTTATATAATTCTAACCCTCCTAAAGGGTTTATATAGGTTGTCGCTTTCGCCTTTTTCGCAACCTGTATTAATCTTTCTTCCTTTTTTAACCCTCTAGATTCCTCATAATCTTTAGAACTAACAGCCCATTTACAAGTTAAAGAAAGATAATTTGAAATAGCTTTTATACTACCAATAGCAAACTCTGAAATCGTTTTTGATGAATCTTCCGTAATTAGCTTTTCTAATAAAAAATATACCTCATTAAAAAAAGGTGCTTTCTTATAAGTTTGTTGTAGCGTTTTTAGAAATTTTTGTTTTCCTTTATCATCAAAAAGAATTTCTATATCTTTTATAAGTTTGTTTTGACTAATATTTTTGCATGGAATTACAAACTGATGTTTTTCGCCATTTACCAAAAGGTTATTACGATTTATGTAACCTCTTTTAATAAAATTAACGTCATCATAAAACACAAATTCATCAACAGCATGTATTAACTGAAAATAACCAATGTAAGGAAACACATAAGGTTGCATAATTGCTATTTTCATATAGTATCTAAAATTATTCTAATTATTTTATTTTGATCTACTTTTTTTAAATCTGGAAATAATGGTAAACATAAAACGCGAGATGCAATACTTTCAGAAAACAAACAAGTTACTTTTTCTACATATGGTAACATATTTAAACTAGGATAGAAATATCGTCTAGCATATATACTCTTTTCTTCTAAAGCATTTTTAACTTCTAATAATAGGGCTTCAGTTGCAAAAATAACTGGATAATAACTATAATTCCAATTAGTATATTTTCGTATTTTTTGTAATTTTAAGCTAGTTGTTTTAAAAGCTTCATTATAGGCATCTACAACTATTTTTCTTTGTTCTAGAATTTTATTTAAATATGGAAAAACTGCCAATCCCATTCCCGCCTGTAATTCGCTCATTTTTGCATTAATACCAACTGTATGAAAATTTTCATGTCCATCATGTCCAAAATTGTGATTATGAAATAGTTTCTCATGTAATTGGTTGTTATTAGCAAACATAGCACCTCCTTCTCCGGTATGAAAAAGTTTTGTAGCATGAAAACTACAGGTACTTACATCGCCATAATTAAAAACACTCTCTTCTTTGTAACTCACACCAAAGCAATGTGCAGCATCGTAAATCACTTTAAGATTATGCTTTTTTGCTATGGTTTTAATAGCTTCTACATGACACGGATTACCAAAAACGTGTGTTGCCAAAATAGCAGAAGTATTTGGTGTGATGGCAGCTTCTATCTTCGTTTCGTCAATAGTTAAATATTCTGGATGAATATCTACAAAAACAGGAGTACAACCTTCCCAAACAATGCTACTAGTTGTAGCTACATAACTAAATGGTGTGGTAATAATCTCTCCTTTTAAGCCTAATGCTTTAATTGCAATTTGTAAAGGCAAAGTTCCATTGGTAGTCGCAATAACATGCTTGACATCCAAATATTCCTTTATTTTTTTTTCTAATTCTAAGACTAACACTCCTCTATTAGTCATCCAGCCTGTAGACCAAGCGCGCTCTAATATAGCTTGATACTCTTTTTGTGGCGGTAAAAAGGTTTTAGTAACGTTTATCATAAAATTTTTAGAGTACTTAAGTTTTATTTACCCATGGAAAATTATCGCCTTTTGGGGTTTGATTTAAAAAAGAACATAATTTACTATAATCTTTCGCATTGGCAACGTTAATCACTAACAATTTTTCTGGTCGACTTTTAAAATAATTTTTTACGGTCTGGTTATAATTTAGATAGTGTGCTTTTAGAATAGCTTCATTATACACATCCGTTTCAGGCGTATTAAAAACATACTGATTAAACCGATATACATACCCTAACTCCCTATAGGTTACTGCTTTTAAATCTGCTGCCGTAGGAATACGTTTTCCATCTGCCCATAGTTTAGAGTGAAATTTGGTAAGGGATTGATACCACTGTTCTGCGCTATCGCGTTCGGTTAAAATAAATTTAGCATTTGGAAACGCAACATCTAAATGTTCAAAAGTATAAGGAAGTGAAAATGGCACATCTTGAAAAGCCTCTGCTGTTTTACAGAATTTAATGATGCTTTTAAAATCACGCGTATACCAAGCATCTAATAACAATTCTCCTTGTACTTGATTTCCTAATTGATAGTCAAAACCTTTTAGTACTGTTTCTATGGTTGTGGTACCTGTTTTATTTTGGCCGATACAGAAAACCTTATATTTACTTTTTTTGAATAACATTTTTCATCTTAATATTAAAACCTTTATAGCATTTAACGTAATAGAATCTTCCTCTGTAATTAGGAGGAAACTACTCGTGCATATAGTTCGACTAAACGACTAACTTCAAGACTATTAGAGAAGTTAACGGAACTATTATCAATACTTGCCTTCGAAAATTGCTCATATAGTTTTGTATCTTTCCATAATTTTAAAATATAACGTGAAGCTAATTCTGAATCCCATGAATCCACTACATACCCAGACTTTCCATTACAGATTGTTTCTGGCAAACCTCCAGAATTAGCTATAACAGCAGGAAGGCCAACAGACTGGGCTTCAATCACTGCCATACCTAAAGATTCAGAGTGACTTAATTGCAAATAAATATCTGATCCGTGAATACCTTTAATCAATTCTTCATTAGATACCTTACCATGCAAATAAACACATTCTTTAATATCATATTTATGAATTAAAAATAGTAACTCACCTAGCATATGACCAGAACCATATATATCATATCTAACATTATAACCTTGTTCTTTCAATAATTTTATAACCCGTAAATTACCTTCAATATTTTTCTCCCAAACCAAGCGAAAAACAGATAGTAAACGAATACAATTTGTATCCTTTTTTTTATTTATAGATTCAAACGACGAGTTGATAGATATAGGAATTACTTCTATTTTATTACTTTCAATACCAAACTCCATCAGCCTTTCCTTTTGATTTATACTCATAGTAATAAAGCAATCAATCTTAGAGGCATGAGCTTTATAAAACAATTTCCATTTATCATAAACTAAAGGCTTCACATAAGTATCACTACCACGCATAGTCATAATTATTTTTGGTCTTTCATTAGGAGACAATTCTACTAAATTTAAAATTTTATCAAACAGGAATGAATCCATTATATGTAAAACATCAACATCAGACTTTAAACAAAAACGCTCTAAATAGTTTTTTTTATTATTAAAAACAAACGAATTAAATTTATCCCTAACTTTCCTTGCCCTATAACTTGGTATCTTTATCTCATTACCAGAATCTTCCCCTTTGTAATGCATAATATTTAAATCTATTTTAGAGTGTTGTTTCAGCAACTCTAATACAGGTGGTATATAAGGCTGAAAAAACAAGGGATAGGTATGAAATAACTGAACAACTTTAACCGACATTATTATTAATTTAATTGTTTATTAATTGGCTTCAAAAATTGATACTTTATTATCAAATAAAACAAATGAACTCCTTCTATAATATTATTATTAAAAACAGATTTTATAAATCCTATTTTTTTCAAAACACCAGGATAATGATTAGCCATCAGTTTCCTATATCGTTGCCATTCTATTTTATATATTAAATTGTAGTCAGACGGCTCAAATCGATTCTTACCCCATTTTAACAAAGATTTTGTCAGTTTTCTGTATAATTCATAACTATCAAAAGGCTTGCCTGTTCTAGTTTTAGACATGTTTTCGGGATGTAATCTAACATAAGCTAATACTTCGTTTATACTATAGAACTCAAAACAGTAACTTACACGTCTCCAAAACTCCCAGTCTTCAGCTATCGTATAGCTAGGGTTAAAAAAGCCAGTCTTATCAAAAACTTCTCGTCTTAATAATGGTGTAATCGATGCTGTTCTATTTTTCTCAAGAAAACTAGCAAAAACATAACCTTGATTATGTCCTCGATGGCATTTTATACGGCCTGTTTTTTGCCCAGTAACCGCAACGTATTCAATATCACCTGTTATAACGTAAACATCCGGGTTTTCATTAAAAACGGCTAGTTGTTTTTCTAACTTGTTTATTACCCAAAAGTCATCATCATCACAAAAACCAACAAAAGCACCTTTACTTCTAGAAATACCATAATTTCTAGAATCTGGTTGCCCTGTGTTTGCTTTATAGTAGTAACTACATTTTGAAAAACTAGCTGTTATTTCTTTATTTATTTTAGCTATGTCAGGTTTTGATCCATCATCAATAACTAAAATTTCAATCAAAGGATAGCTTTGATTAACAATACTATTTAGTGTCTCTTTTAAATATGTACTACGGTTAAATGTGGTTATTATTATGCTTACTAAATTTGAATTCATACACAAGTGCCAAACTTTTATTTTAATTAAAAACGAATTTTCTCAATTTATGATAACCAAAATTTGGCGAAATATTTAATTTATGATAATAACACAAAAATAAAAGACCAAGCTTCTTTAAACCTTTAATAAACTTTCGTTTAGAATTTAATTGCCAAACATTTTTAAAGCAATATATATCATCTATAAAAACATACTTGCTCAAAACCCTAATATAAAGCATTCTTAAATACCTATCTATCTCTTTAAAACTAATTAATTCTTCATGTAACATAAAGCATATATATATTTTATTAATATACATGATATGGGCATTAATAATTACTGGGAGTTTTTCTGGACTTACATAATCTGTATAATTATTTAAAACACGATACCAAGAGTCTGTATATGCTATACGTTTAATTTTATAACCTTTTAACAATAATCTTGTATGTAAATCAACATCTTGTAATCTTTTAAAATCTTCATCAAAACCGCCTAACTCGTTAAAAACATCTCGACGCCAAAATGGACAAGTTATTGTCCAAGGTGTATTACCTATCATAAAGTTTATCAAATACGCTTTAATTGTATCAAAATCTTTATTAAAAATTTTTTCTGTTTTATTTTGATGTTCATAAATACCCATTGAAAAAACAGGAATTTCATTAGTAATTTGACTATTCGAAGAAAGTGATTTTACACGGTTTTCTATACAGGTACTTTCTAGTAAATCATCACTGTCTAAAAAGATAATAAATTCCCCTTTACTTTTTTCAAATCCATAGTTTCTACAAGCATTTGCGCCTTTCTTTTTTTCTAAAGGTCGCTGATAAAAATTAAACCGTTTGTTTTTATTTACAAACGTTTGTACATATTCTATGGTAGCATCTGTACTTCCATCATCTACCACAATACACTCCCAATTTAGATAGCTTTGTGCCAACACAGAATCTAACGTTTCCCCAATAAAAAGGGCACGATTATAGGTTGGAATAATAATAGAAACAAGGGGTTCTGCTGTCATGGTAAATATTTACGATACCAATATACAAAGTCAGAGGAAAACGAAGGCCAAAAAGAAAAAAAAGTAGTGCAGATTATAAAAGAATCCATGGTATGCAATAGCTAATTAAAGTATAGAAAAAAAAGATTAAAAGGGAGGATAGAAAAGAAAAAGAAGAATAATAAAGATAGATTTAAGCAATCTCTTTTGTTGCTTTAACCTTATTAATCATATTAAAAACATCAGAAAAAGGCAAACCCATATATACACAAAACTCACGTATAGTTAACGCTTGATGTTTGTCTTTGCCATGTACATCTTTTATAGTACGCACCAAACTTTGGGCTGTAGTTAAAGACTTACCTAATAGGATAGCCACTTCTTTCGGATATATACATATTTGCTTCATTCCTTCTTGGGATCGTTGTGGGTATATTCTTCATTATTTGTGGAATTTTCATTGAATCACATAGTACTAAGCTAAAAAATAATTCGGTTAAAAAAAAGAGAATATTTAAAAAAACCCATGCCAAACACTAATAACAAACAACTTAACACAAATGCTATGCATATTTTTAGAATTATCCTACTACAAATAGTCAACAACGAGATGACCCATAGATAATCCGTAGATATTCCGTAGATAGTCCGTGTAAACTAGTCCCCATAATACAACACACCAAAAACATAAAAAAGCATCAAAACCAACAAAAAACACACAAACAAGCTGTACACAAGAATAAAACACAAAGACCCGCAAAAAACAAGCAAACCACTCAAAACCAAAACACACGTCTTAAACACCCACTACATTAGCTAACAGAAAGTTACAACCGCGCTTATTATTGATTTTTTAAGCAGGAGCTCATGCTTAAGTGCACCTTTAATAAACGGCTAGGTAACAATTAAAAATGTATAACCAGTATGCGCTACAAAATAGAACGCATACATAAATGATAATAAAATGGCGAAGTACAAAAGTTTATTTAAAATAGAAGGAACATTAGATGATGTAAACTTCTACAAAACAGAAGATGGGTATCGTGTGCGCACCAAAGGTGGTGTAAGTAAATCACGCATACAAAAAGATCCTGCGTTTCAGAGAACGCGAGAAAACAACAGCGAGTTTGGCGCTAGTGCAACCAGTGGTAAAATACTGCGTCGTGCTATTATTGACATACTAGCAAATGCTAAAGATAGTAAACTAGCATCCCGAGTAACGCAAGTAATGACCCAGGTTAAAAATTTCGATCTTACCTCTGTTAGAGGAAAACGTAATGTGGCAGTGGGCATAGCAACACCAGATGGTAAAATACCATTAAGAGGATTTAATTTTAATAGAAAATCCAGTCTTTCCGAAGTATTGTTGTCCGATTATATTCTAGATACCGCTACCGGAGAGGTGGTTATTAATAATTTTATTCCCATGCAAAGGCTTGCGGTACCAGAAGGTGCCACACATGTAGAATTTACAGCTGGTTTTTTAAACCTAGATTTTGCAACCGAAGTCAAAGATTTTCAAACAAGTAATGTAGAAAATCTGCCTATTAATAGCACAGTATCTACAATTACCTTAACACCTGCAGCTCCCGCAACAGGTACAGGACAAAGTTTTTACGTATTAAAAGTAGCATTCTTTCAAGAAATCAATAACATACAATATCCGTTAAAAAACGGAACGTTTAATGCATTGCAAATCTTAGAAGTATTGTAACATAAGTATCGGTAGAAATACAAAAACGGATACTGCAGTATCCGTTTTTTATTTTTTAAATAGTCTGTGTCATAGCACCTTCTAAAATGTCTTGCAAAGCAACTATGTGACGTTCCATACTAAAATGTGCTAAAATATGTTGTTTTCCAGAAGTGCCCATTTTTATAGCAAATGCTTTATCTTCTAACAGTTGAAGCATATTATTAGCCATTCCGGTAACATCCTGTTCTTCACACAACAATCCGGTTTCGCCATCTACAATGACATCTGGTATTCCTGCATGTCTCGTTGCTATAACTGGTAATCCAGCAACACTTGCTTCTAAAACCGCTAATGGTGTTCCTTCCATATCGCCATTTGCAGCAGTAATCGAATGTTGTACAAAGGCTAAGGACTCGGTTAATAATTCTCTATATGCATCTGGTGTAATGATACCCAAAAACTGTACTTGATTTTCAAGATGATAATGTCTTACTAAATTCTGACACATATTTAGCAACATCCCATCTCCTGCTAATAACAACTTAGCATCTGGATGTTTGTTAACGACTTCTTTAAAAGCCATAAGAGTATAATAGGGCGCTTTTTTATCGGTAAAACGACCAATACCTATAAATTGTTTTTTGGTGTACGTTGGTTGCACCGTTTCAAATTCTGGTTGTGGGCCATACACATTATACACCAGTTTTTCTTTAGGACAACCTATAGCTAACAACATCTGCTCCATCTTTCTAGAAACAGCAACGACTTTTGTCGCCAAACTAAAAACTTCTTTATAATCGTTACATGCTTTTATTACCGTATGTACACTGGCATCATAGCCATGAAAATGCACTACTACAGGCAAACCACTCGCTTTTAAAATGGATAATAAGGCATACGCATGCGTACCATACTCCACCAAAATAGCATCTACAGCATTATTTTTTAAAGAAGTAAGTACAGATTGTTCTTTTATATAAGAAAAGGAATACTTTTTTAATTTACGAATAATACGAAATCGTAATAAAGCCCATTTGTTGACTAAAGAAGAAACACCTTCTAGCTGTACACGCCCAGGCTTTCCATAATAGTAAAACACACCTCCTTTAAGATACTTTTTATGCGCCTGAATAAAAGTTTCAGAATATGGGTTTTGATTGGGTGAAAAAATGGCTATGTTCATTAATTAATATTTTTTAAGCTTAAAACATATAAATTGAAAAGCGAATACAACCTTTTTAGTAAAAGAGTTTTGTAAATTATAAAAACTACTAGCAAACAAGTCTTTCTTTGTGTGTAATTTAAACCAGTTCACACGCAGCTTATTATTTAATACTTTATTTTCAATCCCTTGTTTCTCTTTTAAATACTCCCTTATAACAGATTCTTCAAGCAGTCGCACTTTTTTTTTATTACTATTAAAATGATTTCGACTTACCTGCTTATGGTGTCTAAAAAAGTTTAAATCTTGACTAACAAAAGTAACATTCGTATTATATACCAATTGCAACCAAAAAAACCAGTCGCCACACATTTTCATAGCTAGCAAAGCTTCATTAAAAAAACCTGCATGAACCGTTTCTTTTTTAAAAACAACAGCGCTTGCATTAGGAATAACATTCTTTATTATTAAATACTTGGCGTTAAAATAAAAACCAGGCACCTTAAAATTATCTTTCCAAATATTTGGTTTAAAAGACTTGGTATAGCGTATTCTATGGGACGTTTCTTTTCCTTCAAAATCAACATCGATGCTCTGCGTGTATGCCAACCCAACATCTTTAGTTAATGCTTTTATACAGGTTTCCAAAAAATGCAACGCACAATAATCATCACTTTCGGCAATCCATATATAATCTCCTTTAGCAAGTTCTATTCCTTTTTGCCATTGCTTAAATGGACTTCCAGAATTGACTGTATTAAAAACGGTATGAGAAACCTTTTTATGGCTTTTATATGTTTTAAGTAAATCTTGACTTCCATCGGTAGAAGCATCATCTAACAAGATCACTTCAAAATTTTGAAATGTTTGGTTGAAAACAGAATCTAAACGTTGTTGCAAAAACGCGACATGATTGTAGTTAGGTATTATGATGGAAACTTTAGGCATATTAAAACTTTAAACTTAATTGCAATAATTGCTCCTCTATCAATTCTGGCTTATAATATAAGTTGTATATTTTATTTATTGTTCTACTATTTTTTTTAGAAAACATTGCATTTTCTACTATAGTATTTAGGGGTTTATAGTTTAAATTTAATTCAAACACATTGGTTAAATAATCAAACACTTTTTTATCATTTTCTAAAAAATCATCTAATTTAATCAACACACAATTCGAGGGATTTTTAGTATAAAAATCAATGATTTGTTTATTATAGTGCAACCAAGTTTGGTAGCAGTTTTTAAGGCTTATTTGGTCTAACGGATGTTTACTTCTTTTCTTTCGTTTTTGTAAAGAATTTATAACAGCTTCTGCTTCACGCCAAATAAAAAAATATTTCAAATCTTTTACAGTTGTATTCCATTCATTTAAAAGTAAAACGCTTCTAGGGTCTTTCCAACCCCATTGATTAAAAGATTCTCTTTTATTAAGAATTTCTTGCACACCTTTTTTAAAGCCTTGCACTTGTATAGCATCTTTTACAACCCATCCCTTACTTTCTGGTTTTGCAGTTTTTATTAATTGTGCTTGAAATTTCATTATTTCTTCATCTTCAAAATGACCTTTTTTATTACCAACAGCACTTGCAACCAAACCTCCTGAATCAATTTTAAGTCCTTGTTCAAATAACCACGAAGCCAAAAGAGACGTACCAGAACGATGCATTCCTGTTATACAAATCACTTGTTTATTCATAAAAAACTTTTTCTTTCTAAAATAGCTTTCACATACCAAACATCTGTTCTAGATTCAAAAATATCTCGTTGTATATGTTCAGAAATAATTTTAAAACCAGCAGCTATTATTTCCCTTTTAAAACTTTCCATTGTTCCGTGAATCTCTTGACTTTCTACTAGCTTCCCTTCGGAGTAATTCCAAATATCATTGGTATTAGGAGCTACATCAATAGTTAATAAAAGCTCACCTCCTTTTCTCAATAATTTGGAAGCACGTTTTAACATTTTCACTCGGATTGCTTTAGACATATGTTCAATAACAGAAATCGAATAAATACAATCAAACTTTTTGAACGATCTTACTTTAGTAAAATCTTGATGTTTAGATACTATTGCTTTATTAAAAACACTATAATCTAAATACCCCCATTCATTCCAATTTGCTTTATCTTCTAGTTTTCGTACCGTTGGATGCAAATCAACAGTTGTAACATGAAACCCCATATCATTAAGACATAATGGCACTGGACATACTCCCGCTCCAATATCTAAAACAGTAATATCCTTTTTATCTTCTAATTGTTCTATTATCCAAGTATATTCAAATACTCTTGGGTAATGTGCGGTATAAAAACCGAAATTATGCCTAGAAACCTGAACAATGTGTTGTAACAAATCCGGTCTATCCACCTCACTTACAGCTCTTTTTAAATTAGTTACACCAATATCTCTTTGATGATTTATACTTTCATTTATTATCTCTGAATTTAGTATTGTCAACATAAACTCGGTGTTTTTCACATCTTTCTTTACCATTTTTTTTATTACCGTATTAATAGTGTCTATAGTTTTATCTGTTGAAGTTAATCCTACATTCTTTAAAGTTAAATCATTTTTAACTTCACCATGAAAATGTAGTATTCTAGGTTGTATATCTATTTCTGTTTTTACATGTGTTGGATAGTTCCATTCTATACCAAGATGTGTTACTTTTTTATTTAAACTAGTTAGAGCTAAAGCAAAAGCAACTTGATCCGCATGCTTACTATATTTTGGCGTAAATAAACTTTCTTGCTCAATACTTACTTTAACATAATGTATCCATTTTGGCGCTAATATTTTTAAAAAGTCTTTTTTTATAATATACAAACCGCCATTACAATTATTCCAATCCGTTACCTGTTCTCCTTTTATTGGAAATGTAGTCTCAACTGGTAGTAACTGCAATTCATTTTCATCAAATATACGTTGTAAAATTGGCAGAGGAGGATTAGGGAAATCTACAATTTTAGCATATACCTCCTCTGTTAAATTCACATTTTTTAAATCTACCACAGCGGTATCACAATCCATTAGAAACACATAATCATAATCTTCTAAACCTACAAAAGTTTCTAACTGTATTAACTTATTACAATACTTATTTCTGTTATCGAAAGTAGTTTTATGGATAACATTTACCTCAATTCCATGTAAATATTCTAAAAACGCATCTGGAGCACCAGATACAAGATGTATATATATTTGATGTGGATGTATTGGATATTCTAATAAACTATTTAACCATATATAACTTTGAAGCGCCATATTAGGATTATAATCTAATACACAGGAAAAAAGTGTTTTTTGAAATGTTTCACTCTTCATACAAGAATTTTTTATGAGGAATTTGAGAATAAAAAAACGTTAAATCATCTTCATTAAAAAGATTTTCCCAACTATTTATTTTAGCAGCATTTGGCTTCAATCCTACTTTATCATTTATTGGATTAAAATTTTTAAAACCAAACATTCTTGATTTTAGATGTAATAATGGGTAGTACTTTTTACATATTTCAAGATAAGCTTTTTTAGGATTTTTTTTCATGTCTTCAAATCTTAAAAAAAGTATATCATTTTTATTATTTTCCCATGCCTCAATATGATTAAACCAATGTTGTACAATATTCAAATTTGGTTCTGCCTTTTGGCCAGGACCACCATACCAATCTAAATCTTTTCTTAAAAATTCAGAAAAAGTCATACCTTTCCATTCTTTATTGTAAAACTCAGTTCTCCATAAAGAGGCAATCACAGCTCTACCATCTCGATATATATAAATAGATTTATTGAAAACTTTTGTCTTATCTGGAAAAAAATGAGAGCCAAATAACTTATGGTAAGGTTCCCCTTCTTCTAATAATATTTTATTTGACCAATGCCCATAGTGAATAGAACCATTGGAAGATAAATCTTCCTTATCATAAAAGTTTTTTGCTAAAAATGCTTCTAAAAAGTGTGTCCCACTTCTGGGGTGTGAATATATTTTTATATAATCTTTCATTTTATTTAATATTCCAATTTCCCAAAAACTGAACAGGTGCATGCCCTGTTCCTATTCCTGAAATAGTTATAGTACTTATATTAGAATTATAAAGGTAAATCTCTCCTCTTGAATTGCCTTCCTTTATTTCATTAACGGCAACACCGATATTATATGTTCCTTGTCCTAAAATCAAATTACCTATTTCCCCTTCAATAATAACTTCTCCTTTTTTATTAAATATAGAATCTGAAAAAACAGAAAAGAAATTGGCTACTTGTTTAGTCTCCTTGTCTATAAAAGAGTAATTCACAAAATATTTTTTGACTTGAGCTTTAACAACTAATTTAATTTGAAAAACATATTTACGGTTATGGTTTAGTAATAAAAAACCATTTTCAGCATTTATATTATTAAGCTTTTCGTCTAAAATATTAAATGCTTTAATTTCAATCAAACCATTTCCTCCCGTAATTTTATCACCATTTTTAAATAATTGATAATATTTTTCAACCCCTTCACTAACGTTTTTACTATTGACTAATTCACTTCCTTTTCCCATCAACAAAATTCTATTAGCAATTCTAGAAACTTGCGGCATGGAATGCGATACAAAAATAACTGCTGTAGTTTTTAACAATTCTCCTATACGTGTTAAACATTTCATGCGAAAACCTAAATCTCCCACCGCCAATACCTCATCAATAATCAACACATCGGGTTCCATTTGTGCGGCTACAGCAAAACCCAAACGCACTTTCATTCCAGAACTATAATGCTGTACCGGCATGTCTATAAATTCTTCCAGCTCTGCAAAAGCGATAATTTCTTCTAGTTTACTATCTATTTCCTTACGCGTGAAGCCTAAAATGGCGCCATTATTATAAATATTTTCGCGACCACTTAAAATAGAGTTAAATCCAGCTCCTAATTCTATTAAAGCCCCTACTCTTCCTTTTATGGTTACTTTTCCAGCATCTGGATTTATTAAGCCGTTCAGTATTTTTAATAATGTAGATTTTCCTGCGCCATTATGCCCTATCAAACCTAAACATTCCCCACGACGGAGTTCAAAATTAATATCTTTTACTGCCCAAAATTCTTTAGGTCGCAAGGTACTATTTGCACTAGTACCACATATACCCCCTATTAAATCTTGAACACCATACCAAAGACTTGTTTTGAGCTCTTTGCAAAACTTTTTGCTTAGTCCTTCTACGGTAACCAAAACTTCCCCTTGGGTACTTATGGTCTCTTCTTTAGACATATAACTTTATATCACACATTTTTACTATTTCTTTATTTGTAAAACGTATTTCTTCCATCTTATCTGCTTCTCTTTTCTTTACAGAAAACCCTTTACAATCTTATCTAATTTTTATCTAAGCGCTTTTATCTTATCCCTTCTGCCTTTTCACTTTTCACTTTTCACTTATCCCTTTTCACTTTTCACTTTTCATTTTTCACTTTTCACTTTCCTCTTTTCCCTTTTCACTTTCCACTTATCACTTTCCTCTTTTCCCTTTTCATTTTTCTCTTATCACTTTCCTCTTTTCACTTTTCACTTTCCCCTTATCCCTTTTCACTTTAAACTTTTCACTTTCAACTTAACCCCCTAAGCACTCAAACGTTCCACAATAATAGGAATAGAAATGCGATAAATAATTAAACCTAAAAACAAGAGCGGTATACACACCAACATAACCCCTATAAAATAGCCTATATGTTCTGGGTGAAAACCAACTATTAAATCTCTAGCAGTTAATACCAATGGCGTAATAGGATTCCAGGTCATTAGCGTATGCATAATACCTGTTTTAGGTATGGCATATACTACAGGAGTTACATACATTAAAAACTGCAAGCCAAAAGTAATAATCTTACCAATGTCTTTATATAACAAACCTAATGGCGTTATAAATAAACCTAGGGTAGTACCAAACAAAACAGCGCCTAAAATAGCTACTGGAAATAATAATAAGCTCCAATGAAAACCAACACCATAAATAAATACAAACAAAACCAATAAGATAATTTTAATAAAACTATCGAACAGGAGTTTATAGATACCAGAGACTATAAGTGCTTCTTTTGGGAAATTTATTTTGGTTAAAATACCTTTTGCGGCATTGGTACTTTGCATGGGCGAATTAATAGCGGCTACTATAATAGACCAAATTAAGGTCCCTGAAAAAGCATATACTGGATATGGGATTCCGGTATCCGATAAGGTTATTGTACCACTATTATTTAAAACAATCCACACCAAAGCAGTAGCTAGAGGCATTATAAATGCCCAAACAATGCCTAAATATGATTGCCGATATTGCGCCTTAATATCGCGTTCTGCTAATTGTCTAGCTAAAAAGCGCGAAGTATAGATATCTTGAAGGCTCGCTTTTAAAAGCGCGCCAACTTTTATAGTACGTTCTTTTTGGTAAACCCGAGTTTCTAAAGCCATAGGTGGTTACTAGTATAAAGGAAAAACTCCTTTTTATTTGGTTCTGGCTAATATAAACAATGAAGTGCTAATAATAAAAAATTATGAATTGAAAAGCCTTTTTTTCTGCCCTGTCTATACATTCGCTGTACTGCTATTCTCTAAAAGGAATAAATAGCAATTTCACAGGGCGCTTTCTAAAGTATTTCCCACGGTGCTAGATTAATCTAAGAATAAGAAGATGGCCTTTTGGTTCTTTTACATATTAGCTATTAAACGCCTTCCATGTAATCTCTAAACCTTCACCAACCGTAAATTCAGGCACATAGTCTAATAGTTTTTTTGCTTTAGAAATATCGGCTAAAGAATCTCTTACATCGCCTTGACGTGTAGGTCCATAGATAGCTTTTATATTGGTGTTCGCTGCTTGGTTTAAAGTATTCCATAAGTAATTCACACTAATACGCTCGTTACAAGCTATATTAAAGACTTCGTTACTTGCTGCTTTACTTGCAAACATGCCTTTTACATTTGCTTGTACTGCATTGGCTACAAAAGTAAAGTCTCTGGTTTGCTCCCCATCGCCATGAATAGTTGGTGCTTCTCCATCTTTTAGGGCTTGCATAAATAATGGAATTACCGCGGCATAGGCACCATTCGGACTTTGTTTTGGTCCGAAAATATTAAAGTAGCGAAAACCTATTACATCGGTATTGTAGGTTTTTCCAAAAACATCAGCATATAATTCGTTTACATATTTAGTTACCGCATAAGGCGATAATGGTTTACCAATAGTTTCTTCTACTTTAGGTAATGCTTTACTATCGCCATAGGTAGAACTGGAAGCGGCATATACCATACGTTTTACAGAATCACTTTCTTTTAATGCAATCAACATATTTAAAAAACCACTAATATTAACATCATTCGTAGTTGCTGGATCGGCTATTGAACGCGGTACAGAACCTAATGCGGCTTGATGCGAAACATAATCGATATCTAGCATCGCTTTTTTACAGGTGGCTATATCTCTAATATCCCCTTCTAATAATTCGAATGCGGGATTAGACATAAATTCCGTAAGGTTTTCTCTATAGCCATTGGAAAAATTATCTAGTACGCGCACTTTTTTTGCTCCGAATTGTAATAGATATGCAACAAGATTAGAGCCGATAAAACCTGCTCCTCCGGTGACTAAGAAATTAAAATTAGATAAATCTTGGTTGTGATAGGCGTTTTGGTACATGGTATTTAAATTTTATGTGTCATTGCGAGAAGCGCAGCGACGCGGCAATCTGTTAATTATTTATGGAGATGCTTCATGAGATTGCTTCACTACTTTGACTGTTGTTACTACTAAGACAAACCCTCCGTCTAGCCTTCCTATTGTCAGGCCATCCACCTCCCTTTAACTAAAGGGAGGAGCTTAAATGGTTACTATTTATTATATGTGATATTTTGTCCTAATTTCATGAGATTGCTTCATTGCTTTGATTATGGTTGCAACTAAGACAAACCCTCCGATTAGCCTTCCTTGCAAGCGCGCCGGCTCACCCCTTCGCTAAAATAGTCCACAGGACTATTATTTTACGCTTGATTGTCCTTTAATTAAAGGCAAGAGCTAAAAAAAAACGTTATAATCTCCCGTCTACCATATCTTTAGGTAGTAAAGACTTCACATCAAAAATAACCCCGATAGGAGATTTTAATTTCTGTAAATCTAATTTTATAAATTCATTATGAGATACAGCTAAAATAATAGCATCGTAATTAGCGCTTATTTCTATTTTAGAACACAACAAATCAAAACCATATTCGTGCTTTACTTCTTCTGCCGAAGCCCAAGGATCAAATACATCTACATCTACATGGTAGGTTTCTAATTCCTTGATAATATCTATCACTCTAGAATTTCTAATATCGGGACAGTTCTCTTTAAAGGTAATCCCTAAAACCAAGACCTTAGAGCCTTTAATAGTAGCGCCTTTCTTAATCATCATTTTAACGGTCTCCTGCGCCACATAGCTTCCCATGCTGTCATTCATTTTACGACCTGCTAAAATAATTTCTGGGTTATACCCAGACTCGATCGCTTTTTGCGCTAAATAGTACGGATCGACACCTATGCAATGTCCGCCAACCAATCCTGGTGTGAAGTTGATAAAATTCCATTTGGTGCCTGCGGCTTCTAATACCGCTTTAGTGTCTATATCTAATAATCTAAAAATTTTAGAAAGCTCATTTACAAAAGCAATATTGATATCGCGTTGGGAGTTCTCAATTACTTTTGCAGCTTCTGCTACTTTTATAGATGGTGCTTTGTGAGTGCCTGCAGTAATTATAGATTTATACAAATCGTCTACCACAGTAGCTATTTCTGGTGTAGAACCAGAGGTTACTTTTAATATTTTAGTAACGGTATGTTTTTTATCGCCTGGATTAATTCGTTCTGGGGAATAGCCTGCAAAAAAGTCGGTATTAAAGACTAAACCCGATTGTTCTACTAAAATAGGAACGCAAATATCTTCGGTAACTCCAGGATAAACGGTAGATTCGTAAATAACAATATCTCCTTTTTTTAATACTTTAGCAACCGCTTCACTCGCTTTTATTAATGGCGTAAAAATAGGTTTGTTTAAACTATCTGTTGGTGTAGGAACCGTGATGATAAAAACAGTCGATTGCGCTAAATCTTCTGGTGTATTGGTTATATACAGTCCTTTAGATTCTTTGGTATTGGTAACCAATACTTTTTTAAGTGCTTCGGTTTCTACTTCTAAGGTTTTGTCTTTTCCTTCTTTTAATTCTTGAACTCTACTGGTATTGATATCAAAGCCAACAACTATATATTTTTTTGCGAATTCGACCGCCAAAGGCAAGCCAACATACCCTAAACCAATAACGGTTATCTTATGGTTTTTCATTATTTTTTTAATTGATTAATAGCGTTAACGAATATATTAAATACTTTTAATAAATGCCTTAGCTTTTTTAAATAATGACTTTTTAGAGTCTTCGTGATAGGCATTTCCATACACACCATAACCGTAACCATAGCCATAACCATAGCCATAACCATAATTATGATTCGTTTTATGTTTGTAAAAGTTAAGTACAATACTGATGTTCTTCACTTCTCCTGCGCGATACTTGGCATTAATTAATTGCAACATCCCTTTTTTGGTATAATCTAATCGTACCATAAAAATAGAAGCATCTGCATATTGCACAAGCTCTAAAGCATCGGTAACCAGCCCTAAAGGCGGCGTATCTAACACGATCATATCATACTCTTGGCGTAACTTACTTATTAAAGCCCCCATTTTATCACTCATTAATAATTCGGAAGGATTTGGTGGTATAGGCCCAGAAGTAACTACATCTAAATTATCTATTTTGGTATGATTGATTACTTCATCAAAAGTACTGTCTCCAATAAAATAATTTACTACTCCTTTTTCATTGGTTAAATCAAAGTCATCAAATATTTTTGGTTTACGTAAATCCAGTCCTAATAAAATGGTTTTTTTACCAGAAAGAGCATAAACCGTAGCAATATTAATAGAACAAAATGTTTTACCTTCTCCACTTACCGAAGAAGTTATCATAATCGTTTTCCCGCCTCCTTCATGATCCTTTAATTTGTTTTTATAGAAAAACTGCAAGCTAGAACGAATAGCCCTAAAAGATTCTGCTACTGCCGATTTAGGCTTTTCAAATACCACTAAATTATTAGGATATTTGTATTTACCAATTAAGCCTAGAATAGGAATACCGGTTAATTGCTCTACTTCATCGGAACCATGGATGGTACTGTCTAAAAGAAAAATAACAAAAATCAAGAATAAAGGAATAAAGAAACCTAGCATCAATCCCATCATATAATTTAGAGAGGTATTAGGCCCTATCTTTCCGCCTCCAATATCTTTAGCTTCATCTACTATAGAAATATCGGAAATATTCGCGGCTTTAACAATAGCAGCTTCACTACGTTTGTTCATATAGACATCATAAGTTTCTTGACTGATATCTAAATTACGCTGAATCTTTAAATATTCTTGTTGATCTTCAGGAAGCCCTCTCAATTTAGCATCCATATTTGCTATATTCCTGTTTATGGTTCCTAGTTGTATATTAATAGTACTAATAGTAGATTTAATAGTTTCTAGTAGTACATTTTTTTCTGCATCTATTTGTCGGTCAATATTTTTAAAGATCTCCGACTCCTCTCTTGTGGTGTACTCTAGACTTTTACGCTCAATAGCCAAGCTTGTTATTTTACGAACACTAGACAAAATATTTCCTTCAGAAATCCCAACAGAAGTTGGTGCTGCTATATTGGTATAATCGGTTTTAGTTTGCAAATAGCTCTCTAACCTATTTAGGTAGTTTAGTTTGGTTTGTTCTGCTTCTTTCTGCGCTTCAAATCCTTTTAGTCTACCAGAAATATCGGTCATTTCTGCACCCACATCAAAAACCTTATTCTTTTGCCTAAAGGTATTCATTTCTTTAGTAAACCCCTTTAAACTCGTATCAACTGCAGCCAAACTACTATCAATAAACTTTATGGTATTGGTAGCGTATAAATTCTTACGTTCTAACTCTGTTCTACTTAAAATAGCAGCAGTAGTATTTAAGTAATCTACTATTTTTCCTTTATTTGTCCCTGCTAAAGAAAGCTGTAACACGGGGGAGTTTGTTTTATTAAAAGACCCTACATTGAGACTGTTTTTATATGAATTCACCACTCCATCAAATCCGCTAAAACGTAAATAAAACTCCGCTCCTGGTTTTATTTGTTTTTCATTTCTTAATTCCAGGGTTCCACTAAAAAATGGCAATGCCACTTTTTCGCCAATAGCATATACTTTGCTAAATGCGCCTACAGGAACTTCAACAGCTATTGTTTCTTTAGTATCATACTTTTGCCCACGACCTTTAGCTCCTTCAAATTCGGTAAAAATCTCGAATTGATCAGAACTCGTAAATCGAATACCAATATATTTATTAAGTACTTGTGGCTTTGTTAGATCTAATACCACCTTAAATGGCGCTCGCTTATAAATATCAACCTTTTTGTATTTTCCTTCTACAAAATAGTTCATATAAAACTGCAGAGAATCTACTACTTTTTCATTATGTGTTCTCGTTTGCAGCGTAGTAATAGTCTTACCCATTTTTCCAGAAACACCTCCCCAATTAAAAGAGATACTAGTATTGGCTGTAAAAAAAGGATTTTGATCATTCTCCACACTAATTAAAGAGTCTAGTTTATACACATTCTCTTTTCGTACATTGATTAGATAGGCAATAATTAACGCCGTTCCAATACATAGTAAAACAAACTTCCATAAATTAATAATTTTAAACAAAAAGCCTTTAAAATCGAAAGCTATGTGACTAGAGTCGATACTTTCCATATCATCAAATTCATTGTAGGCCATAACTTATAAACGGTTAAATAATAATATAGAAGTAGTTATCACAGACAAAACAGTTGCAACAGCCCCAATATTTTGTAAAGCATTGGTTCCTGTTCCCCAAGCTTTTTGTCGTAATGGTTTTACATAAATCATATCGTTGGGTTGGATATAATAATATGGCGATTGCATCACATTAATATCGGTTAAATCTAAGTGATGTATTTTTTGTCCTTGTGGATATTGCCTAATAATTAAAACATCTTTCTTATTTCCAGTTACAGGGATATCGCCAGAGTTTGCAATAGCTTCTAATATATTTACACGTTCTTGAAACAAGATTTTTGTCCCTGTACTTCCTATTTCTCCTGTGGTAATGTATTTTAATCCGGTAAGTTTTACGGTTACAAAGATATTAGCGGTTTCTTTAAACTCTTCTGCCAATAGCTTTTTTTCTATCATTTGCTCAATCTCTTCGGTAGTGTATCCTAAAACATTCATTTTACCTAATGTTGGTATCCTAATATTACCATGTAAATCTACAGTAAACCCATCAAAATAGGATTTTTCCACACCACTTGCATTTAAATCTCCATTCCCTATGGGATTAAAAATCTGCACATTATCTTGATCTAAGGCTTTTACACGAATGTTTAAGATATCGTTAATTTGAACGCGATATGGCTTTTGTTGTTCTACTATAGTTTGAAAAGAATCTATGGAAGTTCCTTTATCTTGAATATATAATGTGTCTTTATGCGGAATACAAGAGCTGACAAACACAGTAATTAGTAGAGAAATCGCAAGAAATAATCTCTTCATTTTTGAAATTTAATGTTTTGTAACAAATATAACTTTTCAAGAGGAATATAAAAACTTATGGAACTTTTTTTGGTTTTTTGTACGTTATTTGTAAAAAATATAAAATTTGAATTATCTAAACGTAGAAAATATATCGAAATCATACGGAGAGCTTACGCTTTTTGAAGACATTTCTTTTAGTATTCATAAAGACCAAAAAGTAGCATTTGTAGCTAAAAACGGAACCGGTAAAACTTCCATTCTAAATATTTTAGCAAATCTAGATGAACCAGATACTGGTCAAGTAGTTTTCAGAAAAGATATCGTCGTTTCTTTCTTACCACAAGAACCAATTTTAGACCAAAATCTAACGATTGAAGAAACTATTTTTAGTTCGGATAATGAAATTCTAAAAGTGATTCAAGCCTATGAAAAAGCACTTTTAAATCCGGAAGACGCAGAAGCCTATCAAAAAGCTTTTGAGAACATGGAAATACATAATGCTTGGGATTTTGAAACACAATACAAACAAATCTTATTCAAGTTAAATTTAGAAGGTTTTGATCAAAAAGTGAGCACGCTTTCCGGTGGACAAAAAAAACGTCTTTCTTTAGCGAATGCATTAATTAACAAACCAGATTTACTAATCCTGGATGAACCTACCAATCATTTAGATTTAGAAATGATTGAGTGGCTAGAAGCCTTTTTTGCAAAAGAAAACATTACCCTTTTTATGGTAACGCATGATCGCTATTTTTTAGAGCGTGTGTGTAATGAAATTATTGAATTAGACCAAGGCGAATTATTCTCTTATAAAGGAAACTATTCCTATTATTTAGAGAAGAAAGAGGAACGCATAAACATAGAAACCGTAGAAACGGGTAAGGCAAAACAACTCTATAAAAAAGAGCTTACCTGGATGCGTAGACAGCCAAAAGCAAGAACGACAAAATCTAAATCTAGAATAGACGATTTTACCGAAATAAAGCACAGAGCACATCAACGTAGAAACGACCATGAGATGCAGCTAGAGCTGAACATGGAACGCCTAGGAACCAAAATTATCGAGATCCACAAAATATCGAAATCTTTTAAAGACAAAGTGATATTAGACCAATTTGAATACAACTTTCAAAAAGGGGAACGTGTTGGTATTATTGGTAAAAATGGAACTGGAAAATCTACCTTTCTAAATATTCTTACGCAAACTGCACAACCAGATTCCGGAAGAATCGTCATTGGTGAAACCGTAAAGTTTGGATACTATACGCAAAGCGGAATTAATATCAAACCAAATCAAAAGGTTATAGATGTTGTAAGAGAATTTGGGGATTATATTCCACTAAAAAAAGGAAAACAAATAAGCGCACAACAACTTTTAGAGCGCTTTCTTTTCGATAGAAAAAAGCAATATGATTTTGTAGAAAAACTAAGTGGTGGAGAACGAAAAAGGCTGTACTTATGTACAATATTAATCCAAAACCCTAACTTTTTAATTCTGGATGAGCCTACCAACGATTTAGATATTGTAACCTTAAATGTTCTAGAAAGCTTCTTATTAGATTTCCCTGGTTGCCTAATTGTGGTTTCTCACGACAGGTATTTTATGGATAAAATTGTAGACCACCTTTTTATATTTAGAGGCGAAGGTGTTGTGGAAGATTTCCCTGGTAACTATAGTGATTTCAGAGCGTATGAAGATAGCCAACCTGCTATAGAAGAAAACGCGGACGATAAAAAAGAAAAGAAATCTTGGAAAAAAGAAACGAAAACAAAGCTGTCCTACAATGAGCAAAAGGAATATAAAAACATGGAAAGCAAACTAAAATCTTTAGAGTTTGACAAAAAAGAATTAGAAGCAAAATTTCATGACGAATCATTAACTCAAGAGGAAATCGCAGCCCTTTCTGATAAATTGCAAAATATTATAACAGAAATGGAAACCAAAGAAGCACGTTGGTTTGAACTTATGGAAAAAATGGAAGGGTAAATTTGCTGTTAGCTATTAGCATTTAGCCTTTAGCCTTTAGCAAAAATTGTCATTTCGAGTGATTTTACTAGTTCTGGTGATTTTATGATTTCAATGATTTTGTCAGTTCGAGTGAAATTGCATTTTTTTTATGCAATTTTGTATCGAGAACCAATGCTAAAACCCTTCCGTCTTTGATTTCTTTTACGGAAATCAAATCCACCTTCCCTTGAAAAAAGGGAAGGAGTTTTGTGAT
>NZ_JBSHNV010000095.1:0-209 GCF_053601575.1 Lacinutrix sp. MEBiC02404 | reverse complement strand
GCCATCACAATCTGTGATTGCTGTTACAGGTAAAGTAATATCTGCTGCAGTAAACTCACATGCATCGTTTGGATCGGTGTCGTTTGGTCCTTGAACACCGTCTCCATCAGGATCCACCTCGTCTAAGTTACTTACTCCATCACCATCACAATCTGCAGTTGCCCAGTCACTTGTTGTGTCTGTTAAATCTACATTTGTTAAATCTCCTC
>NZ_JBSHNV010000094.1:0-259 GCF_053601575.1 Lacinutrix sp. MEBiC02404 | reverse complement strand
GCCATCACAATCTGTGATTGCTGTTACAGGTAAAGTAATATCTGCTGCAGTAAACTCACATGCATCGTTTGGATCGGTGTCGTTTGGTCCTTGAACACCGTCTCCATCAGGATCCACCTCGTCTAAGTTACTTACTCCATCTCCATCACAATCTGCAGTTGCCCAGTCACTTGTTGTGTCTGTTAAATCTACATTTGTTAAATCTCCTCCAATACATGGATCCGTATCATTTGGATCCGTATCACTTGTTTCTCCATCA
>NZ_JBSHNV010000093.1:0-29555 GCF_053601575.1 Lacinutrix sp. MEBiC02404 | reverse complement strand
AGCGTATGCAACGGTGCATCCTTGTTGTGAGTATCGCGATGAAGAAGTGAAAGACGATCATAAAGAATAACGAGAGAATAACAAGAGAATAAGAAAATAGTAAAAAAGCCTGAATTAATATTCAGGCTTTTTTATTTTTACCATATGCCGTACAGAATTTATGTTATCGAATTATCGAAACGGGTGTTTACTGAAAACACCAAGTTTAGAAATGCAAATCCGCAATTTAATGGCGTTTTGCAATGCTTGTATGTTGGTATGACGAGCAAAACGCCTAAAGAACGTTTTCTGCAACATAAAACAGGACATAGAAATAAGAAAGGACATAAGTTGTCTTCTAACATTGTTGAGAAATACGGACTTTATCTTCGTCCGAGTTTATACAATCACATCGATCCAATTACAACTAGAGCAGAAGCTTTAAAAATGGAAGAAACGCTAGCTTTAGAATTGCGCAGACAGAAGTATGCGGTTTGGTTTAATTGAAGTTTAATCGCGTGATTTTGAAAAAAAAACAAGCTTAAGTCGTTTTATATGATGGTGTTAGGTTGCATTAAATATTGTTTAAGAAATTATTCTGTTAATAACGGTTAAAATGTTAATACTATTGTAAACTATAGTTCTATAGATGCAAAAATCATTTAATTTATATCATAAAAACTTAAAACCATGAAAAAACTATTACTAGTCACTGCTATCTCTATTTTAGGATTAGCACATGTTAACGCACAAGACGTTAAATTTGGAGTTAAAGGAGGTTTGAACTTTGCTTCGGTAACTGGAGTTGAAAGTTCTCAGCTAGAACCTATAACGGCTTTTCATTTTGGAGGTATGGCGGAAATATTCATTTCAGAAAAATTCTCTTTACAACCTGAATTAATGTATTCTGGACAAGGATTTAGCGATGGAGGAATAATTGATTTACATTATTTAAATGTTCCGTTAATGGCAAAATACTATGTAGCAAAACGAATAAGTCTAGAAGCTGGACCGCAAATTGGATTTTTGCTCAATGCAAGAGAAGGAGGTGAAAAATTAAAAAACCGGGATAACAATATTGATTTTGGTGTGAATTTTGGTCTAGGTTATAAACTAGATAATGGACTTAATTTTGGAATGCGATATAATTTAGGATTAACAGAGTTCTCGGTTACAGGTAATCACAGTAAAACAACAAATGAAATTAAAAATAGTGTGTTTCAATTTTCCATTGGCTACTTCTTTTAATGCGTAATAATTTTCTATATTTTAAAACCGAAGTCTATTGACTTCGGTTTTTGATTTTTAGTCTTTTGTTCTTTCTTATTAATACTACCAGTTATTAAGTGTAAACTTAGATCGTTGGACTTCTGAGAATTAAAAATACATGTATCTTTTAAAATCAAAAAACGCTCCTAGAAACATCTAGAAGCGTTTTTTTTTAATTTGCATGGATCGATGATGAACAGAAGTGCTCTTCTTATTATGCATAAGAGTGCATGACCTGTCAGCAGCGACTCGCTGCTACATCATTCCTGGCATACCGCCACCCATTCCTCCTGGCATACCACCTGGAGCATCTTCTTTAATATCAATTAAAGCACATTCTGTAGTTAAAATCATTCCGGCAACAGAAGCAGCATTTTCTAATGCAATTCTAGTTACTTTTTTAGGATCGATAATTCCTGCTTTCAGCATATCTACGTACGTGTCTGTTTTAGCATCGTAACCAAAGTCTTTTTTACCTTCTAACACTTTGTTTAGAACAACACTTCCTTCACCACCAGCATTTTCAATGATGGTACGTAAAGGAGCTTCAATAGCTCTGTTTACAATTTGAACTCCTGTAGTTTCGTCTAAGTTTTCTGTAGTAATATTTTCTAATACTTTTTTAGCACGAACAAGAGCAACACCACCACCAGCAACAATACCTTCTTCTACTGCAGCACGTGTAGCATGTAAAGCATCATCTACTCTGTCTTTCTTTTCTTTCATTTCTACCTCACTAGCAGCACCAACATAAAGTACGGCAACTCCACCAGCAAGTTTCGCTAAACGCTCTTGTAGTTTTTCTTTATCATAATCACTAGTTGTAGATTCAATTTGCGATTTGATTTGATTCACTCTATTTTTAATCATGCTCTTTTCTCCAGCACCATTAATAACAGTCGTGTTGTCTTTATCAATAGTAATACGTTCTGCAGTACCTAACATATCTAAAGTAGCATGTTCTAAAGTAAATCCTCTTTCTTCAGAAATTACAGTACCACCAGTTAAGATTGCGATATCTTCTAACATTGCTTTACGTCTGTCACCAAATCCTGGTGCTTTTACAGCGGCAATTTTTAGAGAACCACGTAATTTGTTTACTACTAAAGTTGCAAGTGCTTCACCATCTACATCTTCTGCAATAATTAATAATGGTTTTCCAGATTGCGCTACAGGTTCTAAAATAGGAAGTAAATCCTTCATTGTAGATACTTTTTTATCATACAATAAAATGTAAGGATTTTCTAAATCGGTAATCATTTTGTCACTATCTGTAACAAAATAAGGAGATAAATAACCTCTATCAAACTGCATACCTTCTACAACATCTACGTACGTATCTGTTCCTTTAGCTTCTTCTACAGTAATAACACCTTCTTTACCAACTTTACCAAAAGCCATAGCGATTAAATCTCCAATAACGTCATCGTTATTTGCAGAAATAGATGCTACTTGTTTTATTTTATCGGAAGAGTTTCCAACTTTTTGCGTTTGTTTTTCTAAGTCTTCAACTATTGCAGCTACTGCTTTGTCAATACCACGTTTTAAATCCATAGGATTTGCGCCAGCAGCAACATTTTTTAAACCTTCTTTTACAATTGCTTGTGCAAGAACAGTTGCTGTAGTAGTACCATCACCTGCAAGGTCATTTGTTTTACTTGCAACTTCTTTTACCATTTGCGCTCCCATATTTTCAAGAGGATCTTCTAACTCGATCTCTTTTGCAACGGTTACACCATCTTTAGTTACTTGAGGAGCACCAAAGCTTCTACTAATAATTACGTTACGTCCTTTAGGACCAAGTGTTACTTTTACTGCGTTTGCTAATGCATCTACACCACGTTTTAAACCGTCGCGTGCATCAATATCAAATTTTATGTCTTTTGCCATCTTAATGTTTTTAACTATTAGCTATTAGCACTTGGCTTTTAACTAAAAGGTTTATCTGTTTTTAATAAATTTTTAATTGTAACTGGCTAAAGGCTAACAGCCAAAAACCAAAAGCTATTTATATGATCGCCATGATATCTTCTTCACGCATCATTAAATAGTCGTGACCATCTAATTTTAATTCGTTTCCAGAATATTTTCCGTAAAGAACAGTATCTCCAACTTTTACCGTAAGAGGTTCATCTTTTTTACCTGTACCTATTGCTATAACGGTACCTTTGTGTTGTTTTTCTTGAGCTGAATCTGGAATAAATAAACCAGATGCTGTCTGTGTTTCTGCAGGAAGTGGTTCTACTAAAACGCGATCTGCAAGTGGTTTGATGTTTACTTTACTCATGGTATATGTTTTATTTATTTATAATAGTTTTTATGCTTTTATAGGAAGCTAAAAATGTGCCAATAGAGTAGGACTGACAAAGTTGCCGAATGTCTTAAAATTATAAACTTGAAAAGTAGATTTTGGACAAAAAAAAATGCCAACTTTTAAAAGTTGGCATCTTGAATATTTTTTAAAACAGATGATTACTCAGGAGTATCTTCTGTTTGTGCAGGAGCAGTTGGTACTTCTACTGGTTGTACAATATTGTCAGTATCTAAAGCTTTAGATTCTGTAGTTGTTGTACCGCTGTTAATTGCAACGTTAGAAACTAAAATTAATACAATTAAAATAGTTGCAAGCGTCCATGTGCTTTTGTCTAAAAAGTCGGTTGTTTTTTGAACACCACCTAACTGTTGCGTTCCTCCACCACCAAATGATGATGATAATCCGCCTCCTTTTGGGTTTTGTACCATTATTACTACAACTAGCAAAAATGCTACCACTACTATTAAGATTAAAAATACTGTAAACATGTTGTTATTCTTTATTATTTTGTTCTTGTAATTGTTTTACTGCCTTAATTTGGTCTGCAAAGAAACCACTTTTTTCTGGATATTTCAAACTTAATATTTTATAAGATTGTAATGCCTTTTTGTAATTTTTTTGTTCTACATAAATACGCGCCAAAGTTTCTGTCATTAGTGCCTCTGGCTGTATCATTTGGGCTTCGGCAATATTGATATTTGCTTTAGCTGTTTTCTTTGGTTTTAGCTTTGGGTTTTTTGTTATAAATTTTTCTATAAGATCAAACTTTTTCTCTCTTTTTGTTTTTATTTCTTCTGATGTTTCCTGTTCTTCTTCGCGTTGAATAGGAGTGAAGTTTGCTAGTTTTAACCATTCGTTAAACGAATGTGTTTCTGTGTTTTCAAACTCTAATGGCTTACCAATGTTTAAAATTTGGTTTGCAGAAATGGTTTCTGAAGGGATACTTTCTTCTGTATCTTCCACCTTTTTAGAAATATCTAAACTAAAGTTTGCAATTTTGGAACGTTCTATTTTTGGTTGAAATAACTCTGGATCTAAAACGCCAGTGGTATCTTTTATTTGCTGCCTTAAAGCATCATCAATCGTCACGTTTTTGTTTACCGAAATGTCTTCTACATCTACCGTGATATCTTTGACATGTTCGCTATTTTGTTTTATGTGTTGCGATATTTTATTTTGAAGAAACTTTTTCGAAGTAATATAATCGAACAGAATACTTCTATCTGTAGTATAGCTTGCCGTTTTTTTAAGTTCTTGATTATAGTTGAAACTTTCTTTATTCTTTAAACCTTTTAAGTAAATAGCTCTTGCAGATTGACAATAGGGAAAAGCATCCACAACCGTTTTTAAGGCTTCGGTTTGCAAAGCCGTAACTTTTTGAGGATGTTGTAATAAATAGGTGAAGTCTGTATTATTCATTGGCTAAGCCAAATTTAATTATTTTTTTTATTGAAAATTGCGACTGCTTACGGTATACTTTTTACTACCACTTTGCTAGTGAAGCATTAAAAATATCTTGTGTTAAACGTTCAAAAATCTCTTCGAAAGCCGTCGTTTTTATCGACCCTACAAGTTGCTCACTTCCTCCATAATCATAATAGAAAGAGAAGCGTTGTTCAAAATCGTCTTCTTCGTTTTTCTTATTGAAAAAGCGCACATTTATACCAATAGTTAAACGGTTTTGCGCGGCAGTATTTGCGGATGTTGCTGTAGTTGGTGAAATTCTATATTCTACAATTTCGCCTTCGTAAACCAAATCGGCATTAGAGTTTACTAAACTTAAATTAGTTTGATTGGTTATTAAATCTTGTAAAGCGATGGTGAAATCTCTATTTAAACCTGGTTCTACTAGAATAGCATTATTTTGAAAATAATTTACCTGAAATGTTTTTACATTAGATGCAATAGATGCTCCTGTAAAAGAATATGGCCCACAGGTAAAAAAAGTGGTTGCTATTAGTAAAAGAAAAAGGTGTTTTATGTTTTTCATTTATTTGGAATGAGATACTGAAACCGGTTCAGATAATAATTAATGTTATTAATAGGTGTTAGGTTTTTTCATAGTGATGTAGGCGTAAATGTAACCAGCATTATCTGCTACGTCAAAATCTGCATTAATAAGTCTATAGCCTTCGTAATGTTTCTCGTTTATAAGGTCTTCTGCTTCTTGCCTTATTGCTTCCGAACTATTACGACTAAACGTTTTTCTTATTAAAAATATTTCTACTGCTTTCATTTCTTCTAAAATTACCTCAAAAATAACTTTTTAAAACTTTGATTTTCATAAAGTTTTGTTACAAATCAAATTGCTTAATCTTTCGGTATAAAGTACGCTCACTAATGCCAAGCTCTGCTGCTGCTAACTTGCGTTTTCCTTGGTGACGTTCTAAAGACTTCTTAATTAACTCTAATTCTTTATCGTGTAAGGAAAGTGTTTCTTCTTCCTCAATTTCTTCTGCAAAGTGATATTTATCTGTAGCGTCTTGGAGCGTTTCTGGGTTTGCGTTTTGCGGAATAGATAATAATTTTAAATCTTCTTTAGCATCTTCAAAATCGGCATCTTCTTCATCTCCATATATTTTCTGTATTAAGCCTTCGTTTTTTTCTTGAACTTCTGCATCGTTACCATTTTTCATGAGTTCCATGGTAAGTTTTTTAAGATCGTTTAAATCGGCTTTCATATCAAATAAAACCTTGTACAAAATTTCACGCTCATTACTAAAGTCACTATCTGCTTTGGTGTTTTTAATTACAGCAGGTAGGTTCGTGCTTCCTGTTGGTAAATATTCTTGCAGTTTTACAGCATCGATAGTTCTGTTTTGTTCTAATACCGAAACTTGTTCTGCTACATTTCTTAATTGCCTAATGTTTCCAGACCATCTAAATTTTAATAATACTGGTATCGCATCGTCTGTTAATTTAATGGTTGGCATTTTGTATTTCAATGCAAAGTCACTAGCAAATTTTCTAAACAATAAATGTATGTCTTCTTTACGTTCACGAAGTGCAGGAAGATGAATTTCTACCGTACTTAATCGGTAATATAAATCTTCTCTAAATTTTTCTTTTTTTATAGCATCAAACATATTTACGTTTGTTGCAGCCACAATACGTACATCTGTTTTTTGAACTTTACTAGAACCTACTTTTAGGAATTCTCCATTTTCAAGAACACGAAGTAAACGTACTTGTGTGGTTAATGGTAGTTCTCCAACTTCATCTAAAAAGATGGTTCCACCATCTGCGACTTCAAAATACCCATTTCTAGTTGCTGTTGCTCCTGTAAAAGCGCCTTTTTCATGTCCGAAAAGCTCGGAGTCTATAGTTCCTTCTGGAATAGCACCACAGTTTACAGCAATATATTTACCATGCTTTCTGTGGGAAAGCGAATGTATTATTTTAGGAATGCTCTCTTTACCAACTCCAGATTCTCCAGTTACTAAAACCGAAATATCTGTTGGTGCTACTTGTATGGCTTTTTCAATGGCACGATTTAGTGTTGGGTCGTTACCAATGATACCGAAACGTTGTTTTATTGATTGAATAGACTCCATATTTTACTTCCTGCGAAGGCAGGGATCTTTTATTTAATATTTATATTCTTCCGTCTTTAATTTTTTTTGCCGAATTGAAGACTCTTTCCCTTAAAAAAAAGGAAAGAGTTTATTAATTATTAGCGCTCAAACCTAAAGGTTCACCAATTAAAGTGGTTTTAGTAACTCGAGTAATCTTTACGTTTACAAACTCACCAACTTTATAATTTTCTTTTGGGAACACACAAAGTAGGTTTTGATCGGTTCTTCCAGACCAATCTTGATCTCCTTTTCTAGCTTCTTTTTCAATTAAAACTTCTACTGTTTTACCCATAAAAGATTGTGTTTTCTCTAAACTATGTGCTAATTGTAAATCGATAACTTCTTGTAAACGTCTTTTCTTAACTTCTAAAGGTATATCATCTTCCAATTTACGTTCAGCCATAGTTCCTGGTCTTTCCGAATACGCAAACATATAACCAAAAGCATATCTTACATGTTGCATTAAGCTTAAAGTGTCTTGGTGATCTTCTTCTGTTTCTGTAGGGAAACCAGTTATCATATCTTGGCTAATCGTGCATTCTGGAAGAATTCGTTTAATATTATCTATAAGATCCATATACTCTTGACGCGTATGTTGTCTGTTCATTTCCTTTAAAATCCTGTCGCTCCCACTTTGAACAGGTAAATGAATGTAGTTGCAAATGTTTTCGTATTTAGACATCGTTTCCACAACATCTAACGTCATGTCTTGCGGATTAGAAGTAGAAAAACGAATTCGCATTTTTGGTTGTGCTTGTGCACATAATTCTAAAAGCTTCGCGAAATTTACAGCAGTTGCTTTTTGCATGTCTGTCGCCTTAACAAAATCCTTTTTTAAACCTCCACCATACCAAAGGTAGCTATCTACATTCTGTCCTAATAAAGTAATTTCTTTATAACCTCTGCTCCAAAGGTCATTTACTTCTTCAATAATACTCTGGTGATCACGGCTTCTTTCTCTTCCTCTTGTAAAAGGAACGACACAAAAAGTACACATATTATCACAACCACGTGTAATAGAAACAAAAGCGGTAACTCCGTTAGAATTTAAACGTACAGGAGAAATATCGCCATACGTTTCTTCTTTAGATAAGATCACGTTTATAGCATCTCTACCATCATCTACTTCTGCAAGTAGGTTTGGTAAATCTTTATAAGCATCTGGACCAACAACAAGGTCTACAATTTTTTCTTCTTCTAGAAACTTACTTTTTAAACGTTCGGCCATACAACCCAAAACACCAACCTTCATATTAGGGTTTACTGTTCTTTTAACTTTATTGTATTTTTCTAAACGTTTTCTAACCGTTTGTTCTGCTTTATCACGGATAGAACAGGTGTTTACCAAAACTAAATCGGCATCTTCTAGGTTTTGCGTGGTGTTAAATCCTTGATTAGATAGAATAGAAGCTACAATTTCACTATCACTAAAATTCATAGCGCAACCGTAACTTTCAATAAAAAGCTTGCGTTTGTTTCCTTCTTTATTTTCTATAACAAGGTTTTCTCCTTGTTTGTTTTCGTCTATAGTCTTTTCCATATTAATGCCTGCTAATGCAGGTAACTTACTTTTTGTCTTTCTACTTTGCTTCAGATAAACTTCAGCAGAAATTTCATTATTTATAATCTTGGTCAATAAGTATGCAAAGGTACAATTATTTTAAATACAGTGACAAAGTGACAGTGTGTAAATTTTTAAAGGGTTTGTTAATAATTTCCTACTTTTGAAGCACTAATCAAAAATACTAAATAATGACATTTCAAGAATTTGAAAAAAGAGTGCAACATGCTAAACAATTAGATTTTGGCGATATTTTTAATAAAAGTATAGAACTTTTTAAGAAAGTTTGGGTACAAGGGCTGGTAATGATGTTGTTAACGATGTTAATAATACTTCCTTTTTATTTACTTATGTACTTGCCTTTACTTGGAGCAGGAATGATGGATCCAAATTCTTTTGGGTCAGGAGGAGATGCTAGCTTTATGCTAATGATACCTTTTTTCTTGATATTAATAGTTTTCTGTATCGTAGCAACTGTAATAGGTTTTGGTATGCGTGCTAGTTTTTACAGAATTTGTAAAATGAAAGATTTAAATGAAATAGGTTCAGATGATTATTTCTTTTATTTGAAAAAACCATATTTAGGTAAATTGGTGAAATTATCACTTGCCGCTTTCGGAATCTCTTTTGTGGCAACAATTTTATGCTATTTACCATTGTTTTATGTGATAGTTCCAGTGACGTTAATGAATGTGATTTTTGCTTTTAATCCGGAGCAATCTGTTTCTGAGATTATAAAATCTGGTTTTGCTTTAGGAAATAAAAAATGGCTAATTTCTTTTGGACTTATCCTTGTAAGTTCTATTCTAGCATCTATAGTAGGTATGATTATGTGTTTTGTTGGTGTTTTTGTAACCGCATCTTTTGCATATATTCCTGCGTACTATATATATAAGGAGTCTATTGGTTTTGATTCTGAAGAAGAAAATAAGCAAATTGAAAATATTTAAAATATAGTTTATATTGTGAGAAAGCCTGTTAATTCAGGCTTTTTTTATGTCTAATTTTATGGAATTAATGCCCCGTGAAAGAATAAATTAGGAACGTGAAATTTTTTTCACATACCTTTGCACTCTGAAAAAATAGAAATATGGCGAAGAATTTAGTTATAGTAGAGTCACCTGCAAAAGCAAAAACTATTGAAAAATTTCTTGGAAAAGATTTTAAAGTAGAGTCTAGTTTTGGGCATATTGCAGATTTACCTTCTAAGGAATTAGGAGTAGATGTAGAAGGTGATTTTGATCCTAAATATGAAGTATCTAAAGATAAAAAAGCAGTTGTAAAAAAACTGAAAGATTTAGCTAAAAAAGCAGACATGGTTTGGCTAGCTAGTGATGAAGATAGGGAAGGAGAGGCTATTGCATGGCATTTAGCAGAAACGCTAAAACTAGATAAAGAGAAAACAAAACGTATTGTTTTTCATGAGATTACTAAAACTGCGATTAAAAAAGCAATAGAAAATCCTAGAGATATAGATTACCATCTAGTAGATGCACAACAAGCAAGAAGGGTTTTAGATAGAATTGTAGGGTATGAACTTTCTCCAGTTTTATGGCGAAAAGTAAAAGGAGGTCTATCGGCAGGACGTGTGCAATCGGTGTCTGTTCGTCTAATTGTTGAAAAAGAAAGAGAGATTACAAACTTTACAGCAGAAGCATCGTATAGAATTGATGCAGAATTTTCTAATGAAGCGGGGCAGTCTTTTAAGGCAAAGCTTCCTAAGAATTTTGCAACAAAAAAAGAAGCCTATGCGTTTTTAGAAAGTAATGCGGATGCCAATTTTAAGGTTTCCGATCTTCAGAAAAAACCTGCAAAAAAATCACCAGCAGCACCTTTTACAACTTCTACATTACAACAAGAAGCAGCAAGAAAATTATATTTTTCCGTTAGTAAAACCATGAATATGGCACAACGCCTTTATGAAGCTGGTTTAATTACGTATATGAGAACAGATAGTGTAAACTTATCTGACGAAGCAAAAAATGGCGCGCAAGCAGAAATAGAATCTGCTTATGGTGAAAAATATAGCAAACCAAGAAATTATAAAGGGAAGTCTAAAGGTGCTCAAGAAGCGCATGAGGCGATTCGCCCTACCAATTTTGCAACACATTCTGTTGCTATTGATAGAGATCAAGCACGATTATACGATTTGATTTGGAAACGTGCTATTGCATCACAAATGAGTGAAGCACAATTAGAGCGTACCAATGTTAGAATCGAATCATCCACAAATAAAGAAACCTTTACAGCAAATGGAGAGGTTATTAAATTTGAAGGGTTTTTAAAAGTATACTTAGAAGGAACAGATGATGAAGATGTAGAGCAAGATGGAATGCTTCCTGCAATGAAAGTAAACGAGGCGCTTTTAAATAATTACATTACCGCAACAGAACGTTATACAAGACCACCAGCAAGATATACCGAAGCTTCTTTAGTGAAGAAGTTAGAGGAACTTGGTATTGGTAGACCATCTACATATGCACCAACTATTTCTACAATACAAAATAGAAATTACGTGGAGAAAGGAGCGGTTGATGGCGTAGCACGCGATTATACGCAGTTAACATTAAGTAGCGGAAACGTGAAAGATGCAATTCTTAGCGAGAAAGTAGGGTCGGATAAAGGAAAATTAGTACCGACAGATATTGGTATGATTGTTACTGATTTTTTAGTCAATCATTTTGAAAGTATTTTAGATTATAATTTTACAGCTAAAGTAGAAAGTCAGTTTGATGATATAGCAGAAGGAAAGAAGGATTGGAAAAAGATGATGAAATCTTTCTACAAAACCTTTCATCCAAAAGTAGAAGACGTACAAGAAAATGCTGAAAGAGAATCTGGAGAACGTATTTTAGGAAAAGATCCAAAGACGGGAAAACGTGTTAGTGTCCGTTTGGGTAAATTTGGACCAATGGTGCAATTGGGAGAGCCAGACGATGAAGAAACACCAACCTATGCTAGTTTAAGTCCGGATCAACAATTAGGAACTATTAGTTTTGAGGAAGCGATGGACTTGTTTCAGCTTCCTAAAAATTTAGGAACGTACGAAGACGAAGAGATACAAGTTAATAATGGTCGTTTTGGTCCTTATGTGAAGTTTGGAACAGCATATGTGTCGTTACCAAAAGGAACAGATCCATTAACGGTAGAGTTGGATGATGCTATTGTTTTAATTAAAGAAAAACAAAAAGCAGACGCGCCAATTTATCATTATCAAGATTTACCAGTGCAAAAAGGAAAAGGTCGTTTTGGTCCATTTATAAAATGGAACGATATGTTTATTAACGTGAACAAAAAGTACGATTGGGATGATTTATCGGATGCGGATATTGTAGAATTAATTGAAACAAAGATTCAAAAAGAAATCGATAAGGTTATTCATAATTGGGAAGATGAAGGTATTCGTGTTGAAAAAGCACGTTGGGGAAGATTCAATATATTACAAGGTAAAGTGAAAATTGAATTACCAAAAACTACAGATGCTCCAGCTTTAACTTTAGAAGAAGTACAAGGAATCATTGAAAAAAATGCGCCTAAAAAGAAAGTAGCTAAGAAAAAAGCTCCTGCAAAGAAAAAGGCACCAGCAAAGAAAAAAACGACAACTAAAAAGAAATAGATAGTACATGAATTTTGATTTTCTTTCACCAGTTTCCGATTTAGTTTTAGCGCATAATGAATTATTGCCAGTACAGGCTTTAGGTAGAAAATTAAAAATACATTCTAAACAAGAAGGTATTCCGGAGTTAGATGGAGTACGTCTTGCTATATTAGGAGTGCTGGAAACTAGAAATGATGTAGACTATATTGGCGAAGATTTCAACTTAAACGAAATTCGCAAATCCTTCTATGCACTTTTTCCTGGTAGTTGGAATACCAGTATTGCCGATTTAGGTGATATTAATAAAGGAGAATCTGTTGAAGATACATACTTCGCTTTAAAGACTACCATTACTATTTTAGTCGAAAAAGGAATTATACCAATTATCATTGGAGGAAGTCAAGATCTAACCTACGCTAATTATCGTGCGTACGATGATATTATACCAATGGTTAATATTGTTAATGTAGATTCTAAATTTGATTTAGGAGATTCTGCTAAACCAATTAAAAATAAAAGTTTTGTTGGTAAAATAATATTAGATCAGCCATTCAATTTATTTAATTATTCGGCAATTGGTTATCAAACCTATTTCAATTCGCAAGAAGAAATAGATTTAATGGAAAAACTGTATTTCGATGCATATCGTTTGGGTGAAGTATCTAATGATATTACCGTAGTAGAACCTATAATGCGAGATGCAAATATTGTAAGTATAGATTTAGGCGCTATAAAGTCTTCCGAAGTTAGTTTAAATCAAAGAGTATCCCCAAATGGTTTAGACGGTAAAGAAGTCTGTGCTATTTCACGTTACGCAGGAATAAGCAATAAAGTAACTTCTTTTGGTCTTTGGGAATATAAACCCTCTAAAGACGATGAAATAAGCGCTATGCTTATCTCTCAAATTATCTGGTATTTTATAGAAGGTGTAAATTATAGAGTAAAAGATGATGATTTTAAAGATGAAAATAATTATCAAAAGTTTATTACACTTATAGAAGATCAAGATTTAGTTTTTTATAAAAGTATAAAAACAGGTAGATGGTGGATTGAAATACCTTTTTTAAACGAAGTGAATAATAAATTAAAAAGACATACGTTATTACCATGCATGCATCAAGATTATGTAGATGCTTGCAACAATATTATACCAGAGCGATGGTACAAAGCCTTTCAAAAGAATTGCGTATAGATTAAATAACGAAATAAAATAATAGTTTTGTCGTTTAAATGTTTTATTTTTACGACGAACAGTATTTTTTTATGACAAAAAAGTTGTTTTTTAAAAAATATATAAATATGTTTACGCTCTTAAATTTTGAGCATAGAATAATTAACCTCGAGTATTCAATAAATATGAAGAATTTTCTTTTATTAACAGTAGTTTTAGCATTCCTTACAAGTTGTGGTTCTGGAGACAGAGGTCAACTAGTAGGTGTTAAAGGAAAAAAATGGCATCCAGAAAAACCTTATGGTATGGAATTAATTCCTGGAGGAGCATTTATTATGGGTAAATCAGATGATGATTTAGCTGGGATTCAAGATGCACCAACTAAAACGGTTACAGTAAGATCGTTCTATATGGATGCAACGGAAATCACAAATAGTGAGTATCGTAAGTTTGTACAATGGGTTAGAGACTCTACCATTAGAACAAAACTTGCTATACTAGCCGATGAAGTAGGAGCAACTCCTGGTGATGGTGGTATTGGTGATTTTGCATTTAAAGATGCAGATCCAGAAAACATGAATGCTTACGAGCAATACATGTATGACAATTACAGCGGAATGGGTGAAACTGGTTACGAAGGAAGAAAATTAAATCACGATGTAGATTTACTTTTTGACACTTCAGAATATCCAGATGAATACTATGTCGAAGTAATGGATACCATGTATTTACCTATAGAGGAGTCTTATAACGGACAACGTACTTGGGATGTTAAAAAATTCAAATTTCAATATACATACATGGATATTGAAAAAGCTGCAAAAGCGAAGAATAAAGGGAAAAAAAGATCTGAATTCATTATTACAGAAGCTGTAGAGATTTATCCAGATACTACCGCTTGGATTAGAGATTTTGCATATTCGTATAACGAACCAATGCACAATGATTATTTCTGGCATGATGCGTACGGAGAATATCCAGTAGTAGGTATTTCTTGGAAACAAGCAAAAGCATTTTGTGAGTGGAGAACTTTATACCACAATGCATATAGAAAAGAAAAAAAGCAACATTTTGTAAATGAGTATAGATTACCATCGGAAGCAGAATGGGAATATGCAGCAAGAGGAGGCTTACAAGGAGCAACTTTCCCTTGGGGTGGACCTTATGCTAAAAATGATAGAGGATGTTTCATGGCAAACTTTAAACCTTTAAGAGGGGATTATGCAGCAGATCAAGCTTTATACACTGTAGAAGCGAAATCGTATGACCCTAATGACTTTAATTTATATAACATGGCTGGTAACGTATCAGAATGGGTAAGTGCTTCTTACGATCCTGGTTCTTACGAGTATGTTTCTACAATTAATCCTAGTGTTAATGATGTAAATAACCAACGTAAAGTGGTTAGAGGTGGATCTTGGAAAGATGTTGCCTACTATTTACAAGTAAGTTCTAGAGATTATGAATATGCAGATTCTGCAAGAAGTTATATTGGCTTCAGAACCGTTCAAGATTATATGGGAACAGATGTAACCGCGAACGCTAGATAAGATTAATAACCAATTAATAATAATTTAATAACCAACTAAAGTAGAAATACTTAACTAAAAACTAAAATTATGGCACAAAAAGGTAAAATCACAGTAACTAATATGATCTACGGATTAGGAGCAGCAATTGTAATCGTTGGAGCTTTATTTAAAATTCAGCACTGGCCTTATGGTTCTGAAATCCTAACATTAGGTATGATTGTAGAAGCTTTAGTATTTACGTATTCTGCTTTTGAAAGACAATCAAGTGATTTAGACTGGTCTTTAGTGTATCCTGAATTATCAGGAGGTGCTTCATTAGGAGGTAAAAAATTAAAAGAAGAGCCTAAAGATGCAGAAGGTTTACTTTCTAAAAAATTAGACAACTTATTAAAAGATGCTAAAATTGATGGAGAATTAATGGCAAGTTTAGGAGCAAGTATCAAGAATTTTGAAGGTGCTGCTAAAGGAATCTCTCCAACAGTGGATGGAATTCAAGCACAAAAGAAATATAGCGAAGAAATGTCTTTAGCTGCTGCACAAATGGAGTCTTTAAATAGTCTTTATAAAGTACAAATGGATAGCGCTAGCAGACAAGCAACTATTAATGAAGAAGCTGTTGAAAATGCAACTAAATTAAAAGAGCAAATGCAATCTTTAGCTTCAAACTTATCTTCTTTAAACGGAGTATATGGTGGAATGCTTTCTGCAATGAACAAAAACTAATTAGTATTATTAACTAATATTTATTAACCAATAAAAACTAATTAAACATGGCAGGAGGAAAAGCATCCGCAAGGCAGAAAATGATTAACTTAATGTATTTAGTATTCATCGCAATGATGGCTATGAATATGTCTAAAGAAGTACTTTCAGCATTCGGACTGATGGAAGCGAAATTCGCTGATTCTAATGAAGCTACAACAGAAAGAAATGATAAGTTACTAGCAGAATTAGAAATTAAATCTGATGAAAATCCGGAAGAATTTAAAATGCCTGCTGCAAGAGCACAGGAAGTTAAAATCGCTTCAGATAAATTTTACAAGTATATTGAATCTTTAAAAAATGATCTAGTAAAAACTGGTCAATATAAACTAGACGAGCAAGGTAAGTTACCATTCGAAGCAATGGATAAAACCGACATCTTAGATGAAGCTTGGTTTACAGGAGATCGTTTAACGAAGAAAGGTCAAGAAGTAATGGCAAATATTAATGTTTACAAAAAAGCGATTAATGACATTCTTGCTAAAGATGAAAGTTATAGAGGTAGAGCGCAAGCTTTCGCTAAAACATTCAGTACAGAACAAGTTCCTAACAAAGATGGAAAAAAGATTGATTGGTTAGCATATAACTATCAAGGTTTTCCAGCTATTGCATCGTATACTAAGTTAACAGCAATGCAAAATGATGTTAAAGTAACAGAATCAGATATGTTTAGCCTTTTCTTAGGAAACATTGTTTCAGAAGCGACAACATTAAATAACTACAAAGCAATCGTATTGGCAGATAAATCCGCATTTTTTGCTGGTGAGAAATTCCAAGGTAGAGTTGTTATTGGTAAGTATGCAAATGTTGCACCTACTAAATTAAGTGTTCAAGGTAATGAAGTAGATTTATCGAAAGCTATTGATTCCACTGGAGCAGCTACTTTAGATTTCAACGTTGGAAATGTTGGTGAGCACCAAATAGAAGGTAAATTTACTTTTATTGAAAATGGTAAGGAATTAGAAATCCCTATCGTTAATGCAAACTACGTTGTTGTACCAAGACCAAACTCTGCAACTATATCTGCAGACAAAATGAATGTTGTTTATCGTGGTGTAAGTAACCCGATGACTATTTCTTTTGCTGGAGTGCCGGACAATAAAGTAAATGCTACTGGTGCAGGTTTAAGTAAAGGATCTGGAATAGGTAAATACAACATGGTACCAACTACAGGGAAAGAAGTAACTATTAACGTTACTGCTAAATTGGATGATGGTACTCCTGCTTCCGATAGAAAAACATTTAGAATTAAGGATATCCCTAAGCCTTCTGGTCAAATGGCTGGAAAAACAGGACAATTTGGTTTACCAAGAAACAATGTAGAAATTGGTAGAGTAGAAGCTGTATTAGAAGACTTTGATTTCGATTTACCTTTAAGAGTAACATCGTTCAAATTTAAAGTACCTGGTTCACCAAGTGTTACTTGTCAAGGTAACAAACTTAACTCACAAGCTAAGTCTGCTTTACGTAAAGCAAAACGTGGTTCTGATGTTCAAATATTTGATATTAAATCAAGTAGTAATGGACCAAGAATTAAGCCAGCAGCACCAATTATTATAGAGTTATCTAACTAAACCAACTTTATAGTATTATTAATTAAAATTAATTATTGTAAGATGAATTATAGATCTTTTTTATTAACCATTTTTAGTGTAGCACTAACAACTACAGGTTTTTCGCAAGCAAATATTTTAAATGCGAAAACTCCGCAAGAGATAGGCGTTAGAACGGAAGCACAGAAAGCTGTAGATAATGATAAACCATTAGAATACGGTTATGTAGATGATAGAGACATTATGTACTCTAAAATGACTTGGGAAAAAGTGGTTTTAGATGAGCGTGTAAACTTTTCTTTGTATTATCCAATTGATACAAACAACATAGGAAGCAACAGACGTTCTCTATACGATGTTTTAACAAAAGCAATCCGTGAAGGTAAAATAGAAAATGTATACGATGATTCTTACTTTACAGCAAAACGTAGTATTAAAGATTTAAAAGATATAACTTCTAAAGTGGATACTTTAGATATTGGTTATGATCAATTAAATGCAGATGGTTACGTAGATGCAGAATATATTACGAAAAGAGAAATCTCTTCTTATGATGTAAGTGCATATTTAATTAAAGGTCTTTGGTATTTTGATAAGCGTCAAGGCGAACTTAAATATAGATTATTAGGTCTTGCTCCAGCAGCAGCCGATGTAAACTTTATTGATAGTGATGATGAAGCTAACAAAGAACCAAATCCTTTATACTGGATATTCTTTCCAGATGCAAGAGATATTTTGCATGAAGCAAAAGCATTTAATAATAAAAACAGTGCTGTGCCATTTTCGTTCGATCACATTTTAAACGCAAGACGTTTTAACGGTTATGTGTATAAAGAAGAAAACGTTTATGGAGATAGAACAGTAGATGAATATATTACTGAAAATGCTTTAATGCAACTTTTAGAATCGGATAGAATTAAAGATAAAATCAGAAACTTTGAAATGGATATGTGGTCTTATTAAATCACATTTTTAAATAATGGAAACGCTCACTACCGATAAAAAGGAAGTGAGCGTTTTTTTATTACCATAAATCTCGAAGGCTTTAAAACAGTATATTTGCAATTCATTTTAATACTTATTTCTTGAAAGTAGATTACATAATAGTAGGTTGTGGTTTAGCCGGAATTCATTTCTGCGAGCAATTAAAAGCAAATAATAAAACCTTTGTGGTATTAGATAATAAATCGCAACACGCTTCTGTAGTCGCTGGCGGTTTATATAATCCGGTAATTCTAAAACGATTTACTTCGGTATGGAAAAGCCAAGAACAATTAGAATTGGCGCTACCAATCTATGAAAAATTAGAAAAGGATTTAAAGGTTACTTTAGATTATAAGACACCAGTGTATAGACGTTTTACTTCTGTTCAAGAACAAAATGATTGGTTTACTGCTTCCGACAAGCCAGAACTGGCCCAATATCTTTCCTCAGAACTTATTAAAAATGAAAACCAAGCAATCGATGCTACTTTTGGCTTCGGAAAAGTTTTAGGAACCGGAAGAATAGATACGAAACTATTAATTCAAAGCTATAAAAAGCACTTACTAGCACGTAACGAGTTGTTGGAAGATACTTTTAATTATGAAGCATTAATTATAAAAGATACGATGCAGTATAAAGATATAAGCGCTAAGCATATTGTCTTTGCGGAAGGTTTCGGAGTGAAAAATAATCCGTTCTTTAAAGAACTTCCTTTAAAAGAAGTAAAAGGAGAATTATTAACTATCCATGCTCCAGATTTAAAAATAGACTTTGTATTAAAAGCAGGTGTGTTTCTAATTCCTATAGGAAACGATTTATACACGGTTGGTGCTACCTATGATTGGAAAGATAAAACGAACAACATAACAGCAGAAGCCAAAGAACAGCTCTTAAAAAAGCTTAAAACGTTCTTGAAATGCGAGTTTAAAGTGGTGCATCAAGTAGCAGGAATTAGACCAACGGTTACTGATAGAAGACCGCTTGTTGGGCAACACGAGATACATAAAAACATGTATGTGCTTAATGGTTTGGGGACACGTGGTGTTATGATAGCGCCTTATGTAGCAAAACAACTATTAGATTGTATTGAAAACAATATTGCCTTAGAAAAAGACATTGATATTGCAAGGTTTAAATAGGTAATGTATTTCTAGTAACAATAACCTTGTCTTCGAATAAGAAACTGCGTTAGCGATTGCAATGATATCCTTTTTACTAGAATATAAATTTCCTTAGTAATTACAGGGTATAAAAGTAAAAAGATTTAATGGAAAGCGCGACCCTTGTGGTAACGCCCAAATACTTATTGCTTTTTTACTGCATTCTTATCAAAATGGACAAACATATTGATCCATATATTTCTGGATACACGCATTATTATAGGAGCAAAAATAATTAATGTTCCTACTATAGAAGCAAAAACATAATGAATAGAAGCTTTTAGAAAAACCCCGCTAATTACAGCAGCAGCAACAGCAAAAGCAATACCAACAGCATAACTAACATACATGGCACCATAAAAAAACGATGGCTCTATCTTGTATTTGATACCACAATGCGAGCAATTCTCGTTCATGGTTAATGTCTTTGATAAGTGATACGGATTGGTATCGCAATACATAGATTCTTGATGACATTTTGGGCAAGAACCCGTTAAAATACTATATAATTTAGAACCTTTTTTAAACATATAATTTATGTACTTTTGCAAACCGGTTACGGAATGCGTTCCTTAGAACAAAGCTAGCCATTATTTATTAAATTAAAGTAACAATTGTTACCAAACTATGCTTAACATACACAATCTATCTATATCTTTTCAAGGCGAATATTTATTCGAGGAAATTACATTCAAATTAAATTCTGGCGATCGTGTTGGTTTAATAGGGAAAAATGGCGCAGGGAAATCTACCATGCTTAAAATTTTATCTAAAGAGTTAGAACCGGATTCTGGTCAATTAGCAGCAGATAAAGATTTAAAGATTGGATTTTTAAAACAAGATATAGATTTCGTTTTAGGAAGAACAGTACTGGAAGAATCGTACCAAGCCTTTACCGAAATTAAAAAAATAGAAGCACAGTTAGAAGAGATCAATACACAACTTGTAGAGCGTACCGATTACGAAAGTGAAGGATACAATCAAATAATGATTGATCTTAACGATTTACAACATCAATTCGAAATACTTGGTGGGTATAACTATCAAGGGGAAACCGAAAAAATATTACAAGGTCTTGGTTTTAAACGCGAAGACTTTAACAAACTTACCGATACTTTTTCTGGAGGTTGGAGAATGCGTATTGAACTAGCAAAACTATTATTACAAAATAATGATTTATTGCTATTAGATGAGCCAACCAATCACTTGGATATAGAATCTATTATCTGGTTAGAAGGCTTTTTGAAAAATTATACAGGTGCAGTGGTTATTGTTTCGCATGATAAAATGTTTTTAGATAATGTCACTAATCGTACTATTGAGGTTTCCTTAGGAAGAATTTACGATTACCCAAAACCATACACGAAGTATTTAGTGCTGAGAAATGAAATTAAAGCACAACAATTAGCATCTCAAAAAAATCAGCAAAAACAGATTGAGCAGACTGAAAAGTTAATTGAAAAATTTAGAGCCAAAGCGAGTAAAGCAACCATGGCGCAATCGCTAATAAAAAAGCTCGACAAAATTGATAGAATTGAAGTTGATGAAGACGATAATTCTGTAATGACTTTAAATTTTCCAGTATCTATAACACCAGGAAAAGTGGTGGTAGAAGCAGATAAGATTTCTAAAAATTACGGGGAAAATCAAGTATTATCCGAAGTGAGTTTAATGATCGAACGGGATGTTAAAACTGCATTTGTTGGTCAGAACGGACAAGGAAAATCTACGCTTGCTAAAATTTTGGTTGGCGATTTAAAACACGACGGAATATTAAAACTTGGTCATAACGTACAGATTGGTTATTTCGCACAAAATCAAGCAGAATATTTGGACGGTAGCAAAACCGTTTTAGATACCATGATTGATGCTGCAAACGAAACCAATAGAAGTAAAGTCCGTGATATTTTAGGTTCGTTTTTATTTCGTGGTGACGAAGCAGAGAAATACGTAAGAGTACTTTCTGGAGGGGAACGTAACCGTTTGGCACTTGCAAAATTAATGTTGCAACCGTTTAATGTGCTTATTATGGATGAGCCAACCAATCACTTAGATATTAAATCTAAAAACGTGTTAAAAGATGCGTTAAAGCGTTTTGAAGGCACACTACTTTTGGTTTCGCATGATCGTGATTTCTTACAGGGATTAACCGATACGGTTTATGAATTTAAAGACGAAAAAATAAAGAAATATTTAGGGGATATAGATTATTACTTAGAGCAACGTAATGTGGAAAATTTACGTGAAGTAGAAAAACGTACCGTTATAAAATCAGCTCCTAAAGAAAAGAAAACCCAGTCTTACGACGACCAAAAGAAGCTGAAATCTTTAAACAACAGGTTGAGTAATACCGAGTCTAAAATAAATCAGTTAGAAAAAGAAATTAAAGAAGCAGATGTGGAACTTGCTGTAAATTATGACGAAGTTTCTTCTAAGCCAGGTTTCTTTGATACCTACCAAGGTAAAAAAAATACCCTTACCAAACTCATGCAAGAATGGGAAGATATCACGTTGAAACTAGAAGATTTCGCATAAGTTTTTTGGGTTTTCTTTAACATTTATCCGTTAAACTATAGCATAGTTTTGTAGTCTAATTACAAAACTATACCAATGCGCAAAATTATACTATCTATTATAGGTGTTCTACTTATAGTTGGCTCCTTCTTATTTGCTAAAAAATTAATAGCAGACAAGAATAAACCAAAGCCAGTTAAAGCTAAAGTTGTAAAAACTATTTTTACAGACACAGTACAAAATAGCACCATACCAATAGTTATTGCAGCAAATGGTAGCCTGGAAGCGAAACGCAGATTAGAAATCTATGCAGAAGTGCAAGGGATTTTTAAATCTGGAAACACTTTATTTAAACCCGGACAAGAATACCGAGCAGGACAAACTTTAATTAAAATTGATGCTGCAGAATATTACGCAAGTGTACAGTCTTCCAAAAGTAATCTGTACAATTCTATTGCTGCTATCATGCCCGATCTTCGTTTAGATTTTCCAGATATCTTTGATAAATGGCAAAACTATCTTACTAGTTTTGATTTAGATAAAACAACACCAAAGTTACCTCAAATGACTTCCGATAAGGAAAACTACTTCATTACAGGAAGAAGTATTGTGTCTAATTACTACAACGTAAAAAACTTAGAACAACGTTTGGCTAAGTATTACATCTCTGCACCTTTTTCAGGAATTTTAACCGAAGCGTTAGTAACGGAAGGGACATTAATTAGAAGCGGACAAAAACTAGGCGAGTTTATAGATCCTACGGTGTACGAAATGGAAGTCGCTATTAGTAAAACCTACGCTAATTTGTTAAAAGTAGGAGAAGATGTTGCCTTAAATAATTTAGATAAAACCGAAACCTATACTGGTAAAGTATCGCGTGTTAACGGAAGTATAGATGCTACCACACAAACCATTACTGCGTATATAGAAGTGAAACACGCCAATCTAAAAGAAGGAATGTATTTAGAAGCGAATCTAAATGCAAAACAAGAAAGTGATGCTATCGAAATAGATAGAAACTTACTTTTAGAAAGTCAGCAAATATTTGTCGTTAAAGATAGTTTGTTAGATGTACTAGATGTGAAACCTGTATATTTTTCGGAAACAAAAGTAGTATTGAAAAACGTACCTAACGGAACTATTATTCTTAAAAAGTCAGTTCCTGGTGCCTATGCAGGAATGTTAGTAAAAGCTTTTGAGGAAAAAAGTAATACCAAAGACCAACAGTAAACATGAGAAAACTAATAACGTATTTTATTAAGTATCACGTAGCTGTTAACATATTTATTTTTGCTTTTCTTGTTTTTGGAATTCTAGGAATACTATCCTTAAAATCTTCCTTTTTTCCTTTAGTAGAATCTAAAATAATTAACATTAGTGTTACCTATCCTGGAGCTTCCCCTCAAGAAATTGAAGAAGGGATTGTGCTTCAAATAGAAGATAATCTAAAAGGTTTAAAGGGTGTCGATCGTGTTACTTCGGTATCTAGAGAAAACAGTGGAACCATTACGGTAGAAACCGAAAAAGGGGAGAACATTGACTTCATGCTATTGGAAGTTAAAAATGCAGTAGATCGCGTGCCTTCTTTTCCTTCCGGAATGGAACCTTTAATTGTAGCGAAACAAGAGGTGGTTAGAGAAACCATTTCCTTTGCTTTAAGTGGGGATGATATTCCGCTAGCTACTTTAAAACAATTAGGAAGGCAAGTTGAAAATGATTTAAGAGCTATTGAAGGTATTTCTCAAATAGCAATTTCTGGTTATCCAGATGAAGAAATTGAAATCGCAGTAAATGAAATTAGTTTGTTAGCCTATAATCTAACCTTTACTGAAGTTTCGCAAGCCGTAAGTAGAGCTAATATTTTAACCACTGGAGGAACTATAAAAACGGATGCCGAAGAATATCTTATTCGAGCAAATAACCGTTCGTATTATGGGGATGAACTTTCTAATGTAGTTGTTCGTGCTACCAATGATGGTAAAGTTATTCGTTTAAAAGATGTGGCTATTATTCGTGATCGTTTTTCAGAAACGCCAAATGCGACGTATTATAATCAGAATTTATCCGTAAATATTACGGTAACGAGTACGAATAACGAGGATTTAATATCTTCTGCAGAAAATGTGAAAACGTATATTGAAGGATATAATCAAAAGCATAATAATGTACAATTAAGTATTATTGAAGATCGTTCAAAAACACTTAAACAGCGTACCAATTTACTAGCCGAAAATGCGGTTGTAGGAATGCTGTTGGTGTTAATCTTTTTATCCCTATTCTTAAACACACGTTTGGCGTTTTGGGTAGCCTTCGGATTGCCAATTTCGTTTTTAGGAATGTTTATGTTTGCAGGACAATTTGATGTTACTATTAACGTCTTGTCGCTTTTCGGAATGATTATCGTTATTGGTATTTTGGTAGATGATGGTATTGTTATTGCCGAAAATATCTACCAGCATTACGAAAAAGGAAAGTCGCCTATCGACGCTGCTATTGATGGTACTATGGAAGTAATTCCTCCAGTAGTTTCCGCAATTATAACAACGCTTTTAGCCTTTTCTTTATTTTTATTTTTAGATAGTAGAATTGGTGAATTTTTTGGTGAAGTTTCCGTAATTGTAATACTTACTTTAGTCGTTTCCTTAGTCGAAGCATTAATTATTCTTCCTGCGCATTTAGCCCATTCTAAAGCCTTGAGAAAACCAGTTATAGATGAGAACCCTTCAAAAATGAAACAGTTTTTCTCTAAAATGCGAGTAATAAATAAAGCAGGAGATAACTTTATGATCTTCTTAAGAGATAAAGTATATGCACCTGCTATTACATTTGTTTTAAATTTTAAATTACTCTCTTTAGGTATTTTTCTGGCTTTACTAATTTTAACTTTTGGAGCTATTGGTGGTGGCGTTATTGGTATGACCATATTTCCTTCGGTTGCAAGTGATAAAGTGACTATAGAATTAGATATGCCAAATGGTACAAATGAAAAAATAACAGATTCTATTATTTCTATGATAGAAGAGAAAGCGTTTATCGTTAATCAAGAGTTAACCGAAAAATATTTAAAAGGAGAAGATAAAGAGCTTTTTGAAAATACGATTTTAACTATAAGTAGTAGTTCTAGTGCGAAATTGCAGATTAATATGTTGCCAGGAGAAGAAAGACCAGACGCCATAAAATCAGATTTAGTAGCAAATAGATTACGAGAATTGGTTGGTCCTGTTATTGGAACAGAACGTTTAATTTTTGGTTCTGGTGGTAATTTTGGTGGTAGTCCTGTTTCGGTTTCCCTTTTAGGAAATAATATTGAAGAACTTAAAGCTGCAAAAATAGAGTTGAAAGAGGTTTTAGCGTCTAATCCGTTATTAAAAGATATTGAAGATAATGATCCTGCCGGAATTAAGGAAATACGTATCGAACTTAAAGAAAGTGCTTACCTATTAGGTTTAAATTTAAGTACGGTAATGGCGCAAGTGCGTTCTGGCTTTTTTGGTACACAGGCACAACGTTTTCAAAGAGGACAAGACGAAATTCGCGTTTGGGTACGTTATGATAGAAGTAACAGAGCATCTATTAATAATCTAGATGACATGCGAATTGTAACACCGACCGGAGAACGAGTAACGCTTAAAGATATCGCTTCGTACACTATTGAAAGAGGTGATGTTGCTATTAACCATTTAGAAGGGCAACGCGAGATAAAAGTTTCTGCAGATTTAAAAGATCCAAGTACAAGTACAACAGATATTTTAGCCGACTTGAAAGGGGTAACCATGGTAGAATTGAAATCTAAATACCCAACTATTTCTGCATCTTTTGAAGGACAAAACAGAGAAAGTGAAAAACTAAATAGTTCTTTAGCAAAGGCAGGGATTCCTATTTTATTCCTTATTTATATTGTCATTGCTTTTACGTTTAGAAGTTACAGTCAGCCAATCTTACTAATTCTATTAGTTCCTTTTAGTCTTACGGCTGTAGCCTGGGGACACTGGATGCTCGGTTTTTCTGTAAATATATTATCCCTTCTAGGTATTATCGCGCTAATTGGTATTATGGTAAATGATGGCCTCGTACTTATTGGTAAATTTAACTCTAATTTAAAGGAAGGTTTAAAGTTTGATGAAGCGCTTTTAGACGCAGGAAAATCTCGTTTTAGAGCCATTTTCTTAACCTCATTAACTACCGTTGCAGGTTTAGCGCCTTTGCTTTTAGAAAAAAGTAGACAGGCACAATTTTTAAAACCTATGGCAATTTCCATCTCTTTTGGTATTGCATATGCAACGATTTTAACTCTTTTGGTTTTACCGCTATTCTTATCTTTTAGTAATAGTATTAAACAAAAAGTAAAATGGTTAGCAACAGGGAATGAGGTAACCAAAGAAGAAGTAGAAAGAGCTATTAAAGAACAAAAGGAAGAAAATGAACATTAAAATAATAACATTATGTTGCTTTATAGGTTTAGGTACTTGCTATGCACAGCAAGAGCTTAGTCCAGAAGATGCCGTGAATTATGTGTTAGATAATAACTACGGAATTAAAATAGCAAACAAGAACTTAGAGGTTTCCGAAAATAATACTACTATTTATAATACTGGGTTTTTACCAACGGTAACCGGTAATGCCGGAGCGACTTATAATTTAGATAATAATGAATCACAATATTCAGATGGTAGACCCGATGCTGTTTTAAACGGTGCAGAAAGTTCTCGTTATAATGCTTCTTTAGATGTCAATTATACCTTGTTTGATGGTTTAGGAAGGAAATATAACTACAAGCGATTAAAAGAGCAATACCAATTATCGGAATTGCAAGCACGTGAAACTATAGAAAATACCATAATAGAGTTGTTTTCTATTTATTATAATGTGGCGCAACTTTCGGAAAATGCAACTACTTTTCAGCAGACTTTATCTATTTCTAAAGATCGTTTGGTACGCTCGGAATATCAATTTGAATATGGCCAAAACACAAAACTAGAAGTTTTAAATGCCGAAGTGGATATTAATAACGACAGCATTAATTTAATCAATACCAAGCAGCAATTAAACAATACCAAAAGGGATTTGAACTTTGTAATGGGAAATCAGGTTGCCGACGATTTTACTGTGAAAACAGAAATTAATTTCCTACTAGATATTAATAAAGCCGATTTGTTAGAAAAAGCTAAATCTAGAAACGTAGCGTTATTACAAGCCGATAAGTCTATTCAAATATCTAAATTAGATATTAAAACCGGGAAGTCTTCTTATTTACCAACTTTAGGATTAGTAGGTTCTTATGGTTGGAACAAAAGCGATAATAATGCAGCATCTTTTGTTGCGGTATCTACAAATACAGGGCTATCTGCCGGACTGAATCTAAGCTGGAATATATTTGATGGTGGAAGCACTTTAATAAGAGTAAAAAACGCAGAAGTAGCCTTAAAAAATCAAGAGCTTCAAAAAGAGCAAATACTGCTTTCTTTAGAACGTGATTTTAATAATGCTTGGGACGATTACCAAAACAAGCTTACTATTTTTCGAGTACAAGAAAATAATATAATTACTGCTCAAAATAATTTTGATCGTTCGCAAGAGAAATTCAAAATCGGACAAGTAAATTCTATCGAATTTAGACAAGCACAATTAAATCTGTTGAATGCAGAATTAAGTAGAAATCAAGCAAAATATCAAGCGAAACTCTCTGAATTACAGGTGTTGCAGCTAAGTGGTGAGTTGCTGAATATTGCATATTAAGAAGTTTCGTTTGGTTTGAGTGTGCATTTCGTCGAATAAATTTGTTTTTTATCTAGTTATCAGTTAGTTTCGTATAGAATTAATTCCAAATCTATTCCTTATGAAGACTTTAAAACTAACCCTATTATGTCTTTTTGTTAGTCTGATGATGCATGCTAACGTTTCGCAAACCGAAAAAGAAGCTTTAGTAGCATTATATACTGCAACTAATGGAGCGCAATGGAATACCACTTGGGACTTAGAGCAACCAATTACAACTTGGCATGGCGTTACTGTCAAAAACGATAAAGTGGTAGGTCTTAATCTACACATGAATAACTTGCAAGGAACACTTCCTCAAGAAATTGGAAACCTTATATATCTTCAAAAAATAAACTTAGGTTTTAATAAATTAGAAGGTAATTTGCCAGTAGCATTCTTTAATTTAAAAGAATTGAAATCGGTAAAGCTATTTGTAAATGCTTTTGAAGGAAATATACCATCCGAAATTGGTTCGTTAACTAAACTAGAAGTCTTAGAATTATTTAGTAATACATTTTCTGGTGAAATTCCTTCCGCTATAGGAAACTTAAAAAACTTAAAAACATTGGTGTTAGGAAGTAATTTCCTAACAGGTGCTATTCCAACCGAAATTAGCCAACTAACAAAATTAGAAGTATTAAGCTTAATCGATAATAAATTGGATGGTGAAATACCTGCAGAAATAGGTAGCCTTGTAAATCTTAAAGAACTTGTTTTAGCTAGTAATGCGTTAACAGGGAATTTGCCAATAGAACTAAATAACCTTACGCAACTAAATACTATTATGGTAAGTGGTAATAAACTGAATAAGGATATGGTTAGTATTATTGATAGAGAACCAGCAGATATACAAATGAAATTACATTTTGTTACAGACACAGCGTTAGCAACAGAAGAAGATTAATACTAATATTTAGATATTTATTAAATAGGCAAAATTTATTTTGCCTATTTTTATTTTATGGAAGAACACTTTTTTCAATGTCCTTATTGCTGGCAAGACATATCCATGTTGCTAGATAATAGTATCTCTAATCAAACATATATTGAAGATTGCGAGGTCTGTTGTAACCCTATTGAAATAAAAGCACAATTTATTAACGCAGAACTTGCTGGTTTTCAGGCAGAAAATATAGAACAATAAATTTTTTAAAAAAAGGCTTGTAATATCTAAAAAGCGTTGTATATTTGCAGTCCGAAACAATTTGGTCGCCATTATGAAGCGAAAGTTAAAAGCTAAGTAAGTTGTTTTATTTAAAATCGCGGGATAGAGCAGTAGGTAGCTCGTCGGGCTCATAACCCGAAGGTCACTGGTTCGAGTCCAGTTCCCGCTACTAAGAAAGCCAGATACGAAAGTGTCTGGCTTTTATGTTTTAGATACGGCATCACGCTATTTTACTAGCGTATGGTATATAAGGATCAATTCCGTGGTATTTCGCTTAAAGATTCGTGTTTTGTTGCATGGGCAAGTGAAATCATGTTGGTTTTTTATCTAAAAAAGGCATGTAGGGAGCTTATCTAATAGCTATATTATTTTTTAAATACAAAGTAATACGTGGATACATCGCTGCATTCAAGGTCCTAACGCAACAAACGTTGCTTTTTTTTTAGTTTATACTAAGCTACATTTTTTAGTTCAAAATCCATAATTTCTTGATGAGTTTTATAACCTATTATTTTCCGAAGTCTATTGTTAAGTTTTTCTTGAATACTCATTAGTGATTTTTCATCAATTTGATTGAAGTCAGTTCCTTTAGGAAGGTATCTTCTAATAAGTCCATTTGTATTTTCATTAGTTCCTCTTTCCCAGGAAGAATATGGATGGG
>NZ_JBSHNV010000092.1:0-361 GCF_053601575.1 Lacinutrix sp. MEBiC02404 | reverse complement strand
TAGAGAAAAAAGGAAGCTGGAACTATAAATACGATGCCGACGGTTTTTTAACCGAAAAGTACAAAGGTAGTAGCAGTATTTTTAGAAGTAAAAAAGACCATTGGCAATACGAGTGGAATGCTGCTGGTATGTTGCAAACCGTAACACGACCAGATAAATTACAAGTACATTTTACGTATGATGCTTTAGGAAGACGTTTAAGTAAAACCTTTAAAAACACGACTACCAAATGGCTTTGGGATGGTAACGTACCATTACACGAATGGAAAGAAAACCAAAATGGAGACATTTTAAGCAACAGCACCGTTGGCGACAATGGTATTGTAACTTGGGTTTTTGAAGAAAATAGTTTTATACCAAC
>NZ_JBSHNV010000091.1:0-6424 GCF_053601575.1 Lacinutrix sp. MEBiC02404 | reverse complement strand
TGACTTCAGTTTTACTTTTAGTTCCGATTTATCTAAGCAAATTTTGTTAATTATAAGTTAGGGAATTAGGTAAGCCCAAACTAAAACAATAGCAGAGAAAATAGAGGATTGACACTGTTTTTGCTAACGTGTTTGTATATGATTTGTTGCGTGTTTCAGCACTAAATTTAGCAAATAAAAACCGAATAGAAAATCCGCGAGGGTTTTCGTAAGCAGGCTAGAACTAGCAATAAATTATATACGGTGTTGTAGGTAGTTACTCTTCCGTATTTTTCTTTGAATCGATTAATTCAATTAATTTTGTCAGCGATGATTTGATTTTATCAGACTCACTCTTTTTAAGCATCAATTCCGCTTTCTTTTTCATTCCGCTATAATTTGCGTCAGGATAAAGTTCAATCAGTTGTGTAAAGTACTTATCTATTCCCTCAGCAAGTTTAGTTCTCCCTTTTTCAGAAAATGCTTTTTCTTCGTTTATCTCATCTAAATAAATAGTGTAATTACCAATTAAAGTTCTAACATTTGAATTAATATTATTTTCAACTCTTGAAGAATTTGGATCGTCTGCACTTTCTCTTATCAGGTCATTTCCTAATTTAAAATAGTCAAGTTGCAAGCTCAAACCATATTGCCAAACAGCTAACATTTCTATGTCATAAACATATTTATCTTTTCGGTCAGTTGCTTGGTAAATTTGATGCATATCCTTCCAACGCTCAAAAAATTCTGTTGCAACATCATTCCGGTGTTTTAAACCTAATTCGTTGTCTTTAAGTACTATTTTGAAATTTTGTTCGTCTGTTAGTTTTTCAACTATTATTCTTTGTTCAGGATTATCAAAAGTCGGTTTCTTTTCATCGTCTTCATAACCAAACCTCAAATTAAGGATTACATCTTTATAGTCTGTAATATCCCAATATCTTTTATCTAAAGGGTATTCATTTTTCTCTGTTTCGCAATTAGTTAATGTTAGGAATACTAATGCTAAAAGGATAAATTTAATTTTTGTCATCAATTATAATTTTTGGATTTTCATATTGGTTTAGCGAAGTTAATAAACTATCAACTTCTTTCTCGTATCTTTTTTGTTCACTTAATACGTAACTGTGAAAAGTATTGTAATCATACTCTTTTTGAAAAACTCTTTCTTTTGTTTTTACATCTTTTATTATTCCCTCGATTTTGTTTTCATCGAAAGTTTTTAAAGCAGATATCTCTTGTTTTGCTTTTCGAGCAAACAATTCTGTAATTTTGATGTGATACTTTTCGTGGGTTAAGAGTTCTGTACTATTCGTGTTTTTTTTATAAACGAAAGAACGCGAAGGATAGAATAATGATTGTATAGTTACAGAATTATCATCAATATCACTATCTATTGAAGTAACAACATAAGCAAATCGTTCGTTACCATAAAGTGACTTTTTGAAAAATTCTAATCCCTTGAAATTCTCAAATGTTATTTGGTCGTACTTGTCAAAAGTTATAGGTTTTTCGTAATTCAAGTAGTTTGTATGACTCAAAACTCCAAACGCAATTGAAGTTAAAACTAGAATTAGAAAACTGTATTTCGTAAAGCGTAATAATCTTTTCAGCAGTTTCTTATTCTCCTCTTTTCGCTCTTTTAATAATAAATAGAATTGATAAAATACTGGTGAAAAGTAAAGCAGTACAATCAGTATAATTATCAACTTTTCATTCATTCGTAAATGTTGGTTTTAATTACCTACAACGTTTATGTATATGAGCTGTGGCGTGTTTTGGCACGAACTTCTCCAAATATAAACTAACTTTGGGAAATCCAAAGATTTTCCAAATGGGCACAGACCAAGCCATAGCTTATATACGGTGTTAGCGGTAGTGCCTTTATTTATTCAAATATTCTTGTTTTAAATATTTCTTTCATTTTTTCAAAATTCTGTTTTGGTTTTTTACAAATGTAAATTCTTTGATAAAGTTCTTCTTCATTGTCTGCATATGGATTGTAAATTGTTCTTACTAATTTCACTTCGTCAAAATAATCACTAAAAAAATCGCCAACACGATAACTCAAAGTCATAATAGTATTCGGCATTTCTCCTTTTGGTGTCCAACTATAGTAACTGCCGTGATAAGAAAATGCTTTTGGTAAATTATATTTACTGCCTAATAAATTTATTGCACCGGCTTGTCCGTAATGTTTACCCCAAATCATACAATTTTTTCTTTCCGCTAATGGCAAACTGTCGTAAACAGATTTCAAGTCCTGCATCGTTATTTCCCATTTCTGATTAGTATAATATTCATCATACTTTATGGCATATTTCCCACCTTCAATTTCTTTCTTTTCAAATGGATAAATTTTTGTTATATAGCGATTGAAAGAATAAACAGGCATTCCAAATGGGATGAAAACTGAACTTAAAAGTAGTGAAATGGTAATCGGATAAATTACCCACTTTCTTTTGTTTAATACAATTTGTTCCCAAAATATAGCTCCAAAAGGTATAATTGTTAAAACAATTGGGTAAAAATAATACGATTTTCCGTTTTTAAATGAAAGAAAAAGGATTGACAAAATTATAGAAATTGCTAATGGGTGATTTATTGATTTATTGTTTTTAAACAGATAAATAAATGCTGGTACAATAATGAGTAATGATACTATAGGATTAATACCCATCAATAAGTTAGCTGTATTTTGAATTTGGGAAATATTGTCTAATTGTGTTTCATATAAGCGATTAAACATTTGCAAAACAGGAAAGTTATTTGTGTACTGCCAAATTAAATTTGGAAGTAATAACAGAACAACAACAACGATATTTTTCCAAAAATGTAGTTGAAATAGAGCTTGGCGTGTTCGTTTATAGAATAATAATGCAACTAAACCGAATATGAAAAATAAAGCATCATATTTTGTTGTACAGCCTAAAATAACAAATGTGGTTAAATACCATAAACTTCTACTGTCAAGATATTTTACAAACTTTGTTAGTTGATAAAAGCTCAATAACCAAAATAATTGACTGAAAACTACGGGTTGAAAAAGTTGTTGAGAACGACCAAAACTTGGTGCGGTGATGATGCAAAAAAGAGCTAAAAATATTGCTTTATTTTTTCCGCCTAATTCAATTATTGTTTTTGCTACATAGATTACAATTAATAAACTTGCAATATGTGCAAAAAGATGATGAACATAAACCGAATTACTACCAAAAAGGTTTTGGATAAATGCAAAAAGCCCAATCAATGGCGGAAATTCCATATATCCGAAAGCCAAATGTTTGCCAGTTTCAATATGTAATAATTCATCTCCTTGAAACCCCGAATGACTATCTGCAATTAAGTGAAGTGTCAATTTAATAATACAGAAAAAAAGAATTATTAGCTTGGTCTGTTTGTTCATTTTAATCTCTACTTGTTCTTGTTTCGTCGTGTTTTATTTGCATTACCGCTAACGTTTATGTATAAGAATAGTTGCGGGTTTGTATGCGAGGATTTTCCGAAGGAAAATCAGACGTTACAAACACGCAACGACCTTTGATTAAGCACTAAACCGCAATTATTTTTATACGGTGTTGTAGGTAGTTTTTATATTTCAGTCATTTTAATAGTTTTACTCGATGTTCTTCTTTCTCCATCTGTTGTTGTATAACTTGTAATGATTTTTAATTCCGAAAATTCTTTATAATTCCGAATACTTTTTTTAATTATATCAGAAGTTAGTTCAATCTTATTTTTCTTTTCTTCAGAAGTAACAGGTTTAAATTCCGAAATCATTATAGTAATGTCATTCGATATTTTCCCATTAAAATTAGTCTCACTTTTCGAAATCAATGGGAATTCACAATTCCATATTTTTTTTAAACTCTCAATAGTTTTTTCTCTTGAGTCAGAATATATAATTTCAATTGAATTTGTTTTCGAGTTTATTACTAATTCAGATTTTTTTTGAGAGTCAGTTTTATTTACACAACTCAACACTAAAATTCCGATTAAAAAGTACAATATTTTTTTCATTAGTTCCGTTTTTCTCAAATTACCTACAACGTGTTTGTATATGGTTTGTTGCGTGTTTAAGAACGTAATTTAGTAAATAAAAACCGAATAGAAAATCCGCGAGGGTTTTCGTAAGCAGGCTAGAACTAGCAATAAACTATATACGGTGTTGTGGGCAGTTATTTTTCCATCATAATTTCGATTGGATATTTTTTATAACCAAAGATTTTTATTTCATTTTCTAAATCTGCATATCTTTTTTCAAATCGTTCAAAGTTTTCTGAATAGCCGAATGAGCCTGTTTTTTTAAGTCCTTCAACTATTTTTACGGAACCTATCTTTTCAAAAGAGTCTTTAAATTTTAGTAAGTCCTTGTGTTCAACTGCGTCAATTACAAACCCAAAAAAGAAGTTAGGATTTCCTCCAACATACTCCCAAATAATATCAATTCCTTTTTGTTCTTTTCGAGTAGTTTCTTTGTCATAGCCAGAACCAATTGTTCTGCCTAAAATCATTTCGTTAGTGATTAATTTTTCAGTAGGTTTTTTTAAACTTTCATAAATTGTTGGAACAAACCAATAATTACAATTTCCTCTGTATTGGTCTATTTTCATACAAATTAGACTTCTATAACTATTGTCTTTGAGCTTAAACGACAAAATATCATTTTCGCTAAAGATGAAGTTGGATATTTTACGATACTTTTTTGGTTTACGAACTTTAATATTTTCTTTGCGAATCTTATTTAAAAACCGAGTCAAATGGCTTTTCCTTGATTTGCCCTCTTTTTCAGATAGTTTCGTCCATTCTATAACACAAGCATTTTTTATGATTATATTTTCAATGTACTCTATCCTTTCGAGATTCATAAGTCCAATTTCCCAATATGCAAGTCCGCAACTTGTTACATATATTTCGTTATCGAAGTCGTCAAAATATTCAGTTTGTTCTAAAGGAAATTCATTTAAAATCATTTTTAATTCAGCTCCACTGTCATACAAATCCATAATTCCCCAATAGGTGTCGTGAGCAGTATCTCCATCAATTATTTTCGTTCCATCTGTTGCCATTCCGTTTTTTTAATTGCCCACAACGTGTTTGTATATGGTTTGTTGCGTGGTTAAGAACGTAATTTAGCAAATAAAAACCGAATAGAAAATCCGCGAGGGTTTTCGTAAGCAGGCTAGAACCAGCAATAAATTATATACGGTGTTAGCAAATGTTATTTTTCTATCCATATGTTTCCATCATTCGCTCTATCGTTTCCCAGCCAGAATCTAATTGTAAACTACAACCAAAATCAAATAATAAATTTTCACTTGAATATATTTTTTCCAATTTTTCTTGTATTAAATCTTGGTCCTCAAAATAAAACAACATTTCAATTCCAGTTTCAGTTGGGATTCTTGAAATTAGATGTGTAATACAAGCTTTATTCAATTCAGTTTCTAAATATGTTTGAATTTCTCCATAATCTAATTCATTCATATCTTCAAAGTCAACAGTTAAAATCCCAAGAGTTTCACAGAATTCTTTATAAGCATAATCTTTGTAGCCAATATTTATCCAAGCAGTTGACATTTCTCCATTTTCTGATGTCACTTCGACAATAGATATTTTAGTTTCAGGAAAAGCCTTCCCTGAATCTTTTATTTCTTGCCAATTTATTTTTTTAGTAAATATTTTTTTAAACATTATCGGTCGTTTTTTTAATATTTGCTAACGTGTTTGTATATGATTAGTGGCGTGTGTAAGCAACTAATTTAGCAAATAAAAACCAAATAGAAAATTCGGAAGAATTTTCGTAAGCAAGCTAGAACCAGCCATTAATTATATACGGTGTTAGCAAATCGGTTTTTAATCAATCCACAGAGTAATCAATTTCAGAAATTCCGTTAATTCATAAGCCACAAGAATTGTCAATATCGATAGCTGGTTGTTTTCAAGTTTATTTTTTATGAGTAAAACTATGTAAATTATAATCGGGATTATCATTGAAAGTTTTAGTTCGTTAGCATAAGGATAGTACATTACTTTGAAAAAGAAAGAGACAAAAGCAAATAGACCAATAATCAGATTCAACCACTTTTTGTTTATTCCGCTATAAATGCTAAACACCAAAGCTAAAATTCCAAAACCTAAGAATGAAATTGTGTTTATAAGATCCGAATCTTGGTAAAACGATAGAATTGAACATGAAACTAAAATCAGTAATGTAACTTTCAGAAAAACAGGCTTGGTTTTATTTAAAAGGAATAATCCCATTAAAGCTCCAGCACCAATAATTATTTTTTCGTAGGTCATTTGTATTATACTGAAATAGGTTGACCTTTTTCGTGTTCATTTTTCGTTAATTAGAAGGTCAAATATTCTAAATTTTCTTTATTTTTTTTGTAGGAGCGATATTCAATTCCTTGATTAAGATGGATGAAATTAGGAGTGTTTA
>NZ_JBSHNV010000090.1:0-319 GCF_053601575.1 Lacinutrix sp. MEBiC02404 | reverse complement strand
GTTACCGTTTGTGTGCTGCTGGCTGCACATGTGCCGCTTGTTGCATATTCTATAGTATAGGTTGTCCCAGAAATACCATTAGTAATCGTTCCGCTAGTTGCGTTTATTGTTGCGCCATCGGCTGGTATCGGATTAAAAGTAAAACTCCCGCCAAGATCTCCAGTGACAGTTGCGGTGCTGCCATCACAAGTTGCTGTCGTATTAAAAGAAGCGTCTCCTAAAGTTAAAACAGTTACCGTTTGTGTGCTGCTTATTCCACAAATCCCTGGACTTGTGTATTCAATAGTATAGGTCGCTCCTGAAACACCATTAGTCACCA
>NZ_JBSHNV010000089.1:0-7078 GCF_053601575.1 Lacinutrix sp. MEBiC02404 | reverse complement strand
TGTAAGCTTTAGTGTTGTTTTCGTTTAAAAGAGTCTCTATTTGAATTCTCTCCTTTAAGGTAAGTCGTTTATGTTTTTTTACTTCCATTGTAACAAATCTATAAATTTAGATTTGTTGCGTTAAGTTATTGAATTCGGAGTGTGTTTCTCATATGTATGCTAACGTGTTTGTGTATGATTTCGTTGCGTGTTTCAGCAACTAAATTAGTAAACTAAAACGAACCAGAGGAAATTCCGAAGGAATTTCCAAGTAGGCTAGGACTAGCAATGAATTATACACGATGTTACCTGCTGGCTTTATTCCGCTCGTTTTATTTTCATTCCGATTTCTTTGTCAATATCTTTTAAAGTACTGCTTTCGGTTAAATTCAATTTCGATAGTATATTATTCAGAATCGGTCGGCAAAAATCCGTTCCATTTTTTGTTCCAACGCAATTTACACAAGCCCAAGTATTGATAAAAATATAGTTTCCAACAATAATTATATCTCCTCCAATACTTTCATCAACACAACTTGAGGTAAATTTTGTTTTTTTTGAAACTTCTTCGCAATATTTTAAGTCCGAAAGATTATAAATTTCAAAGTCAATTGCAGGAAACCAAGGCTCATTATAAACTTCTTTCCTTAATTTGTCAGGTATAGATTTCGTTCTCAAAAATTCAATTTGTCCAATCGGTTTTAATGTATTTCGGGTGTCTTTAAAATCATAATCAATTTTATAAGTCCAGTATTTTATTTCATTAATATCAGATTCCGAATTGCAAGATAAAAGCAATGTTGTTAGTAAAAAGAACAGAATTTTCGGCATTCTCGATGTTGGTTTTAGCTTGCAGGTAACGTTTATGTATAAGAATAGTTGCGGGTTTGTATGCGAGGATTTTCCGCAGGAAAATCAGACGTAGCAAAAGCGCACGGACTCTTGATTAAGCACTAAACTAAGCATTATTTTTATACGATGTTGGCAACTGTGTTTTATTTTATTAATTCAATTCCTTTAATCACATCTCGGAAAAATAATTCTAATTCCGTTTTACTTTTTTCAATTTGTTCAGCTTTTGTGATTTCCGTTTTGTTTATATCAAATAGTTTAGTTTTTGAATCAGAATACGATAAATAACGAACTATAGAATCCGTTTTATAGCCTTCCACATAGTATGGCTTGTCATATTCGTATTTTAACTGCTTGACGAATTTAAAAACCATCTTTCCGTTTTTTTCCGTCCAATAAGTATAATTCAGTTTTCCAGTTTCTCCATACAGCCAAAAGTCATAAACGACATAATCGAAGTTTTTATCGTGGAATACTGTTAATTCGCCACCATCAGCAGAATGGTCGCTAAGTTCAAAAGTGTCAGTCCCAAATTCCGCTTTATTTTTTTCAAAATCTTTAATTAACTCGAAGTCTTTAAGTTCAGAAACTGACTTTTCAATTTTTACACTTTCCGTTTTCTTTTTAGATTTTTGTTTTTCTCCGCAAGAGTAAAATCCGATTATTAGAAAAATGATTAATACTTTGTTCATAGGTTCTTGGACATTGTTGCCAACGTGTTTGTATATGGTTTGTTGCGTGGTTAAGAACGTAATTTAGCAAATAAAAACCGAATAGAAAATCCGCGAGGGTTTTCGTAAGCAGGCTAGAACTAGCAATAAATTATATACGGTGTTACCCAACGTTTTTTCACTATTCAGATTGTTCCTAATTCAAATGCTGTTTGTAATTCTTGATAAGGTACTCTATAAATTTATTTATCTCACTTGAATTTGTTGGTCTCTGATTAAATAGAATTATAATTGCAACCTTTTCATCTGGCACTATAGCTGTTCTACCAAAAAACACATCTCCACTTCCGTCGTGAGTACTAATGCTATAAGAATCTAATTTATCTGATTCCCAACCATAGTTCCATTTTTTAAATGAGTTATGTAATTGCTTGTAACTCGTACTCTTTAAAAAATTTTCCTTACCTAATAATCCATTTAAGTGTAATTGTACATACAATGAGTACTCAAAAGTTGACATAGATAATCCCCAACAAGGTAGCTGGAAATCCGAATAATAATTATCTTCGGATAGGTTGAATATATTTTTATCATTTGATGACATATTATGTCCCCAAGTATCGTTTTCATTATTTATGTTTGGATATCCAACTGAATAATTCAATGATAAAGAATCTAGAGTTTTATTCATTAAAATTTCAAAATCAACTCCTGCTGTTTTTTCTAGCATTAATCCAGTCATTATATAACCAACATTAGAATAGGTGTTTTTAGGTTTTCGAGATTTTGTTAATGATAATTTAGCTAGTTCATACCTTTTATTTGATTTTGTTAAATCAGAATCTATTTTAGTTTTATTATAAATATAAAAATCATTAATTCTAGCTTTATGAGAGAGTAATTCGCCCAAAGTGATTTGTGAATATTTATCAGCGTTTTTAATTTGTAATAATTCTGGAAACACGTCAAAAAATCTTGTATCAAAACTAATTAAACTGTCTTCTTCCATTTTTTTTGCAATTAAAGAAGTAAATGATTTGGTTAAGGAAGCAAGAAAGAAGTTGTTTTGTAAAGTTATCTTTTGATTGTGATTATATTTTAATGTTCCAGCAACACCATAATATATAGAATCTTGTTGAACAATCGAGACAGTCATTCCAACAAAATTATATTTGGATATATAGTCATTACTTAATGAATCTAACCATTTATTATTCTGTTGAGAAAAACTAAAATTGAAAATAAATATGAATAAAATAAATAATTTCATTGATTGATACATACTCTGATTTTTTTCAGTTTTGAGTGAGTTTTTAAATGTTGGGTAACGTTGTTGTATATGGTTTGTTGCGTGTTTCAAGCAACTAATTTAGTAAATAATTACCGACCAAGAAAGTCCGCGAGGACTTTCGTAAGTAAGCGAGAACCAAGCAATAAATTATATACGGTGTTGTGTACAGTTATTTATTCGTATTCATATATAAATTCATTTCTCAATTTTTCCATTCGAGCAAACTCTTTTTTACTTTTAAGTTTTCCGTTTTTGTCATAAATGAATTGAGTATATTCTATGACAACATTTTTTTTCTTATAAACTTTCTCAATTTTACTTATTCCAAATTCGTTGTATTCATATCGGTAAAATTCGTGGTCGCTGTCATCTCTTTTTATTAAATGACCTTTTTTATCGTATTCGTAAGTGAATTTTTTTCGATATTTTTTTCTGGTCGGAAAAGTTTCGGAAATCAAAAGTCCGTTTTTGAAATCACTTATTCTATATAAAACAGAATCTCTATAATGTTCAATTCGGTTAAGTTTTCCAAATAGATTGTATTTGTAATAATTCTTTCCGTCTAAATCTGTTATGAAGTTTAGTTTGCCTTTTCTCCTATATTCTTTTTGTATAGTGGTTGTGATTCTTTTAAAATCAGGTTCGTACTTTAATAAAACAATACTGTCAGGATTTTGATAATTGTCATAATAGGTTTTTATTATTCCATTTCCCATTCCAACCTCATAGTTTTTATAATTCCATTTTTGTTTTACGTCTGAAAACTTTCCGGTCGAAATGAAAAAATGCCCAAACTTGGATGAATCATTTAAAAATTCCAATTTCTCATAGAAAAATCCACTTTTGTATTCAGTTAGTTGCGTCCAAAGAGTAGTATCGTTTGTTTTCGGATTAATGTTCCATTCATATCTTATAGATTTAACTTCGGATGAGTCAATTCTTACTTGCGAAAAACTCGAAGTAGAAACAGAAATTAAAATGATAAGCAGAAAGTTTCTCATAATTGTACACAACGTGTTCGTGTATGATTTCGTTGCGTGTTTAAGTAACTAAAATAGCAAAAGAAAACGAACCAGAGGAAATTCCGAAGGAATTTCCAAGTAGGCTAGAACTAGCAATGAATTATACACGGTGTTAGCAAACGTATTTATTTCAGTAACTTATTCCAGTTACAATTATTCTTTTTATAAAATAGTCAGAGTAATTCAGATTCGAATCCAACATTCTATTTACCATTATTTCGGGTTGAACAGGTCCAGCAGAATTCGCAATGTCTAAATAATCGGTTATAAATCTATTTTTTGGGCAAGTTTCTTTCAGTGCTAACCAAAATCGTCCGTTATAATTTAGGTCAGTCCAAGTGTAAAAATTTCGCATAATAGAATCCTTATTTTTTTCATCTTGAGTTCTGTACGAAGTCCAAGATTTTCTTTTTCTAAAAGTATCTATGTCCAAGTATTTGTATTGCCTAACAATCTTTGGGTCTTCATTTGTTTCTATCCAAACTGAATCCACGTAACTATAGATTTCGTGTTTTAAATGACTTTTTTCAAAACGAGATTTGTCAAACTTCGGCAGTTTGTTCCAGCTTTGAGATTTACTGTCACGCATTTCAGTCAGAAGTCTTTCGTAAGCCTGCTCGTTGGTAAGTTCGGGATATTTAGTTTTTAAAAATCCGTTTTCAAAATCTGAAACCATTAAAGTCAAAGTTTCGCTATTTTCTTTTCCTAAAATTTTTTCAAATTCCGAAATCTGTTCTTTATTTGAACAGCTAAAAATCAGAAGTAGGAATATGAAGGTTTTTAAGATTTTCATTGGTTGGTCATATGTTTGCTAACGTGTTTGTATATGGTTTGTTGCGTGTTTAAGCACTAAATTTAGCAAATAAAAACCGAATAGAAAATCCGCGAGGGTTTTCGTAAGCAGGCAAGAACTAGCAATAAATTATATACGGTGTTGTGCGTTCGTTTTTTTTACATTTAACTTTCCCAAGCAATAGATAAATTTTTCTGTCGATTCATATTAACGACTAATAATTGGTCAGATATTTCATCATCTAAACAATAATCAAATACAACCAAATCGGAATAAAAACTGATTGTTACTATTTTCAGTAAGTGCATTAATTTTACTAAATTATTTATTTCTGTGTCGTCAGAATCTATTATATCTTCAAAATCATCCTCCAATTCTTCTAAATGATAAGACAAATATTCAAATGTATTTCCACTCGTATTTTCAAAATCATTTGTTATAAAACTTCTATTTTGTTTATCAAATTCAGGTAAATTTTCTAACACGTTTTTTATTATATTGAATTGTTCTTTATCAGCAATTTGCATTTCATTTAGAAAAACATTGATTTCTTTTCCATTATATTCAAGTTCAGTTTCATATTCGTCCTGCAAATTATGAATATCAATTTCTTCTTTAAAATAAGGCAATTTTAATTTTTCCATCTTTTCTAATTTAATTCCGATTCTCAGAGTTGTTCGCTCAAATGACGCACAACGTGTTTGTATATGGTTTGTTGCGTGGTTAAGTACGTAATTTAGTAAATAAAAACCGAATAGAAAATCCGCGAGGGTTTTCGTAAGCAGGCTAGAACTAGCAATAAATTATATACGGTGTTGGCAAATCGTTATTATATTCCTAAATTCCAACCTAATATTAATTTTATAGTATTAGTTTTTACTGTTCCTTCAGTGGTTTTTGGGACATCACCTGTATCTATAACACCAAAATCATCTCTAATCTCAATAGTTAAGGCGTTTTTTTCATTAAGAGAAATATTCGTTCCAATTCCAATAGAGAGTCCGAAATCAATTTTTTTCTGTTCTGATGAAAAATCACTATTGTCAATCGGATAATCTGGCTCAATTTTATTATTTAATAAATAGTTAAAAAATGGACCACCATTTGCGAAAAATTTTGAATTTCCAAATTCATATTTTAATAGAATAGGTACATTTATATATTCATATATATTTCTGAAATTTTCCTTTCCAATTTCTTGGACTTCATTATTAAAGTATGTCAGTTGCAGTTTCTCTATTTTCCTTTCGTAGTTGATGTTCAACTTTAAGGATAGTTTTTCTTTTAGATAATAGTCAAACGTAACTCCGAATAAATATCCTACTTTAAAGATACTATTTTTGGCCAATTCGTTTCCTCTAATATCTGGATAGTTAATTCCCGCATTTATTCCAATTTTAATTTCATTTTGAGCACTTAAATTCATTGAAAATATTAATCCTAACACGATTAATGATAATTTACTTTTGTTCATATAAGTATTATAGTTTTGAGTGAGTTCTAATGTTTGCCAACGTGTTTGTATATGATTAGTGGCGTGTTTAAGCACCTAATTTAGCAAATAAAAACCGAATAGAAAATCCGCAAGGGTTTTCGTAAGCAAGCTAAAACCAGCCATTAATTATATACGGTGTTGGCAATAGTTATTTATTTTCAATTCGGAATTCCGTTCTATGTTTTACTAATTAAACGATGTTTTAATTCTTTTCCATATTGAATTATTTTTATTCAAAAGCGTGATTATTTTTTCTGCTCTTTCAGCAATGTTTTTATAATATTGATAATCATTTTCAACCTCACTATATTTTTTTCCTAAACTCTCTCTTTGGTTATTTATAAAATTCAAATCGCTATCGTGAATAATTGTCATCAATCGTTTTTTTTCAAATCCGTTGAACTTAAAATTGTCTTCATTAATTATATTTTCCAATTCGATTATTAGTTCCTCACGATATTCGTGGTGATTGTCAGATTCGTCAAATTCAAATTCCTTTAATAGACAAGAAATAGCAGAAATTTGATTCAAGTCAGTTGATTTTGCCAAAATTTTAATTAATTCAGATTGAGTTGGTTTTGGAAACTTGAATAATATTGGATTTCCGCCTCCGTGATATTCCGAATCAAGTTGAATTTTTAACCATTCCGATTTGTCTCTTTTGTCAATATATTTAGTTTCCCATCCGTCACTTTCTATTTCGGTCATTTCCGATGTCAATTTTTCAATTGATTTTCTATTTGTGATAAAATTTTCGATGTTCATTTTAATTATTGCCAACGTGTTTGTATATGATTAGTGGCGTGTTTCAGCACCTAATTTAGTAAATAAAAACGGAATAGAAAATCTGCAAAGATTTTCGTAAGCAAGCTATAACTAGCCATTAATTATATACGTTGTTATCTATAGGTCTTTTCATAGTTAGCCAGAGTTCAGATGTTTAAATTTTTATATAAATATAATTTAGGAATTCTG
>NZ_JBSHNV010000088.1:0-201 GCF_053601575.1 Lacinutrix sp. MEBiC02404 | reverse complement strand
CTGGTGCGAAAATCTATCTGCTCTTATTTGTCTTTGGAAATTTCTTTTAATTAAGTTTGCGACTAATTAGAGCTGCATTTGCTAACAACGTATATAAAAAATTGCTAGATTAGTGCTTAAATAAAGTTCGTTGCTCTTTTGCTACTTCTGATTTTCCTTCGGAAAATCCGCCTGTACCAAAACGCAACTTTCCATATACAA
>NZ_JBSHNV010000087.1:0-4969 GCF_053601575.1 Lacinutrix sp. MEBiC02404 | reverse complement strand
TTTAGCTACATTTTATAACAACGTATATAAAAAATTGCTAGATTAGTGCTTAAATAAAGTTGGTTGCGCTTTTGTTACTTCTGATTTTCCTTCGGAAAATCCGCCTGTACCAAAACGCAACTTTCCATATACAAACACGTTAGCAATAATTTAAAAGCAGCCTCAAACTATAAAACGAAATGATAAAAAGATTTACAATAATTGGAATTTGTTTTCTATTTCTAAATTGTGCTTCTCTTCCAAAATATGAATCAGAAAATCTACTGCATTTAACGGAAAAAAATATTACTCAATTAAATGGAACTTACAGTAATTATTCTGAAAACTCTAAAAGTAGAATATATCGCTCGTTTTTGGGAAGATTGACATCCTCTAAAATTAAAGATTCAGTTTCTGAAATAAAAATAGAAGTTCTAAACAGTAAAGAAATAAGGTTTTTATTTTTAAAAAATCAAAAGGAAATCCATTCAAAAACTGTGAAATATAAGTTGCAGAATGATGGATTTTTACTCTTAAAAAACAGGAACTTTAGATTACACGGAATTCCTTGGATTTTGGGAGATTATGAAATCCGAAAATATGAAATCGGACTTTCTAATTCTGGGAATCTAGTAATGAATGGAGTAGAAAAACGTGAAGGAGCTTTTTTAATAATTTTTTGGGGACCTCCAGGTAAAGCTTTTAAATTTACAGATATTTATTCATCGGAATAAAAACTATTGCTAACACCGTATATAATTTATTGCTAGTTCTAGCCTGCTTACGAAAACCCTCGCGGATTTTCTATTCGGTTTTTATTTGCTAAATTAGGTGCTGAAACACGCAACAAATCATATACAAACACGTTACCACACATTTGAGAAAAACTAAAGACATATTAATATTCATTTTTGCATTACTCATAATTTCTGCAATTGGATATGGAATATTTTTATACTTCTATGTTCAAAAAAAGTATGCAGAAGTTCCTGAAAATAAAACCGAATTAGTTTCGGAATCAGAATCGGATTTTAATGAAGATGATTGTGTTTTTGACTTAAATACTCAAACGGATGATTTTCTTAAAGAAATTCCTGAATTTTCAAATTACGTTTGGGATAACGAGCAAAAAAAGGCGACAATAAAACTTGAAAACGGAAATACATTAATCATAACTCGTGGAGGTTGTGCTCATTTTTCATTTTACGGAAATTTATTTCTAAACAAATCAGAACTGAATTTGAATGACGAAAGTGGAATATTTAAAAAAGCATTGCAGATAGCGGAAAAATTATTTCATAAATCGGACTATGAATTAATAAAAGAATTATTGAAAAATAAAGATTATGAAATTGAGAAATCTGAAAATCAATATTATTTAGATTTCAAAGACGACCGTTATTGCGATATGACTTTGGTTGTTGAAAATCTGACTGACCAAAATCTAATATCAATTGAAATCGGATTTTATCAATGTTAAAAAAACGTGTGGTAACACCGTGTATAAAAAATTGCTAGTTTCTTGCTTGCTCGGAAAATCCTTCGGATTATCCTCTGGCTCGTTTTCTTTTGCTATTTTAGTTGTCTAAACACGCAACTTTCCATACACAAACACGTTACCCACCATTTAAAAAAAATCGTGCTAAATAACAAACATTCTGATGCTGAACATTTTGCAGACACTTTAAAAAAGGTAGATTTGCGGAATAAATTGCGAATTGGAAAATTTGAACTAAACGGAATTTCTGGCGTTAAAAATTCAATTCAGTATAATCAATCCGACTTCGATTTGTTGGATAATAAACACGAATATACTTTTCCGTTACTAATGGGAGATTTACAAGTTTCACTTCAGCTTTATGAAAATATAAATAATCATTATCGACTATTTTGCTATACGAATTTTGAGGGAAAATCAGGAATGACTTTTTCGATGAATTTAACGACAGAAAAAGAAAGTGAGAATATAATTTATTTGACCCAAAAGCTAAAGTTTGCGGAACGATATTCAGGAAGTCAAGAACTTGCAAAAGCTCATAGAAGACAAAAACAAATTGTATTTGCGGAATTATTGAACAAATTGGGAATGGATGTTACCGATAATAATCAACTTATTTTAGGGATTTATGATCCAGAAAAGCAGGAATTTGCCAATACAAGTGCTGAACAGTTTCTAAATGACTTTATTGTAGTTTCAATATTAAAAGGACATTTTCAAGGCAATAAAGGTTATCAACTTGAAATTTTACCAACTTACAATAAATTAGATTACATTTTTACTGGTCGTGACCAAGAAATTGAATCTTTGCCAAGTAAAATTATAAAAAATAAAAGTAAGCGGAATATTCCATTGGGAATGCGATACAAAGTTTTACGAAAGGACAACTTTCAATGTGTTGCTTGCGGACGAACAACAGATGATGGAATTAAGTTACATATTGACCACAAACTTCCTTTTTCGCTTGGAGGTTTAACGGAATTGAATAATTTACAAACTCTTTGCGACCAATGTAATATCGGAAAGAGTAATAAATATATTGACGGATAAAAAACGGTGGGTAACACCGTATATATTTTATTGCTTGGTTCTAGCTTGTTTACGAAAATCCTCTCGGATTTTCTATTCCGTTTTTATTTACTAACTTAGTTGCTTTATCACGCAACAAAGCATATACAAACACGTTAGCAAACATATAAATGAACATCTGCAAAAAAATATTCCTAATCCTATTTTCATTATTATCAACAATTAATTTTGCGCAAAATACGGTGGAATCTGATTGTGAAAACGGATTTAAAAAAATCGAAACAGAACTGGAATCTCAAAAAACTGTTTCTTATAAAATTATTTATTCTCAAAAATTATACACCGAAGAAAGTTTCGAATATAGTGAAGGAATAATAGTAATAAATGACTTAAATGACCAAATTGAACCGAAAGAAATTATTGAAACAATTGCTCGAATTGCTGTTGAAAATAAGTTGACTAAAATCATCGCATTTAGGAATTGTAATTCAATTGGACTTTATTTACAAAAATCTGAACTCTCGACTGAACAAAGCAATTTATTGAGTAATGACTTAATTGCGGAAATGAATATTGATTTACAAAAATCCTTATCGAAAAAAGAAAGGAAAAAACAAAAAAGAAAACGTGACTTTATTGAATCAGTTTCGAAAGAATCTTGTGAGAAACTGGTTGAATTAAAAACTGACAAATTAACTATGGAGAGTTTTAATCAGATAGTTTCAGGCACATCCGCAAAATACGCTGAAAAAACAATGAAAGTTTATGAAATGTCGTTTGAGGAAAGTGTAGATGAATTTTTAAAAGATTTAATGAATCATTTAATGTCTGATTGTCAAGTGGTAAAAGAATTTATTAAGAATCACGAATAAAAATACGTTTGCTAACATCGTGTATATTTAATTGCTAGGTTCCTGTCTGTTCGGAAAATCTTTACAGATTTTCTATTCCGTTTTTGTTTACTAAATTAGTAACTTACACACGCAACTAAGCATACACAAACACGTTAGGCAACATTTAAAAAAAACATTATGGCTAAAAAAAAAGACAATAAAGAGAAGCCTGAATTTCACACAACTTGGATAGATATTAATAACGACAATAGATATAATTGGTATCAAAAGCTATATCCTGATAGTTATAAAAGAAATATAATTGAACTAATTAAAAATACAGACTTAAATCTAAACAACTTAATTGATAATCTACCCAAGTCTAACACAATAAGCCGTCAGCAAATTACCAAAAATTTAAATGAGGCATATCAAAAAGAAAATTTAGTACTAGCTCTAGGTGCTGGAATTTCAATTGAGTTTGGAATACCTTCTTGGAACCTATTACTTCAAAGTTTAATGGTTCATAGTATTGAAAAAGAAAATAATGTATCCACAGTTTTAGCAAAATTATTTAACGACATATTTCGTCCAAATCCATTAATTGCAGGCAGATACTTACAAGAATATTTTGAAAATAATGATTCCTCTTTTGAATCAATGGTAAGAGATGTATTATATTCACAAATTGATAAAGATAAAAAATCGAATCTATTAGAAGAGATAGTAAAAATATGTGTTGCACCTGGAAAAAGTCCGAATTTAGATTCTATAATCACTTATAATTTTGATGATATTTTAGAATATAAATTAAAAAAAACAGAAATGCCAATTCCATATAAATCAGTATACGGAATAGGTATGGAAATCAAAAACGATGAATTACCAATTTACCATGTACATGGTTATTTACCAGAAACAGAAAAACTAAACGATTCACATAAAATAACTTTTGGAGAAAGTAATTATCACCAACAATATTCTGACATATATAGTTGGAACAATATGGTTCAAATAAATAAGTTTAGGGAAAACACCTGTTTGTTTATTGGCAGCTCTTTAACAGACCCAAATATTAGAAGATTACTAGATATTGCCTTTAAACAAAAAGGAAATAAAAAGAAGCATCATTATATTTTTAAACAAAGAATGAATAAACAAAAGTTGAGTGAAAATTTAAAAGAAATATTAGAATCCAAAGAAGTGCTCAATATCAAGAATAATGCTGGTTTGGATTTCGATGAGACAATCAAGCTATTATCAGAAATACATGAAAGATTTGAAGAAAATGATTCTGCTTCATTTGGAGTTAAAACAATATGGATAGATGATTGGGAAGAGGTTCCTATAATGTTAAAGAAGATGAGAGAAAACGTTGCCTAACACCGTATATAATTTATTGCTAGTTCTAGCCTGCTTACGAAAACCCTCGCGGATTTTCTATTCGGTTTTTATTTGCTAAATTACGTACTTAAACCACGCAACAAAGCATATACAAACACGTTAGCAAAAACAGTGTCAATCCTCTATTTTCTCTGCTATTGTTTTAGTTTGGGCTTACCTAATTCCCTAACTTATAATTAACAAAATTTGCTTAGATAAATCGGAACTAAAAGTAAAACTGAAGTCA
>NZ_JBSHNV010000086.1:0-250 GCF_053601575.1 Lacinutrix sp. MEBiC02404 | reverse complement strand
CTTGTGAAGGTTCGTTTATTATTACTAGAACTTGGACTTTATCAGACGATTGTGGGAACACTGCAACGCCGCAAATACAAACGATTACCGTTTCAGATAATATTGCGCCTACATTTACTGCTCCTGCAGCTATTGAAATTTTCACAGATGCTTCTTGTAATTATGATGCAACGGTTAGTGAAACTGGTGATGTAACTAATGAAGCTGATAATTGTGATACTACTTTAGATGCGACTTTTACAGATGTTGT
>NZ_JBSHNV010000085.1:0-293 GCF_053601575.1 Lacinutrix sp. MEBiC02404 | reverse complement strand
TTCAAATTTGTATTTTCCATTCTGTTATATAATTATTGTGTCTGATTTCGTTTCTCGCCTGACCGCTAACGTGTTTGTATATGGAAAGTTGCGTTTTTACCAGCGAGGATTTTCCGAAGGAAAATCAGAAGTTAGTAAAAGAGCAACGAACTTTATTTAAGCACTAATCTAGCAATTTTTTATATACGTTGTTAGCAAATGCAGCTCTAATTAGTAGTAAACTTAATAAAAAGAAATTTCCAACGTTAAATAAGAGCAGATAGATTTTCGCACCAGATAATCTGTTTATTATT
>NZ_JBSHNV010000084.1:0-226 GCF_053601575.1 Lacinutrix sp. MEBiC02404 | reverse complement strand
AACGTGTTTGTATATGGAAAGTTGCGTTTTTACCAGCGAGGATTTTCCGAAGGAAAATCAGAAGTTAGTAAAAGCGCAACCAACCTTATTTAAGCACTAATCTAGCAATTTTTTATATACGTTGTTAGCAAATGCAGCTCTAATTAGTAGTAAACTTAATAAAAAGAAATTTCCAACGTTAAATAAGAGCAGATAGATTTTCGCACCAGATAATCTGTTTATTATT
>NZ_JBSHNV010000083.1:0-383 GCF_053601575.1 Lacinutrix sp. MEBiC02404 | reverse complement strand
GTTACTGCTCCTGTTGCTGATCTTGCAACTTTAGCTAATGTAACGGCACAATGTGAAGTAACGACTTTAACGCCACCAACGGCAACAGATAATTGTGGTGGAATAGTTACTGTTACCAACGATGCAACCCTTCCTATTTCAGCCCAAGGAACAACCGTCGTAACTTGGACATATACAGATGTTAATCTGAATGCTTCCACACAAACACAAAACATAATAATTACAGATACTACTGCTCCTGTTGCAGATCTTGCAACTTTGACAGATGTAACCGCACAATGTGAAGTAACGACTTTAACTGCACCAACGGCAACAGATAATTGTGGTGGAACGGTAGCTGTTACCAACGATGCATCACTTCCTATTACAACACAAGGAACAAC
>NZ_JBSHNV010000082.1:0-345 GCF_053601575.1 Lacinutrix sp. MEBiC02404 | reverse complement strand
ATAATCTCGAATTCTGCTTACTCAATTCACGAATTGAATTCTTTGCGGAATTTTGACGCAAAGGAGAAATAACTCTTGCGCAGTTTTTTGAAGCCAAGGAAATTTTACCTCGCCAGGAAATGCTTACTCAATCGCAAAATGCTCCAAAGAGTTTAAAAAAAAACACTTTTCGCTATTCAACTGTAAAAGCAAAACACGTTTAGCTTTCCTCCTTTTATTGCGCAACTTAACGGTAAAGTAATTCGTGCTTAATTTGATGTTTAGCTACATTTTATAACAACGTATATAAAAAATTGCTAGATTAGTGCTTAAATAAAGTTCGTTGCTCTTTTGCTACTTCTGATT
>NZ_JBSHNV010000081.1:0-203 GCF_053601575.1 Lacinutrix sp. MEBiC02404 | reverse complement strand
GATGGAGTAAGTAACTTAGACGAAGTAGATCCTGATGGAGACGGCGTTCAAGGACCAAACGACACAGATCCAAATGATGCATGTGAATTTACTGCAGCAGATATTACTTTACCTGTAACAGCAATTACGGATTGTGATGGTGATGGAGAAACAAGTGATACGGATCCAAATGATACCGATCCATGTATCGGAGGAACATTATC
>NZ_JBSHNV010000080.1:0-309 GCF_053601575.1 Lacinutrix sp. MEBiC02404 | reverse complement strand
ACAGATAACGAAACAATTGCTAACGATTGGAATGCTGCTAATATATTAGCACTTCAATCTTGTGGTACAGATTCTTGTGATACAGATGCAGTATTCGATGTAACTTCTGATTATGTATTTACTAACCTTGCTTCCACTTGTGGAGCTGGTGGTACTATTCTAGTTACGTATACAGTTGCTGATGATTGTGGTAATGAAACCATACTTACTGCAACACTTACGCTTGAAGATTCTATCGGTCCTGATCTTACTGCTTGTACTGTAATAGACGAAACTATAGAATGTAACGGAACAGATAACGAAACGATC
>NZ_JBSHNV010000079.1:0-366 GCF_053601575.1 Lacinutrix sp. MEBiC02404 | reverse complement strand
GTGTTTGTATATGATTAGTGGCGTGTTTCAGCACCTAATTTAGTAAATAAAAACGGAATAGAAAATCTGCAAAGATTTTCGTAAGCAAGCTAAAACTAGCCATTAATTATATACGTTGTTATCTATAGGTCTTTTCATAGTCAGCCAGAGTTCAGATGTTTAAATTTTTATATAAATATAATTTAGGAATTCTGGTTTTAGCAACGGTTTAAGCGCAATGATACATTTCTACTGTCCAGATTAGCTCAGATTGGTTTTTCTGCGTGTAATTCAGTCGTAACGATAAACGCAAGCTTTTCAATCTTAGTTTATAAAATCAAACAGAATCCAATCCGTAACGTTTTTCAGATTACATTATTCATCTGA
>NZ_JBSHNV010000078.1:0-8368 GCF_053601575.1 Lacinutrix sp. MEBiC02404 | reverse complement strand
AAAGACCTATAGATAACAACGTATATAATTAATGGCTAGTTTTAGCTTGCTTACGAAAATCTTTGCAGATTTTCTATTCCGTTTTTATTTACTAAATTAGGTGCTGAAACACGCCACTAATCATATACAAACACGTTGTGCGGCATGCGAGAGAAACGATTATCGAATGAACTCAACCGATAATCAAGTGACACTTCTCTACTGCGGAATGTAAAACTACTTTTGAATAAAAGGGTAAACAACCTAAGGAAAAGGGTTAAGTCCCCTGACAAAATAAACATAGAGTAAATTAACTTTGACATTAAAACAAAATAGATATGGCAACAAAAAGCGTAAATGGTAAATTAAGTCCAGTTAGTGGAGATTTTGATTTTACAGCATATTATCTTTTAATAAGCTACGACCAAATAATAGATTCAGAAAATACTGCATTTCAAAGTCAAAGAGTTTTAACTGATGATAAAGGTAATTTTAGATTCTTCATACCCGAAAATTCTAAAATCGTTGAAAACATAGTTAAGATTGAAGTTTATGCCCCTAATGGAACTATGCTTGACCGTGATTTATACACCACACAAGCATTAAAAGCTTCAGAGAAAACTGCAGATGAAAAGGATTCTACAAAGAAATTTATAATTAAAATTAATCCTTTTGAAATTATAGAAGATGGCTATATCTTCTCAGATAATAAAGTTAAAGGAAGAGTGGTTGACATTCTTGGAGGAAGTATCCCTTCCGATTTGCAAATTATTATTTGGGCAACGAAAGATTCTGCGATTACCACATTTGATTCAAATCAATATATTCCAATATTTATAGGAAAAACAGATAGTAAAGCTTCTTTTTCTGGTAATTATATTATCGATGATTATGAGTTTTGTTTTGCAACTATAAACGGATTTATTGATAGCCCAATTTCTGTGGCACTTCAAGATAAAAAAATACCACAATTTATTCTTTTACCATTTTCATACAAAAACGAATCTGATGAGGAAGATTCTCATGAAGATTGTGGATGTAAAGACGAATCCCCTCGTTTACCAAATTCAGAAGATTTAGTTTCTGACAACGGAAGTTATTCAAATGATTTAGGTGGTGGTCAATGTAATGTTAAATTTAAACCTAATAGAACATTAGAAGAAGTTAGCTTCTGTGCGATTACAAGAACTACTGACCCTCAAATTGAAAGAAACACAATTACTGAACTAGAACTTTATGAAATTAAAGACAGTATGAAAACTATATTTAATAGCATAAAATCAAATTTCTCATCTTTTGAAACTCATTCAACTAAAATTAAAGCCAATGTAGCGTTGATAAAAGAGCATTTAGAAGTAAAAAAAGAATTGAAAAAACAAATAGACATTGAACCACTAGCTAAATAAAAACATTATGCCACCATTTGACAGATTTACAACACAGACATACCAAGAATCATACGCAAACCCTATTTTCGATCTTGAAGTTATACGAATTCCAACGGAACAAGAAGTTAATAATGCAATTCAGGTATTTTTAAATCAGATTGATTCTAAAAAGGAAGATTTCAATAATAAGTTAGTTACTGTTGAGGGTTTCTTAAATGAATCTAAAGTGAATATTGAAAAATTGGATGAGTTCATTGAATCAATAAATGATTTAGTAATAGCAGGGAATAGCTTATTAGGACTAATTGACTCTTATCTAGAATACTACAACACCTATGGAAGGTACTCAACACAAGTTTCAGTTTATCATTTAGAAATTCCAAAAATCAAGTTAGAACTTAGTAATGCTCTATTAGAATTAGAGAAAATCAAGAAAAAACTTATAAAATCTTATGCTAATAAACATGCATCAAGAGTTGAATTAGATGTTGATAATGCTATTGACTGGGATGAATCCCCTACAATTTACCAAGCTACTACAATTGCTCATGGACATATTCTTTGCTTTAGAATGAGATGGAAAGCTGATGGTTATTCATTGGGAGAAGTAAAGTATAGCAAATCATTAGGGCCTTGTGAGAAAGAACAAGTAGCAATCTTAGATTGGAGCAGGTCTGAAAATTCTTCTCGACTTGAATCAACAATTTCTAGAGAGAATTTTTCAGCAAGTTTTTCTAGAGATAGAGATGTTAATGAAGTAATAAATACTTCACTTAGCGAAAAAATAAAAGGAAAATCTATAGGTGCAACGTTTGGGACTGCCGGTGGTGGTGGTGCAGCAGGTGCTGGACAATATGGAGGATTTATGCTTGGAGGCGTTGGAAGTGCTTTTGCTTCTTTAGGTGTGTCTGGTTCAGTTGCTTCACAAAAAGCAACTCGTTCCTTGTCATCAAGTACTATGAATAAATTAAGGGAAAGAATAAATCAATCTTCCCAAGCTGTGAGAAGTCAACGTTCAGTTGTTATTCAATCCGTTTCACAAAATGAAAGTGTTACTGCTACAACAAAAGTCATTGCGAATAAAAACCTTTGTCATTCCGTAAATTATCTATTTTTTGAGATTTTGAAGCATTATGCCATTGAACAAGAAATAGTTGATGTTAAAGAATGTCTTTTTATTCCTATGAAAATAACTCCATTTGATGCAAAAAAAGCAATTCGTTGGAGACATATTTTAGAACAAATAGTACCTTCAAAAGATTTGTTTTTAGGGTTTGACTCTATACAAAATATTGAAAATAATACTCCTTCTCAAAATGGAATTTTAGCAGATGAGACTATCCAAGATTTTTTTGGACAACTAAAAATAAGTTTTGATATTCCTTTACCAAATTTCAAAGATCCAAGTGATGACGATATTGATAGCTGGAATGACACTATAAATAATGAATGGCAACAATCCTCTTGGAGCAACTGGTATCATCCATTTATTAGAAGAAGGTTTGGTTATGGGCATCATAGAGATTTTTATCGTTATGAATTTTGGAAGAGAAACGAGGCTCAAAAAATAAAGAATTGGGAAGATAAATTTGTACCTGTTATTGTTAAAGATTTTATTGAAGACTTACAGTTTACAGCAGTAAATGGAAATATAAGAACAAATCTTAAACTAGATGTAACTCAGGTTACAAAATATCATAAATCAGGGTCTATTGAAGTATCTCTAAATATATCTGATGATACACCAACTTTAAGAAGAAGCGATATTAAAAAAATTGTTATTAGTTCAGAATACTCAGTTCCTAATAACTCTAATATTATAGTAAAATCTGGTGCTTTAAGTTATAGAAGTCAATCACTAAATGAATTTATCTTTTTGAACAATTCAATTAAAAATGACATGTCTAATAACGATACCGTTTCATTAATAACACCACTAAATAATAGAGAATTAATAAATCCAGCTGTAAAGGAAATTGAAAGAGCAAATTTGCTACTTACTTTTCTAAATGATCACTTATCAGAAATGCATCAATTCATTTTTGCAGGCATGGATAGAAATACAAGGTTCATGATGCTTGATGGGGTTAAGTTAAATGCAGCAAGTGGAAGAAGTGTTTCTAGTTTAGTGGAAAATGAGATAGTTGATATTGTTGGTAATAGTATTGTGATGCCAGTAGCAAGCGGTTTAAGAATTGACCCTGTTTTTCGTTCTCAAGACAATTTATTAGATATCTACAAGCCCAAAGATAAAATTGAACCGTTTAGAGTAAGTCTTCCAACTGGTGGTTACTTTATGGAAGCTGTTCAGGGATCTTGCAATTCTTGTGAAGAGTTAGATTATACCAAAGCTAGATTTCATGGTTTCGGTTGTACAGATGAACCAACAGCTATACAAGAACTTTCAACTAATACAAGAAGAACTGACCCTGGAGATTTACAAGCCAAAGATTTACCAACGAATATTGTAAACTTCCAAAATGTGCCTCAAGCACCTAACCCAACTGATTTAAGCAGCGTCTTATCACTTTTAGGTAAAGGAGACTCATTTAGAGATTTATCTGGTCTTACTGAAAATCAAAAGAATGCATTAGCCGCATTAACAAAGAATGCGGATAGTGCTGTGGCAATGGGTCAAATGGCTACAGACTTAGTAAAAGCACAAATGGGGCAACATACGGAAAAAACTATAGACAGAGATTTAGATAGAATTAATAAGGAAAAAGAGAAAGGAAATATTACAGATGAAGATGCTCAGGAATTATCCAAAAAGGCTTTAGAAAATAAGAACAAGTTAAATGAATCTTCAAGTAATGAAAAAACAGAAAGTAAAATACCCGAAGCAGTCGAATCTGCTAATAAATCAATAGAGAAAGGAGCGACTAAAGCCAAAGTAAAGGAAACGAGAAAAGATGGTACAACGACTGAAGTTGAGATAGAGAAGGAAGAAAAGAAACCGCAATCAATTAATAGGAAATGGACTGAAGTTCATCAATATTTAAATTCAGGTAATACTGTTGAACATGCAACTTTTAGTGCATACGATGCAGCTAATAAAATTGATTCCCTTCTTGTCAAGTATTTTGTAGCAGATACAACCAAAATTGACTCTGCAGGTGCAGGTGATAATTTGTATGAATGGTTAAATAATATCGATTTAAAAAGTGAATTTAATAGTGGTGTTAGTTTAATAAGTACAGGCTTTGGAGCTAATCACCCATTTCAAAAAGACGGTACAAACTATACACTGACAGATAGTTGGGTATCACTAAATTGTCAGATTGATGTAAATTCAATTGATGAATTATACAGACAAATTCAAGAAGATATTGAATCCAATGCTTTAGAAATTTATAACAAAGGATTAACAACTGGTGCTTCTCTTGATTGGTGGATACCTGTATCAAAAAGCCTCTTAGAAATTAATGGAAATATAGATTATAGAGATACTGTTGAAAGAAAAGTAACGATAAAAGGTGTTAGAGATAAAGTAATTAAAGTTTCATTTACCGCATACGGAAGAATTAATTATCGTCATAAAGGAGAAGTTGAAAATGATTCTACTGGAAATGTTACCAACCCAAGATTTGACACATCATTTCCTTATGAAATTGAATTTTCTAAAGAAATAACCTTAAAAGTGAATTAAGCACGACCGCACAACAATGTATAAAAATAATAGCGGTTTATCGCTAAAACGAAAGTGAGTAAATATAATAATGTTCTGTGTTTAACCGAAAAGTTAGTGCGTATAAATCCGCTACTATTCTTATACTAGACCGTTACCCACAAGCAAAACCAAGCTAACTAATGCTAATTATCAAAGAACAAGATTTCTACACTAAACTTAACTCTGGGCATATTTTAGAAACAGATAAAGTTCTTCTAAAAGAACAAGTTATAATAAATGAACATATTATAACTTGGGAACATCGCATTATAAAAAATGTTGTTTTTGAACAAAAAGTAATAGTTGAACAAGTTGATTTAATTTGTGGTTTAAGCTTCGAATTTTGCGAATTTAAAAAAGGAATTGCATTTTCGAATGTTATCGTTTCAAAATATGATTCAAATAAATTCCCACTCAACTCAAGTTTATATTTTCATAATTGTACTATCAAATCTTTAAAAATATTAAACTCTAGAATAGAAAGAGGATTTAATTTATTTGCAAAAACAAAGGTTGATAGATTAATCATCGAAAGGTCCGTTATAGGAAATGGAGGAATAAACATTAAAGAAAGTGAAATATCTAAAAGATTTGATTTGAGACAAGTTCAAACGGAATCATTTACTGTTTCAAATTCACTAATAGAATCTGCTATCCGACTAGAAAGCGTAAAAACTACAAGTGTATCTTTTATAAAATCCACTTTTAATAATTCGTTGAAATTGTGGAATATCTATAATGAAACAGATATTACATTTAATTATAATTTTTTTGGAGACGAAGTTGAAATCGCTGCTTCAAAAATCAAAGGGATATTTAGTCACGGAGATACTTTTAAAAGAAAACTAATAATTAAGCTAAATAATGAAGAGAATATTATTTCTTCTCTTAAAGAATTATACATTACAGAAATTGATTTAGGTGAAAGTTTTGTTTTTAAAGGGCACGATAAGTCTATAGAAAAGCTAACTATACCATTTACAAGTAAAATTAAAGGAGTTCTTAAATTTAGTGACTGTGAAATATCAGAAACTAACCTATCTGGTGTCAATGAATATTCAAAATTGATTTTCAAAAAAATCACTTTTGAGAACCTGAATGTTATAGATTTTACAAATTTTAGTGATATCACATTCGTTAACAGTAAAGGAAATAATCAAAGTTGTTTTGAAATCACGAATAGTGATTTAGGTATTACAAAATTTAATGACTTCTCGTTTAAATCATTTCCCAAATTAAAAATAGGGAATTCTGTTTTCAACAAAATTATATGCTCAAATATTGAATGGTTTGAAGAAGACCAACTTGTCTCGGATTTTGACCAATCCCAAAAGTCTAAATCCTATAAGAATAAGCGTGAAATTTATAGACAATTCAAACAAGTTTTAAAAAGTAATGGAAATGCAATTGATAGTTTAGCTTTTCAGGCAAAAGAAATACAATATTACAGGAAAGAATTACTGAAATCTGGTAATTACAGTTTAGGAGATAGAATAATAATGCTTGTAAATATGACCAATAATTATGGCTTAAGTTGGACAAAAGCTACAGGAATTATTTTAGTTATAACTTTATTTTTTTACTTATTATTAAGTGTTTTAATTTCACCAAATTTTTTATTCAAATTTAGTTGTGATTACGAAGACATCGTCAGTACTCTAAAATATTTTTGGGAAAACAACAACCTTTTTGTCCAATTACTTAATCCTACAAGAAGATTTAGTGTAGTATATGGAACTGAAAATATTAACAATTTGGTATACTGGCTTGATATATTACACAGAATAGTTTTAAGTATATTTATATTTCAAATAATTAAAGCATTTAGAAAGTTTGTATTAAAATAGCCAGTGGGTAACACCGTATATAATTTATTGCTGGCTTATTGCCTGCTTGCGAAAGTCCTCGCGGACTTTCTTGGTTAGTAATTATTTGCTAAATTAGGTGCTTAAAACACGCAACAAACCATATACAACAACGTTATCTATAAGTTACTCACCAACAAAAATTATTGGAAAATCTATAAGTCTGAACTTCCAATAAGGGAATAATTACTCAGATGAATAATGTAATCTGAAAAACGTTACGGATTGGATTCTGTTTGATTTTATAAACCAAGATAATTTTAGATTAAAAAGATCAATAAAGTAAACCAAGATTAAAAAGCTTGCGTTTATCGTTACGACTGAATTACACGAAGAAAAACCAATCTGAGCTATTCTGGACAGTAGAAACGTATCATTGCGCTTAAACCGTTGCTAAAACCAGAATTCCTAAATTATATTTATATAAAAATTTAAACATCTGAACTCTGGCTAACTATGAAAAGACCTATAGATAACAACGTATATAATTAATGGCTAGTTATAGCTTGCTTACGAAAACCCTCACGGATTTTCTATTCGGTTTTTATTTGCTAAATTAGGTGCTGAAACACGCCACTAATCATATACAAACACGTTGGCAATAATTATGAAAATCGCGATAAAAATTAAAATTCTTTTATTCTTTTTAACTTTTGTTTTCAATTTATCATTTGGACAATCTGAACTTAAAAAGTTTGACTTTGAAATGGATAAAGCAATTTATGATTTTCGAGCTGAATTAACTTTAAAAAAAGTTGACACTCTTTTACAAGCTTATTACACTTTTGATAATGGAAGAGGAAATAACGCAACACATTTATTTTTTTGGAGAAAAAACGGAAAAGATTCTATAAAAGTTATTAAGACCAAAAAGAAAAACAAATTTAAAGAGTTTCCGATAAAGGAATGTTCTGAATTTACAAATATTCTCGATTTCTATTTCAATAACGAAACTGATATAAAAGCAACTGAACCAACTTCAAAAATGTGGTTTAGTCATAATTACGGATATTTCATAAAATTGAATTTAAATAACTCTGAATATAAAACTTACTTGAGGAATGAAAAAAGATTTGACGATAAGGAACATTTAAAATCTCAGTGGATAAATCTTATTGATAACATTGCGAAAGAATATATTGAAAAATAACTATTGCCAACACCGTATATAATTAATGGCTGGTTTTAGCTTGCTTACGAAAATCTTTGCAGATTTTCTATTCCGTTTTTATTTGCTAAATTAGGTGCTGAAACACGCCACTAATCATATACAAACACGTTAGCAAAAACAGTGTCAATCCTCTATTTTCTCTGCTATTGTTTTGGTTTGGGCTTACCTAATTCCCTAACTTATAATTAACAAAATTTGCTTAGATAAATCGGAACTAAAAGTAAAACTGAAGTCACAAAGATTTTAATTAACTAAATAATAAACAGATTATCTGGTGCGAAAATCTATCTGCTCT
>NZ_JBSHNV010000077.1:0-492 GCF_053601575.1 Lacinutrix sp. MEBiC02404 | reverse complement strand
ACAACATAAGTAACTTCTATAGAACCAGTAAGACCACAAGCAGCTACAAGATTAGTGAAATCATAATCAGAAGTTACATCGAATACCGCATCTGTATCACAAGAATCCGTACCACAAGATTGAAGCGCTAATATGTTAGTTGTATTCCAATCATTCGCGATCGTTTCGTTATCTGTTCCGTTACATTCTATAGTTTCGTCTACAACCGTACAAGCTGTAAGATCAGGACCGATAGAATCTTCAAGAGTAAGTGTTGCAGTAAGTATGGTTTCATTACCACAATCATCTGCAACTGTATACGTAACTAGAATAGTACCACCAGCTCCACAAGTGGAAGCAAGGTTCGTAAATACATAATCAGAAGTTACATCGAATACCGCATCTGTATCACAAGAATCCGTACCACAAGATTGAAGCGCTAATATGTTAGTAGCATTCCAATCATTCGCAACCGTTTCGTTATCTGTTCCGTTACATTCTATAGTTTCGTCT
>NZ_JBSHNV010000076.1:0-2539 GCF_053601575.1 Lacinutrix sp. MEBiC02404 | reverse complement strand
TTTAGCTACATTTTATAACAACGTATATAAAAAATTGCTAGATTAGTGCTTAAATAAAGTTGGTTGCGCTTTTGTTACTTCTGATTTTCCTTCGGAAAATCCGCCTGTACCAAAACGCAACTTTCCATATACAAACACGTTGGCAAACATTTGATGAAAAACCTGAACTACATATTAATTTTCTTTATGATTTTAAGTTCTTGCTCAAATTTTGAAGAAAAAAAACCACTGAATGACCTATTCTCACAAGATTATATAAGGTTTCAATCGGAGAATGAAATCGGAATTATTGATTTAGATTCAATAACAAACTTCTTGGAATTAAGAGAAAAAATGAGGGAATTGACTTGCTTAGGAAAAGTTTCTGGTTTAAAATTCAAGTTAAACGAAACACGCTATCACATTACCGGATTTTCAGATTGTCCGACTTCAGGAGAAACTAGTTGTTACTTCAGAAGAAATCATATGACAATTAGAAACGACTCATTAATAACTGGATATGGAAAAAAGAAAGAGAAACATCCAATAAGCTACTTAAAGACAGAACTGAATAATATTATTGGGAAATCGCATAATTTTAAATATAATGAAAATAAAGTTAAGCCAGCTTTGATTCATTTCTATGTAGAAGAAAAATATCCGATTTCAACAACAAAAACTGTTTTAAAAGAAATAGCTGAACAATTTTCAGTGTTAAATTCTAAAAACGATTCTGATTTTTTTGAATATAACATACTTTTTGTGGGTTATGATATTTCAAGTATTCCTCCTCCTCCGCCACCACCAATACCGAATGAAATTAATATTGATTAATAATAAAAACGATTTGCCAACACCATATATAATTTATTGCTGGTTCTAGCCTGCTTACGAAAACCCTCGCGGATTTTCTATTCGGTTTTTATTTGCTAAATTACGTTCTTAAACACGCAACAAACCATATACAAACACGTTGTGGGTAATTAAAGAAAAATCGAGAACAGAAGAAAATATTAACATTGATTTAAAAAGGAATAAAAAAACATCCTTACATTTGAACTATGGCAATTGACTTACAAAAAGGAATTAGTTTAAAAATTGAAGGAGAACTTGGAAAGTTCCAAACTCTTCCAATTGAATCTTTAATAAAGATTGCGGAATCTTTACAAGAACTAATAATGTCTATTGCGAAATATGATTTACCTGCGAATGAAGCAATTGATTTAAATAATTTTAAGCTTGAATTGACAGACTTTCAAAAAGGTAGTGCAATTCCTTCATTTGAGCTAACACAAAGAGTTCAACCTGTAATAGCTGATTATCAAAATCAAAGAACAGAAGTAACAAAGAAACTAAATACAATTTTTGAAATTTCAGATAAAGGAAATTATGCTGATTTAAAAAATCTATATCCAGAACATTTTAAAAGAAATGAAATTGTAGAAAAACTTTATGGTTTTACTACAAGTTTTCAAAATTCGCCTGTTTCTATCTACGAAAAAGGAAATGTGGAAAGTGAGAAATATAGACCTAAAAAATTTAAAGCTTCTACGAAGAAAAGTTTGTTAGTAGAAGTAAAAGAGGTAAAAGAAGAAAAATTAGAAGAAAAAGCTTTTGCAAGAATTAAGGTTACTAAAAAAGGTGGAAAAACAAGGAATAGTATTGAGGAAGTTATCTCAACCGCAAAGCATTCTTTATCCTATTCACCCGATGTAATAAATGTCCATAAAAAACAATATATATTAAACTTCCCTTTACGCTGTCTTTTTGCAAAAGAGGAAGATTATTACATAATAAATAACGAACAATTAGATATAATCGGAACTGGAGAAACTCAAGACGAGGCTGAACAGAATTTTAATGAAGAATTTGACTATTTATACAAAAGACTAAATTCTCTCGAAAATAATCAATTAAATAAAAGGTTGTTGAGAATAAAAAGCGTGTTGAATAGTTTTGTAAAAGAGGTTTTTTAGATGGTATTAAACGGAAAAAAAGCATATAAAAACCTTAAGAAAAAAGGATTTGAAGACTCAAAAGACCATAGTAATGACCATAAATATTTGGAATTTCATTACAATGGAAAAATGATATTATATACAAAATTGAGTCACGGAAGTAAATCAGATTTGAATAATTATTTAATTAAGCAAATGTCAACTCAATGTAAATTATCAAAACAAGATTTCGCTGATTTAGTTAATTGTCCTTTGTCTGCTGAAGAATATATTGAGAAGTTGAAAGAACTTGGAGAGTTAGAATAACTACCCACAACACCGTATATAATTTATTGCTTGCTTCTTGCCTACTTACGAAAGTCCTCGCGGACTTTCTTTGTCCGTAATTATTTACTAAATTAGTTGCTTGAAACACGCAACAAACCATATACAACAACGTTGTGCGTAATTTAAGAAAAAATCTCCGAATTCAATAACTTAACGCAACAAATCTAAATTTATAGATTTGTTACAATGGAAGTAAAAAAACATAAACGACTTACCTTAAAGGAGAGAATTCAAATAGAGACTCTTTTAAACGAAAACAACACTAAAGCTTACAT
>NZ_JBSHNV010000075.1:0-513 GCF_053601575.1 Lacinutrix sp. MEBiC02404 | reverse complement strand
CCGGTTTCTGTTCCGTTTTGTATTCCATCACCATCTTCATCGTTATATACGGTTCCAGTTACCGTTCCTGCTGTAGTATAACCATCTATTCCTGCATCTACACTACCATTTGTTGGTACCGTTACTGATGTTGGTTCTGTTCCTTCTGTTAATGTTGCTCCAGTTGGTAAAGTAGTTGTATCTACTACGATATCTACTGTCCCTGCTGGTACTCCTGGAATAGTATACGTTCCATCCGCTGCTGTTGTTCCTGTTGGCTCTCCTGCGTCTAATACGCCATCGCCATCTAAATCAGCAAATACAGTTACTGGAGAAGTAAATCCGGTTTCTGTTCCGTTTTGTGTTCCATCACCATCTTCATCGTTATAGACTGTTCCGGTTACTGAACCAGCTGTAGTATAACCATCTGTTCCTGCTGCAACTGTTCCATTTACTGGTATCGTTACTTCCGTTGGTTCTGTTCCTTCTGTTAATGTCGATCCTACTGGTAAAGTAGTCGTATCTACTACGATA
>NZ_JBSHNV010000074.1:0-342 GCF_053601575.1 Lacinutrix sp. MEBiC02404 | reverse complement strand
GAAAAGACCTATAGATAACAACGTATATAATTAATGGCTAGTTTTAGCTTGCTTACGAAAATCTTTGCAGATTTTCTATTCCGTTTTTATTTACTAAATTAGGTGCTGAAACACGCCACTAATCATATACAAACACGTTATCTATAAGTTACTCACCAACAAAAATTATTGGAAAATCTATAAGTCTGAACTTCCAAAAAGGGAATAATTACTCAGATGAATAATGTAATCTGAAAAACGTTACGGATTGGATTCTGTTTGATTTTATAAACTAAGATTGAAAAGCTTGCGTTTATCGTTACGACTGAATTACACGCAGAAAAACCAATCTGAGCTAATCTG
>NZ_JBSHNV010000073.1:0-234 GCF_053601575.1 Lacinutrix sp. MEBiC02404 | reverse complement strand
GATCGTTTCGTTATCTGTTCCGTTACATTCTATAGTTTCGTCTATTACAGTACAAGCAGTAAGATCAGGACCGATAGAATCTTCAAGCGTAAGTGTTGCAGTAAGTATGGTTTCATTACCACAATCATCAGCAACTGTATAAGTAACTAAGATAGTACCACCAGCTCCACAAGTAGAAGTAAGGTTAGCAAAAGCATAATCAGAAGTTACATCAAATACTGCATCTGTATCACA
>NZ_JBSHNV010000072.1:0-388 GCF_053601575.1 Lacinutrix sp. MEBiC02404 | reverse complement strand
TGGTAAAGTAGTTGTATCTACTACGATATCTACTGTTCCTGCTGGTACTCCTTCTATAGTATAGGTTCCGTCTGTTGCTGTTGTTGCTGTTGGCTCTCCTGCGTCTAATACGCCATTGCCATCTAAATCCGCAAATACAGTTACTGGAGAAGTGAATCCGGTTTCTGTTCCGTTTTGTGTTCCATCACCATCTTCATCATTATATACGGTTCCAGTTACTGTTCCGGCTGTAGTATAACCATCTGTCCCTGCTGTAACTGTTCCACTTACTGGTACCGTTACTGATGTTGGCTCTGTTCCATCTGTTAATGTCGATCCTGTTGGTAAAGTAGTTGTATCTACTACGATATCTACTGTTCCTGCTGGTACTCCTTCTATAGTATAGGTT
>NZ_JBSHNV010000071.1:0-309 GCF_053601575.1 Lacinutrix sp. MEBiC02404 | reverse complement strand
AGATGAAACTATCGAGTGTGATGGAACAAATAATGAAACGATTGCTAACGATTGGAATACAGCGAATATATTAGCGCTTCAATCTTGCGGTACAGATGCTTGTGATACAGATGCTGTTTTTGATGTAACTTCTGATTATGTGTTTACTAACCTTGCTTCTACTTGTGGCGCTGGTGGTACATTAACAGTTACTTATACCGTTGCAGATGATTGTGATAACGAAACTATACTTGTTGCAATTCTTACACTTAACGATTCTATTGGTCCTGACTTAACGTCTTGTACTGTTGCAGATGAAACGATTGAGTG
>NZ_JBSHNV010000070.1:0-4580 GCF_053601575.1 Lacinutrix sp. MEBiC02404 | reverse complement strand
AAAGATTTTCGTAAGCAAGCTAAAACTAGCCATTAATTATATACGTTGTTATCTATAGGTCTTTTCATAGTTAGCCAGAGTTCAGATGTTTAAATTTTTATATAAATATAATTTAGGAATTCTGATTTTAGCAACGGTTTAAGCGCAATGATACGTTTCTACTGTCCAGATTAGCTCAGATTGGTTTTTCTTCGTGTAATTCAGTCGTAACGATAAACGCAAGCTTTTCAATCTTGGTTTACTTTATTGATCTTTTTAATCTAAAATTCTCTTAGTTTATAAAATCAAACAGAATCCAATCCGTAACGTTTTTCAGATTACATTATTCATCTGAGTAATTATTCCCTTGTTGGAAGTTCAGACTTATAGATTTTCCAATAATTTTTGTTGGTGAGTAACTTATAGATAACGGTTTTGTGTATGGTGTCGTTGCGTGTTTAGGTAACTAATTTAGCAAAAAGAAACGAGCCAGAGGAAAATCCGCAGGATTTTCCGAGTAAACAAAAACTAGCAATGCATTATACACGATGTTGTACAACGTTTTTTTATTCATTCAAGTTTAGAATATAATAATCCAATATTACGAAAGTGCAGATTTTAAAAAAAGGATGTTCAAAGTCTTCTTCACTTACTATTTTATCGAAATCATTGAATGCTGTTTGTAGGTCTTTTTTGTTTTCAAGAATATCTTTAAAAAAGTTTCTCGTTTTTTTTGCTTTAGAACTTTTTGACGCATATTTTTTTCCACAACCAATGACATCAATATCTAATTCGTCAGCATCAAGAGCCAATGTTTTTTCAATCATATTCGAAGTGATTTTCCCATCTCCAATCTCTCGTATGAATTTTTTATAGTCTTTTCCTTTATTGTCGTTAATTATACCTTTAGTTTTTAAATAAACTTCGTGTTGGAATATTGCACTTTCAATTAGAGATTTGGAATCAGTAGTTTTAGAATATATGCAATCCATAAATTTAGATTCCGAATCATAGCTGTTTTTACAGGAAAAGAATGTAAGAATTACAATCAAAAGTGTTTTTTTTACCAAAGAGTTTATGTTTTTTAGATTTACTTCCGTGTACAATTCAATCAGAGTTTTACTTTTTTGGTCTGTATTTCGTTTAATCGGCATTTTTGGTCAAATGTTGTACAACGTGTTTGTATATGATTTGTTGCGTGGTTAAGTACGTAATTTAGCAAATAAAAACCGAATAGAAAATCCGCGAGGATTTTCGTAAGCAAGCAAGAACTAGCAATAAATTATATACGGTGTTGTAGCACGTTTTTCTCACATTTCTGCTTTGTAAAGATTGTCCATATTTACTAACGAACGACCTAAAATTATTTCTGCATTTTTTTGACCATTTGCTTTTTCAGAAACACTTAATTCTTTTTCAATTTGTTCAATTTCTTTTACTATTGACTGTTGTTGCAAATATGAAAAGTCTCGTTTAAATTCATTAAAAATTAGAAACCAAGCATAGCTTTTATTTAAGTCTTTCTCAACATCTGTTCCGTCACGATACATATAAGCCAAGTTCAATCGTGCAGAAGTAATTTTTCCACTACGTGCTAAATTCTCTGGGTTTTGCAATTTCCCTAATCGAATTGCCCATTCGAGCATTTTTTCAAGATTTTTTTCAGTTCCCATTCCGTCTTTATAGCAACTCACAACATTCAGCATACAGGTTGCATCGTCATTTTCCGCACACTTTAAAGCATATTCAAACGCTTTATCATAATTCATCTCGGCATTTTTTCCAGTTGCGTGTGCCATCATCATTTTATAAAGACCATCGTTCCAAGCTTGCTCTGCTGACTTAAGATACCATTCAAACGCTTTTAGTTCGTTTTTTTCAATTCCGTATCCATATTCTAACGAAACTCCGAGATTATATTGAGCCTCTGCATTGCCTAATTCAGCCGACTTTTTTATTAATGGATAAGATTTTTCGAAGTTCTGAACCAATAAAAATTCTTTGGATTGTTCATTCAATTCATTCGCAGTTTGTCCGTATGAAAAAGCGACAAATATTGTTAAAATCAAGAATGTTAAATGTTTTCTCATAGTTTTCTTAAATGTGCTACAACGTGTTTGTATATGATTAGTGGCGTGTGTGAGTAACTAATTTAGCAAATAAAAACCAAATAGAAAATTCGGAAGAATTTTCGTAAGCAAGCTCGAACTAGCCATTAATTATATACGGTGTTACCTACAGTTATTTATTCCGATTGATAGCAATTACCAATGTTGAATTCGGTAAAAGCTTAATTGCTTTTCTAATTTTGCTATCATAACTGTTCATTAATTCTATTTCTTTCGTAATTCGTAAAATTAAATATTCAGCATTTTTTTCAGATTCATAAGAGTATTCAATTCCGTTAATTATTAAATCGCAAGCTCCATCAATTAACGATAAATTATAATATTCTCCATTAAATTCAATTCCGATTGAGTTTGCGTAAGCGTAAGTTTCGTATTTTATTTCCGTTTTTCCGCTTGTAGTTTTTCCAGTATATTTTTTATAACTCACATCATAAACTTCGTGTTCGTCTTTTTCTATTTCTAATTTCGCATAACTGCCTTGAAAATCTAATAAAGATTGTCTGTTTTCAGAATCTTTAACGATTAAAACTCCGTTTACAGTTCCGCTAAAATTTCCCGATTCTAAATTTTGAAAAACAGAGTCAAATCCGATTCCGTCAATCGCACGCGAATCATTTTGTCCGAATGTAGAAAATGACAAGGAAATCAGAAGAATAATAATTAGAGTTCGGATGTTTTTCATAATTGTAGGTAACGTGTTTGTATATGATTAGTGGCGTGTTTAGGCACTAAATTTAGCAAATAAAAACCGAATAGAAAATCAGCAATGATTTTCGTAAGCAGGCTAAAACTAGCCATTAATTATATACGGTGTTGGCAATAGTTATTTCTTGTAACAATTGTCATTATAATGTAAATTGACTTTTAATAAAATTCCGTTTATAAATTCAGTAACTCTATCTTCATATTCTTTCCCGTCGTTATTTTCATAGATGTACATTTTTAACGTAGTTTCTAAAAGCGGTATTGTTTTCGTCATTGGCTCGGTTAGACAAGAGTCAAAAACCTCTTTATAATTCGTTTTATCAAATGCTTTGTCAGACATACAATTGCAGAAATCATCTTTAATTAAGTTAGAAAAATATTCTGAATATTCCTCCAATTTAAATTTTGGCCATTTTACTATGTAAGCATCTCTATTTATTTGTACTATCAAAATCTTTTTATTGTCAGGTAGCTTATCTAAGGAAAACCGATTTACTACAAATTGACTTCCTCTATGTTTATATGGATAAGTATCTAAAAAAACGTTTAGTGTATCATTTAAAATTCCGTCAAACCCAGAACTGATATTTACTCCAATATCCTGTAGAATATTTTCACTTTTCAGAAATAAGGTGTCCGAATTCAGTTTCAGTTTGATGAAACTTAATTCAGATTTTTTTAAATGTCCCAGTTTTATTTTTTTTACTTTAGAATTCTGAACTTTCTTGATTTCTTTGAATCCATCTTTATATTCAACTATCAACTCTTTTTTTGCAATACTATCAGCTCCTTTTATATTCAAATAGAAATTTTGGGCAGTTAATAAGCTTGGTAAAAGCAAAAAGATAAAAAGTAAGTTATTGAGTTTCTTCATAATTATTGCCAACGTGTTTGTATATGGTTTGTTGCGTGTTTCAGCACCTAATTTAGCAAATATAAACCGAATAGAAAATCCGCGAGGGTTTTCGTAAGCAGGCTAGAACTAGCAATAAATTATATACGGTGTTGTAGGTAGTTTTTATCTTTTCATTCTGATTGTAATCGGGTATTCTTTTCCGCTGATTTTTGTCCATCCAACCACTAAAATCCAGTTAGGATGTAAACTTAAATTTATATTTAAACCATTATGTTCCATAAAATAAAGGGCAGTTTCATAATCATTTTGATTTTTTTCGTTAATCACAATTTGTCCTTTTTTCCCCAAATCGATTTCACGAGCATAGAATTCAGGCGCATAAATTCCGTAACTAAATTCAAAATCATCTTTTTCACATAATTCGTCAAAAACATTTTCATCTGACTTTATAGTCAAATCAATTATTTTATTGCCACTAATTTCAATTGTTGAGTTTTCGTGGTCAAATGAGAATTCATAATTTCCAATAGAAAACTCCTCTTTAATTTCTTCAGTTTTGTTCTTAAACAACATAATTTTATCTTATAAAAATACGGATTATTAGTCCAGCGATAATTCCAAATATTATTATAATTCCAAAGCCTAAAATAGTAGGAATAAAATCATATTTAGAAGTTCCAATTGCGATTCCGATTATCAGAATTATGAAATACGGAATGTTCTTTTTGTTCTTAAAATACTCTATCATTTCTGATTTTTCTCAAATTACCTACAACGTGTTTGTGTATGGAAAGTTGCGTGTTTAGACAACTAAAATAGCAAAAGAAAACGAGCCAGAGGATAATCCGAAGGATTTTCCGAGCAAGCAAGAAACTAGCAATTTTTTATACACGGTGTTACCCAACGTTTTT
>NZ_JBSHNV010000069.1:0-243 GCF_053601575.1 Lacinutrix sp. MEBiC02404 | reverse complement strand
GTAACTACTTTAACCGCACCGACTGCAACTGATAATTGTGGTGGAATAGTTACTGTAACAAACGATGCATCACTTCCTATTACAACACAAGGAACAACCCTGGTAACTTGGACATATACAGATGTTAATCTGAATGCTTCCTCACAAACACAAAACATAGTAATTACAGATGTTACTGCTCCTGTTGCTGATCTTGCAACTTTAGCTAATGTAACGGCACAATGTGAAGTAACGACTTTAACG
>NZ_JBSHNV010000068.1:0-243 GCF_053601575.1 Lacinutrix sp. MEBiC02404 | reverse complement strand
GTAACGACTTTAACTGCACCAACGGCAACAGATAATTGTGGTGGAACGGTAGCTGTTACCAACGATGCATCACTTCCTATTACAACACAAGGAACAACAGTCGTAACTTGGACATATACAGATGTTAATCTGAATGCTTCCTCACAAACACAAAACATAGTAATTACAGATGTTACTGCTCCTGTTGCTGATCTTGCAACTTTAGCTAATGTAACGGCACAATGTGAAGTAACGACTTTAACG
>NZ_JBSHNV010000067.1:0-206 GCF_053601575.1 Lacinutrix sp. MEBiC02404 | reverse complement strand
GTAAAAATAAAAAAGCCTGAATATTAATTCAGGCTTTTTTACTATTTTCTTATTCTCTTGTTATTCTCTCGTTATTCTTTATGATCGTCTTTCACTTCTTCATCGCGATACTCACAACAAGGATGCACCGTTGCATACGCTTCATCGGTTGCTTTTAAATCTTTCGTATCATGACCAACCGCTGCAATACCAGTATGAATTGCATT
>NZ_JBSHNV010000066.1:0-1500 GCF_053601575.1 Lacinutrix sp. MEBiC02404 | reverse complement strand
TTTAGCTACATTTTATAACAACGTATATAAAAAATTGCTAGATTAGTGCTTAAATAAAGTTCGTTGCTCTTTTGCTACTTCTGATTTTCCTTCGGAAAATCCGCCTGTACCAAAACGCAACTTTCCATATACAAACACGTTAGGCATAATTAAAAAAAAAAAAAAAACACTTGGCTAAAACTTTACCATCTTACGACAAAATTGAAGACAAAGAAAAGAACTTCAACGTTATTCAAATAACTACTGAACAAGATTTTGATAATTTATTCGATGAACACAAAAATAAAGAAGGTGTTTACAGAGGCGTTAGTTCTTGGCGATATAAAATTTATTCTTCATTACAAAGACATTTAATAACTAACGAAGTAGTAATTGAAGATTCAAACAAATTTATAAATGATTATATAAAAATTTGTAGACAAAATCCATTATTTAGTAAATATTTAAACTCTTTTAAAATACCACCATCTAAATTATCATTGATGGCATATCTTCAACATTTTGGAGCGCCGACATCTTTCGTTGATTTTTCAGAAAATTTTTCCAAATCCTTATATTTTGCAACAGAAAAATTATCAAATAGTACGAGTGAAAATTTTAGTCTTTATTATATTGACAAAAACGATTTAGACCTTATCAATATTGACAACGTTTACGATGGTGTTAAAAAAAGAAAAAGCTATTTTGATGACCTTTCAAAAGCCTATGGAGAAAATATGGATGATGAAAAATACCATAGAATGGATGATGAAATGTTCGATATTAATGTATTAGATGTATTCTTAATAGAGAATAAAGCAGAATATGAGGAAATATTTAAAACTTATAATAATATCAGAATAATAGCTCAAGAAGGTTTATTCATAAATAACAGTCATTTAAACTTACCACTGGAGGAATCTTTAAAACATTTTTTCTCTGACATTGTTAATTATCAATATTCACCGCTCGAAGAAACACCAGAAGCTGAAAATTATTACAAGGAAGAATATGCAAGAATCGAACAATGCAAACCATTACAAGAGAGACTTGAAAAGAATATAATTGTATCGTATGAGTTTAACCCAAAACTTGTCGATTATATAAAAGAGAAAATTAAAATAAAAAAGGAGGATATATATCCTGAGGAAGAATTGTTAGTGAAAAAACTATTCGATAAACATTTGGAATCGCAGAAATAACTATGCCTAACACCGTATATAATTTATTGCTGGCTTCTCACCTACTTACGAAAGTCCTCGCGGACTTTCTTGGTCGGTAATTATTTACTAAATTAGTTGCTTAAAACACGCAACAAACCATATACAACAACGTTAGCAAAAACAGTGTCAATCCTCTATTTTCTCTGCTATTGTTTTAGTTTGGGCTTACCTAATTCCCTAACTTATAATTAACAAAATTTGCTTAGATAAATCGGAACTAAAAGTAAAACTGAAGTCACAAAGATTTTAATTAACTAAATAATAAACAGATTATCTGGTGCGAAAATCTATCTGCTCT
>NZ_JBSHNV010000065.1:0-252 GCF_053601575.1 Lacinutrix sp. MEBiC02404 | reverse complement strand
AGCAAGCTAAAACTAGCCATTAATTATATACGTTGTTATCTATAGGTCTTTTCATAGTTAGCCAGAGTTCAGATGTTTAAATTTTTATATAAATATAATTTAGGAATTCTGGTTTTAGCAACGGTTTAAGCGCAATGATACATTTCTACTGTCAGATTAGCTCAGATTGGTTTTTCTGCGTGTAATTCAGTCGTAACGATAAACGCAAGCTTTTCAATCTTAGTTTATAAAATCAAACAGAATCCAATCCGT
>NZ_JBSHNV010000064.1:0-6878 GCF_053601575.1 Lacinutrix sp. MEBiC02404 | reverse complement strand
CCAATTTAGCATTAAAGTTCCGACTCCTTTTGAAATTACGTTAGAGTCGTTTTTTAATTCAGAATAAAATTCAGTTAGAGTTTTACTTTTTTGGTCTGTATTTCTTCTTATCGGCATTTTTGGTCAAATGTTGGGTAACGTGTTTGTATATGATTAGTGGCGTGTTTCAGCACCTAATTTAGTAAATAAAAACCGAATAGAAAATCTGCAAAGATTTTCGTAAGCAAGCTATAACTAGCCATTAATTATATACGTTGTTATCTATAGGTCTTTTCATAGTTAGCCAGAGTTCAGATGTTTAAATTTTTATATAAATATAATTTAGGAATTCTGATTTTAGCAACGGTTTAAGCGCAATGATACATTTCTACTGTCAGATTAGCTCAGATTGGTTTTTCTGCGTGTAATTCAGTCGTAACGATAAACGCAAGCTTTTCAATCTTAGTTTATAAAATCAAACAGAATCCAATCCGTAACGTTTTTCAGATTACATTATTCATCTTAGTAATTATTCCCTTGTTGGAAGTTCAGACTTATAGATTTTCCAATAATTTTTGTTGGTGAGTAACTTATAGATAACGTTGTTGTATATGTTTTGTTGCGTGTTTCAAGCAACTAATTTAGTAAATAATTACCGACCAAGAAAGTCCGCGAGGACTTTCGTAAGTAGGCGAGAAGCTAGCAATAAATTATATACGGTGTTACCACACGTTTTTATTCAATTTCAATTTCAATTTCCTTCGATATTTTCGAATAATAAAACACTTGGATTTTATACTTTCCTTTCGGCAAATTACTTTTCGGATTAGATTCAGTTTGTTTTAAAATCGGAATTTTTAATAAATCGACAGAATATTCTTTTGTTTCGTTTGGTTTAAGTTCAATTTCATAATCTTTTAAATCGTCTGGTGAAAACAATTGAGAACTTAAAATATGACTTGAAATTTGGCTTGTTAATTTTACATTATTTAAATCCGTAATTGATGCTCCAGTTCCGATTGGATGTTCCCAATAATCTCTAATCATTATTTTTTCGGCAATATTGGATTCGTTTTTCCAAATCAGTTTTATTTCAATTGGTTTTCCTTCGTAATATTCTTTTTCCGCTTCGATATTGAATTCAACTTTGTCGGAAGTCGGATAACCAGAAAATTGAATTTTCGCGTTTAATTCCGAGTTCAATTTCTCTTTTTGAGCGTCTTGCTTAACTCCTTTAGCGAAGTCAAACATTTCAAGTCCGAAATAAGAAATCCCGATAATTATAATTCCAATTATTGTTATTAAAATTCCTTTTTTCATTGGTCTTGTCAAATGTGTGGTAACGTTTATGTATAAGAATAGTTGCGGGTTTGTATGCGAGGATTTTCCGAAGGAAAATCAGACGTTACAAACACGCAGCGACCTTTGATTAAGCACTAAGCCGCAATTATTTTTATACGGTGTTGTGCATAGTATTTTAATTAAATTTCACTTTCTTCCGTTCAATTAAATCGGCATTTCTGGTTGATTGGTCATTCATTGATAAATAATGAATAGCTAAAATTAATTGAATATTTGGGTCTTTTAAATTAAAATATTTTTTGTCTTTAAGGACTTCCCAATATTGTATATCGAAACTTCCAAAATCTCCAGATGCCTGAATTCTTTCTGCATATTTAGCTATTCTCGGATTTTTTTTTCCTAATTCAGACAAATATTTCTGATATTTTCCTGTAGATACAGCACAAATATCTTTGGCTTTAGTTTTACTCGGATAATAAGTGGATTCGCAAAACATCCAAATTTCATTAAAAGTTGATTTTGAAATTTGGTCATATAGTTTTTTCTGCTCGTCAAAGTCAATATTTGTCCAAAATCCGTTTCCACTCGCTATTAAATATTCGTGAGGTGTTCGTTCGTAACAAGTTTTGAAATCAGAATCCATATGTAGGCACATTTCTGATTTGAAGAATTCTGTTATTTTGTTTAAATCAGTTATCTGTTCTGTCGTAAAATTTTTGTTTAGTTCGGTCACAGAATATTGAGATTTACAAGAGAAATTCAATTGTAAAATTATAATTCCAAATATGAATATTATCGTTTTTCTCATATTATGCACAACGTGTTTGTATATGGTTTGTTGCGTGTTTAAGCACTAAATTTAGCAAATAAAAACCGAATAGAAAATCCGCGAGGGTTTTCGTAAGCAAGCTAGAACTAGCAATAAATTATATACGGTGTTAGGCACAGTTATTTTTTATTCTCAAAATTTATTAAACCAGAACCTTGTTTTTCAATAAGTAATTCATTCAATAGTTCCATAGAAAATGTGTAAATCTTAAATTCCTTATCAAAGTGTGTTGTGGTTGAATAATTTTTAATTCCTTCTGCAATCGTTTCTTTTTTGAGATATTCATCAAGAAATAAACTATATACTTCTTTTAGGCGTTTTTCTAAATTTTGGTCTTTTTGTTTTTTAGATAGTATATATTTTCCTTGTTTAGTATCCCAACATCTTTTATGTTGATAACCATAAAGACTATCTGTTTCTTTAATCAAACAGTTAAATGAATTTTTTCCGGAACTATCACATTTGTAAAAATCAATTTTTTTTGATATTAGGTTTTTAAGCATAGACATATATGAAAGGTATATCTCGTTTGATTCATTTAAATTGCAAGTAATTGCGATTATAAAATCGTGAAAAACTGGGATATTCCAACCATTTATTTCAGAATTATCAATGTAATTTATATCTGCGTTTCGTTCTATTAATAAATCTGCAATTTCAAGATTATCCGTCTTAAATGCAATTTGTAATGCTGATTGTCCATCATCTTTTTTAGGTGGTTGTTTTGCAATACAATTAGATAATTCAGGTTTTTTGTCTAAATAGTTTTTTACTTTATCGTAATCATATTGTCTTATGGCTTTGAAAAAAACTTTCATATTATTAAAATTTTTGGATTCTGCGTGTTAATTGTGCCTAACGTGTTTGTATATGCTTTGTTGCGTGATTAAGCAACTAAGTTAGTAAATAAAAACGGAATAGAAAATCCGCGAGGATTTTCGTAAACAAGCTAGAACCAAGCAATAAAATATATACGGTGTTGGCAATAGTTTTTAATATTGATCATAAATCCATTCTCCATTTTCATCATAAGCAAAACCCCAAGTTCTTGTATTTATATTAATTGATGGAACTAGAATTGGAGTTTGAGAATAATCAGAATTTGGATAATGATAATAATCAAAAGTTTCTTCATATTCTGTGAAATTATTTTCAGATAATGACCTATAAAAAGTCTCATCAAAAAGTTGAAGTTTTCTAAATGGATTTAGTGCAGAATCATAACCTCCAAATCTTTTTGTTTCCTTTTCTTCATATACAGTATTTGGTATATCGCTATATTTTGTAGATGAAATTGTAATAATGCTATCTAAATTATTATTAGAATAATATAATTCAGATTCTTCTATATCTCTTACAGATATATTTGAAGATTGATAGATATGAGTTGATGCTTTTATATAAGAAATTAACTTATTATTATCATAACTATAATATATAGTATCATAATTTGAAAGATGCTGGTTGTTTTTTTCTTCAAAAATTATTTTCTGAATTATTTTATTAGCATTGTCTAAAACAAGAGTAGTTTCATTTTCTGGAATTGTAATGTTGCTTCCAGTAGTTGATTTTTTTACAAGGTGTACTTTGTTTGCAGCGTATTGAAAATCAAAATATATAGAATCAGTCAGTATGTTTAATATACCAGCACCAGAAGGCACTTGTGAAACTTCTCCAATTCTTTTAATCATCCTACTTTGTTCATCGTATTCAAGTTTTACTGAAAAATCTGGATAATTTGGAAAATCTGGTGAATAGATAGATGTGTCAAATTGGACATAAGCAATATGATAGCTTTCAATGTTAAAATCATCAGTTGGTTCAACAATATCATTATCTGTATTATCACTGCTACAACTTAAATTAAATATTAATAAAAACATTATTGTTCCAATTATTAAAAGATTGTTTTTTGTCATTATCGTTCGTTTAAATTATTGCCAACGTGTTTGTATATGATTAGTGGCGTGTTTCAGCACCTAATTTAGTAAATAAAAACGGAATAGAAAATCTGCAAAGATTTTCGTAAGCAAGCTAAAACTAGCCATTAATTATATACGGTGTTAGGTAACGTATTTCTTTAGAAGCTTATAAGATTCGTTAAAATTTTATCAGATAAACTATCAGAGCTTATTAAATTCCCTTTATCTGTAAAGTATAAGAAACCAGAAAATTGTATTCTTTTATGTTTTTTATGCATTTCAATATATTCAAATGCTTTATTTTTCCATTTCGGAAACTGTTTTGTACCATATTTTGTTAACATCCCCACTTCAATTATAGTGTCCTTTTCCTTTGTCCTAAATCCTCTGTATTGTCGAAAATATTTTCTTTTATTTCCGTTGAATTCTGTTTGAATTTTTTGTTCAATTAATTTTAAGTTTTTCTTAGTTGGGATATAGTTATAAGCAATAAATGAAGAAAACTTAGTATAATCATTTTTAATAGTATCTTTTAATATAGTTGCTTTCTTAAAACTATTTCCTTCAATAATTATATATTCATTTGTATTTTCAATTTCCGTTACTTTAATTAATTGATTTTCACCAATAATTTTTTTTTGCATTTTGCAGGAAATCAAACCCATTGCAATTACAAAGAAAAACGGAAGATTAATATAGAATTCGGAATGTTTATTCATATGTTACCTAACGTGTTTGTATATGGTTTGTTGCGTGGTTTAAGCAACTAATTTAGTAAATAATTACCGACCAAGAAAGTCCGTGAGGACTTTCGTAAGTAGGCGAGAAGCCAGCAATAAATTATATACGGTGTTACCACACGTTTTTTATTCGTTTATAATTGTTTTCCGTTGCGAGTTTTCCCAAGTTTGAGTCAATTCGTATTTTTTTAATTCTGTATTTGGATAAGTTCCACCATAATTCCAAATTTCGAGATAGTCAATTATTCCATTTGAAAAGAATAGAGTACAATTTGCTCCGATTTCCAATTCAGGTGATTTTATTTCTACTCCATCTAATATTAGCTTATCTTTTTCAAAACGATGTTTTTCAATTCCGTTTTTATGCTCAAATCCGATAAATACTCCGTTACCTGTATATTCATAATCAGATTCCGTTATAAATTCAATTTGCGATTTTGCTTTTATTCCGTCACTATCTCCATCTAAGAGTAATTCTAAAATATCAGCTATAAATTTTGATTTCAGCATTTTTTTCAAATGTGTGGTAACGTGTTTGTATATGGTTTGTTGCGTGTTTAAGAACGTAATTTAGCAAATAAAAACCGAATAGAAAATCCGCGAGGGTTTTCGTAAGCAGGCTAGAACCAGCAATAAATTATATACGGTGTTACCTGCAGTTTTTTAATTCAGTTAGTAATTTATTAAAGTGGTCAAATTTCGGATTAATATCTTGTGAATATTTGTTTTTATTCCATTCATTATAAATCGGTAAATACTTTTCTACTTCTTTTGTTCCGTTTTGCTTGTCAGTCCAATTCAATGCTAACAACGCACTAGTTTGTTCAAATTGCAAATCTTTTCGGGTTAAATAATAGTCAAGATATTTTTTTAAAAACCCAATCGAATTTTCAGTATTGAAAGAGGCAAGTGCAAAACAATAACCATCTCCAGCGTAACAAACTTGACTTTTCAGAAGGTGAGTTCCGATAATATTTTCTAATTCAGTATAGTTTTTAATCGTAGCAAAGTATGCTCCAACAATTCGAGTTCGCCAATTAAAATTCCCTAATAATCTTTTTGCTATTTCGATATTTAATTCAGATTTCACTTCTTTAAAATTCCAAAAAATATCATCCTTTTTAGGGAATGACATATAAAATGGTAAAACCCATTTATTAATAAACTCTTTATCAATTTCAATTTCAGATTCGTAATGTTTTAAATTTTCAAATGGACTTTTGTGTCTTACGGTTGCACCTGCAGAATGTAGTTCAATATTTCTCTTTGTTTGTTCGTCCATTGTTGGTTGGTCAAATTGCAGGTAACGTTTATGTATAAGAATAGTTGCGGGTTTGTATGCGAGGATTTTCCGAAGGAAAATCAGACGTTACAAATACGCAACGACCTTTGATTAAGCACTAAACCGCAATTATTTTTATACGGTGTTAGCATACGTATTTTATTTTAATTTCAAATATTCCTTTCCGTTTTCAAGTATAAGCTTTTCAGATGTCAATTCATTTATTTTACTAAAACTTTGTCCTCCCATTCCAATAGAAAGGATTCCAAATTTATCTTCATAATAAACTAATTCCGGAATTGGTTGACAAGAAGTGATTGAAGTAATCCCTTCATTAAAATACTTCTTTTCACGAGAATAAAATCCATTTCCATTTTTAAAACTATAAGTGATTTCATAAAAGTAATCGACTTTTTTTCGCTTATCTCCTTCTGATTCTATTACTGTTCCGTTTTCAATGATTATCAGAGTTTCTTTGTCGTTCCTATAACTTGTTCCGATTGTATCTGTCAAAATTCCGTTTGTTCTTTTTCCAAGATATTTCCACTTTCCACTTATTCTTTCTCCAATGTTCTGTATAGTGTCAGAATATTTAACTTGAAGTTTTGAGTCAAGTTTTATTTCTCCAAAGTCTTGTGAATAAGATTGGGTGAAAAATGAAGTGAATAATATTATCAAAAGTGGCTGCATTCAAGGTTCTAACGCAACAAACGTTGCTTTTTTTTAGTTTATACTAAGCTACATTTTTTAGTTCAAAATCCATAATTTCTTGAGGAGTTTTATAACCTATTATTTTCCGAGGTCTATTGTTAAGTTTTTCTTGA
>NZ_JBSHNV010000063.1:0-255 GCF_053601575.1 Lacinutrix sp. MEBiC02404 | reverse complement strand
ACAAGTGGAAGCAAGGTTAGTAAATACATAATCAGAAGTTACATCGAATACTGCATCTGTATCACAAGAATCTGTACCACAAGATTGAAGTGCTAATATATTAGCAGCATTCCAATCGTTAGCAATTGTTTCGTTATCTGTTCCGTTACATTCTATAGTTTCATCTATTACAGTACAAGACGTTAAGTCAGGACCGATAGAATCTTCAAGCGTAAGCGTTGCAGTAAGTATGGTTTCATTACCACAATCATCAGC
>NZ_JBSHNV010000062.1:0-205 GCF_053601575.1 Lacinutrix sp. MEBiC02404 | reverse complement strand
TTCAAATTTGTATTTTCCATTCTGTTATATAATTATTGTGTCTGATTTCGTTTCTCGCCTGACCGCTAACGTGTTTGTATATGGAAAGTTGCGTTTTTACCAGCGAGGATTTTCCGAAGGAAAATCAGAAGTTAGTAAAAGCGCAACCAACCTTATTTAAGCACTAATCTAGCAATTTTTTATATACGTTGTTAGCAAATGCAGC
>NZ_JBSHNV010000061.1:0-1064 GCF_053601575.1 Lacinutrix sp. MEBiC02404 | reverse complement strand
CCCTGGACTTGTGTATTCAATAGTATAGGTCGCTCCTGAAACACCATTAGTCACCAATCCGCTAGTTGCGTTTATTGTTGCGCCATCGATTGGTATCGGATTAAAAGTAAAACTCCCGCCAAGATCTCCTGTAATATTTGCGGTTCCGCCATCACAAGTTGCTGTCATAGTAAAAGAAGCGTTTCCGGAGGTTAAAACAGTTACCGTTTGTGTGCTACTTGTTCCGCAGGTTCCTGGACTTGCGTATTCTATCGTATATGTGGTTCCTGAAATTCCATTAGTTATCGTTCCATTAGTTGTATCTATTGTGGCTCCATCGGTTGGTATCGGATTAAAAGTAAAACTTCCACCAAGATCTCCAGTTATATTTGCGGTGCCGCCATCACAAGTTGCTGTCGTATTAAAAGAAGCATCTCCTAAAGTTAAAACAGTTACCGTTTGTGTGCTACTTGTTCCGCAGGTTCCTGGACTTGCGTATTCTATCGTATAGGTTGTTCCAGAAATACCATTAGTAATCGTTCCGCTATTTGCGTCTATTGTTGCGCCATCGGATGGTATTGGATTAAAAGTAAAGCTTCCACCAAGATCTCCTGTAATATTTGCAGTTCCTCCATCACAAGTTGCTGTCATGTTAAAAGCAGCGTTTCCGGAGGTTAACACGGTTACGGATTGCGTGCTATTTACTCCGCAGGTTCCAGGACTTGTATATTCTATGGTATAAATAGTTCCTGAAATTCCATTCGTTACCGCTCCGCTAGTTGCATCTATTGTGGCTCCATCGGTTGGGATCGGATTAAACGTAAAACTCCCACCAAGATCTCCTGTGATATTTGATGTTCCGCCATCACAGGTTGCTGTCATAGAAAATGAAGCATTTCCGGAGGTTAAAACAGTTACCGTTTGTGTGCTACTTGTTCCGCAGGTTCCTGGACTTGTGTATTCTATCGTATATGTGGTTCCTGAAATTCCATTAGTTATCGTTCCACTAGTTGTATCTATTGTGGCTCCGTCGGATGGTATTGGATTAAAAGTAAAGCTTCCGCCAAGATCTCCTGTGATATTTG
>NZ_JBSHNV010000060.1:0-1066 GCF_053601575.1 Lacinutrix sp. MEBiC02404 | reverse complement strand
TTTAGCTACATTTTATAACAACGTATATAAAAAATTGCTAGATTAGTGCTTAAATAAAGTTCGTTGCTCTTTTGCTACTTCTGATTTTCCTTCGGAAAATCCGCCTGTACCAAAACGCAACTTTCCATATACAAACACGTTGGCATTAATTTGAAAAATGAACTTAACCAAAGAAATCACAAGTCGAAAACTGAATTTCGAACCGCAAGTTGAATTTTCAAATGAATCGATAAAAATAAAAGATATCGGAATTTCGATTAACCTAATCGAAAACTTTGTGATTGCGGAAAAAGACACTTTCGAAAAATTTAAAGCTGAATACCAATTTCCTGAAAACTCGGAACTGAATAAGAAAGACAGAGAAAGTTTTCCTAGAGCAATTTTTGAACCGATTTTTATTCTTAAAAACAACGGAAATAAAAGACCGATTATCGCTTGTTACCTTTTCGATGATCGAGCATTGAAAGGAAAAAACAATCTGAATATTAGAAGTATCAATAAGTTTGAATTAATGTGGACTTCATATTTGGCGGAATCAAAAAATGACCGAAGACTGAATGCTAAACGAATTGTTGCGAACGAACTGAATGGAGCAATTTCGGAAACTTATCGTTTTGAATACAAAACAAAAAATGGTTTTGAAAACAAACTTTCGAATTTAAGAATATTGACAATTGAAATAAAAAATTACGTTCTGACTTTTTACATAGTGGACGATGAAAAAAATACATTGAATCAAGCGGAATTAGAAAAATTTATAAACGGAATAAAAAACTAATGCCAACACCGTATATAATTTATTGCTAGTTCTAGCCTGCCTACGAAAACCCTCGCGGATTTTCTATTCGGTTTTTATTTGCTAAATTAGGTGCTTAAACACGCAACAAACCATATACAAACACGTTAGGCACAATTAGAAAAATGAACTCCGAATTCAATAACTTAACGCAACAAATCTAAATTTATAGATTTGTTACAATGGAAGTAAAAAAACATAAACGACTTACCTTAAAGGAGAGAATTCAAATAGAGACTCTTTTAAACGAAAACAACACTAAAGCTTACA
>NZ_JBSHNV010000059.1:0-210 GCF_053601575.1 Lacinutrix sp. MEBiC02404 | reverse complement strand
ATATTAGCACTTCAATCTTGTGGTACAGATTCTTGTGATACAGATGCAGTATTTGATGTAACTTCTGATTATGTATTTACGAACCTTGCTTCTACTTGTGGAGCTGGTGGTACTATTCTAGTTACGTATACCGTAGCTGATGATTGTGGTAATGAAACCATACTTACTGCAACGCTTACGCTTGAAGATTCTATCGGTCCTGACTTAACG
>NZ_JBSHNV010000058.1:0-283 GCF_053601575.1 Lacinutrix sp. MEBiC02404 | reverse complement strand
TAAAGTCGTTACTTCACATTGTGACGTTACATCTGGCAAAGTTGCAAGATCCGCAACAGGAGCAGTAGCATCTGTAATTATTATGTTTTGTGTTTGTGTGGAAGCATTCAGATTAACATCTGTATATGTCCAAGTTACGACGGTTGTTCCTTGTGTTGTAATAGGAAGTGATGCATCGTTGGTAACAGCTACCGTTCCACCACAATTATCTGTTGCCGTTGGTGCAGTTAAAGTCGTTACTTCACATTGTGCGGTTACATCTGTCAAAGTTGCAAGATCTGCA
>NZ_JBSHNV010000057.1:0-209 GCF_053601575.1 Lacinutrix sp. MEBiC02404 | reverse complement strand
CGTTAAGTTGCGCAATAAAAGGAGGAAAGCTAAACGTGTTTTGCTTTTACAGTTGAATAGCGAAAAGTGTTTTTTTTAAACTCTTTGGAGCATTTAGCGATTGAGTAAGCATTTCCTGGCGAGCTAAAATTTCCTTGGCTTCAAAAAACTGCGCAAGAGTTATTTCTCCTTTACGCCAAAATTCCGCAAAGAATTCAATTCGTGAATTG
>NZ_JBSHNV010000056.1:0-245 GCF_053601575.1 Lacinutrix sp. MEBiC02404 | reverse complement strand
TCTGTTCCTTCTGTTAAACTTGCTCCTGCTGGTAAAGTAGTTGTATCTACTACGATATCTACTGTTCCTGCTGGTACTCCTGAAATAGTATATGTTCCATCCGCTGCTGTTGTTGCTGTTGGCTCTCCTGCGTCTAATACGCCATTGCCATCTAAATCTGCAAATACAGTTACTGGAGAAGTAAATCCGGTTTCTGTTCCGTTTTGTATTCCATCACCATCTTCATCGTTATATACGGTTCCAGT
>NZ_JBSHNV010000055.1:0-237 GCF_053601575.1 Lacinutrix sp. MEBiC02404 | reverse complement strand
CGTTAAGTTGCGCAATAAAAGGAGGAAAGCTAAACGTGTTTTGCTTTTACAGTTGAATAGCGAAAAGTGTTTTTTTTAAACTCTTTGGAGCATTTAGCGATTGAGTAAGCATTTCCTGGCGAGCTAAAATTTCCTTGGCTTTAAAAAACTGTGCAAGAGTTATTTCTCCTTAGCGTCAAAATTCCGCAAAGAATTCAATTCGTGAATTGAGTAAGCAGAGTTCGCGATTATTTTATT
>NZ_JBSHNV010000054.1:0-1209 GCF_053601575.1 Lacinutrix sp. MEBiC02404 | reverse complement strand
GTTTGGGCTTACCTAATTCCCTAACTTATAATTAACAAAATTTGCTTAGATAAATCGGAACTAAAAGTAAAACTGAAGTCACAAAGATTTTAATTAACTAAATAATAAACAGATTATCTGGTGCGAAAATCTATCTGCTCTTATTTGTCTTTGGAAATTTCTTTTAATTAAGTTTGCGACTAATTAGAGCTGCATTTGCTAACAACGTATATAAAAAATTGCTAGATTAGTGCTTAATTAAAGGTTGTTGCTCTTTTGTTACTTCTGATTTTCCTTCGGAAAATCCGCCTGTACCAAAACGCAACTTTCCATATACAAACACGTTGTAAGCAAGCTAAAAACTCACTCTAATGAATAGTTTTTCGAAATTAAAAAAAGCCTTGGGAATCTTTGAAAAGCCTATAAATGAAAAAGAATCGGTAACTAAAAAATACATAATAAATATTGACCCAAATTCTCAAACATTATCTAAGGAATTTAAAGATTTTTATTATAATCATTTTGTTGAACCTTATGGATTAAGCCGAAATGAAGTCGACACGTCTTTCTTTAAAAAGATGTCTACTAATGAACTGGAAATTTCGAAAGATTTAATCAGGAAAAATTTACATTTAAAATACAGTCATTTATTTAAAGCTTCAGGAGAATTAAAAGATGAAAAAGCATTACCAATACTCTATAAGTTTCTAAACATTGAGACCGATTTGAGTTGGAAACTAACAATTGGTAGAGCAATATGGAGAATTAACAACGATAACCTTTATGAAAAACTATTAATGAATCTTGCTACAAGCAAAGAAGAAAATTTAAAGTATATACATTTTGAGCAAGTCTATGATTTAGGAGAAAAAAAGAAAGTCCAGTTTTTAAAACTTATGGTGGGAAATGATGAAACCCTTTCAGAAAGAAGAGCTACAGAAATACTTAATCGGATTAAAACAAAAAGTAAAAATTAAATCAAAGCCAGCTTACAACACCGTATATATTTTATTGCTTGGTTCTAGCTTGTTTACGAAAATCCTCGCGGATTTTCTATTCCGTTTTTATTTACTAACTTAGTTGCTTAATCACGCCACTAATCATATACAAACACGTTATGTTTAATAATCCCAGACTTCTGGAACTTCCCTTGTTCATTGCAATTAGCCCATTGTAAATTACAGAGTTTGCAATAAACTTGAATTGGAATACTGGATTTTGAGGAATAAT
>NZ_JBSHNV010000053.1:0-229 GCF_053601575.1 Lacinutrix sp. MEBiC02404 | reverse complement strand
CTTAACGGCTTGTACTGTAATAGACGAAACTATAGAATGTAATGGTACAGATAACGAAACAATTGCTAACGATTGGAATGCTGCTAATATATTAGCACTTCAATCTTGTGGTACAGATTCTTGTGATACAGATGCAGTATTTGATGTAACTTCTGATTATGTATTTACGAACCTTGCTTCTACTTGTGGAGCTGGTGGTACTATTCTAGTTACGTATACCGTAGCTGAT
>NZ_JBSHNV010000052.1:0-240 GCF_053601575.1 Lacinutrix sp. MEBiC02404 | reverse complement strand
TACTGTTCCTGCTGGTACTCCTTCTATAGTATAGGTTCCGTCTGTTGCTGTTGTTGCTGTTGGCTCTCCTGCGTCTAATACGCCATTGCCATCTAAATCTGCAAATACAGTTACTGGAGAAGTAAATCCGGTTTCTGTTCCATTTTGTGTTCCATCACCATCTTCATCGTTATATACGGTTCCAGTTACTGTTCCGGCTGTAGTATAACCATCTGTTCCTGCTGTAACTGTTCCACTTAC
>NZ_JBSHNV010000051.1:0-371 GCF_053601575.1 Lacinutrix sp. MEBiC02404 | reverse complement strand
TCAGCAACTGTATACGTAACTAGAATAGTACCACCAGCGCCACAAGTGGAAGCAAGGTTAGTAAATACATAATCTGAAGTTACATCAAATACTGCATCTGTATCACAAGAATCTGTACCACAAGATTGAAGTGCTAATATGTTAGCAGTATTCCAATCGTTAGCGATCGTTTCGTTATCTGTACCATTACATTCTATAGTTTCGTCTATTACAGTACAAGACGTTAAGTCTGGACCGATAGAATCTTCAAGCGTAAGCGTTGCAGTAAGTATGGTTTCATTACCACAATCATCAGCAACTGTATAAGTAACTAAGATAGTACCACCAGCTCCACAAGTAGAAGTAAGGTTAGCAAAAGCATAATCAGAAGT
>NZ_JBSHNV010000050.1:0-448 GCF_053601575.1 Lacinutrix sp. MEBiC02404 | reverse complement strand
TGGCTCCTTCCTTTAGTTAAAGGAAGGTGGGTTTTGCTTTAGCGAAACTCGGATGGTTTGTAGAAAAAGGCGAAGCACTTTTTAAATCCGCAAATGCAATTAAAAATTCACAAGTTTTAACTCCTCTTTCTTTCAATTCCTTTTAAGGGAATTTAAATTCATTCTCCTCTTTGAAAAAAGAGGAGAGCACTAAACAATAGGCTTTTAACCTATTTTATTATTTTTACTGCAGTTACTATAAACTCCAATTAAATAAACCATTACACAATTAGTGAAAATCATAATTAGTACCGGCTCCTTCCTTTAGCTAAAGGAAGGTGTGTTTTGCTTTAGCGAAACTCGAATGGTTTGTAGAAAAAGGCGAAGCGCTTTTTGAATTAACAAATGCAATTAAAAATCCACAAGTTTTAACTCCTCTTTCTTTCAATTCCTTTTAAGGGAATTTAAA
>NZ_JBSHNV010000049.1:0-248 GCF_053601575.1 Lacinutrix sp. MEBiC02404 | reverse complement strand
CTGCTTGTAATGTAGTAGATGAAACGATAGAATGTGATGGTGATAATAACCAAACTTTAGCAGATACTTGGAATGCAGATAATATCGTAGAACTTCAAGCTTGTGCGGATGATATTAATGTAACTATTACTTCTGATTATGCTTTCACTAACCTAGCTACAACTTGTGGTGCTGGTGGAACTATTCAAGTAACATATACGGCTACTGATGATTGTTTAAATACTTCTTCGGTTACTGCTACACTTACT
>NZ_JBSHNV010000048.1:0-270 GCF_053601575.1 Lacinutrix sp. MEBiC02404 | reverse complement strand
GATGCTACTGGTCCAGATCTTACTGCTTGTAATGTAGTAGATGAAACGATAGAATGTGATGGTGATAATAACCAAACTTTAGCAGATACTTGGAATGCAGATAATATCGTAGAACTTCAAGCTTGTGCAGATGATATTAATGTAACTATTACTTCTGATTATGCTTTCACTAACCTAGCTACAACTTGTGGTGCTGGTGGAACTATTCAAGTAACATATACGGCTACTGATGATTGTTTAAATACTTCTTCGGTTACTGCTACACTTACT
>NZ_JBSHNV010000047.1:0-1617 GCF_053601575.1 Lacinutrix sp. MEBiC02404 | reverse complement strand
CACCAAAATAATTAAATATCTTAGAAATCTTAAAGAAGAATATCTAACCACTCATAATTATATTGAGACTGTTTTAAAAAGAAACGATTGATTAAGTTACGACGTTTGTAACAATGAATGCCAACGTGTTTGTATATGATTAGTGGCGTGTTTAAGTACGTAATTTAGCAAATAAAAACCGAATAGAAAATCTGCAAAGATTTTCGTAAACAAGCTAAAACCAGCCATTAATTATATACGGTGTTGTAAGCAGTTTTTAATCCGTTATAAATATAAATCATTATTCCGTTTATAATTAATGGAATTACTATAATTCCAATCAGATATTTTAGGTTTTCAGAATTTCCATATTCAATTCCGATTATAACGTTTCCAATTATCCATAAAATTGAGCTCACAGAAAAAATTCCCAACATCTTTTTTAAATTCCGTTTTAACCTTTCAGCATCTTCAGTTTCATACTCTCTAAATTCAAGTTTTTCATTGTACTCTAATCCGTCTGCGTAAATAGAGTAGAAGAGAAATGAAAACCCAAAAATTATAATCAGCAAAATTTGTCCAATTAAGAATATTGGATTCAACTCGGATATAGATTTTATATATTCCAGCGCTTTTCCAAAAAACAACATTACGAAGAAAAATAAGAGAGCAATCAGCCAACTTTTTGATTCAGTTCGTATGTATTTCTTAATGTTCATCGTTTTTTTCTCAAATTGCTTACAACGTGTTTGTATATGGTTTGTTGCGTGTTTAAGCACTAAATTTAGCAAATAAAAACCGAATAGAAAATCCGCGAGGGTTTTCGTAAGTAGGCTAGAACTAGCAATAAATTATATACGGTGTTGTACAACGTTTTTTAATTCCGTTTCTATTGTTTTTCCAAGTTTTATAAGTTTAATAGAATCTTCCTCATTAAATTCTTTTTCGAATTTTAAAAAGATTGTATTGTCTTTAAATTCCAAACTAAATCCATTGACTTTAATCAATTCATCTGTTAAATTTCGTGTTATTATGTTTTCTAATTTTGTTTGGCTTAATGACGATTCCAAAATGTATTTTTTGTTGAACTCTTTTCTATCATCAAGTTTTTTGTCAAATCTGAGGATTAGATTTGCAATTTTTTCTTTCAGATAAGCAGGTCTAATTATTAGTTCAGGAAGATTTGATTCGGTTTTTAAAATCAAACCATTATGTTTGCTTTCAGTATCTATTTCAACCATTGACTCTCCGCCAGTTCCCATTATTTCAGTTTTATATGAATTGCGAATAGATAGTAAATAAATATCAAAATCAAATTCCGTTAATTTCCAAGTGTAGATGTTTTTTAAAAACTTACCTTTTGGAATAATTGAATATTTACTTAAATCAAATCGAATTCCTTTTGCAACTTCCATTGGGAATTTCTTTTTCAGTAAGTACAGTATTTTTCTATTACTTTTCTCGATTTCGGAAGTCATTTCTCAAATGTTGTACAACGTGTTTGTATATGATTAGTGGCGTGTTTCAGCACCTAATTTAGTAAATAAAAACGGAATAGAAAATCTGCAAAGATTTTCGTAAGCAAGCTAAAACTAGCCATTAATTATATACGTTGTTATCTATAGGTCTTTTCATAGT
>NZ_JBSHNV010000046.1:0-5763 GCF_053601575.1 Lacinutrix sp. MEBiC02404 | reverse complement strand
TACAACGTGTTTGTGTATGGAAAGTTGCGTGTTTAGACAACTAAAATAGCAAAAGAAAACGAGCCAGAGGATAATCCGAAGGATTTTCCGAGCAAGCAAGAAACTAGCAATTTTTTATACACGGTGTTACCCAACGTTTTTATTGATTTATAAAGTTCAACATTGTCCAAATCATATTTATAATTCCGATAAATCCAGAAATAAACAGAACAGCAACGAACAACAATGAAATTCCTGTCAGTCCATAAATAAAGGATTTAATTTTTTTCATCAGTTTTGAATTTGTTTAATTCAGTCGATTTACTCCAACCCTTTGAATTAATCATTGCGGTAATTAACATTTCCATTGCTTCGTCTAAAGATTTTGTTGCACCTTTCCAAGGTTCCAATTCTTTTGGAATCAGATATTCGATATGATATTCGTCCATTCCAGTTGTTAGAACAACATAATTATTAGATGTGTAATCATTTTCATTTTGTAAAATCAGATGATAATGAGAAGTCAATCCCCAAATTTCAGTTTCTTTAAATTCCGAGTTAATTCTACCAATCCAATTTAGCATTAAAGTTCCGACTCCTTTTGAAATTACGTTAGAGTCGTTTTTTAATTCAGAATAAAATTCAGTTAGAGTTTTACTTTTTTGGTCTGTATTTCTTCTTATCGGCATTTTTGGTCAAATGTTGGGTAACGGTTTTGTATATGGTTTGTTGCGTGTTTAAGAACGTAATTTAGCAAATAAAAACCGAATAGAAAATCCGCGAGGGTTTTCGTAAGCAGGCTAGAACCAGCAATAAATTATATACGGTGTTAGGCAATGTTATTTTAATATTTTAGGATGCATTTTTTCAATCTCTTGTTTCAGTTTATTGCATTTAATTAAGTCAAATTTTAGAGTTCCTTCCCAGGCTTTTGAATAAGTAACTAGAGCTTCGACAATAAAAACTATTGAGTCATATAAATCAAAGTATAAAGTATCTTTCTGTGTGTCATCATAACCTCTATGAGTTAAATGAAAACTTAATTCTCCTAAATGTTCAAATTTTGAGAAAATACCATATAAATCAAAAATCCTTCTATGATGTATTAGATGTTTTTTATCCTTATTTGATTGCCATATTTTTACAATTAATGAGTTTAGAGAAGTAGATATTTTTTTGCATTTGGCTTTTCCATCACTTGAATAAAATTTTGAATTAGCTTTTAATTCATTTTTTTTTAATTCAGTTTCGTTTTCATTCCATTGATAAATATGACGAAATGTTGTGTTACAAGTTCTGATAATATTGTCTACGTGGTCAAAATAAATTCCATCAATTAATTCGTTTGAGTGTGCGTTACTTTCGGAACAATGAGTAATATATTCGGCTACTAATATATCACTCAAAATTGCTCTTAAGATTATGAAAAGTGATGGGTGATAATTTCTTTTTGAGTCAAAGTTTCTAATAAAAATATTTGAAGCTTCAAGTGAGCAAGATGTCTTGTGAATTAAGGTGTAAAAAAACCTTTGAGGTTCTTTTATGTAAGCATCTTTATCTAGAATTTTATTTATTACTTGATCTCCGTATTCAGTAGTGAAGGTTAAAATTAAAGAAGATAATTCTTTGAAATATGATTCACTATCAAGTTTATTAATCGTCATTCTGAGAGTTCTATTTAATATTGCCTAACGTGTTTGTATATGGTTTGTTGCGTGTTTCAAGCAACTAATTTAGTAAATAATTACCGACCAAGAAAGTCCGCGAGGACTTTCGTAAGTAGGCAATAAGCCAGCAATAAATTATATACGGTGTTACCAGCTGGCTTTATTCTTTTTTATTTCATTCATCTGCCTTAAAACTTCATAGAACATTTCACTGTAATTTTCTGAAGTTTTAGGTAATGAAAAATCTATTTTAAAATGATTTCCCCAAAGTCTAAATGCTAAAGAAGCCATTCCCCATTGCAGATCAAGATCATTTAAATCGAGTTTTTCCATAACATTTCTAATTCTGTTGTCAGCATCTGGATATGAACCATTATTATATAGTTTAGGGTTAAGAAAAAGCAAAGCACACATACCAACTGTAGCTCCGTATTTAAGTGAAGGAATAAGTTTTTTATCTTTACAAGACATAACTTGTTTAATAGCAAAGTTATCAGCATCTAATTCCTCTTGTAAGGATTGACTTGCTGTAGCAGGGACATAAGTTACGTGATTAAAATAGCTATGACCAATTTCGTGAGATATAATAAAATACATAGCAGATACAAATAATGAATTAGCTTTTTCAATATTATGGGAGTATTTACAGTCATAACTCTCGGGGTTAGGAAGTGAATAATCCCATTTGCTATAACTATCTTTTAACGACATTCCGTAATCAAAAACATCTTTTGCAGCTTTAATTTGTTTATTGGTTAAATCAATTTCACCAGTATAATTTCCTCTTAAGTGTGGCTTTTGTATAACTTCATCAAAAGTTACAAGGAGTGAATAACAGACGCACCATAAATATGAATTAAATGTTTCATAAATACTGATTTGCCTTTTACTATTTATGCTTGCAGCATTCAATCTTGAGGTATGAATTATATGCTTTTTGTCAATATTGTATTTAATTCCTTTTTCTAAGCCATTATTTTCTATTTCTTTTTTAATTGTTTTGAAAAAATCTGGTGATGATGTTTCAAGCCAAGATAAAATATTATGTTGTAGAACACGTATTGGCATATCTCCTTGATGACTATCAGGATTGTAATAAGTTTTTATACCTTTAATATTCTTTCTAAACCAGCATTTTAAAGCATAGTTTTTTTCAAGAAAATAAACTTTAAACAATATTTTTTTAAATTTAAAATTCATTCTTTCCTTTGTCGTTTTTTTTCGCTTGCTGGTAACGTGTTTGTATATGGTTTGTTGCGTGTTTAAGAACATAATTTAGCAAATAAAAACCGAATAGAAAATCCGCGAGGGTTTTCGTAAGCAGGCTAGAACCAGCAATAAATTATATACGGTGTTAGCAACTGGCATTATTCTGTTTGTTTTAATGTTCCATCATCATTGATAAATTCAAATTGGTGATTATCATTGATTATTTTTCCGCCTTGATTTAAAAAGGTTCCAAATACTCCTCTCCAATCTTCTTCGTCAGTTTCTTGATTAGTATCCCAACGAATAATTCCGCAAAAATTAGGTTCATCCAGTTCAGATTTGATTACTACTCCGAATTCTCCATTCAGAGAAACTTTTGTTCCGTGAGTGAAGTCCTGATTCTTTTTCCAATTATTAACTCTATTAAATATTCTGTTTCCTAATTCAATACTTTCCATTCCAGTAAAATCATCCCATTCACAAGTTGGCGCAAACCAATACCAGATTTGAGTAAAATCAGCAACATTGTCAAATTCAACATTATAAATCTCTTCAACAAGTGCTTTGTGAAACTCCTCTGCTGACGAGAAGTTTCCAGAATAACCACCACTATATTCCGACAACATTTTTTCCGCTAAATGTAAGTCCGAAATCAATTCAAAAAGTTCCCACTTTTTCCAATATTCGATTTTGGATAGTTCTTTTGATTTTTTCTTAAAGATTCGGTTAAACATTGTCGTTTCTTCTGCTTGTTGCTAACGTGTTTGTATATGATTAGTGGCGTGTTTCAGCACCTAATTTAGCAAATAAAAACCGAATAGAAAATCTGTAAAGATTTTCGTAAGCAAGCTAAAACCAGCCATTAATTATATACGGTGTTGGCAAATCGTTTTTTATATCTGTTCTTTAATAATTTCAACTTTCGTTGGTTCAATATCGAATGCTTTTTTAAATCCAATTGATTCAATAATAGATTTCTTAAAATTTACAATATCCATATTCGAGTTATATCTAACATCAAATTCCTCAATTCCTTTAAAGTTATTTGGCTCATAAATCATATCAATTCTGTATTCATAAAGATTGCCATTATTCGAGTCAACTTTTTGATGTGCAAAACATAATTCAAAAGTTTCAGAATCCTCTTTCCAATAATCAGTTCCGTAAATCACATAAATTCCGATTGGTTTTTCGTTCGATTCAATAACTATATTTTCATTTTTTTGATAAAGTTCAATTATCGATTTCAATGCTATTTCAGGATTAATTTCAGATTTTCCTTTTAGATTTTCCGCAATGATTTTTTCCAACTCTTCTGTTGCACCTTTTTTTATGATTTTCGGGTTTTCTGTTTCGTTCAGTATTTGACCAGAATTCCACATAGCCATAGGAATTCCAACTATTTTTGGTAAAGCATATGCTATAAACAAATATGCTATAATTACTATTCCTATTATTTTTAGTAGTCTGTTCATTAAATGTTTGCCAACGTGTTTGTATAAGATTAGTTGCGTGTTTAAGTAACTAAGTTAGTAAACAAAAACGAAACAGAGAAAATTCCGCAGGAATTTTCCAAGTAGGCGAGAACCTAGCAATTAATTTTATACGGTGTTAGCAACAGTTTATTATTTCGTTATAGCTTTTCATTTAAATTTTGACTTCCCACAATTGCCATAATATCGACAATATCTTTATTTATTTTAAAGTAGATACTATCAGAACCACATACACAACGTCTGTATTTGTTTTTTATATATTCCACTGATTCGAACGAATAAGGTCTCTCAGCAATAATATCAAAATATTCAAAAAATGATTCGAAATACTTATCCGCTTGAGTCATTCCAAATTTTTCAATTCCGTAATGATGAATTCTTATTAAGTCGTTTTTAGCTTCGTTACTTAATCTATATTTAGCCATTCAATAGAGACTTTGATTGTGCTAAAATTTCATTTTTGTTATCATTTGTAAATCCGCTATTTTCGGCCTTTTCTAATTTGGCACGAACCCAATCAATTTGGACTTGCTGCTTTCTGGCTTGTCTTATTAAATCGTTTACTAATTCACTTTTACTAGAATATTCATTTCTATTCACTTGGGCTTTCAGCCATTCATCGTTAGGCTCCGTAAATGATATGCTTTGTCTTGACATAATTTTATATTTTGGTGTAAATATACATCAAATTCGCATCGCTTCCAAATTGTTGCTAACGTGTTTGTATATGGTTTGTTGCGTGGTTAAGAACGTAATTTAGCAAATAAAAACCGAATAGAAAATCCGCGAGGGTTTTCGTAAGCAGGCAAGAACTAGCAATAAATTATATACGGTGTTGTGTGTAGTTTTTATTTCCGCTGTTCGTTAAATTCCATTTCCGCTTTTTCTCTTGTCAATTTCATAAAATCTTCGCCATATTCTTCCTCAATCTCATAATTCATTGATTCCTCGTAGCAAGATTGCGGGTAATTAGGAACACAATTAACTCTCATTGTTATATTATAATTACGTTTCATAAAATCAGAATAATACATTTCAAGTTCAGTCGCATAAACTAATCCCATTATTGTATATTCTTTAATTCCATTTTTATAATCAGCTTCTGCTTTTTCGTACATAGAATCACATTCAATTAAAATTGGGTCTGCTAATTCTAAAGTTGGTTGTTTTTCTTGATTATTTTTACATCCAAAAATCAACATCGTTAAAGTTAGAATCCAGTATTTCATTCAGTTTTATCCTGTTAGTTTTGAGTATGCTCAAATTACACACAACGTGTTTGTATATGGAAAGTTGCGTTTTTACCAGCGAGGATTTTCCGAAGGAAAATCAGAAGTTAGTAAAAGCGCAACCAACCTTATTTAAGCACTAATCTAGCAATTTTTTATATACGTTGTTAGCAAATGCAGCTC
>NZ_JBSHNV010000045.1:0-4483 GCF_053601575.1 Lacinutrix sp. MEBiC02404 | reverse complement strand
AAAAGACCTATAGATAACAACGTATATAATTAATGGCTAGTTATAGCTTGCTTACGAAAATCTTTGCAGATTTTCTATTCCGTTTTTATTTACTAAATTAGGTGCTGAAACACGCCACTAATCATATACAAACACGTTGTAAGTAATTTGAGAAAGACTAACGAGATAGAACATTTCATTTGACCGAAAAAGAACAGAAAATATACAAATACGGAATTATAATCGGAGAATTAGGAACCTTGGCTGAATTTAATAATAAAGCTAATCAAGGTTATGAATTTAATTTAGATAGATTCCCTAAATCAACTAATCTAAATTCTGTGATTACAGAAAGAATTGGTCATTTAACAGATTCTTTTGAACTGAAGAAAATTGAAAATGAAAATGCGTTCAAATATTTCACGAAAAAATTAAAAGAAAAGTGGTTTTTTGAATATCAAAATAAACAAGAACATCACTTGACTGATAAACTAAATAGTTTTAATATGTTTCATTCCGATTATCAACAAAAATATATTATTGAATTTGTTGATTTTCTACTTCAGACATTAAATCCGAATGCGATTTATAAAATCAAACTTGGAGATTTAAAAATTTATTACGCATCTGATTTTGATCATTACTTATTTGAATGCGAAGATGCAGATTATCATTTTGAATTGAGCGTTTCGGATTAAAAAAACTACTTACAACACCGTGTATATTTAATTGCTTGGTTCTTGTTTGTTCGGAAAATCTTTACAGATTTTCTATTCCGTTTTTGTTTACTAATTTAGTAACTTACACACGCAACTAAGCATACACAAACACGTTATAAAAAATAGCCGAGAATCCTCAATTTCAACAAACTGAATTTCTTAAAACATAAATAATCGGATTATTTCCTTACTCAAATCTTAATAAAATAATCGCGAATTCTGCTTACTCAATTCACGAATTGAATTCTTTGCGGAATTTTGGCGTAAAGGAGAAATAACTCTTGCGCAGTTTTTTGAAGCCAAGGAAATTTTAGCTCGCCAGGAAATGCTTACTCAATCGCTAAATGCTCCAAAGAGTTTAAAAAAAAACACTTTTCGCTATTCAACTGTAAAAGCAAAACACGTTTAGCTTTCCTCCTTTTATTGCGCAACTTAACGGCAAAGTAATTCGTGCTTAATCGGATGTTTAGCTACATTTTATAACAACGTATATAAAAAATTGCTAGATTAGTGCTTAAATAAAGTTGGTTGCGCTTTTGTTACTTCTGATTTTCCTTCGGAAAATCCGCCTGTACCAAAACGCAACTTTCCATATACAAAACCGTTAGGGCAAATTTGAGAAAAATCGAATGTTAGATATAATTGGAGAATTACTTTTTTGGCGTGAAGATTATAAATTTGCGAAACGGAAAAAAGCCAGACGTGAATTTGAAAAGGAAAACAATCTTCCGAAAAAATTAATGATTCATCCTGTTTGGAAATTATTCGGAATTTTTATTGTTTTTGTGCTAATAGCAAAATTAGTAATTGGGCATTTCTTCTTTTCTGATTATGGAACAAAAAAAACGACTGAAAAAATAGCTGAAATTGAACTGATTCTGGAAAATGAAAATAGCTCACTCGGAATCTATCCTGAAAAACTGAATATAATAATTAGAAATAATCCGTTAAGAAAAAACATTATAACTGATTATTGGAATAATGAGTTTTTTTATGAACAGATTGAAAATGGACTTGGTTACATTCTTATCTCAAAAGGCAAAGACGGAATTTTAAAAACTGAAGACGATATTAACGGAAATAAAAACTTGCCCTAACACCGTATATAATTTATTGCTGGTTCTAGCCTGCTTACGAAAACCCTCGCGGATTTTCTATTCGGTTTTTATTTGCTAAATTACGTTCTTAAACACGCAACAAACCATATACAAACACGTTGGCAGTAATTTGAGAAACGCAATCAATCACGAAATATTCTTGACTAAAATTAAAGCAGTTTGAATTTAAATAATAAAAAATGAATATCGTCATTAACGAATTAGAAGGAAAAGAAACTAATGAGAAATTTGGTATAATTAGCGCTGAAGTTTACAACCGACACATAGATTATGAGAATATAGAAATTTATGAAAATCCTCTTAAAAACTTAATTTACTTATTAAATATGCAAGGACAAGTAGATAATGGTGGTGTTACTCAATTTGTTGATAATGCTACAGGAGACAACTTTACTGAAACCAAAATAGCGTTAAAAGAAATCGGAATGGAATCTTATCACGATATTCTTTTTGAAATCGAAAAATCTTTTCCCAATAGTATTGTCCCAAAAAATCAAGAAAAAAGGAGAGATGCAATAGATAATATGTCTAAAACTGATGAGGAAAGGTGGGAAATTGAGGAACAGTATGAGAATTATGACAATGTGTTTTATGAAAAAGAAGATGAGTTTAAAAGTAAATTTATTGAATATTTTATGACTTTTAAATAACAAAAACTACTGCCAACACCGTGTATATTTAATTGCTTGGTTCTCGCCTATTCGGAAAATCTTTGCAGATTTTCTATTCCGTTTTTATTTACTAAATTAGTAACTTACACACGCAACTAAGCATACACAAACACGTTGGCAAACATTTCACATAATGGACGATAATAAATTAAAACCTTTCGAAACTGAGTTTCTAATAGCTAAACCAAACCTGATTAAATTCAAAGATTCTTTAGTGATCCAAATTGAACAACTTTTAGAATCAAATGAAATTGCTCTTGGTTTTCCTATTCAAAATAGAACAAAAGAATGGAATTCTATTTCTGACAAAGTTAAAAGTGGAAGATTTTCATTTAAGAAGTCTATATTTGAAATGCAAGACTTAGTTGGATTAAGAGTAATACTTCTTTTCAAACCAGATGCAGAAAAAGCTTGTAATTTAATTGAAACCAATCTTAATGTTATTAGGAAATACGATACAATATCAAGGTTAAAAGAAGATCAATTTGGTTATTCATCAATACATTTCGTTATTTCAATTCCAAAGGAATGGGCTAAAGTCCCTACATTTTCAAATATGGAGGATTACAAAGCTGAAATTCAAATAAGAACATTATCTCAACATACTTGGGCTGAAGCCTCAAAAGAATTACAATACAAAAACGAGGAAAATGTACCAAGACCCTTACTAAGATCTATAGGAAGAGTATCAGCATTATTGGAAACTGTAGATTTCGAATTTGAAAGACTATTAGTTGAACGTTCGAACTATCTAAAAACATTAACTAAGGAATTAAACACAACAAATACAGTCAAATTAAATGTAGATAATTTAAAAGCAATTATAGACGAAATACTTCCTGAAAATAATAAAGATGAAGATGAATCATATTCTGAATTATTACAAGAATTAAATTATTTTGGAGTTCAATATACAAGCAAATTGATAGTGTTCTTAAAAGAGAACATAAAAGAAGCAATTAAAATTGATAAGAAAATAGTCAGTGAGATAAAAAGGAAAAAAAACAAACCAGATTCGTTAGAAACTCTTGAATATTTTTATGAACCTGACCGACTTAATCTAGGAGTTTATTATACTCATACAGGATTAATAAGACAAATATTTCAGAATGTTTTCCCTAAAAAATGGGAAAAATTTAAGAATAGGAATTGGAACCCTGAGGAATAAAAACGATTTGCCAACACCGTATATATTTTATTGCTAGTTCCAGCTTGTTTACGAAAATCCTCTCGGATTTTCTATTCCGTTTTTATTTACTAACTTAGTTGCTTAATCACGCAACAAAGCATATACAAACACGTTAGCGGTCAGGCGAGAAACGAAATCAGACACAATAATTATATAACAGAATGGAAAATACAAATTTAAAAACCTTCCCTATATTATCAACTGAACGTTTGACTCTTCGACAATTATCGGACAGCGATGTTCAAGAAATATTTATTCTTCGTTCTGATACTTTAATAAACAAATATCTTGGAAGACAGCCAAGCAAAACATTAGAAGAAGCATCGAAATTTATTGAGAAAATAAAAAACAATAGCCTTTCTTATTGGGCAATTGCACAAAAAGGAAACGAAAAACTTATGGGTACAATTTGCCTTTTTGATGTTTCAGAAGAGCAAAAAAAATGCGAAATCGGATTTGAACTTTTAACGGAATATCAAGGAAAAGGAATTATGAGAGAGGCGGCAAAAAAAATAATTGAGTATTCAATTCAAACACTCGGACTAAAAACAATTGATGCTTATACACATAAGGACAATCAAAGTTCAACCAACCTTCTTAAAGCATTGAAATTTAAGATTGGAGATAGCGTTGATAAAACAAATTCAAATTTGATTTTATTCCGACTGAATATTGATACTAAAAATAAATAGCGGAAAAAGCCCGAACCGCTAACACCGTGTATATTTAATTGCTAGGTTCTTGTCTGTTCGGAAAATCTTTGCAGATTTTCTAGTCCGTTTTTATTTACTAAATTAGTAACTTACA
>NZ_JBSHNV010000044.1:0-266 GCF_053601575.1 Lacinutrix sp. MEBiC02404 | reverse complement strand
TTAGCTAAAGTTGCAAGATCAGCAACAGGAGCAGTAACATCTGTAATTACTATGTTTTGTGTTTGTGTGGAAGCATTCAGATTAACATCTGTATATGTCCAAGTTACCACGGTTGTTCCTTGTGTTGAAATAGGAAGGGTTGCATCGTTGGTAACAGTAACTATTCCACCACAATTATCTGTTGCCGTTGGTGGCGTTAAAGTCGTTACTTCACATTGTGCCGTTACATTAGCTAAAGTTGCAAGATCAGCAACAGGAGCAGTAAC
>NZ_JBSHNV010000043.1:0-348 GCF_053601575.1 Lacinutrix sp. MEBiC02404 | reverse complement strand
TTTTGTCAGTTCGAGTGAAATTGCATTTTTTTTATGCAATTTTGTATCGAGAACCAATGCTAAAACCCTTCCGTCTTTGATTTCTTTTACGGAAATCAAATCCACCTTCCCTTGAAAAAAGGGAAGGAGTTTTGTGATTTGAGGTTCATTCTCGGAATAGCTTTTAGTTTTTAGCTTTTAGCTTTTAGCAAAAATTGTCATTTCGAGTGATTTTGTCAGTTCGAGTGAAATTGCATTTTTTTTATGCAATTTTGTATCGAGAACCAATGCTAAAACCCTTCCGTCTTTGATTTCTTTTACGGAAATCAAATCCACCTTCCCTTGAAAAAAGGGAAGGAGTTTTGTGAT
>NZ_JBSHNV010000042.1:0-316 GCF_053601575.1 Lacinutrix sp. MEBiC02404 | reverse complement strand
CTCGTCTAAGTTACTTACTCCGTCACCATCACAATCTGCAGTTGCCCAGTCACTTGTTGTGTCTGTTAAATCTACATTGGATAATGTTCCTCCGATACATGGATCGGTATCATTTGGATCCGTATCACTTGTTTCTCCATCGCCATCACAATCTGTAATTGCTGTTACAGGTAATGTAATATCTGCTGCAGTAAATTCACATGCATCATTTGGATCTGTGTCGTTTGGTCCTTGAACGCCGTCTCCATCAGGATCTACTTCGTCTAAGTTACTTACTCCATCACCATCACAATCTGCAGTTGCCCAGTCACTTGTT
>NZ_JBSHNV010000041.1:0-202 GCF_053601575.1 Lacinutrix sp. MEBiC02404 | reverse complement strand
TTCCATCTGTTAAAGTAGCACCTGTTGGTAAAGTAGTTGTATCTACTACGATATCTACTGTTCCTGCTGGTACTCCTTCTATAGTATAGGTTCCGTCTGTTGCTGTTGTTGCTGTTGGCTCTCCTGCGTCTAATACGCCATCGCCATCTAAATCAGCAAATACAGTTACTGGTGTAGTGAACCCGGTTTCTGTTCCGTTTTG
>NZ_JBSHNV010000040.1:0-270 GCF_053601575.1 Lacinutrix sp. MEBiC02404 | reverse complement strand
CTTTGTGACTTCAGTTTTACTTTTAGTTCCGATTTATCTAAGCAAATTTTGTTAATTATAAGTTAGGGAATTAGGTAAGCCCAAACTAAAACAATAGCAGAGAAAATAGAGGATTGACACTGTTTTTGCTAACGTGTTTGTGTATGCTTAGTTGCGTGTGTAAGTTACTAATTTAGTAAATAAAAACGGAATAGAAAATCTGCAAAGATTTTCCGAATAGGCGAGAACCAAGCAATTAAATATACACGGTGTTGGCATTTCGTTGAAGCC
>NZ_JBSHNV010000039.1:0-206 GCF_053601575.1 Lacinutrix sp. MEBiC02404 | reverse complement strand
ATGCTTTTGCTAACCTTACTTCTACTTGTGGAGCTGGTGGTACTATCTTAGTTACTTATACAGTTGCTGATGATTGTGGTAATGAAACCATACTTACTGCAACGCTTACGCTTGAAGATTCTATCGGTCCTGACTTAACGTCTTGTACTGTAATAGATGAAACTATAGAATGTAACGGAACAGATAACGAAACAATTGCTAACGAT
>NZ_JBSHNV010000038.1:0-2668 GCF_053601575.1 Lacinutrix sp. MEBiC02404 | reverse complement strand
CACCAAAATAATTAAATATCTTAGAAATCTTAAAGAAGAATATCTAACCACTCATAATTATATTGAGACTGTTTTAAAAAGAAACGATTGATTAAGTTACGACGTTTGTAACAATGAATGCCAACGTGTTTGTATATGATTTGTTGCGTGTTTCAGCACCTAATTTAGCAAATAAAAACGGAATAGAAAATCCGCGAGGGTTTTCGTAAGCAGGCTAGAACCAGCAATAAATTATATACGGTGTTAGCAAAAGTTTTTTATTCCTTATTTAGAAATTCAGACACTACAGAATTTTTTTCAGATTCCATTTCGCAAGTCCAACTGTCAATAAACCATCTTCCTTTTTCGTAATGAAGTTGAACGCTATTCAGTCCTCTAATATTAGATTCCGTATTTGGGTCAGTTCGTATTTCGAATGCACTCCAAACTTGGGCAATACTTCCATATTTACTCACTGTTCTTTTAAGTTCCTTTTCGTAAAAATCTTCTTTCGGTGATAATCCGATTGGTATATATTCCGCCTCCAAAGAATGAGTTTCCGCTTTTCCATTTACATCAAGTCTTGTAATAAAAGCATTTTTTGAATGAATATATTTATCTCTTTCAAATTCCCAAGGTTCACTACTCGAGCCCGAAACAACATCATAATATGCATTTATTATCGCATCTACTGATTTTACATCTTCTGCGTATTTTTCTTTGTTAGTTTGTCCAAAAATTGAATTGAAAGCGAAAATTATGCTAATTGAAGTAAGTATTATTTTGTTCATATTGGTTGGTTTTTTTAATTTTTGCTAACGTGTTTGTATATGGTTTGTTGCGTGTTTAAGTACGTAATTTAGCAAATAAAAACCGAATAGAAAATCCGCGAGGGTTTTCGTAAGCAGGCAAGAACTAGCAATAAATTATATACGGTGTTGTGCAACGTTTTTATCAGCGTTGATTTTCAAAATTTTTCAATACAAGTTCACTCAGATTTGCTTTTTTAAATTCAGCAATTATTAGGTCTATTTTATCTTTCTTTCCAATGATACCAAATTGATGTTGTAAATCGTGGTTAGTTGCGATTAAATAGTCTTCATCATCCATTAAATTCTCAAATCCACTAAATCTTTCGTCAATATGTCCGAACCTACTTGGAAATTCTTTATTCAGCCAATCTTCAATATCAGTTTTTGTTCTTTTTCGTTTTGTAAATAAGTACAAGTAACTACCAAATCCGTATGGATAATAGAATTCTTGATTTGGCATAATTAATAAATCGGTCACAGTTTTTTTAGAAAGCCCAAACCAAGTTTTTTTCTCACGATTTAATTTTTCGAAAAGTATGTTTTCGTTTTTTAATTTCTCTTCGGTCATAACGTATGTAGTTTCGCTTTGAATGTATTGATACATTTCGTAACCATCAAGTTTTGTTAGTTGGATAAATTCTGTAGCTGATTTGTTTGATTTAAATTCCGCTTGAGTAAATATTTTCGACCCAAGATTGTGAAATAGTAAAAGGAATTTGGTCATTCTCGGTTTTTTTCAAATGTTGCACAACGTGTTTGTATATGGTTTGTTGCGTGTTTCAGCACCTAATTTAGCAAATATAAACCGAATAGAAAATCCGCGAGGGTTTTCGTAAGCAGGAAAGAACTAGCAATAAATTATATACGGTGTTGTAAACAGTTTTTTTAATATGTTATTAAGGTTAGCATTACTTTATTGGAGTCATCAAAGCCTAAAGAAAAACTCGTTGTATCTGTTCCTTTTTCAGACGTTTTTAAGTAATACTGGAACGCTCTTCCTTTTGCATAATCAGGATCTCCAAACAATTTAATGACATCAGTTTTTTTCATTCCTACGAATTCGTGAGTTCTGTACAAATGTTTCATCATTTCATATCGTTCAGATGTTTTCAGTTCTGCTGATTTCCACTTATCAGAATCGAACTTTGGATTGATCAATATTCCGCTTGAGTAAGTGTGAATTCCAATTATTAATATAGCAATAATTAGTTTAAAAATCAGTCCCTTATATTTTGATATGATGTTCAGTTTCTTTTTTTTTTCTACCAGAATTTCCACCAAGGTTTTGATTCCGTTTTTTTATTAATAGATTCTAAAATTCCGTTTTCATTTGGGAACATAATATCTCCATCTCCACTTGCGTCAAAAAATCCAACTTTATGCTTTTTAGCCATTTCCAACATTTTCGGATATGCTTTTTCCGCAATCGACCATCTAAATGCTGAATAAATAACATCTTTTCCAACGCTATAATCCGTTATTTCATCATCATCAATTCTGTCATCAATATCAGTTGGCGAATGTGGACCGTTCATTGCAGGAAATTCAGTTATCATTTCCATAAACCAATTCCTTAATTCTTCTGAAGTCACTTTTGGGTCATCATAAGAATGGTCTTCTTCCCATTCCGCTTGCTGTTCATACCATTCCAAAAATTCAGATTCAGATTTTGGTGCAGTTTTAGGATTAAATACCATTAAATCATAACTCATAGTTTCTCGGTTTCTTAAATTGTTTACAACGTGTTTGTGTATGGAAAGTTGCGTGTTTAGACAACTAAAATAGCAAAAGAAAACGAGCCAGAGGATAATCCGAAGGATTTTCCGAGCAAGCAAGAAACTAGCAATTTTTTATACACGGTGTTACCCAACGTTTTT
>NZ_JBSHNV010000037.1:0-315 GCF_053601575.1 Lacinutrix sp. MEBiC02404 | reverse complement strand
GGTTAAAGTCGTTACTTCACATTGTGCCGTTACGTTAGCTAAAGTTGCAAGATCAGCAACAGGAGCAGTAACATCTGTAATTACTATGTTTTGTGTTTGTGTGGAAGCATTCAGATTAACATCTGTATATGTCCAAGTTACGACGGTTGTTCCTTGTGTTGTAATAGGAAGTGATGCATCGTTGGTAACAGTAACTATTCCACCACAATTATCTGTTGCCGTTGGTGGCGTTAAAGTCGTTACTTCACATTGTGCCGTTACATTAGCTAAAGTTGCAAGATCAGCAACAGGAGCAGTAACATCTGTAATTACTAT
>NZ_JBSHNV010000036.1:0-345 GCF_053601575.1 Lacinutrix sp. MEBiC02404 | reverse complement strand
GATGGAGAAACAAGTGATACGGATCCAAATGATACCGATCCATGTATCGGAGGAACATTATCCAATGTAGATTTAACAGACACAACAAGTGACTGGGCAACTGCAGATTGTGATGGTGACGGAGTAAGTAACTTAGACGAGGTGGATCCTGATGGAGACGGCGTTCAAGGACCAAACGACACCGATCCAAACGATGCATGTGAGTTTACAGCAGCAGATATTACTTTACCTGTAACAGCAATTACGGATTGTGATGGTGATGGAGAAACAAGTGATACGGATCCAAATGATACGGATCCATGTATTGGAGGAGATTTAACAAATGTAGATTTAACAGACACAACA
>NZ_JBSHNV010000035.1:0-5394 GCF_053601575.1 Lacinutrix sp. MEBiC02404 | reverse complement strand
AAATCCTTGCTCGATTTCCATGACAACTTCTAACTTAAAAGAAAGAGAGTAATCCTTTTGAGTACGCTTGACGTAGTCCGTCTTTTCTATTGGTTTCATTACACTAAGGTTTTAGTGTATCGCTATTTCAGGACGTGACATTGAATAGAAATAAAAAAACCACCAAGAAATTGGTGGTTTTTTTATTTACTTTATTTTTTGTTAGTCCATGGAAACTACAATAAACTCACTACGTCTATTAAGTTGGTGTTCTTCTTCTGTACATGGTACACCGTCAGAACATCTATTAGTTAACCTTCTTTCTCCATAACCATTTCCTGTTAATCTATTAGCATCTATTAAACCCACTTTAATAATATGTGCTATAGTCGATTTATTTCTTCTTTTAGATAATGCTTCGTTATAACTATAAGGAGCTCTAGAATCTGTATGCGAACGTACATCTATTTTCATATTAGGATATTGCTTCATTACCGCTATTACTTTTTGCAATTCTAATGCTGCATCTGGTCTAATATTAGATTTATCAAAATCGAAATAAATAATTGGAATATCTAATACTTGAGCTAAATCAGTACCAACTTTAATTTCTCTAACCTCTTTAGATAAGTTAAGTTCTAAATCTAATTCTTGTTTTGTACTTGGCGTAGTAAAACGTACTTCATCTGAAGCATAATCTTGTTTCTGCGCACGTACTAAATATTCTTCTTCACAGTCTAAATTAAAAGTAAAAGAGGCATCCCATTCAACCACTAATCGTTGCATTTCTTTTCCGTCTTTATCAAATAAGATAACGGTAGCTTCTGACAATAATTCCCTTGTGTTTTTATCTTTAACTATACCTTCTACAATTTGCTCACACTTGGTTTCTTTTGCTGCAAAACTATAAATATCATCATCTCCTTTTCCGTTTAGTCTATTAGAAGAGAAAAAACCTTCATTAGTACCTAAGTTTTCATAGTACGCAAAATCATCTTGCGGACTATTAATAGGCTTTGCTAAATTTTCTACAGCTAGAGTAGAACTACTTGCATATTTATTTTCAAAATCTCTAATTACATATACATCTAAACCTCCTAAACCAGGATAGCCATTAGAGGAAAAGAATAAATCTCCTCTTTCGTTAATAAAAGGAAATGTTTCTTGTCCTTCTGTATTTATTTTAGATCCTAAATTTACAGGTTTCCCTAAAGTACCATCCGTATTAATATCTACGACATACAAATCGGACTTCCCTTGCGTATCTGGCATATCTGAAGCAAAATATAATTTTGTTCCGTATACGTTAATCGATGGATGTGCTACACTGTATTGGTTACTATTAAAATGCACAGACTCTATATCTCCCCAAGTTTCATCTTCTTGCAGTCTAGCTCTGTAAATCTTTAACCTAGTAACATCTTCACTATCTCTTTTTAGTTTTTTGTTTGTATAGTTATTACGAGTAAAAAACATTAATTGATCATCTGGTGTAAATGAAGGTGTAGATTCATGATACGGTGTATTTACAGTTTCATCATAATTTTCTACATTAATATAGGTACCATCTTCTTGTTTTTCTACTGCATATAAATCTAAAAATGGTTGATCATTCCATCCATAACTTTTACCATCTCCTCTAGAAGAGGCAAATATTAATTTGTTTTTATATTGGGTGGTACCAAAATCTGAAACTTCAGAATTAAAGTCCATATTAGTTACTTCAAAATCTTTACTTGCCTTTTCAATTTTAGCAAGATAGTTTACTGTCGAAGCAAAAGCTCTTCCTCTAGAATCATTAGATTTAGATTCATTGAATTTTGTCATCCATTTATCAGATTCTTCATAGTTTTCGCCATACTTTAATGCTTGTGCATATCTAAAGTAGTATTCCGCATCTAAAGGTTCATCTAAAGCCATTAATTCTCCATACCATTTTGTAGCCTCTTCCATTTTATTATTGAAATAGAAAGAGTTACCCAGTTTTTGAAATAAATCGACAGACTTATGACCCGCTTCTGCAACTTCAAGTAAAATTTCACTTGTTTTTACGTAGCTAAATTGGTCATATTGTTTACTTGCTTTTTTAATTTTTCCTTTTTGGGCATACCCTATAGATATAAAGAAACCAAAAAAGGCAATTAATGTAAGTTTATATAATTTCATAATCTTTTATTTAGAAGAATCTAGGAGAAATAATTTTACTATCTTTTTTGAACAATTCAAATCTTAACATGATTTCATAAGAACCACTATTAAATTTAGTTTTACCAAGTTCAGTAGTTTCTTTATCATATGCCAAACCAATCATTAATCCTTCCGTAATTTGGAAACCAGCTAATGCACTTAAAGAAGCACTCCATCTATAAGCAGCACCTAAAGTAAGCTTATCGTTTATTAAAAAGTTTGCTGTTAAATCTACCTGTAAAGGAGCTCCTTGCACAGCTTTACCTAAAAATGCTGGCTTAAATTTTAAATTCTCTGATAAATCAAAAACATAACCTCCAATTAAATAATAATGAATTCTTTCGGTTGCTGTAGATAAGGTTACTTCATCCAAATGTTCTGTTTCCAATAGGTTTGGAGCAGAAACACCTAAATACCATTTATCAGCATGACGATAGTATAAACCAACTCCTACGTTAGGTGAAAACTCACTTATAGATCCTGTTGGTAATACAGCATCTGTATTATATCGTTTAAGCTCATCATAATTAATATTTAATAAATGACCTCCTCCTTTTAATCCAAAAGAAAATCTTCCTTTATCTGAAGTATGAAAAGTATAAGAAAAATCAATATCAAAGTTAGTTTCATGGGTTGGCCCAATATTATCATTAATGATAGACAATCCTAGACCTAGCTTTTCACTACTTCCAATAGGCGAATGAACACCTAGCGTTTGTGTCTCAGGAGCACCATCTAGGCCTACCCATTGTGTTCTGTATAAACCAACAACGCTTAACACTTCTCTCGAACCAGCATAGGCAGGGTTTATACTCATTGTATTATACATATACTGGGTATATTGAGCTTCCTGCTGTGCAAAACTTTCTAAGCAAAAAGTAGTGCTAATACTAATAACTAATAGTAAGATTTTATTTTTCATTATAATCTATTATTTTTATTTTATAAATGGAGGTAGACGCTAATCTACCTCCTTTTTTAATTCTATCTATGGATATATAAATAACCTGCTTTTTCTTTAGTCTCTCCGTTCTTAACGTAAGACACTATGTAGAAATAAGTACCTTCTGGTAATAATTCATCTTCACTAATAGTAACTCTACCATCTGATCTACCACTAAAATACTCTCCATTCTGACCGTATCCTAAAGCATCATATACTAAAACTCCCCATCTATTATAAATTCTTACCTGATTCTCTGGGAACAATTCAATATTTTCAATTGTAAAGACGTCATTATCATAATCTCCATTAGGCGTTACCGCGTTGAATATTTCAATATCATCATCCGATTCTGCTAAAACTCCATTATCTACTTCTAGATAATCTGGAAGACCATCTCCGTCACTATCAAACGCATCGAAACCAAATCCATCACCAGGGTATTCATCACTTGTTAGAATCTCATCATTATCATCATCCGTATCTAAATAATCAGGTGTACCATCTCCATCTGTATCCTCATTTGCAGGTAAACCATCTCCTGTTGGATCTACTTCTCCATCTGATACATCTGTATCTGTGTAATCTTCATTAATAGTTAATACTCCATCATTATCATCATCTGTATCATTGAAGTTAGGCATACCATCTCCATCGGTATCTCCGTAACCTAACTCTTCTCCATTTGGTACATTATCATTATCACAATCATCTGCTAACCAAGCTGCAGAAGGATCCACTGTTGCGCTCTCTATTACAAGATCACAATAATCATGTGGATCTGTACCATCCATAATTTCGTCAATATCAATAACTCCATCTCCATCACAATCAATTGAAACTGTGATTGGTTCTGTAATATCGTCTACATTATAAGAACATGGATTATTTGGATCCGTTCCGTTTAAAATTTCAACACTATCTAATACACCATCTCCATCCGTATCACAACTTGTAACTGCTGTTACAGGTAAAGTAATATCTGTTGCTGTAAATTCACATGCATCATTTGGATCTGTGTCGTTTGGCCCTTGAACGCCGTCTCCATCAGGATCCACCTCGTCTAAGTTACTTACTCCGTCACCATCACAATCTGCAGTTGCCCAATCACTTGTTGTGTCTGTTAAATCTACATTGGATAATGTTCCTCCAATACATGGATCCGTATCATTTGGATCCGTATCACTTGTTTCTCCATCACCATCACAATCTGTGATTGCTGTTACAGGTAAAGTAATATCTGTTGCTGTAAATTCACATGCATCGTTTGGATCTGTGTCGTTTGGTCCTTGAACGCCGTCTCCATCAGGATCTACTTCGTCTAAGTTACTTACTCCATCTCCATCACAATCTGCAGTTGCCCAGTCACTTGTTGTGTCTGTTAAATCTACATTGGATAATGTTCCTCCAATACATGGATCCGTATCATTTGGATCCGTATCACTTGTTTCTCCATCGCCATCACAATCTGTAATCGCTGTTACAGGTAAAGTAATACCTGTTGCAGTAAACTCACAAGCATCGGTTGGATCGGTGTCGTTTGGTCCTTGAACGCCGTCTCCATCAGGATCCACCTCGTCTAAGTTACTTACTCCATCTCCATCACAATCTGCAGTTGCCCAGTCACTTGTTGTGTCTGTTAAATCTACATTTGATAATGTTCCTCCGATACATGGATCGGTATCATTTGGATCCGTATCACTTGTTTCTCCATCGCCATCACAATCTGTAATTGCTGTTACAGGTAATGTAATATCTGTTGCTGTAAATTCACATGCATCATTTGGATCTGTGTCGTTTGGTCCTTGAACGCCGTCTCCATCAGGATCCACTTCGTCTAAGTTACTTACTCCATCTCCATCACAATCTGCAGTTGCCCAGTCACTTGTTGTGTCTGTTAAATCTACACTTGATAATGTTCCTCCGATACATGGATCGGTATCATTTGGATCCGTATCACTTGTTTCTCCATCACCATCACAATCCGTAATTGCTGTTACAGGTAAAGTAATATCTGTTGCTGTAAATTCACATGCATCGTTTGGATCGGTGTCGTTTGGTCCTTGAACGCCGTCTCCATCAGGATCCACCTCGTCTAAGTTACTTACTCCGTCACCATCACAATCTGCAGTTGCCCAGTCACTTGTTGTGTCTGTTAAATCTACATTTGTTAAATCTCCTCCAATACATGGATCCGTATCATTTGGATCCGTATCACTTGTTTCTCCATCACCATCACAATCCGTAATTGCTGTTACAGGTAAAGTAATATCTGCTGCTGTAAA
>NZ_JBSHNV010000034.1:0-271 GCF_053601575.1 Lacinutrix sp. MEBiC02404 | reverse complement strand
TAAATTATATTTATATAAAAATTTAAACATCTGAACTCTGGATAACTAGGAAAAGACCTATAGATAACAACGTATATAATTAATGGCTAGTTTTAGCTTGCTTACGAAAATCTTTGCAGATTTTCTATTCCGTTTTTATTTGCTAAATTAGGTGCTGAAACACGCCACTAATCATATACAAACACGTTATCTATAAGTTACTCACCAACAAAAATTATTGGAAAATCTATAAGTCTGAACTTCCAACAAGGGAATAATTACTCAGATGAAT
>NZ_JBSHNV010000033.1:0-217 GCF_053601575.1 Lacinutrix sp. MEBiC02404 | reverse complement strand
CTTAAATAAAGTTGGTTGCGCTTTTACTAACTTCTGATTTTCCTTCGGAAAATCCTCGTCACCAAAAACGCAACTTTCCATATACAAACACGTTATGTTTAATAATCCCAGACTTCTGGAACTTCCCTTGTTCATTGCAATTAGCCCATTGTAAATTACAGAGTTTGCAATAAACTTGAATTGGAATACTGGATTTTGAGGAATAATTGTACCAACC
>NZ_JBSHNV010000032.1:0-385 GCF_053601575.1 Lacinutrix sp. MEBiC02404 | reverse complement strand
AAAGTTGCAAGATCAGCAACAGGAGCAGTAACATCTGTAATTACTATGTTTTGTGTTTGTGTGGAAGCATTCAGATTAACATCTGTATATGTCCAAGTTACCACTGTTGTTCCTTGTGTTGTAATAGGAAGGGATGCATCGTTCGTTACAGTAACTATTCCACCACAATTATCTGTTGCCGTTGGTGCAGTTAAAGTCGTTACTTCACATTGTGCCGTTACATTTGCCAAAGTTGCAAGATCCGTAACAGGAGCAGTAGCATCTGTAATTATTATGTTTTGTGTTTGTGTGGAAGCATTCAGATTAACATCTGTATATGTCCAAGTTACGAAGGTTGTTCCTTGTGTTGTAATAGGAAGTGTTGCATCGTTTGTAACAGTAACTA
>NZ_JBSHNV010000031.1:0-2563 GCF_053601575.1 Lacinutrix sp. MEBiC02404 | reverse complement strand
GAGCTGCATTTGCTAACAACGTATATAAAAAATTGCTAGATTAGTGCTTAAATAAGGTTGGTTGCGCTTTTACTAACTTCTGATTTTCCTTCGGAAAATCCTCGCTGGTAAAAACGCAACTTTCCATATACAAACACGTTGGCAAACATTTGACGAACGAATAATCAATGACCGAAATAATTACTGGAATTACTATTATTGGATTTGTATTAGCCTTTTTCTCATTCGGAATAGGAATCTATTTGAACCTTTGGATTTATTATTCAGCTGATAAAAGTAAATATCCTTTTTTTCCAATTCTTAATCCATTTTCGTTTTCATCTTATGAATTGATGTTAAATTCAATGTTCAAAATAAATTGGAAAATAGAAGGTAAAAATGAAAACCTAAAGCAGAAATCAAATAAATTGAGAAAATTCTCTGGCATAATGTTATTAATAACAATAGGAAGTGGAATATTAAATCTGATTTTAAACTAAACCTATAAAAAACTAAATGAATAACCAATCTGAATTAAATGCTCATTTTGAACGGAATGAAAAAATGTGGCAGATTTGGGAAGAAAACGGAATAGATTCAGAAACTGAATTGGTTGTCAATTTTCACTTCTACTCTACTCGAAAAAGAAATACTGAACTTCTTTGCAAAATATTATCGGACGAAAATACACCTTACAAAATTGAAAAAACCAGAACGCTTATTTTTCTAAAAGGCTGGAATATTGAGGTTGATATTAAGAAGAAATGGACTTTAACGGAATTACAAGGAAAAACGGGAAATATGTTTCTTCTTGCCGAACAAACTGGAGTTTCTTTGGAAGGATGTGGAGCATTTATGCCAAACTAATTGGAAAGAAAAACAAAAAAAAACGATTTGCCAACACCGTATATAATTTATTGCTAGTTCTAGCCTGCTTACGAAAACCCTCGCGGATTTTCTATTCGGTTTTTATTTGCTAAATTTAGTGCTTAAACACGCAACAAACCATATACAAACACGTTGGCAGTAATTATGAAATCAACTCTCAAACTATTTATCATATTAATTTTTATAGGTTGTAAAAACGACATCTATTCTGACTTTGATAAATTAATTTCATCTGAAAATGGAGATACAAAAATTATTTATAAGAATTCTTATAAAAATGGAGCAGTTAAGGATTCTATAACTGGTGTATTATTTGATCAAGCTCAAGTATATAGCTCTAAAGGAAAAAGCAGGAATGCAATAAAACTCTATAAGAAAGCGCTCAAATTAGAACCTAATAATATATATATAATTAATGTATTGGGAAATTCTTATAATAGTCTACGTCTATTTAAAAAGGCAAGTGAATACTTCGAAAGAGCAATTGAATTAGATAGTGAATTCCCAGACACCTATTTGAATTATGGTTTTTCTAAAGCGAATAATAAAGAATACCGAAAGGCTATAGAATTATATAATCTTGGAGTTGGCTTCCAACGTTCAGGCGAAAAAAAAGCCTACTTCTATGATAATTTATCAAGAGCACATTATAATTTATATGAAGATGACAAGGCCAAACTCTACAATAAAAAAGCACTTGAATTGGTAAATAATGAATTCATTAAAAATGAAATCATGAATTTTAGAAAAACCCTTTACGAAAAATAACTACTGCCAACAACGTATATAATTTATTGCTAGTTCTAGCTTGCTTACGAAAATTCTTCCGAATTTTCTATTCCGTTTTTATTTGCTAAATTAGTTGTTTACACACGCAACAAACCATATACAAACACGTTGGCAACAAGCTGAAAAATGAGATACACATTAATAATTTTGACTCTAATTTTGACTTTTTCCTGTAAAGTAAAAGCTCAAAAAAATGACTTAAAAATAGTCTGTAATGAATCGACAAAAAATGATTCTGATTATTCAGATGTTGTTATCATAAAATCCTGCGAATTTAAAAATCACTCATTTAAATCAATTGGAACTCCTGATTATAAAGGTCGTTATTCTTACGATTATGAGTTATTCTCGAATGACAAAGATGACACTCTGAAAGTAAATAATTCCGACTTTTTCAATCTTAACGCAAAAGAACTGGAAAAATTAATAAACGATAAGCTCAAAGCTGAATTTGAATCTAATTCTAAAATACCAGAAATTAGCGATTGTATGAGTTGGATAGATTTTAGATATTATAAACTGAACGAATTCGGAATTTCGTTCACCTATAAAAATCAAATGGAATTTAATATTGATTACGGAATTGGAAGTGCGTGTTTTAATGTCAGTTCAAGTTCTGTAATTATGGAAATTTCTAAATTAGAAAAATATTTAAAATAAAGCCAGTTGCCAACACCGTATATAATTTATTGCTGGTTCTAGCCTGCTTACGAAAATCCTCACGGATTTTCTATTCCGTTTTTATTTGTTAACTTAGTTGCTTAATCACGCAACAAACCATATACAAACACGTTGTGCTTCATTACCAGAAACCGCTAACCAATGATAAAATTCTTTAGAAAAATTAGACAAAAACTGCTGACAGAAAATAAATTCAGTAAATATCTGATTTACGCAATCGGAGAAA
>NZ_JBSHNV010000030.1:0-330 GCF_053601575.1 Lacinutrix sp. MEBiC02404 | reverse complement strand
GCCCAATAAGAAAGGCTATTGTTTTTTATTTTCTCAATAAATTTCGATGCTTCTTCTAATGTTTTGCTTGGCTGTCTTCCAAGATATTTGTTTATTAAAGTATCAGAACGAAGAATAAATATTTCTTGAACATCGCTGTCGGATAATTGTCGAAGAGTCAAACGTTCAGTTGATAATATAGGGAAGGTTTTCAAATTTGTATTTTCCATTCTGTTATATAATTATTGTGTCTGATTTCGTTTCTCGCCTGACCGCTAACGTGTTTGTATATGGAAAGTTGCGTTTTTACCAGCGAGGATTTTCCGAAGGAAAATCAGAAGTTAGTAAAAG
>NZ_JBSHNV010000029.1:0-522 GCF_053601575.1 Lacinutrix sp. MEBiC02404 | reverse complement strand
TACAGTACAAGATGTTAAGTCAGGACCGATAGAATCTTCAAGCGTAAGCGTTGCAGTAAGTATGGTTTCATTACCACAATCATCAGCAACTGTATACGTAACTAGAATAGTACCACCAGCTCCACAAGTGGAAGCAAGGTTCGTAAATACATAATCTGAAGTTACATCAAATACTGCATCTGTATCACAGCTATCTGTACCACAAGATTGAAGAGCAAGTATGTTAGCAGCATTCCAATCGTTAGCGATCGTTTCGTTATCTGTACCATTACATTCTATAGTTTCGTCTATTACAGTACAAGATGTTAAGTCAGGACCGATAGAATCTTCAAGAGTAAGCGTTGCAGTAAGTATAGTTTCGTTACCACAATCATCAGCAACTGTATACGTAACTAGAATAGTACCACCAGCGCCACAAGTGGAAGCAAGGTTAGTAAATACATAATCTGAAGTTACATCAAATACTGCATCTGTATCACAGCTATCTGTACCACAAGATTGAAGAGCAAGTATGTTAGCGGC
>NZ_JBSHNV010000028.1:0-2730 GCF_053601575.1 Lacinutrix sp. MEBiC02404 | reverse complement strand
ACGTTACCCAACATTTGAACAAAAATTATGGATAAAAAAATATTAGGAAATTTTATAATCTATTTTCCACCAATTGCATATATGGCTTTTACTCTTATTTTGAAAAAAGAAAATACTGGAATTGATTGGACTTCTATTGTTATTACTGGTCTAATCGCTATGATAAGTGGCGCAATTGGAAAAAAAATAAAGAGCAAAGGAGAAGTTGAATAAAAGCCGACATATCTTTCTGACTATATATATGATTTTATTGCTTCTAACTTCACTTGGAGTTGGAATTGCTAGCGTTCTGTTTTACGATAAAACTGTTGAATTAGTCCCAAAATTAACCAAAGGATTATTGTACTTGCAAATATTTTCTGTCTTTGTCGAATTAGTTTCGATTTACTGGATTTTTAAATGGCAAAAAACAGGGTTTTACGTTTTAATCTTTGCCTACTTTTTAAATATTTATATTAACGACAAATCTGGAATATTAAATATAAATACAATTTTAGGAATTGCTTTAAGAATAGGATTATTATATGGAATATTACAAATAAAGTCAAAAGGAGTTTCTGGATGGAAAAACTTGATGGAATAAAAACGTTGGGTAACACCGTATATAATTTATTGCTAGTTCTAGCCTGCTTACGAAAACCCTCGCGGATTTTCTATTCGGTTTTTATTTGCTAAATTAGGTGCTGAAACACGCAACAAATCATATACAAACACGTTACCTGTAATTTGAGATGAACTTCTGGAAATCCATAACGAACATTTTTAAAAGCCAAAAAGAAGACAAATGGACTGCTGAAAAAGATGCTGTTTATTTTCACGAAGATTCTTATCGACAAGTTGAAATCTGTCCATTCGAAAATTTAAATTATCTAAAAAAACAGAATAGTGAAATTGGACAATTCGCGGAAAAGCACTCTGACGGAATTGGATTTACGGAAATATATGAAAGGGATGAAAATCCTATTTCGATATATGACAAAAACATTCCTTTTACCAAAATAGATAAATTATTAACTGAACTCGGATTTGAGAAAATCACGAAGGTTTACGAAGGTTATGGTTCAACAAGTTGGAGATGTGAAAATACATTCGCTTACAGAATGGATAGAGCGATAATCTTTGTTTATCCAGAAGGAGAATTTGTGAAAGACTTTTGGATTGACAATTTTCGTCACGAAGAGAAAAAGGAAATAATTGAAAAACTAAAAAACGGATTATTAAAAATAGGAACTGAATTTGATTTAGTCTTAAACGATTGGAATTTGACAATGGTTTTTGATTTAAAAAAAGAAACGGAAATTGAAAACTATCTGCAAGCGGATTTATAAAAACTACAGGTAACACCGTATATAATTAATGGCTGGTTTTAGCTTGCTTACGAAAACCCTCGCGGATTTTCTATTCGGTTTTTATTTGCTAAATTAGGTGCTTAAACACGCCACTAATCATATACAAACACGTTACCACACATTTGAAAGCAACATTGAGAAATTGGAAAAACATAGAATGGATTTTTGAAAAGGATGGAGCCTTAAGGGATGTTTATGTCCAAAACGCAACTGTTTCGGATTGGGAAAAAGTTGTAGATTTATTAAACTCTGAATACAAATTGACTTACGGAGTTTATGAAGATAATTTAACAAACAAAATTGACTTTGGATACGTAAAAGCAATGTTTGCAGACGAAACTGGCGAAATGGAAATTAAATCTGCAACTATTGATTTAAATGGAATTATTGTTAAATTCTACTTCGCTCTTGAAGACCAAATCGAGTTTGATATAAATCCAACTGATATTAAAACGGAATCGGACTTTTATCTAATCATAGACTTTATGAAAATCATTAGTTCTAAATTGGAAAAACAAATTACTCTTTGTGGCGGAAATCAACCTGAATTTCCACTAATAAAAATTGACAGTAAAAACGGAATTGAAAAAATACTGACTGAAAAAGAGGCTGAAAACTTATGGGAAAAATCAGACCAAAATTTTAGCGGATTTACAAAATTAAAATCTAAAATAATAATGAAATACTTTCCGAAAATGTTTGAAAAGAAAATTATGGAAAGTGCTAATAGTGAATATAAATCAACACCGAAAGAAAAAAACGTGTGGTAACACCGTATATAATTTATTGCTAGTTCTAGCCTGCTTACGAAAACCCTCGCGGATTTTCTATTCGGTTTTTATTTGCTAAATTACGTTCTTAACCACGCAACAAACCATATACAAACACGTTAGCAAAAACAGTGTCAATCCTCTATTTTCTCTGCTATTGTTTTGGTTTGGGCTTACCTAATTCCCTAACTTATAATAAACAAAATTTGCTTAGATAAATCGGAACTAAAAGTAAAACTGAAGTCACAAAGATTTTAATTAACTAAATAATAAACAGATTATCTGGTGCGTAAATCTATCTGCTCTTATTTAACGTTGGAAATTTCTTTTAATTAAGTTCGCTACTAATTAGAGCTGCATTTGCTAACAACGTATATAAAAAATTGCTAGATTAGTGCTTAAATAAAGTTCGTTGCTCTTTTGCTACTTCTGATTTTCCTTCGGAAAATCCGCCTGTACCAAAACGCAACTTTCCATATACAAACACGTTAGCAAAAACAGTGTCAATCCTCTATTTTCTCTGCTATTGTTTTAGTTTGGGCTTACCTAATTCCCTAACTTATAATTAACAAAATTTGCTTAGATAAATCGGAACTAAAAGTAAAACTGAA
>NZ_JBSHNV010000027.1:0-333 GCF_053601575.1 Lacinutrix sp. MEBiC02404 | reverse complement strand
GAATCGTTAAGTGTAAGTGTAGCAGTAAGTATAGTTTCGTTACCACAATCATCTGCAACGGTATAAGTAACTGTTAATGTACCACCAGCGCCACAAGTAGAAGCAAGGTTTGTGTACGCATAATCAGAAGTTACATCAAATACAGCATCTGTATCACAAGCATCTGTACCGCAAGATTGAAGTGCTAAAATATTAGCAGCATTCCAATCGTTAGCAATCGTTTCATTATTTGTTCCATCACACTCGATAGTTTCATCTGCAACAGTACAAGCTGTAAGGTCAGGACCAATAGAATCGTTAAGAGTAAGTGTAGCAGTAACCGAAGAAGTATTT
>NZ_JBSHNV010000026.1:0-308 GCF_053601575.1 Lacinutrix sp. MEBiC02404 | reverse complement strand
TAAACCGTTGCTAAAATCAGAATTCCTAAATTATATTTATATAAAAATTTAAACATCTGAACTCTGGATAACTAGGAAAAGACCTATAGATAACAACGTATATAATTAATGGCTAGTTTTAGCTTGCTTACGAAAATCTTTCCAGATTTTCTATTCCGTTTTTATTTACTAAATTAGGTGCTGAAACACGCCACTAATCATATACAAACACGTTATCTATAAGTTACTCACCAACAAAAATTATTGGAAAATCTATAAGTCTGAACTTCCAACAAGGGAATAATTACTCAGATGAATAATGTAATCTG
>NZ_JBSHNV010000025.1:0-543 GCF_053601575.1 Lacinutrix sp. MEBiC02404 | reverse complement strand
TGTATTGTCTGTGTTTAAAGCAATAGATGTTAATGTTTCCAAGTTAGCAACGTCTAAAATAGTTGGGTTTCCATCTTCATCGGTATAGGTTAATGTTCCGTCGTTGTTGTCTACTAATGTAGTAAGTGCTTCTAAATTTGCTACGATAGCAGATAAATCTAATTGTGTAGTAACGCCATCTTCGTCTGTATAATCGATGTTTGTATTATCTGTGTTTAAAGCAATCGAAGTAAGTGTTTCCAGATTAGCAACATCTAAAACAGTCGGGTTTCCATCTTCGTCGGTGTAAGTTAATGTTCCGTCATTATTATCCACCAATGTTGTTAAAGCTTCCAGGTTAGCTATGATTGCAGTTAAATCTAATTGTGTAGTAATGCCGTCTTCATCCGTGTAATCGATGTTTGTATTGTCTGTGTTTAAAGCAATAGATGTTAATGTTTCCAAGTTAGCAACGTCTAAAATAGTTGGGTTTCCATCTTCATCGGTATAGGTTAATGTTCCGTCGTTGTTGTCTACTAATGTAGTAAGTGCTTCTAAATTTGC
>NZ_JBSHNV010000024.1:0-375 GCF_053601575.1 Lacinutrix sp. MEBiC02404 | reverse complement strand
CCGTATCGAGAACTTCTGATTAATTACTTCTCCATACAATTTGTACCTACTTCACAAATCCCTCGAAGTGACAAAAAAAGATGTATACTATTTATCGGTTTGAGTTGCATTATTCCTTGTCCGTTCGAGTGAAATTACATTTTGTCCGTTCGAGTGAAATTCTTTTTCAGAATTTTGTATCGAGAACTTCTGATTAATTACTTCTCGATACCATTTGTACCTACTTCACAAATCACTCGAAGTGACAAAAAAAGATGTATACTATTTATCGGTTTGAGTTGCATTATTCCTTTTCCGTTCGAGTACAATTACATTTTGTCAGTTCGAGTGAAATTCTTTTTCAGAATTTTGTATCGAGAACTTCTGATTAATTAC
>NZ_JBSHNV010000023.1:0-282 GCF_053601575.1 Lacinutrix sp. MEBiC02404 | reverse complement strand
ACCAGCAGGAACAGTAGATATCGTAGTAGATACAACTACTTTACCAGCAGGAGCAAGTTTAACAGAAGGAACAGAGCCAACATCAGTAACGGTACCAACAAATGGTAGTGTAGATGCAGGAATAGATGGTTATACTACAGTAGGAACGGTAACTGGAACCGTATATAACGATGAAGATGGTGATGGAATACAAAACGGAACAGAAACCGGGTTCACTACACCAGTAACTGTATTTGCTGATTTAGATGGCGATGGCGTATTAGACGCAGGAGAGCCAACAGG
>NZ_JBSHNV010000022.1:0-283 GCF_053601575.1 Lacinutrix sp. MEBiC02404 | reverse complement strand
TTGGTTTACTTTATTGATCTTTTTAATCTAAAATTATCTTGGTTTATAAAATCAAACAGAATCCAATCCGTAACGTTTTTCAGATTACATTATTCATCTGAGTAATTATTCCCTTGTTGGAAGTTCAGACTTATAGATTTTTCAATAATTTTTGTTGGTGAGTAACTTATAGATAACGTGTTTGTATATGGAAAGTTGCGTTTTTACCAGCGAGGATTTTCCGAAGGAAAATCAGAAGTTAGTAAAAGCGCAACCAACCTTATTTAAGCACTAATCTAGCAAT
>NZ_JBSHNV010000021.1:0-213 GCF_053601575.1 Lacinutrix sp. MEBiC02404 | reverse complement strand
CCTGTTGGCTCTCCTGCGTCTAATACGCCATCGCCATCTAAATCAGCAAATACAGTTACTGGTGTAGTGAACCCGGTTTCTGTTCCGTTTTGTATTCCATCACCATCTTCATCGTTATATACGGTTCCAGTTACCGTTCCTGCTGTAGTATAACCATCTATTCCTGCATCTACACTACCATTTGTTGGTACCGTTACTGATGTTGGTTCTGTT
>NZ_JBSHNV010000020.1:0-232 GCF_053601575.1 Lacinutrix sp. MEBiC02404 | reverse complement strand
ATTGCTAGATTAGTGCTTAAATAAGGTTGGTTGCGCTTTTACTAACTTCTGATTTTCCTTCGGAAAATCCTCGCTGGTAAAAACGCAACTTTCCATATACAAACACGTTATCTATAAGTTACTCACCAACAAAAATTATTGGAAAATCTATAAGTCTGAACTTCCAACAAGGGAATAATTACTCAGATGAATAATGTAATCTGAAAAACGTTACGGATTGGATTCTGTTTGA
>NZ_JBSHNV010000019.1:0-283 GCF_053601575.1 Lacinutrix sp. MEBiC02404 | reverse complement strand
CCGCCATCACAAGTTGCTGTCGTATTAAAAGAAGCATCTCCTAAAGTTAAAACAGTTACCGTTTGTGTGCTACTTGTTCCGCAGGTTCCTGGACTTGCGTATTCTATCGTATAGGTTGTTCCAGAAATTCCATTAGTTACCTTTCCGCTAGTTGCGTTTATTGTTGCACCATCGGTTGGTATTGGATTAAACGTAAAGCTTCCGCCAAGATCTCCGGTTATATTTGCGGTTCCGCCATCACAAGTTGCTGTCATAGTAAAAGCTGCGTTTCCGGAGGTTAAAA
>NZ_JBSHNV010000018.1:0-204 GCF_053601575.1 Lacinutrix sp. MEBiC02404 | reverse complement strand
GTTCAAGGACCAAACGACACCGATCCAAACGATGCATGTGAGTTTACTGCAGCAGATATTACTTTACCTGTAACAGCAATCACAGATTGTGATGGCGATGGAGAAACAAGTGATACCGATCCAAATGATACCGATCCATGTATTGGAGGAACATTATCAAATGTAGATTTAACAGACACAACAAGTGACTGGGCAACTGCAGAT
>NZ_JBSHNV010000017.1:0-708 GCF_053601575.1 Lacinutrix sp. MEBiC02404 | reverse complement strand
CTTACAGCTTGTACGGTAGCGGATGAAACGATTGAGTGTGACGGAACAAATAATGAAACGCTTGCTAACGATTGGAATGCTGCTAATATTTTAGCACTGCAATCTTGTGGTACAGATTCTTGTGATACAGATGCGGTATTCGATGTAACTTCAGATTATGCTTTTGCCAACCTTGCTTCCACTTGTGGACTTGGTGGTACAATTACAGTTACCTATACCGTTGCTGATGATTGTGATAACGAAACTATACTTGTTGCCATTCTTACGCTTAACGATTCTATCGGTCCAGATTTAACAGTTTGTACTACAGTTACAGATGCCTCTGTAGATTGTACAGCGGATGATAACGAAACTATTGCAGATGCTTGGAATACTGCTAATATTGCTGCGCTTGAATCTTGTGGTTCAGATAGCTGTGATGCAGATGGTGTTTATAACGTAACTTCCAATTACGACTTCAATAACTTAAATGTGGTTTGTGGTCCTTGTGGTTCGCTTCCTGTTACCTATACCGTTGCAGATGATTGTGGTAATGAATCTACAATTACAGTAACGCTGAACTTCGGTGATGCTACTGGTCCAGATCTTACTGCTTGTAATGTAGTAGATGAAACGATAGAATGTGATGGTGATAATAACCAAACTTTAGCAGATACTTGGAATGCAGATAATATCGTAGAACTTCAAGCTTGTGCAGATGATATTAAT
>NZ_JBSHNV010000016.1:0-302 GCF_053601575.1 Lacinutrix sp. MEBiC02404 | reverse complement strand
TAGTTTCGTTGTCACAATCATCTGCAACGGTATAAGTAACTGTTAATGTACCACCAGCTCCACAAGTGGAAGCAAGGTTTGTGTACGCATAATCAGAAGTTACATCAAAAACAGCATCTGTATCACAAGCATCTGTACCGCAAGATTGAAGTGCTAATATGTTAGCAGCATTCCAATCGTTAGCAATCGTTTCATTATTTGTTCCATCACACTCGATAGTTTCATCTGCAACAGTACAAGCTGTAAGGTCAGGACCAATAGAATCGTTAAGAGTAAGTGTAGCAGTAACCGAAGAAGTATTT
>NZ_JBSHNV010000015.1:0-248 GCF_053601575.1 Lacinutrix sp. MEBiC02404 | reverse complement strand
TTTTAGTTCCGATTTATCTAAGCAAATTTTGTTAATTATAAGTTAGGGAATTAGGTAAGCCCAAACTAAAACAATAGCAGAGAAAATAGAGGATTGACACTGTTTTTGCTAACGTGTTTGTATATGGAAAGTTGCGTTTTTACCAGCGAGGATTTTCCGAAGGAAAATCAGAAGTTAGTAAAAGCGCAACCAACCTTATTTAAGCACTAATCTAGCAATTTTTTATATACGTTGTTAGCAAATGCAGC
>NZ_JBSHNV010000014.1:0-402 GCF_053601575.1 Lacinutrix sp. MEBiC02404 | reverse complement strand
GTTACATCACCAGTTTCACTAACCGTTGCATCATAATTACAAGAAGCATCCGTAAAAATTTCAATAGCTGCGGGAGCAGTAAATGTAGGAGTAATATTATCTGAAACGGTAATCGTTTGTGTTTGTGGCGTTGCAGTATTTCCACAATCGTCTGATAAAGTCCAAGTTCTAGTAATAATAAAAGAACCTTCACAAGCACCAGCCGTTACAACATCTGTAAAAGTCGCATCTAAAGTAGTATCACAATTATCAGCTTCATTGGTTACATCACCAGTTTCACTAACCGTTGCATCATAATTACAAGAAGCATCCGTAAAAATTTCAATAGCTGCGGGAGCAGTAAATGTAGGAGTAATATTATCTGAAACGGTAATCGTTTGTGTTTGTGGCGTTGCAGTATTT
>NZ_JBSHNV010000013.1:0-244 GCF_053601575.1 Lacinutrix sp. MEBiC02404 | reverse complement strand
TGGATCCGTATCACTTGTTTCTCCATCGCCATCACAATCTGTAATCGCTGTTACAGGTAAAGTAATATCTGTTGCTGTAAATTCACATGCATCGTTTGGATCGGTGTCGTTTGGTCCTTGAACGCCGTCTCCATCAGGATCTACTTCGTCTAAGTTACTTACTCCATCACCATCACAATCTGCAGTTGCCCAGTCACTTGTTGTGTCTGTTAAATCTACATTGGATAATGTTCCTCCGATACAT
>NZ_JBSHNV010000012.1:0-226 GCF_053601575.1 Lacinutrix sp. MEBiC02404 | reverse complement strand
AGCTTTACGTTTAATCCGATGCCAACGGATGGAGCAACAATAAACGCAACTAGCGGAACGGTAACTAATGGAATTTCAGGAGCGATCTATACTATTGAATACACGAGTCCAGGAACCTGCGGAACAAGTAGCACACAACCGGTAACTGTTTTAACTTTAGGAAACGCTTCTTTTAATACGACAGCAACTTGTGATGGCGGAACATCAAATATCACAGGAGATCTTG
>NZ_JBSHNV010000011.1:0-225 GCF_053601575.1 Lacinutrix sp. MEBiC02404 | reverse complement strand
TTTTCTTTCCATTCGTGTAATGGTACGTTACCATCCCAAAGCCATTAGGTTGTGGTGCTTTTAAAGGTTTTACTTAGTCTTCTGCCTAAAGCATCGTAGGTAAAATGTACTTGTAATTTATCTGGTCGTGTTACGGTTTGTAACATGCCAGCAGCATTCCACTCGTATTGCCAGTGGTCTTTTTTACTTCTAAAAATGCTGCTACTACCTTTGTACTTTTCGGTT
>NZ_JBSHNV010000010.1:0-306 GCF_053601575.1 Lacinutrix sp. MEBiC02404 | reverse complement strand
ATCAGCTACGGTATACGTAACTAGAATAGTACCACCAGCTCCACAAGTAGAAGCAAGGTTCGTAAATACATAATCAGAAGTTACATCAAATACTGCATCTGTATCACAAGAATCTGTACCACAAGATTGAAGTGCTAATATGTTAGCAGTATTCCAATCGTTAGCGATCGTTTCGTTATCTGTTCCGTTACATTCTATAGTTTCGTCTATTACAGTACAAGCAGTAAGATCAGGACCGATAGAATCTTCAAGCGTAAGTGTTGCAGTAAGTATGGTTTCATTACCACAATCATCAGCAACTGTATA
>NZ_JBSHNV010000009.1:0-259 GCF_053601575.1 Lacinutrix sp. MEBiC02404 | reverse complement strand
TTAAAAGCAGCGTTTCCGGAGGTTAACACGGTTACGGATTGCGTGCTATTTACTCCGCAGGTTCCAGGACTTGTATATTCTATGGTATAAATAGTTCCTGAAATTCCATTCGTTACCGCTCCGCTAGTTGCATCTATTGTTGCTCCATCGGTTGGTATCGGATTAAAAGTAAAACTTCCACCAAGATCTCCAGTTATATTTGCGGTGCCGCCATCACAAGTTGCTGTCGTATTAAAAGAAGCATCTCCTAAAGTTAAAA
>NZ_JBSHNV010000008.1:0-286 GCF_053601575.1 Lacinutrix sp. MEBiC02404 | reverse complement strand
GTTACCACAATCATCAGCAACGGTATAAGTAACTAGAATAGTACCACCAGCGCCACAAGTGGAAGCAAGGTTAGTAAATACATAATCTGAAGTTACATCAAATACTGCATCTGTATCACAGCTATCTGTACCACAAGATTGCAGTGCAAGTATGTTAGCGGCATTCCAATCATTCGCGATCATTTCGTTATCTGTACCGTTACATTCTATAGTTTCGTCTATTACAGTACAAGATGTTAAGTCAGGACCGATAGAATCTTCAAGCGTAAGCGTTGCAGTAAGTATG
>NZ_JBSHNV010000007.1:0-253 GCF_053601575.1 Lacinutrix sp. MEBiC02404 | reverse complement strand
CATGGATCCGTATCATTTGGATCCGTATCACTTGTTTCTCCATCGCCATCACAATCTGTAATCGCTGTTACAGGTAAAGTAATACCTGTTGCAGTAAACTCACAAGCATCGGTTGGATCGGTGTCGTTTGGTCCTTGAACACCGTCTCCATCAGGATCCACCTCGTCTAAGTTACTTACTCCATCACCATCACAATCTGCAGTTGCCCAGTCACTTGTTGTGTCTGTTAAATCTACATTTGTTAAATCTCCTC
>NZ_JBSHNV010000006.1:0-439 GCF_053601575.1 Lacinutrix sp. MEBiC02404 | reverse complement strand
TGTAGCTCCAACTGGTAAAGTAGTCGTATCTACTACGATATCTACTGTTCCTGCTGGCACGCCTTCTATAGTATACGTCCCATCCGCTGCTGTTGTTCCTGTTGGCTCTCCTGCGTCTAATACACCATTGCCATCTAAATCCGCAAATACAGTTACTGGAGAAGTAAATCCGGTTTCTGTTCCGTTTTGTGTTCCATCACCATCTTCATCGTTATATACGGTTCCGGTTACCGTTCCTGCTGTAGTATAACCATCTATTCCCGCATCTACACTACCATTTGTTGTTATCGTTACTGATGTTGGCTCTGTTCCATCTGTTAAAGTAGCACCTGTTGGTAAAGTAGTTGTATCTACTACGATATCTACTGTTCCTGCTGGTACTCCTTCTATAGTATAGGTTCCGTCTGTTGCTGTTGTTGCTGTTGGCTCTCCTGCGTCT
>NZ_JBSHNV010000005.1:0-224 GCF_053601575.1 Lacinutrix sp. MEBiC02404 | reverse complement strand
GTGTTTGTATATGATTAGTGGCGTGTTTCAGCACCTAATTTAGTAAATAAAAACGGAATAGAAAATCTGCAAAGATTTTCGTAAGCAAGCTAAAACTAGCCATTAATTATATACGTTGTTATCTATAGGTCTTTTCATAGTTAGCCAGAGTTCAGATGTTTAAATTTTTATATAAATATAATTTAGGAATTCTGGTTTTAGCAACGGTTTAAGCGCAATGATAC
>NZ_JBSHNV010000004.1:0-240 GCF_053601575.1 Lacinutrix sp. MEBiC02404 | reverse complement strand
TTGAATGCTTCCACACAAACACAAAATGTAATAATTACAGATGTTACTGCTCCTGTTGCTGATGTTGCAACTTTAGCTAACGTAACGGCACAATGTGAAGTAACTACTTTAACCGCACCGACTGCAACTGATAATTGTGGTGGAATAGTTACTGTAACAAACGATGCATCACTTCCTATTACAACACAAGGAACAACCCTGGTAACTTGGACATATACAGATGTTAATCTGAATGCTTCC
>NZ_JBSHNV010000003.1:0-276 GCF_053601575.1 Lacinutrix sp. MEBiC02404 | reverse complement strand
TGGATCTGTGTCGTTTGGTCCTTGAACGCCGTCTCCATCAGGATCTACTTCGTCTAAGTTACTTACTCCATCTCCATCACAATCTGCAGTTGCCCAGTCACTTGTTGTGTCTGTTAAATCTACATTTGTTAAATCTCCTCCGATACATGGATCGGTATCATTTGGATCCGTATCACTTGTTTCTCCATCGCCATCACAATCTGTAATCGCTGTTACAGGTAAAGTAATATCTGTTGCTGTAAATTCACATGCATCGTTTGGATCGGTGTCGTTTGG
>NZ_JBSHNV010000002.1:0-222 GCF_053601575.1 Lacinutrix sp. MEBiC02404 | reverse complement strand
CAAAACGGAACAGAAACCGGGTTCACTACACCAGTAACTGTATTTGCTGATTTAGATGGCGATGGCGTATTAGACGCAGGAGAGCCAACAGGAACAACAGCAGCGGATGGAACGTATACTATAGAAGGAGTACCAGCAGGGACAGTAGATATCGTAGTAGATACGACTACTTTACCAGTAGGATCGACATTAACAGAAGGAACAGAACCAACGGAAGTAACG
>NZ_JBSHNV010000001.1:0-225 GCF_053601575.1 Lacinutrix sp. MEBiC02404 | reverse complement strand
CCCATCCATATTCTTCCTGGGAAAGAGGAACTAATGAAAATACAAATGGACTTATTAGAAGATACCTTCCTAAAGGAACTGACTTCAATCAAATTGATGAAAAATCACTAATGAGTATTCAAGAAAAACTTAACAATAGACCTCGGAAAATAATAGGTTATAAAACTCCTCAAGAAATTATGGATTTTGAACTAAAAAATGTAGCTTAGTATAAACTAAAAAAAA